>CAZWGA010000099.1:0-18158 GCA_964633285.1 uncultured Solibacteraceae bacterium | reverse complement strand
CCACTCTTCAGGCAGAAATTTCACGGCCACAGGCCGGCCGAGCCGCACATCCTCTGCTTTGTAAACGACGCCCATACCGCCGGCGCCCAACTGCTCGAGGATTCTGTAGTGCGAAACCGTCTGGCCGATCATCATGTGTGACCCAACTGGAATACCTCAGTTACTTGATGTGCCGGTTCCGGTTTGCTTTCCTTTTTGCAAATATGGAATTCCTTTCGTCATCCAATCGGGGGCCGGAGCACCTTTCAAAAAGTGATCGAAAAACTGCTGGAGACGGAGCGTGTAGTCCTTCTGGTTTGGACGGCGGCGCAGGTTATGCGGTTCGCCGTTGTAGCTGAACAGGTAGACCTCTTTGCCTAATCGCCGAAGGCCGAGGTAAAACTCGATTCCCTGATACCACGGAACGGCATCGTCGCCGTCATTGTGAATCGTCAGAATCGGTGTCTGCACGCGATCGAGCTGAAAGAGCGGCGAGTTTTCGACGAAACGCATCGGATATTCCCAGATGTTTCCGCCGATGCGGCTCTGTGTGTGCTCGTATTGGAACTGCCGGGGAAGCCCCGTGCCCCATCGAACCCCGCTGTACGCGGAGGTCATGTTCGCAACAACGGCGCCGGGCGCCGCTGCTTTAAATCGATTCGTCTGTGTCAGCATGTACGCGATCTGATAGCCGCCCCAACTGTGGCCCTGGATGCCGATTGCGTTTTCATCGATGAATCCCTTATCGACCACCGCCTGAATTGCAGGCAGGACGCACTTGAGCGCGCTCTGTCCGGGATACCCGATGGTGTATACGATATCCGGTTCCAGCACCACGTAACCATTGCTCACATAATACGAAGCATTGATCGAGTTCGTGGGAGTCGGATTCACGAAGTTGTTGAAGTTCTGCGAAAGTTTCTCGTAGATATTAACGATCATCGGATACTTTTTCGACGGATCGAAATTCTCGGGCTTCATCAGGAGTCCGCTGAGCTGAACGCCGTCGGCATTCTTGTAGCGAACCAACTCCGACGTTCCCCACAGGAGCCCTGCCTTTTGAGGATTCGCGTTCGTGACCTTCCGGAGGTCTTTGAATTCCGGATTCGTAATCATGATGTCGGGGAATTCGTTGAATGTGGATTCGGTGAGCATCACGACATCCGCGTCTTTCGCTTTGACCGGATTTCGGAATGCTTTCGCCGCCATGATCAGTTTTTCAGGCAGGCCGCCTTCAATCCGATCGCGATAGAAACCTTCATCTCGAGTCCACTCATTAACAGCGCTCAAAAGCAGCGGTTTCGCCGGATCGATTCCGCGTTCCTGACCCGGTTCCTGAAGTTCCAACCGGACATATCGAAATGTGATCTTCTCTTTTCGTCCGGCGCCGTCGGTCAGGTTTTTTGCTCCGGATCCGTCGGTCGCCACCTGCCAGATATCGTAGCGATCGTTGAGGAGCACATATTTGTCATCGCGGGTCCAGACCGCGTTGCCGTAGCTTGGCGGAGCGCTCGGCGAATCAAAATCTTCCTGCCAGAATTTCGCGGCAAGGTTTGCAGTCAGATTGGTGGTTTTGCCGTCGGCAGCGGAGATCGTGAACCAGTTCTTGTCGTGATAGTAAAGCAGGTATTTTCCATTCGGCGACCACGAAACAGCGCCATTCTGTTTTTTGATTAGAGGTTTGCGTGTTCCGGATCCGGTATTCACGAGGTAGTAATCGGAGTAATTGGTGTCGACTCCGACCAGCGTGCGGTAGGCGCGATCGTCCGAGCCAACGGCGAGATTACCGTCCGTCGAGGGTACAACGCCTTCCATTGTTTCATCGGCAAGCTGCAAAAACTTTCCGCTCGGAATATTAACGACAGCGCGGTACGAACGATTGCGATCCTGTGTAGCGCGAACTTTCTGCATGGGCTGAATGAAGTCGTCTTTCCAGTTCCATAGATCGAACGAAGGTTTATCGTCATCAACCGCCGGTTCGGCAGGATCCTTTTCCGGTTCGGGCGGGGGCGCAACTCCGAAGAAGACCCTGGTTCCATCAAGCGAAAAGGAAATGGCGCCGCGTTCACTGATCACGAGGCCGGCGTGAAAACCGGACGTCGAAGTTGAAGCCAGTTCAGTCACGTTCGATGCGCGCCGATCCCAGCGATAGAGTTTCATTTTCGGCTGAGATGCGGCCGAGTCGTCGCGATCGCTCAGAAAAGCGATTTCGGTTTGTTTTTCATCCCAGGTGATCTTCGTGTATTTCCCCTTGCCTTTGAGCAGGCTCACAGGGTCTGCGGCACCGCCGGGCGTGATGGCGTACACGCCCTCGTTGTTTTCGGTATGAGAGGAAACCGCGAATGCGAGGGTCTTGCCGTCGCGGCTGAAGCTGTATTCGAGCACATCGGCCAGGGAGCGTTCCGACTGATCCGCCAGGTTGCGAAGCACCATCTCGGTGCCGTACTCCTTCTTGTTTTTTGCCGCCGGCCGGTTCCCGGCGCCGCCGCCCGTTACCGCCGGCGCTGCAGGTGTTGCCGGTGCTGCGGCGGGCGGAGCTTCCTTCAGATAGGCGACCCATCCACCGGCATCAGCGGGAACCTGAAAATTTTTGACGCGATCGAGCGTGACAACCTTGCCGTTTGAAAGATCCATAAGGCCGAGAGAATTCTTCGGCTGATCCTCGGGTTTCTTTTTATCCTTTTTTGCGCGGTCCATTTCAGCCTTTGCAGGCCGAATCTGAAAGGCCACAAACTTCACATCCGACGTGAAGAAGATCTGGGGCGCCTGTGCGTCAGCCGCCTGCGCTGCGGGCAGGCCTGTTTCGTCGTCCGTTGTGGTTTGAGGCGGCCGGGTTCCGATAGGATGCTTCCATTCCGTACCCGTCGCGAGATTGCGCACGACGAATTCGGCATCGCCATCCTGCGGCGTCAAAGCGTACGCAAGGAATTTTCCGTCGCGTGACAATTTCGGCGCTTGAATGGATTTCCAGCTATCGTAATCGTTGTGAGTCAGCGATCGCTTGCCCGTCGGTCCCTGCTGCGCGGAAGCAACGCTGACCAGCGTCAATAGACAAATGACAATCAGGATTCTGCTGCGGTGCATGGCCCCTCCCCCAATTCCGGCTCGAATGCGGATGACGCATTGTACCGAAAACCTGACAATTTCGTGACAACTCACGGCCTGGGGTGGGTGCAAGATAGTGACGAATTTGAACGCGGGCATAAAGCCCGCGACCACATAGAGCCCGGTGAGGGTTGAAAATTGCGGCAATACCGAAGTTCACGGCAGCTCGTCCTGATCCTTATCGCGATTCTCCTGCCCGCCGGTGTTTTGATTGGATTGGCGACCAGAGTCGTGCGTCAGGAAACAGAGCTGGCTCAAACGAGAGCTCTTGAGGCGAGACGCACCCAGGTCGAACAGGTGCGGCGCGAACTGCTTGCGCGCCTCGACGCGGTGAAGCTGCGCGAGATCAATCGATGGATTCGCTTGCCGGCGGCGCCTTCTGAAATCGAGCAGCCTCCGGATTCTTCCCTGGTGTTTGTTTCTGCCCTTGATGGAGATCGCCTGGTAATGCCCTGGGAATCCGCCCCGAAGGCGAATACTTCTCGGGAGTTTGCAAAATATCGAAGCGAAGGTGAATCGTTGGAATTCATCCGGAAGGATTTTGCCGGCGCCGCCTCCGCCTATCATCAGGCGTTTGATGCGTCGCGGAGTGACTCGGAGAGCTGCGAAGCCGGCTTACTTGAGGCGCGTTCTCTGATGAAGGATGGAAGATCAAAGGAAGCAGCGCCGATATATCACCGTATGCTCCGCAACTGTGATGCAGCGGCGGACGAGGATGATATTCCCTACAGCCTCTATGCCGCTGAGCGCCTGGCGAGCGGGTTGAACGAATCCGAAGCGGCCATCGATCATGCGATTGAGCGCGTCAACAAAACGCGATGGATTTCTGTTCATCAGGCTTACCTGATTCGCTCTCTGCTGAACATGTCAGGAAGCGGAAGAGCGATCGCTGCTCGAAATCTTATCGAAGCGCGGATCGCTGAAATGGATCAGATGGCCTCGCTGGCAAAAGACTTTCATCGCCTGAAGCCTGTTGCGGAAACGTCGTGGCTGGCATATGGAAACGAGCCATGGCTCATCACCGCGGTTCCGGCGGAACCGCCGCTGCCGGAGCTTGTGTTTGTCATTTCATCGTCGGCGGTCTCTCGAAAGTTTGTTGTTCCCGGTGCAATGCTTGCCGCTCAACCGCTCCCGGGCAGTGAGTCGCTTGGTGAAGGGTTTCGTGGCGTGAATGTGAAATTCAAGGAGGGACAACTCCACGTCGCATCGAACGGTTCATGGGCATCCATCTATGCGATTGGCATTGGCTTGATCCTTCTCGTGACGGCTGTGGCTGGGTTTGTGCTCATGCGTGATGTCAACCGCGATCTGCGGATGTCGGAACTTCGCTCGCAATTTGTGGCCAGCGTCTCGCACGAATTGAAAACTCCACTCACAGCAATCCGAATGTTCGCGGAAACGCTGTCCCTGGGCCGCGCGCGCGACGCGCGAACGCATTCGGAGTATCTGGAGACCATCGTCAATGAAAGCGAGCGTCTGACGCGCCTCGTCGACAATGTTCTCGATTTCTCGAAGATCGAGCAGGGCAAACGCATTTACCAGATGCGTCCGGCGAACCTGGCGAATGTCGTGCAATCCGCCGCTCGCGCGATGCAGTACCCGCTCTCTCAACAGGGTTTCACTTTGAATGTAGCGATCCACAACGGCGTCGGCGGCGCATCCGTTGATGCCGATGCGATGGAACAGGCCATCCTTAATCTCCTCTCCAACGCGATGAAGTATTCGGGTGATTCGCGGGACATCGATCTTTCGCTGAGAGGTGAAGATCGCGAAGCTGTCATCGAAGTCCGAGATCGCGGCATCGGAATAGCTCCGGCGGAGCAGACGCGCATTTTTGAAAAATTCTATCGAGGTCCGGCAACAGGAGGGACGGTTGCCGGGACAGGACTGGGTCTCACCGTGGTTCAGCATGTCGTTCAGGCTCATGGCGGGCGCATTGAAATTAAGAGCGACGCCGGCGCCGGTAGTACGTTGTCAATTCGAATTCCGGCTTCTGCATCTTCTCCATCGGAGGTGACTGCATGACGAAGGTTCTCGTCGTGGAAGACGATCAGGCGATTCTTCGCGGCCTTGTGGACAACCTGAAGTATGAAGGCTACGAGGTTTATGCCGCAGCGGACGGCGAAACCGGCTACAAATACCAGCAAGCCCATAAGCCGGATCTGATCGTTCTGGATTTGATGCTGCCCGGCATGAGCGGACTCGAGCTCTGCAAAAAACTTCGAGGCGAAGGGCTGCAGACACCGATCGTCATGCTGACCGCCCGTAGTGAAGAATCGGACCGCGTGCTCGGCCTCGATCTGGGCGCCGACGACTACATGGCCAAGCCGTTTTCGGTGCGGGAACTCGCCGCGCGAATTCGCGCTGTCCTGCGGCGGACCCAGGTCCAGTCGAATCTCCCGGACGAATTGGTTTTTGCCGATGTCGAGGTGAACTTTCGCCGCTACGAGGCGCGGCGTAAAGGAAAACCAATAGAAATGACGCGAAAGGAATTTGCGATCCTGCGCCTGTTGGCTTCGCGCGCCGGAGAAGTGGTGACCCGCGATCAACTGCTCGATGAAGTGTGGGGCTATGAAGCGTTTCCCGTGAGCCGTACCGTTGACAATCATGTTGCCGGTTTGCGCTCGAAACTTGAATCCAATCCGGCAGACCCGCGTCATATTCGAACCGTGCACGGTGTGGGATACAAATTCGTGAACGATGTAATTTCATGACAAAAACTTTGCAGAAATTGTGCAGGAGTTTCAGATCGCCGTGAAGACTGAAAAGAACATGTTGTCTATTCTGAAGTCCACGCTAGAAAAAAGGAGATCGTATGATTAAGACACTCTTTCTCTCGTTGCTGTTCCTGCTTTTCCAGAATGGACACGATTTGTATCAACAGGCGCTCGTTCAGGAACGAGGCGCCGGAAACCTCGAGAAGGCGATTCAACTTTTCCAGGACGCCGCAAAGAATTCCGGCGGTGACCGCACACTGGCGGCGCAGGCGTTGATGGGAGCTGCGCGATGTTACGAGAAGCTCGGGCAGGTCAAAGCAAATGAACTGTACGACCAGGTCGTCCATTCATATGCGGACCAGCAGGAGCAGGCATCGGAAGCTCGCGAGCGTATTGCGGCCCTTCATCAAAAGGATCACGGAATAACGCCCGAAGCGGCGTACAAAGATGCGGTGAAAGAAGCGTTCCTCGACAAGCAATTGAGGGACATCGACAAGCAAGTCAAGGAGGCTGACAGGCAATTCAGGGAAGCCAGCAAGCAATTCAAGTTCACGACGGGGCAGCTTTGGGAAGTCGGTCCCGGTGTTTTCTGGGACAGGCAACCTCTTCAACTCGATGCCAGCCGAACGGTGATGATCAAGGGCGTCGTCAAGAATATCGAATGGACGAACCCGCACGTCATCATTTCAGTGGAAGGCTTGAGAAATATGATTGATCCCAAACCGGCAATGTACCGGATCCAATGTACGGCTCCGGATATTCTTGTGCGCGATTACGGCTGGACCCGGGAAACCGTGCGGATCGGAGACACGATTACGGCCGAAGGCCTTTCGAACTGGACACTGCCGTCTCCGACGATTGGTTTCGCGAGTATTACGTTGTCGAACGCTAAAAACTTATCGTGCGGGAATCCGTATCAGGGCGAACCCGCGCAGTTCCCGCGATAGGAGAGATCATGAAAAGGGTTCGAATTCTCATGATCGCACTGCTCGGAATGGTGCTGCTGACTGCGATGGAATCGTTCGCCCATCACTCGGCTGCAAAGTCCTATGACCTGAACCGAACGATGACTCTAAGCGGAATCATCACCAAAGTGGAGTGGGTGAATCCCCATGCTCACCTTTACGTCGAGACTCGGAACGATGACGGCCGCTTTGTGACATGGGACGTGGAGTTCCCGCCTCCTCATACTGTAATCCGGCTGGGTGTGACGCCGATGGATTTGCGCGTGCGCGACGAAGTCACCGTTGACGTTTCGGTTGCGCTGGACGGAAGCAATCGTGCCGCCGTACGGCGATTGACCTTGAGGGACGGCCGTGTGCTGGGCGGGCTTCCTGCGGGTTGGCAGTAGGAGGATTTGGGAGTGGAGATCCCAATATTTGAGATCTCAGATTTTGGGATCTCCATTCTCAAATGTCGTGCGGTTTAATTTCCCTACCGGTAGGCGGCCGCCTGAATTCCATACAGTTCCGCATACGCTCCGCGTTTCGCCATCAATTCATCGTGCGTGCCGGTTTCCACCACGCGCGCGCCATCCAGAACCACGATAAGGTCCGCCATCCGAACTGTGCTGAATCGATGCGATACGAGAATCGTTATGCGGCCCCCGGTTCGCCGCGTTCGCGCCTCCTCGGCGTAGCGTTCGAACAACGCGTGTTCGGTTTCCGCGTCGAGCGCAGCGGTGGGCTCGTCGAGAACAACCAGCAGAGGGTCGTCGCGCATGAATCCGCGAGCGAGCGCGATTTTCTGCCATTGGCCGAACGATACTTCGACTCCATCCGGCCAGGACGGACCGAGTTGAGAATCCAGTCCCGAAGCGAGACGCGCAACCACGTCGTTGGCGCCGGCTCGATCGACGGCGGTCGTTACGGCTACTTCATCATCGAGACGAGGAACATCGCCAACACCGATGCTGTGACGCGCGCGGAATTCAAATCTGAAAAAATCCTGGAAGGCGCCCGACAGGCGCTGCCTCCATTTATCGGCAGGCATGCGCGAGAGCGGGTTCCCATCGATATAAATGGTTCCCGATGCCGGTTCGTAGAATTTGGCGAGCAGCTTAACGAGAGTCGTTTTTCCCGCTCCATTCTCTCCAACGACGGCGACGACGGAGCCGGCCGGTAGCTCGAGCGTCACGTCCTCGAGAACCACGCGCTCAGTGCCGGGATAGGCGAACCGAACGTTCTCGAATCGAATGTTTTTCTTCAGCAGCGCAGGCACGGGAAGATCGGCATCCGCTTTCAGGGAAGCGACATAATCTTCAAGCCAGGCCATGCGTTTCGCTCCATCCATCCAGATCGATCGAAGAAAGCCGATTTCGCCGACCGTCGCTCCGATGTAAGCAGACAAGCGCGCACCCGCAGCGAGAACCAGGAGAACGCTGCCGGCGAATCCCTGCAATATGACCGCAACGAAAACGACGGCTCCGACGTAAGCGCTTCCGAAAATCGCCCAGGCCAGCGCGTGCCACATGGCTGAAGTCCACCGCGCTTTCGACACGGCGTCATACCACCATTCCCACGCGCTGCGGCGATCGCTCACGAGACGCGGCCCAATGCCGGTAACGCGAACTTCTTTGCCGGGAGCGGCTGTTGTGGCGGTCATGAACAAATGACGGGCAAGACGATGCGCTGAGGCCCGGCTCTCCCACGCATTACGTTCAACTGCGGGGCGCCACGTCGATGTCAGGACCGTTGGCGCGGCAAACAGCGCGAGCAAGACCAGCGCCGGATGTATCGAAACGAGGAGCGCAATCGTGACGCCAAGACGCAGGATCCATCCGCATGTCGTGAATACGGACATGTACATGTGATCGAGGACGAACACCTGATTGCGCAGCATCGCGAGACGATCAAGGTAATCGGGCCTTTCATGATGAGCGATCGTGGCCGCCGACGCCTGGAGCTCCGCAACACGCGATTCCAGCGCGATTGTGACTTTGTCGCGGAACCGCCGCTGTACCCGCGTGCTGACGGTTTTCAGCAGCCATGTTGCGGTAGCGCAGATGGCCAAGCCAATCGCTGCTGTAACAGCGCGTCCCCGGCTGTGTTGGAGAACACCATCGCCGAGCACTTTGAGCCACACCGCGATCAGGGAATCGGGAAGAGCGGCCAGCAGCGAAATCAGGAACGCGGCGAACAAGAGCCGGGGTTCGTTTTGATACCCGAACCTGCATAACCGCCAGATCGAAGAAAGGCCGGGAGGCAGTTCGTCACGCTTAGCTGAGGACGTCATACGCAATGCCCTCCTCATCCTCGGTCGCGTTGAATCGCCTGGCCTGCAGATCAAACATCGTGCGATACCGGCCTCCGAGCGTCATGAGTTCCTCGTGCGTCCCGAGTTCGATGACGGCCCCATCCTCGATAACGCAAATGCGGTCGGCATGCCGCACGGTTGAGAAGCGGTGTGAAATAAGAATGGTAGTGCATCGCCGTGTGGCCGACAGAATCCGGTCGAAGATCTCGGCTTCACCACGCACATCAAGCTGCGCCGTCGGCTCGTCGAGAATCACAAAGCCCGCGCCCCGGCGCACCGCGCAGAGAGCCCGTGCCAATGCGACACGCTGCCATTGCCCGCCTGAAAGATCCGTCCCTCCTTCGTAGCCGCGAGCCAGGATCGTATTGAGGCTTGCCAGGCCATCGGCTCCGGCCGAAGCAAGCGCCGCGAGGATGTCTTCATCGGGAGCGCCCTGGGGCGCCACGTTGTCGCGCAGCGGAAGTTCGAAGCGGATGAAATCCTGAAAAACCGCGGCGACTCGCGAGCGCCAGCTTTCCAGATCGAAGTCGCGAAGATCCGTGCCGTCGATTTCGATCCGGCCCGACTGAGGATCGTAAAGCCGGCACAACAGCTTCGCGAGTGTCGTTTTGCCTGCGCCGTTCCTGCCGACGATCGCAAGCGAAGTTCCCGCCGGAATCTCGAGATCGAATTCCTTCAAGACAGGCGCTGATGTGGTTTGGCCGCCGTCCGTCGAGTATCCGAAGGTCACTTTGTGAAAACGCACGGCGGCGGCGGGCTTTCCTTTTGCATTTCGTGTACCGGGCCGAAGTATGCCGGCGGCGCTCATTGCGCTTTCAAGCCGAAGGACTGCAGCAACGGGCGAGGCTGCCCAATCGAGCGCCCAGTTGAGTCCTCCGAAAGCGATCATCGAAACGCCGATCGCGGACTGAGCGAACATGATCGCCGCGCCGAGATCGATGGCGCCGTTGAACGCCGCGGCGGCGAGAGGCCAGAACACGGCTACGTTTGCGGCCAACACAACGACCAGGCTGGCCATGACCGACTTCTCGCGCAACCGCGTGGCTTCGTACTGAAGCTGGTGCATTCGAGTGCGCCGGACGGCAAAGCGCTCGATGACCCATCCGGCGAGACCAAACAATCGCAGTTCCTTCGCGGCCGGCGGATCGACGGCGAGCCGGTATGCATACTCGGAATCGCGCTGTGCGGCCCGCACTTCATCCGTGTTGCGATCGCGCCAGATCGCGCTCTCGCGCAGCAGCCAGTGCGTCGCCGCCCACGCGCCTGCAAGCAGCAACGGCGCCCACCATTGAAACCATGCGAGAACCAGCGCCGATGAAAGGCCGCCGATCATTTCGACAAGACCGCCGGCAATGAAGTCCATGGAGATCGAGAGCGGAGGGCCCATCATGGCGAGATCGAAATCGCGGGCCAGCGTGAGATCGCCGGTGAGTTTCGGATTCTCGAGGTGTCCCATGCCCGGTGGACGCACGCAGGCTTCGGTGAGGCGGTCGTAGAGCCATGCGGCTGTGCGATCGCCGAGATTCGCGCCGCACGCCTGGTGGATGGGAGTCAGGATCTGAAGAAGCACGAATACGAGGCCCGTGAGGAACAACGGAGTCGCAGGACTTTCGCCGCGTTGAACGCTGCGGACCAGGATGCCCATGCCGACGGCGAAAGCGGCCGGCAGGATTCCTCGCAGGATAACGATCGTCCACCAGATCAGCGTGAGGAAGCGATCCGCTTTGAAGAGGACGCCGAAAAATTTCCACTCATTGCGATCGCGCAGCTTTTTCATAAAGAAAAATGGGCTTGAAGTCGAGCCATATGAAGTCCGTACACCGACGAAATCGATCAACAAAAACACTCTCCCTGTGGGAGAGTCGGCCGCGAAGCGCGAGCCCGATAGGGCGAGCATCAAGAAAATGTCGCGGCCGGTGAGGGTCCAATGTTTGCCACCACTTCGACCCTCACCCGGCGCGCTTTGCGCGACGACCTCTCCCAGAGGGAGAGGGGTTTTAGCTCACAAAAAACGTTTCGGAACGCGCGCTCTAAACGTTGTGTGTGAGCGACCACCCCGCCTGCGGCGCTTCGGTGGGCTTCGCCGGCTTCTTCTTGATGGCGCAGCCACCCCTCCTCTTTGAGGAGGGGAATGTCGCTTGATCCAACAACTACTTGCGCTTCGTGTTTTGCCAGGCGAGGGTCATCGCTTCGCCGAGCACTTCTTTATCGACTGCAGCAATCGTCACCTTGGTGGCGCCGCTTTTCCCCCATGCTCCATTGATCGGCATGAAGGCCTCGGGGTTCCCGGTTACGAATTTTTTCTGCTGTTCCGGTGTGAGCTTTACCATTCCGTATTTTTGATCCGGCAGGATCGTCGCGAAAATTCTTCCGTTCGCGCGAAAATCCGGATGTCCCATGTGCTCGCCTTCGATGGCGCCCGACATTCCTAATGCAATTTTTCGAAAGTCATTCGGCTTCATTTCTTTTTCCCGGGAATCGCGTATTGTAAACAGATTCGGAGGTGAGCTGTGGAGAACTTTCTGAAGGATATTCGCTACGGTTTTCGTCTGTTGTTGAAGAGTCCGGGTTTTGCAATCGTTGCAATCCTCTCGCTGGCCCTGGCGATCGGCGCGAACACTACGATATTTACGATTATCAACGCCGTGTTCCTGAATTCGCTGCCGGTTCGAAACGTCGATGAACTGGTGTTTGTTTCCGGCGTTGACCAGAACAACAACATCCTGAATCTGAATCTCACACCGCTCTCCTGGCCGAACTTCGAGGACTACAAAAAGCAGAACGATGTCTTCTCGGGTCTATCCGGATTCATTGGTACCGGACTGACGCTGACCGGTTTCGGCGATCCGCAAAACATCAACGGACAACTGGTCTCGGCGGATTACTTCGATACTTTCGGCGTGACACCGGTGATGGGCCGGACATTTCTGCCTGATGAAGACCAGGGCGCAGGCAATCATCCGGTCGTGGTTCTGAGTCACAGCGTGTGGTCGCGCGTGTTCAACGCCGATCCCGGCATCATTAATCGCGTCATAACGCTGAACAGCCGCGCATTTACCGTGATCGGCGTGACGCCGCCGAATTTCAAAGGGCCGTTCTCTCTGGGAAATCCCGACGTGATCTGGGTCCCGTCATCGATGTATCGCGAAGTGCTTTCGGGAACCCTTCTCGAATTCTTTGTGTCTCGCCGCGCGCTCAACGGCAATGCTGTGGGACGGCTGAAGCCCGGCGTTTCGTTAAAGCAGGCGGAGTCCGAAATGAAGACGATTGCCGCGCGGCTCGCTTCGGAATATCCGAAGGAAAATGAAGGCCGGAGCATCGCGTTGACTCCGATGTCGCAGGCGGCGATCGGAGTCAATCAGCGGACGCAGTTCCAAACGGCCGGCGGTGTTCTTATGACCGTGGTCGGACTGGTGCTCCTGATTGCATGCTTGAACATTGCGAATCTGCTGCTGGCGCGCGCAGCGGTCCGCGAAAGGGAAGTGGGAATACGGACGGCGCTGGGCGCGGGCCGCGGCCGGCTGATTCGACAGTTGCTGACCGAGAGCCTTGTCCTGTCGCTTCTCGGAGGCGCCCTGGGACTTGTCATCGCCTTTTGGGGACGCGATTTGTTGTGGTCGTTCCGCCCGCCGTTTCTTGCGGCGAATGCCACAACGCTGTCGCTCGATCGGCGCGTTCTGACTTTTACCGCGAGCCTTTCGATTTTTACCGGCATCCTGTTCGGCCTGCTTCCTGCGCTGAAAGTCTCACGGCCAAATCTGAATGAAGCCCTGAAACTCGGCGGCCGCTCGGGAATGGGTTCATGGATGCGAACTCGCGCGCGCTCGATTCTCGTCGTGGTGGAAGTCGCGCTTTCACTGATCGCACTGGTTGGCGCCGGATTGTTCGTTCAGAGCCTGCGCCGGGCCCAGAGTATCGATCTTGGTTTTGAAACGGTGAAACTATTCACGATCGGTGTGAACCCTGGAGCGCAGAACGTGGAGCAATCACGCGTGGAGCAGTTTTATATGAATGCGATCGAGCGCGCGAAAGCCACTCCGGGTGTTGCGAATGCTTCGGTCGCATCGAATCCACTGCTCGGCGGCGGATTCCTTCGCAGCGTATTCAAGGAAGGACAGGAACAAAAGCCGGGCCAGCGGAATCTGCTGACACTGACCAACATTGTGAGTCCCGAATATTTCGATACCGTTCGTATACCTTTATTGCGCGGGCGCCTGTTCAACGAATTCGACCGGCCGGGATCGGCGACGGTCGTTGTTGTCAACGAAGCGATGGCCAGAAAGTTCTGGCCCGGCGAAGAAGCCATCGGAAAGCGCTTTACGTTTTATGGCCAGATGGAAATCCGCGAGATCGTCGGGATCGTGAGAAATGCCGCGGTATTCCGCATCGGTGAAGATCCTCAGGCGGCCATTTATCTTCCGCTTGCCCAGAATTTCAGCCCGGCCGGCGCCATTCAGGTGCGAACCGCGGGCGATCCGGCGAGTGTCATGCAGACCGTGAGGAAACAGATTCAGGCGCTCGAGCCAAACTTGCTGCTGGGGAACATGACAACAGCCGGCCAGCAACTCGATCAGGCTTTATTCGCTCCTCGAATGGGCGCGGCGCTGCTCGGCATTTTCGGATTCCTGGCTCTGGTTCTGGCGGGAATCGGAATCTATGGCGTGATGGCGTATTCGGTGACGCAGCGAACTCAGGAAATCGGCATCCGTATGGCCATAGGGGCCGGCAGCAGCACGATCGTTGGAATGGTATTGAAGCAGGGAATGACACTGGCCGCGATCGGACTCGTGATCGGTATTGCCGCGTCGGCTGCCTTAAGCCGATTGATTACGGGTTTGCTTTTCGGCATTACCGCAACCGATCCGATCGTTTTCGGCAGCGTTTCATTGATCCTTGCCGCGGTTGCATTGATCGCCTGCTACCTGCCCGCGCGCCGGGCCACGCGAATCGATCCGCTGGTTGCGTTGCGGATCGAATGACGGATTCATTCGATGATTTCGTACAGATGGTCGTCGTAGGGCGCGCCCTTAGATAAGGTCCTCGAGACCGAGTGCGAGAACGATCTTCTGCCCCACGATCTTCATCGTTGAGCGATCGAGTGCGCCCACATATTTCACGAATCGGTCCTTTGCTACGGTTTGAATGTTATCAACCTGTATGAACGAATCCTTTGGGAAGTTCGCGCTTTGACCGATGGCAACCTCGGTTGGATACCCTTTTCCACTGGCCGTAATTTCAATGACCGTCAGTTTGTTCAGGTAGGGGATGACCGACTGTCTCGTGATGATCAGAGCCGGCCGCCGGCCCGATCGGCCTCCGAAGTCCAGTTGCCATACATCCCCGCGATTCATTTCCTGCTCCAGGACTGAATTCCAAGCCAGTCTTCAGCCCGTCCGGCTTGATCGGGATGTTTTTGAAGGGCCTTGATCCATTCCTGCTCAAAGCCTTCAACGGCCTGGCGGTGAAGCCATTCACGCAGTGCCCGTCGAACAATCTCGGAACGGTTCAATCCCAATGGTTTTCCAACGCGATCAACGTGACGTAGTGTATCTTCATCAATAGTTATCTGTACGTTTTTCATATTCACTCATATATCCCAACACATATATAGACATCAACATCATATTCGCTTCAGCCTCGTGTTTTGATGCGTTGGTGCAGCCCTCCGAATCGACTACCATTCCTTCTGTGAAAGCTCTGGTCAAAGCGCGCAGTGAAGCCGGTCTCTGGCTTGAAGATGTTCCGGAGCCGGCAATCGGCATCAACGATGTCCTTATCCGTGTTCTGCGCACGGGCATTTGCGGGACGGATATTCACATCTACGACTGGAACGACTGGGCACAACGGACGATTTCGGTGCCGATGGTCATCGGGCATGAGTTTGTGGGCGAGATCGTTAAAGTAGGTTCGAACGTGAATGACTTTCATCCGGGTGAACTGGTATCGGGCGAAGGTCATGTCGTCTGCGGGCGCTGCCGGAACTGCATGGCGGGCCTGCGGCATTTGTGCGCGCACACATCAGGAGTCGGCGTGAATCGCGCCGGATGTTTCGCGGAGTTGATAGCGTTGCCGATGGCGAACATCTGGCGGCACGATTCGAATGTCGATCTGGATGCGGCGGCGATCTTCGATCCGTTTGGGAATGCGGTACACACGGCGTTGACTTTCGAAGTTCTGGGTGAGGATGTCCTGATCACAGGAGCCGGACCCATCGGCATCATGGCCGCGGCTGTCGCTCGTCATGCAGGAGCACGGTACGTGGTGATTACGGATCTCAATGAATATCGACTCAATCTTGCGAAGAAGGTTCATGTCGATCTCGCGCTCAACATCAAGGAAATGTCCATCGCTGAGGCGCAGAAAAAGCTCGGAATGAAAGAAGGCTTCGACGTGGGCCTCGAGATGTCGGGGAACGCCTCTGCATTTCGAGACATGCTTCACAACATGGCGCACGGCGGCCGGGTCGCCATGCTCGGAATACCTTCAGGTGAGATTGCTATCGACTGGCGTGAAATCATTTTCAATATGCTCACCATCAAAGGCATCTATGGCCGGCAGATGTATGAGACCTGGTACAAGATGACGGTGCTGCTGCAGTCCGGCCTCGATATCCGGCCCGTCATTACACATCGCTTCAGCTACCGTGATTTCGAAGACGGTTTTCAGGTGATGCGCTCAGGCAACAGCGGCAAAGTCATTCTCTATTGGGAAGAACTTTACCGGTAGGCGCCGCAGTCGGATTCGTCCATGCGCGATGCCAGCGTCAACGCCAGACGGTAGCCCAGATAGACGCTGACGGGATTGACCTTCATCGCCTGATCATTCCTGGTGTGAAGGATAGACTGCCAGTCGTTCGACAAACCGCTCAACGTGACCGCCGGTATTTTTCGCTGGATGAATGAAGTCGAGTCGGTGTCCGCACCCGGTATGCGGACGTCGTAGAACGGAATCTTCATCTGATTTGCGAGTTCTGCCGAGAGCTTTACCAGTTTGTCCGAGGAGCTGCTGGCCAGCGCGAAGGGGTTTGCCGATCCGAAGCTGTCGATGTTGATCATGGCGCAATACCGGGGCAGTTCATCCTTTGGAATTTTTTGCACCATGGCCTTTGATCCCAGCAGGCCTTTCTCTTCCCGATCGAATGCAACGAAGAGAAATGTCTTGTGAGTTTTGAGCTGGCGGATGGCCTTGTACAAATGAGCGATGGCGACCACACCGCTCCAGTTGTCGATGGCTCCGCAACCGGCTTCCTCCAGATCATAGTGGGCTCCGATCACAATCGTCTGCGGTGAGTCGCCTTCAAGGCGCAATAACAGATTCTGGTTTCCGGAAAGTTTTTCAATGGTGATGGCGGACTCCGGTGCGCCCATTTTTTCGAACAGACCCTGGGCTGCCGGCAGGCGATCTTTGTTGCGGCATTGGACTGCGGTGAAATCCTCGCCAATCTGGTCGACGGTGGAGAGGGTCAGCCCCTGCTGGGAATGGGCAGCTACGGGTTGTAGAAACAGGAAAGCCAGTAGAAGGCATGGCACAGAGGCGGGGCTCTTTCTCCAGGAAGTCATGAGGTCCGGATTATAATCGCTGCCCCCGAATTATCAAGAAGATGCGCGAAATGTTCGCCGGATCATGCTAGGATTTACGCCCGGAATTAAATCTCGACGCCGGAGCGTTCTGAAATGGGAACCTTCAAGCCCGCGGCGAACCCGGTCGCGGGCGTCAAAACCGTCTATCTTCCCAGACCCCGAGGATTCTGCGCGGGGGTCATACGGGCAATTGATATTGTCCAAATTGCGCTGGAACAGTTGGGAAGCCCGGTGTACGTCCGCAAAGAAATCGTCCACAACAGGTTTGTAGTGGATCAGCTTGCAATGCAAGGGGCTGTATTTGTTGAGAGTCTGGACGAGGTTCCGGATGGCGCGACAACGATCTTCAGTGCCCATGGGGTAGCTCCTGAAGTCTGGGAAAAGGCGCGGTTGCGGAAGTTGCAGGTGATCGACGCCACGTGTCCGCTTGTTACAAAAGTTCACATTGAAGTCATTCGGTACGCACGAGAGAACTATACGATTATCCTGATCGGCCACCGGAACCACGATGAAGTGATCGGTACTTTTGGTGAAGCGCCCGCTGCTATCCGGCTTGTATCGAGTGTTGCGGATGTGGACGCGCTTGAAGGCGTGAATCCGGACCGCGTTATCTACGCGACGCAGACGACGCTCAGTCTGGACGACACACGCGCCATCGTCGACCGTTTGAAACAACGATTTCCTTCAATCATTGCTCCCGCGAGTTCAGACATCTGCTATGCCACCCAGAATCGCCAGGCAGCGGTCAAAACGCTTGCCGATCGGGCGGACGTTATTCTGGTGGTCGGTGCGCAAAACAGCTCCAATTCGAACCGGTTGGTGGAAGTTGCACAGAGCGCAGGTACGCGCGCTTATCTGATCGCCTCCGCTCATGATCTGTCTGAGAAATGGCTCGATGGATGTTTTTCAGTGGGCGTGACGGCCGGCGCTTCGACACCGGAGATTCTCGTTCAGGAAGTCGTCGGGCATCTGAGATCGCTTGGTTTCTCTCGCGTTGAAGAAATTGAAGTCATCGAGGAAGACGTGCATTTTCCTCTTCCCGCTCCGTTGGAAAAATTCGATCGAGTACTTTCGTGATTCCAGTCCGGCGCTATAAAGAATAATGGAACTGGCGACGCAACCCGCAAAGCTTGCCGATTCGGCGACAGATATCACGCTTGATGTATCCATCGAGAGATCTGCGGCATATTTGCGTTCACTCCAATTCGAGGAAGGATACTGGCTGGGAGAACTCGAGGCGGACACCACCCTCGAATCGGACTACATCTTCTACCTGCACGTCCTCGGCCGGTTTGACGCCAACCGCGTCCGCAAACTTGCGGAGTACGTTCGCAGGCGGCAGCTCGAGGATGGCGGCTGGAACATTTATTTCGGCGGTCCTTCCGAAGTCAATGCAACGGTGAAGGCCTACTTCGCGCTCAAGCTCGCCGGCGACTCTCCGGAATCCCGTCACATGAAACGTGCCTGCCGGCGTGTTCGCGAACTGGGAGGTCTGGAGCGCACGAATTCGTTCACGCGCTGT
>CAZWGA010000098.1:0-18349 GCA_964633285.1 uncultured Solibacteraceae bacterium | reverse complement strand
CCGACTACCGACGGGCGTGAAATCCGGCTTCGACGCATCACTCAACCCAACGCCGGGCAGAAACTCTTGCTCGATCAGCTCGACATCACCCTGCCCGAGCGGCTCAGTTTTGATTCTGAATGTAGTGCAGACTCAGTGACCGCATGACCGATTCGAAAAGACTTAACCGTCCTATCGACCGTCTCGTGACGAACTTGGGCTAACTGTGCTGCACGCGAGCAGCCGCTCTCGAAATCCTGCCTCAAAAAAGCAGTGCTCTTTGTATTCGTTCGTTAACCTTTGACGTCTGGGACACGCTCGAAACTCGAAAATCGGAGTACGAAAAAATTCGTCCGCTTCGCGTTTTGAAAAATTCGCAATCTCTCTGATGCGAATTCCAGATAAATCATGACCGTTTCACATTGAGACTTCGCGCCAGACGGTAGAGATAGCTCGATGTCAACTTTAGTCTGGCCGCCGCAATTTCGAAATCGCCGTTGGTCTCGGCAAGAACGCTTTCGACGAGTCCGCGTTTGAAATCGTCGACACGCTCTTCGAAACCGGTGGACGTGTGGGAAGGATTCGGCGTCCTTACGGAGCTTGGGAGATCATCCACTTCAATAAGGTTGCTGCGTCCGTAGACCAACGCGTGTTCGATGGCGTTTTGCAACTGACGGACGTTGCCGGGCCAACTGTACACCTTGAGCGATTCCATCGCTTTGGCGGAAATTCCGGAAATAACCCGGATGTAGCGGAATCTCTTGAGAAAGTGATCGGTCAGGGGCGGGATATCCTCACGGATCTCGGAAAGCGACGGCGTCCGGACTTCAAGGACCTGCAACCTATAATAAAGGTCGTGCCGGAACTGGCCGGCTTCGATCCACTGCTGCATGTTCCGGTTTGTGGCCGCAACGACGCGAACATCCGCGCGAAGCGTCTTGCTTCCGCCGACGCGTTGGAATTCCCGCTCCTGAAGAAAGCGCAGCAGCGCGGCTTGTGTCTTAAGTGAAAGCTCGCCGACTTCGTCGAGGAACAGCGTGCCTCCGTCGGCCAACTCGACCTTTCCCTTCTTCAACGCGGTTGCGCCCGTGAACGCGCCGCGCTCGTGGCCGAACAATTCGCTTTCAACGAGAGTATCGACAATCGCCGCACAATTCACAGCCATGAACGGCCCATTCGAACGGCGGCTGTTTTGATGAATGCCGCGAGCGACGAGTTCCTTTCCCGTTCCGCTCTCGCCGAGGATCAGGATGGTGGAATCTGACGGCGCGACGCGGCCGACGAAATTCCGGATTTCGCGGATTGGCGAAGTGTTTCCCACAATTCCATGTTCGATGTATGCGTAGTCGCGAAGACCCTGGTTTTCCGTTTCGAGCAGCGCGGCGTGCCGGACCTGCGTCAGGGCAGGCGCAACCAGGCAGGCTATTCCGGCAAGCAGATGTAGATGTTCAATGTCGAATGCCTCCGGCGCCGGACTTTGAAGATAGACAACTCCGAGATGCCGGTCCGAAACGCCGAGCGGCGCGCACAGTATCGAGGTGGGAGTTCTCAAAAGCGTGGCCGTCCGCTCCACCAAAGTCTGGCGCATGATTTCCGCATCCAGGGAGCGCGCCGTTCCGAAGGCGGCTACAGTTTGGAGTTCTCCATCATTTCCACTGGCGAACAACGCCGCCGCGTATTCGGCAGGAATCGATTGGCAGATGCGCTGAAGAACTTGTTCGAGTAGGGGCTCGAACTGATGGATTTCCTGGATCAATCCATGGAGATCCAGGACGGCTTCGGCCACTCTCTTGCCGCCAAGGATCGTCGCCAACGCGTCGGGATCCATCCGCAATGTTGTTTTCGAATTGGGGCTGTCCATCAAGCCACCATATTGTAATGCCACTCTCCCTCTGGGAGAGTCGGCATGCGTTCGCAATGCCGGTGAGGGTACAGTATTGAGGTTCATCGATAGTTGGCCTTCCGCGCCTTATAGTCGCCCATTACACCGAGATCCCGTGATCGCGAACTTGCGAAAGAGATTCCGAAAACAAAGACGGTGGCGTTGGACCGAGCTTGTCCCAATACAATGGAATAGTCTTTTAACTCGGTTGCGCGGTTCTTTTCTTTCCTTACTGGCTGGGCTATATTCATCCGCCGTCCCTGACAAGTTGGTAAACTGAATTGTGATTAAATGGCTGATCCCAAACGGCCGGAGGTGATGCATGTCGACGCGAGTGGATGCGAACAATGCCCAAGCATGGGAACTCGAAAGTGATTTGGCATCAGTGGCAAACCAAGCGGCAATTGAATTGGACAATCTGCTCATCGGTCGGAAATCCGTTAATCTCGAGCCTGTAACCAGACTGGAAACACTGCTGGATAAGTCAGTGACAAGAGTGAAAGAACCGCAAGCGGCGGCGTCAGGACTTAACCCGGCGACGGCTGTAGTTCTTCATTTGGCAATTAACGATTCCGCGTTTGAGCATGTCAGCAAGTTGCACGAACTTCTAACTCGGGCGAAAGAGATTACGGGCCTCTTCAACCAATTGATTTCAGATCCGAATGACTTTGCAAGACAGCATGGGCAAGTCGTGGAGCAAATGCGGAATTTTTGCGTGGCTTTGTCAAAGCGTGCCGGCGCCGCGTCTCATTTTACGTTCGAAGAGCGCCCATCCCATCCTTTCAGGAGATGATCGAGCTTGTCCACGCTGGAATACGCAAGAAATCGGCTTCGATCGTTCCTGGATGAGATCAGCCGCCTCGAGGAGTTAGAATTCCCCTACAGTCACTCCGAGGAGGCTCTCAAACAACTGCAGGGCCTGTTCAAGCGAAAGCTCGATCGGCTTGAGATGTTCGACGAGCACAGCAACGTAAACGTCGTTAAGCAAGAGTCCGCGTTAGCTCTCAACGCTCTGTTTACGTACCTTCCGCTCGCAGGATTTGTGCTTCGCTCGACGAACGTTCGCAACGCATTTGAGGTGAGCCGTCCTCTGCTTCGTCTCGCGCGAGAGGTACTCGAACCGAGCGTAGAAGAAGCGAAGCGCAAGACAAAACTAGTGCTGTCATCGGAATGGGATTATTCCCCGTTTGTATATAAGGAGATTCCCGATCTTCCGGACTTTGTCCTTATTGGCATTCCAGCTCCGGAATCCGCTAATCCTCTGCTGGTGCCGCTCGCGGGCCACGAATTAGGCCACTCCCTTTATGCGAAACATAAACTGAGGGAAGAGTGGATGCCAAATGTGAAGGCTAACATCATCGATATCATTAAACGGCGGTGGAGCGAGTACAAGACGACCTTTCCGTATCCGGATATACAACCAGATGAAATAACTACCAATCTATTTGCGATTCAGAATTGGCAGCATTCCGTGACGTGGTGCCTACGGCAATCTGAAGAAACATTTTGTGACGCGGTCGGACTGAAAGTTTTTAGTACCGCTTACCTACACGCATTTTCTTACTTGCTTTCGCCCAATACTGGAATGAGAACTGCCGAATATCCGAGCATGTCAAAACGGGTGGAGAATTTGAACAAGGCGGCCTCACAGTTCGGAGTAAGTGTGCCGACATCTTACTCTGCAATGTTCGACGACAATCCTTTCTTTAATCTCGCTCCCACGGACGCATTTCGCGTGTCTCTGGCAGATGAGGCTCTGGATATGATGGTGCCGAGCATCATTTCGAAAACGGATGAGCTTGTGAGTGCGGCAAAAATCTCGCCCGCATCTGCCGAAGCGACTGAC
Source organism: uncultured Solibacteraceae bacterium (assembly GCA_964633285.1). Lineage (GTDB taxonomy): Bacteria > Acidobacteriota > Terriglobia > 20CM-2-55-15 > 20CM-2-55-15 > 20CM-2-55-15. The sequence continues at coordinate 14,642 of CAZWGA010000098.1, read as the reverse complement.
GGCATTTATAAGAGTTTCAAACGCGTAGTTCCGGCGCAGAATTGCCCTACACTCGCATCTATCCTAAATGCAGCCTGGGTCGCGTTTCACGATGCCGATCTCTGGGGTAATCTTCCGCAAATCGCCGCACGCAAGAATGGTGTCTTGAAAGAATTGGTGTTAAAGACAATAGAAGTTTTCGAAATCGAGCACATGACAAGGAGCGGATCTTGATTCTAAAATCGGAACGCATAGCAGAGTACCTCGAAGCCGGCCGCGAGACCGACACAGCGGATCCCCTTGTCATCGTTCCAACGCCCGATCCGCAAACAATAAAAGAAACGGGTGCCGCCTCAATTGATCTTCGTCTGGGTACATGGTTTGTGACTCTTCGTCAGGCTCGCATGCCGTACTTGCAGATCGAAGATGATCGTTCAAAAGTGTCTCAACTGACGAAGACCCACTATGTTCCCTTCGACAAAGAGTTCTATCTGCATCCTGGTAGTTTTGTGCTCGGAGCGACACTGGAATGGCTTCGAATCCCAGCAGATATTGCTGCTTATGTGATAGGTCGTTCGGGTTGGGGTCGAAGGGGACTTATCATCGCGACGGCAACCGGAGTGCACCCTGGATTCAAAGGGTGTCTCACTCTGGAGCTAACCAATGTTGGTGAAATACCTATCGCGATCCGTCCGGGAATCCCAGTGTGTCAGCTCTTCCTTCATGCCGTCGATAGTTCAAGTTCCGCCAATGTTGATAGGAGTTCCTTCGTTGGATTTCGCAGACCAACCCTCGGGAGGATGGAACTAGACAACTTTACGAAGCGATTGGCTGGCCTAGTTTAAGCAACCCATTCGAGGGATCGATCCAGCTTGTACGTCGCAGTCGCTCAACTATTCCCGAAATCTTTAGTTAGTGCTGTTCACACCCAGCAATAGGACACGAATGAAGGCGTCATAACGTAACGTCGCTCAGGTGAGCCGCGTCGTGTGTATTGATACTCGATCCATGTCGACCAGACGCGTTCGGCTCGTCATTGACACGCGGTTGATTTAGACTTCAGCCGCAATGAACTTTCTCCTACGCACCGACAGCTACAAGTTCACGCATTGGAAGCAATACCCGCCGAAAACCACCGGCATCTATTCGTATCTCGAATCGCGCGGCGGCATGTTTGCGCGCACGGTCTTCTTCGGGTTGCAGTATTACCTGAAGGCTTATCTTGAAGGACCGCGTTTCACGCCCGCGGATGTTGAGGACGCCGATGCGTTCTGCCGGAGGCATTTCGCCAACGACTTGTTTCATCGCAGCGGCTGGATGCGTCTTTATGAAAAACATGGCGGGAATCTTCCGGTGCGCATCAAAGCCGTGCCGGAAGGCACAATCGTTCCCGTTCAAAACGTGCTGGTCACGATTGAAAACACCGATCCCGAATTTCCGTGGCTCACGAATTACCTCGAAACCTTGCTGCTGAAAGTCTGGTATCCGGTAACCGTCGCGACGCTTTCATGGGAAATCAAAAACATCATTCGCGATTTTCTTGAACGCACCGGCGATCCGTCGTTGTTGCCGTTCAAGCTCCACGATTTCGGATATCGCGGCGTCAGTTCCGAAGAAAGCGCGGCCATCGGCGGCGCGGCGCATTTGATCAACTTCCTGGGAACGGATACGGTTGCGGGAATCAAGCTTCTGGAAAAATATTACGGCGCTGCAGATATGGCGGGTTTCTCGATTCCGGCTTCCGAACACTCCACCATCACAGCCTGGGAAAGAGAGCACGAACTCGATGCGTATCGAAATATGCTCGACGCCTATCCATCGGGCCTCGTGGCCTGCGTCTCCGACAGCTACGACGTTTTCAACGCATGCGAAACGTTATGGGGTGAAGCGCTGAAATCGAAAATCGTCAATCGCGACGGCGTTCTGGTGATTCGTCCGGATTCCGGCGATCCGGTTCCCGTGCTGACCCGGGTTCTCGACATTCTTGGAAACAAATTCGGCTATCAAACCAACGCGAAGGGATACCGCGTCCTTCCGCCCTACATTCGCGTTATTCAAGGCGACGGCGTGAATATATTCACGATTCAGAACACGCTGTACCAGTTGTCGAAGTTCTCCGGATGGAGCGCGGATAATCTCGCTTTCGGCATGGGCGGCGCTCTCCTGCAGCAACTGAACCGCGACACGCAGAAGTTCGCTTTCAAATGTTCCGCGGCCCGGATCGATGGAAAGTGGCGCCCGGTTTATAAGGATCCCGTCACCGATTCCGGCAAACATTCCAAACGCGGCCATCTCGCGCTGATCGAGCCGGAACCCGGAGAATTTCAGACGATCGAGAACGTGGATCCCGAATCCCATACCGAAGACCGCCTGGTGACGGTTTTTGAAAATGGAAAAGTTCTCGTCAACGACGATCTCGCCTCGATCCGCGGACGCGTATCGTAAACCCCATGTGCATTGGCATGGCTGTCGGCGTGGGAGCGCCGAACCAATTCGACGACGTTAAAGCGATTCAAATCGCGCTGAATCTGAATCGCGTTCGCGCAGGCTTTGCGCCCGCGCTGGACGAAGACGGAAAGTGGGGATCGCAGACACTGGAGGCGATCGCCGCGTTTCAACGCGCAGTGATGGGTATTTCGAAACCGGATGTTCAACTCCTCCCATCCTGCAACACGATCGTCGAGCTGCGCCGGGGTCTGCCTCCGGGTCTTTCGGAATCCAAACTCAAGGGAACGATGCCGAAAGCAGCCGGCGAAGACCTGGCCAGGTTTTTTCCCAAAATGGCCACGACACTGCGAGCGTATGCGATCGATACGCCTATTCGTCACGCACACTTCCTCGCGCAAATCGGTCACGAAAGCGCAGCTCTCGGCTGTACCGAAGAACTCGCTACCGGCGACGCGTATGAACACCGCATCGACCTCGGCAACACTCATCCCGGCGACGGACGTAAATTCAAAGGCCGCGGGCTGATCCAACTGACTGGCCGCGCGAATTACGAAAAATACGGCCGAGCCAAAGGCATCGACTTCACCACCGATGCGAATTGCCGTTTGCTTGCAACCGATCCGCAACTGGCGCTCGACGTCGCGTGCTGGTTCTGGAAAACGCACGGCCTGAACGAGCTCGCGGATAAAGATGACATCCTCGCTCTCACCCGCCGTATCAACGGCGGCTTAGCCGGCCTCGCCGATCGCGAGAGTTATCTCCTCCGTTCCAAATTCTTCTTGTTGCCCGCCGCTGATGTGCAGGTATAGATGCGCGAAGATTCTATGCTAAGGTTTGCTGCATGGGCTTGACTTACGTCACGGTAAAACTCAACGGTCTAACCGGCCGAAAGGCGATTGAGGCGCAGTTCCTGGTGGACACAGGGGCTATTGATTGTCTCGTCCCGGCGCCTGCGCTGCGGCGCATTGGGATCAAACCCGTTGGCAAAGACGTTTACGAGTTGGCCGATGGCGAAACGAGAGAAATGCCGTTTGGATATGCGATCGTGCGTTTTATGGGCTCGGAGACAGTCGCGAAAGTGATTTTCGGACCTGAAAAGGCTGAGCCGCTCCTGGGCGTGGTTGCCCTTGAAAGTTGCGGCATTGCAGTGGACCCTGTGACGCGCACTCTAAAACGTATGGTGGCAAAGCCCCTCAAAATAACTCAATCGGCCGGAACGCGTTAAACGGCCTCGCGGTTTTACTTCGGGCGGTTAGCTCCCCAACTGCGTAGCTCGCCGAGGAGCTTTCGTCTCAACCGGTCGTCCACAGATCCACTTTCGTTGTTTTGACAATATCGCCAAACGCGCCGAGATCGGAACTGCCGTCATCAACCAGAAGGTCGATCTTTCGCTCGCCCAATTGGTATTCCAGGGCGATGCGCAGCGCGGCGGCAACCTCTTCGCGGGAAGTGCCCGAAGGTTTAACGATCTCGACGTACAGATCGATATCGCCTCCACGGGCTTTCGGATTCGCGCGCGAGCCGAACAAACCGATGCGTTTCCACCGTACGCCGAACCTGGCGCAAACGGTCTCGACGGCGCGTCGTATTCCTTCCTTCTCCTGTGCGGTTAAGCGAACCTCAGCGAGCGGCATATCGACAGTCTACGCCTGGCGCAAGACGAACAAGAAATCGTATATCGCTTTTTGCCGTTGTCATCCTGCTACGCCGATGCATAGCACCTATCTGCGCGTGGATGTATTTCTTGACGTCTGCGTTCCAGCCGGAGTAAAGGCTTAAACGATTAGGCAAAGGTAGTGCCAAAAGTTCTATGAAAAGGATGAAACATCCTGGCGCCCGATGGATGGCTTGGCGCACTGCCATGGATGGCAAACCGCGGTCAAGCTGGCTACAGCTTGCGAGGGGGAAATTATGAAAGTTCGAGCTCGTAATTTTGCAACTGCAGCATTCGTTGGGCTGCTCGTTCTGTTTCTGGTTCCGGCCTTCGCCATCGGGCAGGCGGCAGCGCCGTTGTCGGGAATTCCCAAACTGGCAAATGGCAAGCCGGACTTCAGCGGAGTATGGGCGCGTCCGCGTGTCACCGACATCACGCGCGACGGACGCGGCTGCGGCTCCGGCGAAAATAATTGCACGCAGAAAGGGTCCGGAGCGCTGCCCTTCACGCCTCTGGGTGCGCAAATGGACAAGGCGCCGAAATTCGACTACACGGCTTTTTGTCTCCCATGGGGCTACACGCGGTCCATGCAGACGGAATATCCCATCGAGATTCTTCAAACGCCGAAGCGCCTGGCGTTCCTCTTCGAGTCGAACAACATCTTTCACGTCGTTCCTACGGACGGCCGTCCGATGCCGAAGGACTTGGATCCGAAGTGGATGGGAACCTCGGTTGGCAGGTATGAGGGCGACACCCTCGTGATCGACACCAGCGGTTTTAACGGCCGCATCACTCTCGACGTCGGAGCGGAACACCCCACGAGCGATGCGCTGCACATCGTCGAACGCCTGAGCTACATCGACGCCAACCGCGTCGCCTATGAGCTCACGATCGAAGATCCAAAGATCTACATGAAACCGGTCACTAACTCGAGAACATGGGTCCGTATGAAGCCGGACGAAGAACTCCTGGAATACTGGTGCATGGAAAACAACAAGGATCTGCTCGACGGCCACCTGGATCATCTGCGAGACGCGGCTTTCAAAAAGTATTTTGGGATCGAATAGGAACGGCTGCATAACATGCGAAAACAAATCCTGTGCGTTGTTCTGGTATCGCTGTTCGGCGTGACCGCCCTGGGGACCGCCCAGGTTGACGATGCGCCGAGTCTCGCGGGCGTCATCGACATTCACGCGCACGTGGCGCCCGAGACGTCGATGATGAATTTCAAGCGCGCATTCGACGCGATTGAAGCGGCTCAGATCGCGCGCATTTATGGCATGCGGGGAATTGTTCTGAAGGAACACTATACGGAGACCGGCTCCTGGGCCTATCTGGTATCTCAGATGGTCCCGGGCGTCGGGGTCTTCGGCGGCATCGTTTTGAACAAGGCTGTGGGCGGAATCAATCCGACCGCGGTCGAGGCCATGGCGTTGGAGCGAGGCGGGCGGGGCCGTGTGGTGTACATGCCGACGGTCGACGCGGCGGTCCGCGTTCCAAACTCTCCCACCGCGGTCGCGGTCTCACGCAATGGACAACTGCTGCCGGAAGTGCTTGAAGTGCTCCGTGTCATCGCGAAATACGATCTCGGTTTGTCCACCGGACACGTCAGTGCGGAGGAGGCGCTGATGATCGTGCGGTCGGCAAAGCAGGCGGGCGTCAACAAAATCTATGTGCAGCACCCGAATCACGGCGGGATCGTGATGTCGATGGCACAGATGAAGGAAGGGGTCCGCCTCGGCGCCCTTATCGAGATCGTGCTGAGCGGAGAGGGTCTGACGGGCGGCGGTCCCAAAACCATTAACGCCGAGAATCCGGTGATGGACTACGGACCTCAGAAGATTGCGGATATTCGTACCCTCGGTCCGGCCAACATCGTCATCAGCACCGACCTCGGACAGCCCGGCCGCGTAAACTACGCCCAGGCCTTTCAAACGGCGCTGGCGGTGCTCGCCAAATCGGGCTTCAGTCAGGCCGAAATCGACATGATGACCAGACAAAACCCTGCCCGCTTCCTCGGTCTCAAGTAAAGCGGGGAAATTTCAGGTTTTTGAACTCCCGAATAAGCCGCGTGACTGTGTATTCTTGACAGCGGCATTTTTTCTGGAACAACTTGCGCAAAGAAACGTAGATTAACGGACGAAGGAGAGAATGTGTATGAACCACAGGATTGTTTTTCTGGCTCTCGCAGCCCTGGTGTTCGCCGGTACGGCCTGGGCGCATCACAACATGACGGCCATTTACAACATGAGCGACGTTGTTAAGGTAAACGGCACATTGACGAAGATCGATTGGCGAAATCCACACATCGAATTGGACGTCGACATGAAAGACGGCGCAGGAGTTCAAACCTGGGCGCTTGAAGGTCCCCCGCCCAGCTTTTTCCGCACGCGCGACATCAACAAGAGCGATATCGAGACAGCTCTTAACAAACCGGTTACAGCCGAAGCCAGCCGGGCCAGAGACGGGTCTCATGCCGGACTTCTGCGCCTTATGACGTTACCGGATGGAAAAGTTATTTCCGCTTGTCCGCAGAACTGCTAAGCGAAGGGAGATCCCTGTGAAAAACATATGCCGCATAGCGATGACGGCTGCCGTCATCCTTTTCACTTCTGCTTATGCGCTGGCGCAACTTCCAAAGGATCCGGAAGAACGGGCCAAAGTCGTCGCGCAAATCATGCAAGCCAACGCCCGGCAGTTGACGTTGTTCGACCGGGAAGGAAAACAACTGAACAGCGTCGGTCAAAAGGATCTCCTGGCTCAGCCGGTCTTTTCGCCGGATGCCAAACGTCTTGCGATTATCAAGAACGATCTCGAGAACGAAAACCAGGATCTCTGGGTCGTCGACATTGGCACAGGCAAAGCGACGAAGATTACTGTAAGCGGAGCGCGAGAGAGAGTCACCGCGCCTTCATGGTCTCCGGATGGCAGCCGCATCGCGTACGTTGGATTGCGTCAAGGCGCGTTCGGTTTGTATCAAAAGCCATCCAACGGCGAGGGCAAAGAAGAGCTTCTGTACACGAGCACGACGCCGCTGACGCTTACAGATTGGTCGATGGATGGAAAATACCTCACGTTCTTCGTGAGCGATCTTGGCGGAGGATCTCTATTCGCGTTGTCTGTGGCGAGCGCCGGGGAACGCAAGCCCATCGAGATTTTTCACAGCCCCAAAGCGGTCGGGGGCCCGCGGCTCTCTCCCGACAACCGGTTTGTCGCATACACGTCTGAGGAGACGGGAAAGAATGAACTCTACGTGCGTCCGTTCAATCCAAACGGAGGCCCGGGCGCCGGAACGCAGTGGAAGATTTCCGAGCAAGGCGCACTGGGCATGGCGTTCTGGAGGCGCGACGGCAAAGAGTTGACTTTTCTCTCCACGGATCACGGCATCATGTCGGTTTCCCTGACAACGTCTCCGGATTTTGAATTCGGAAAACCCAGGCTGTTGTTCCGTGTGCCGGAAACGACGCCAATCGGTCCCGGCACTGCCAGTGTGAATCGTGACGGCGATCGCTTTGTGCTGGCGATACCTCCACCTCAACTCCGCCAGCTCACCATTGTCGACAGGCAGGGAAAAGTGTTGAGCACGATTGGTGAGCCGGCCCGCTTTGGACGATTGCTCTTCTCTCCTGACGGGAAGCGGTTACTGGCGGCAAAAATCGACCCGCAGACCGGCAGCAACAACATGTGGGTATACGACATCGCAACGGGCAAAGCCACGGCCATCACGAAGGATACGCAATCGGACGTGGCAAACAGCAATCCGGTCTGGAGCCCTGATGGAAAGTACATCGGCTACGTCACCTTCAAGGACAAGTTTTCCCACATCTATCGAAAAGCGGCGGACGGAACCGGCGAAGCCGAACTCCTGTTCCGCTATACCCCGGGCGCATTCATGGGACTTTCGGATTGGTCTCCGGATGGAAAATTTCTCACGTTCACGACCGGTGTGATGTTGATGGTGCCTCTTCGCCCGAATGAGAAACCGCTCGATCGAAAAGCGATCGAATGGTTGCGAGAAGATTATGACGCCTTCGACGGCCATTTCTCTCCGGATGGACGCTTCTTCGCTTACTTCTCAAATGAAGTCGACGTCCTCAAATCGCAGATTTACGTGCGGCCGTTCGATTCGAGCAAGCCGGAAACGCCCGCCGGGCCTGCGGTTCAGGTTTCGAATGTGAAAGGCGGCGCCGATGGCAATATTTTCTGGCGGAAAGACGGCAAGGAAATGTACTTCCTGAACATCGACCGGGAACTTCTCGCTATGGATATTTCAACGACGCCGAAGATTCAGGCGGGAACGCCCCACCCTCTTTTCAAACTGGATCCATTGGTGGGCAGCGGCGCCGTGAGTCCCGACGGCGATAAATTCGTTCTCGCAATGCCCGTCAAGTAACAACTCGGTGACAGACGAGAACTTCTCGCCAAGGCTTTGCACAAGAAGTCGAGTTCTACTGTAGGAACCCTCTCCCTCTGGGAGAGGTCGGCGCGCAACGCGCGCCGGGTGAGGGTCGAAGTCGTTGCAAATACTGAACCCCTCACCGGCCGCTGCGCGGCCTCCTCTCCCAGTGGGAGAGGCTTTTCTTGATTGCGTTTCTCAAAATCTCGACTTGATGTGCAAAGCACCTCTCCACGTCTCCAAGGGCTCCTCAGTTGAGGAGGGCGATTTTTTTGGTGCAAAGCCCTGGATTCGACTATTCCCCCACGATTGTTATAATGCGCCCCATGTCTTTGGCGGCCGGAACGCGGTTCGGTTCGTACGAAATCATAAACCTTATCGGCGTTGGTGGAATGGGTGAGGTGTATCGCGCGCGCGATTCAAAACTGAAGCGCGATGTCGCCATCAAGATTCTTCCCGAAACTCTGGCCGCGGAAGCCGATCGAATTTCCCGATTCGAGCGTGAAGCCGAACTGCTGGCATCCTTGAATCACACCAATATTGCCGTTGTTCACGATTTTCAGCAGGCCGGCCGGCGTCACTTCCTTGTGATGGAATTCGTCGAGGGAGAAACGCTGGCAGATCGTATCCGGCGTGGGCCGTTGCCGCTCGATGAAAGTCTTCAGCTCGCGCGCCAGGTCGCTGAGGCGCTTGAAGCCGCGCATCAAAAAGGAATCATTCACAGAGATCTGAAACCGGCGAATATCAAAATCTCGAATGACGGAAAAGTGAAAGTCCTCGATTTCGGGCTTGCAAAGATTTTTGATAATTCCGCGGCGCCGGTTGAAGCTTCGAACTCTCCAACTCTGATGACAGGGACTGCCGGAGGTGTGATCCTCGGAACAGCCGCGTATATGAGTCCCGAACAGGCTCGCGGCAAAACCGTCGATAAACGCACCGACGTTTGGGCGCTCGGATGCGTGATGTACGAGATGCTGACTGCGAGCCAGGCATTTTCCGGCGATAGTATCTCCGACACGATTGCGGGAGTCATTCGAGGAGAGCCCGATTGGAGCGCGCTTCCCTCTGGAACATCGCGTTCCGTTCGCAAGCTGCTGCAACGATGCTTGCAGAAAGATCCTCGCCGGCGTCTGCACGATGCGGCGGATGTGCGTATTGAAATCGACGACGTGAATGCGGCGGCCGATCCTGAAATCGCAGTCGCCGCTCCGGCTTCATCCGCTGTCGGGAAACTTCTGCCTGTTGGTATTGCGCTGCTCGCGGGTCTCGCTATTGCGTCCGCATTCTGGTGGATTCGTGCGCGATCGTTGAGCGAATCGAAAACTCCGATGCATCTCAGCGTGCCGTTAGCCCCCGACGCAGTCTCGGTCGTTGTCTGCTGCAACATCGGTTTCGCGATCTCGCCGGACGGCCAGTGGATGACTTACACGGTGAACCGCGCCGGTAAGAAACAACTCATCGTGCGAAGCATTCGAGAATCGGAAGGGAAACTGATTGACGGCACCGACGATGCAGCCTCGCCGTTTTTCTCTCCCGACGGACGATGGATCGCATTCGCCTCGGGTAAGGAACTCAAGAAGGTGCCGGTCAGTGGAGGGTCACCCGTCACGATTTGTAATCTGTCGAGCATCGGATTCATCGGCGGAGCGTGGGGCGAAGATGACAAAATTGTTTTCATTCCGTACTTCAACGCCGGTATCTGGACGGTTCCCTCGAATGGAGGTACACCTCAACTCGTCTTGAATACCGATGAGAGTAAAGATCGGATTGCCTACGTATGGCCGCAACTCCTGCCGCAGTCGAAGGGCATTCTTTTTGGCATCGCCGCAAACCAGACTATCAAAGGGGATGACGTCAAGATCGCAGTGCTGGAATCGGGCGCTAAAGAACCCCGCGTCCTGATCCAAGGTGGTCAGGCGGCGCGATACACTCCTACCGGCCAACTCATTTATTCACGGGGCGGCGAATTGCTTTCGGTTCCCTTTGACCTTTCAAGACTCGCTGTCACCGGAACTCCAACGCCGCTGATCCAGGGCGTCGAGAAGGATGAGATCGGCTGGTCCATTTTCGACGTGTCGAATAATGGAACGCTGTTGTACGAACCGCATGGGGATTTCAAGCCCGGCAGAAGACTGGCGATGTTTGATCGAAAGGGATCCGCTCGCCCGATTGGAGAGAATCCCGCGAACTTCAACGAGTTTTCTCTGTCACCGAAGGGCGACCGTGTTGCAGCGCGCGTGTTTGCCGTCAACGACGACATATGGGTCTATGACACGGCGCATGGAACGCCGCTTCGTCTGACTTTCGAACCTCGCGACGAAATCTATCCGCAGTGGACTTCGGATGGAAATCGGATCGCCTTCGGAACGCGAACGGGAAAAATCTTCTGGAAGTCGGCCGACGGAACCGGGCAGCGGGAAGAAATCTCGAGCGGCGAGTACACGCGGTATCCGAGCTCATTTTCGCCGGACGGCAAAACGCTGGCATTCGTGGAAGTTCATCCCACAAAGCGGGGCGACATCTGGTTGATGTCTCTCGATGGATCACGTAAAGCGCAGCCTTTTCTCAACACCGACGCGAATGAATGGTGGCCAAAGTTTTCGCCGGACGGGCATTGGATCGCGTACGTCTCGGATGAAACAGGCCGCGACGAAATCTACCTTCGTCCCATTGGAGCGCCGGGTGGTCGAAAGCAGGTTTCCACTGAAGGCGGAATGTGGCCGGCCTGGAACCGGAATGGCCGCGAGCTGTTTTTCTTGAAGGGCAACAACCTGGTATCGGTCGCGCTGGACGCCCAGGGCAACGCACTTGGGAAAGACCGCGTGATTCTGGATTCGCCAAAGTTTGAGGGTGTTCAATTCGATACGATCAACAATCCCTCATATGACGTTATGCCGGACGGCGAACATTTCGTGCTGGCGCTCAGCCCTCGATATCCGTCACCAACGCACTACAACGTGATCCTTAATCTGTTCGAAGAACTCAAACGGTAGTAAGAACACTGCGGCTACGTCGGTCAAGTTCGGGGACGCGGGCTAAAGCCCGCGACTACATACTCGATCTGGCATCTCCCGGGAAATGCGGTTAGTCCGCCTCATGACTTTTACCGCGAAGTAAAGTCGTTATAGTCATATTATAATGACCATAGTCATAATTGGAGATTGTAATGAGAAAGCACAATCGGATCAAACGCGCGCCCGACGGAGCGCGGGTGGCACAAATTCCCGCCGCTCAGTTCAAGGCGCGATGCCTGGAACTGATGGACCGTGTGGCGGAGAGGCGGCAGGAGTTGATTATCACAAAGCATGGAAGACCCGTTGCGAAGCTCGTTCCGGTGGAGCAGGAAGCTGTGCCGGTTTTCGGCTATATGAAAAACGCTGTCGTGTCGTACGGCGATTTGATTTCCCCGGTTGAAGAGACATGGGAAGTGGAAGAGGATCGGTGACGAATGTCTCCGATTCTGCTCGATACTCACATATGGATCTGGCTGATGGAAGGATCAGAGCGGGAAATCGGTTCAACATGCCGGAAGAATCTCGAAAGGGCGTCGACGGAATCCGCGCTTATCGTGTCGGTGATGTCCATTTGGGAGGTCGCGATGCTGGACGTCAAGGCTCGCATTCAGCTTTCTTTGGACTGCCGAGCGTGGGTGGACAAGGCATTAACGGCTCCCGGAATTCGCCTTCAAGGATTGACATCGTCGATCGCAATTGAAAGCACACGTCTTCCTTCGGTGCTCCACGGCGATCCTGTCGATCGTATCTTGATCGCTACGGCTCGCCGTACAGGCGCCAGCCTTGCAACGCGCGACGAACGCATTCTCAAATATGCAAGCGGCGGACATCTTCAAGTTATCAATGCGCGAAAGTAAGCCCGATTTACAATGCTTCACAAAACCTGGGAGAGATGTCGAACATGAACCAACACAGTCGTAGAGAATTCATCGGCCTGATGGCGGCGGGTATCGCACGGCCGCTCTTCGCAGGAAAGGATCCGGATCTTGTGGTCTTCAATGCGAAGGTTTACACCATGGATACTCCTGCGCGAGCCGCGGCATTTGCGATCAGCGCCGGCAGATTTGTTGTTGTCGGGAGTAATGAAGAAGTCAAGGCGCTGGCTGGAAAAACCACGCAGATGTTCGATGCGAAGCAGATGACGATCGTGCCGGGTTTTACAGACTGCCACAATCACGCGCCGGGCAACACGCTGCTTTACGACGTTCTTGTCGGCAATCCATTCGAAGTCGAGTTTGTGACCATTTCGAGCATTGTTCAGAAACTTCGTGAGCGCGCCCGCGAAACGCCGGCCGGCATGTGGGTCGAAGGATATTTCTTCGATGACACAAAGGTGAAAGACAAGCGCGAGCTCGATGCATCCGATCTCGATGAAGTGTCGATGGAACATCCCGTCGTCGTGCGGCATCGCGGCGGGCATACTTCGTATTACAACCACAAAGCGCTCGAGATGGCGGGCATCACGAAGAACACTCCAAATCCGGCCGGCGGTACTTATGACCGGAACGCTGCCGGCGAGCTCAGCGGGCGAGTAACCGATCTCGCCAGAGGCGTAATCGAGAGAACCGGTACGCGGCGCACGTTTACCGAAGAGCAACGCCAGCAGCGTGACCGCGACGGCCTCGCATTCATCTCCAAACAGTTTGTCCGGTACGGACTCACAACCGTGCACCATCAAGGCGGCAATCTTCGCGCACTTCAGGAAGTGCGGGCGCGCGGCGATCTTCTGCATCGCGTCAGCTTTGAGGCCGGAGGCAATGTTCTGGAAGCGATGATCGCAAACGGTATCGCGACCGGATTCGGCGACGAGTGGATTCGATTGGGCGCAACATCCGAACACACTGTCGACGGATCCTTTTCCGAACGCACGATGGCGCTCAGCACGCCGTATCCCGGCATGAATTCCGCGTACCAGGGAAACATCACAACCACACAGAACGATCTCAACGCCTGGGTTGAGCGCGTTCATCGAGCGGGGATTCAGGTCAACTGCCACGCCAATGGAGATATTGCGATCGATATGATGCTCACAGCCGTCGAGCGGGCGCAGCGGTTATTTCCACGCGCGGATACGCGACCGAAGATTACGCATTGCACGCTGATCAATCCCGATCTGATCCGCCGCATGAAAGCGCTCGACGCGATTCCTGCTGTGTTCACGTCTTACGCCTACTACAACTCCGATAAGTTTCACTTCTACGGTGAAGACCTTATGGCGCGCAGCATGGCTTTCCGAACGTTTCTCGATGCCGGCATTCACGCCGCAGCGGGATCGGATTTCAGTCCGGGCCCCTTTGCTCCGCTGATGGGAATTCAAGGAATGGTCACACGAACGGGATGGAGTGGTGAAACGTGGGGCGCCAGCCAACGTGTCAGCGTTGACGAAGCATTGCGGATCAGCACGCTCAATGGCGCGTATGCTTCACACGAAGAAGCCGGCAAGGGATCCATTACAGCCGGCAAGCTCGCAGACTTCGCCGTTCTCGCGGACGATCCACACACAGTGGCAAAAGAAAAGATCAAAGACATCCAGATTGTTCGTACTTACGTGGGCGGCAGGAAAATGTACGAGGCGTGAATAAACGTTATTGTTTGCGCGGCGCCGGCGGAGCCGGCTGATTGAACTTCGCGGCGTCAATCGCGACATTCGTTTGTGCTGAAGTCAGCCGTACGTCGGAACGGCCGTCCGTCCAGGTCGTCATGACGTGAAACGGAAGCTTAACGCCAGCTCCGGCGACATCCCGGTAATCACTGTAGTCCACTTGTACCGGTACGCGGCCGATGATCGTATCGGCGAAGCGCACCTGCCGCACCAGCAGTCCGGACTGCTTATCGAAGTACAGCTTGATGGAAGAACGTCCGCCGTTGGCGATGCCCTGGACGAGCATCACGTCCTTATCGTCAATCGTGGTTGAACCGACGACCGGTCTGGTGATGGCCTGCTTGATTCCCGCTGGAAGAGAAAGAACGGCGTCCAGCCGGGCGCCATCCAAATCTCCACCGGTATACGCGATCACCGGAAATGGTTTATCCATGGACGGCGCAGCCATCCATCCATTATTGCCGTTGTAAGTCGTGGTCCGGTCTCCGGCGTCCGTATGCACGATCATGGTGCGCTGATTTGGAGCCTTAATATAAATGTCCACAGGCG
>CAZWGA010000097.1:0-20037 GCA_964633285.1 uncultured Solibacteraceae bacterium | reverse complement strand
GTTGTGCCTGGACTTACACCGTTTCCGAAAATGCTGAACCGGACACTACTGTGTCAGAGGCCTAAATCACCCAAATTCGAGAAACGATTTCATATGGAATTTGGGTGATTTAGGCCTCTGACACCGAATTTACAGTTCGCGCGGCATTTGCTTTAGAATGCTTGGCCATGACAAGTCTTCTGTTGGGAGCGCTTCTACTCCTGACAAACGGTCAGAGCATCAATTTTTTTTCGCTGAAACAGGATGTTGAAATCGGGTCGGAATCCGCGAAAGAGGCTGAGCAGTCTCTGCCTCTGGTGCGCGATGTCACTCTAAACGGATACTTCCGCGCGATCGGGCAGCGGCTGACTCAAAACAGGCCGCCGGCGCTTCAGTATCGATTTCGAATTGTTAATTCAAAAGAGGTCAATTCACTCGGTTTTCCGGGCGGCGCCATTTACGTTTATCGCGGTCTTCTCGACATGGCTGCGAACGATGATGAGGTTGCTGCGATCATCGCTCACGAGATCGCGCACATCAGCTCGCGGCATGGCACGGCTCAACTTTCCCGCCAGCTTGTGGTTCAGGCTCCGGTTGCAATAGCCGCCGGCCTTTCCGCGACTGAAGCCTGGAAAGAGCAACTCGGAAAACTCGGCATCTCGCTGGGCATCAACGCGCCATTCCTGAGATACAGCCGGGATCAGGAGCTTGAAGCGAGCCTTACCGCAATCAAATTGATGGCTGATGCTCGATTTGATCCGAATTCCCTCCGAACGCTTCGTGAAAAGATGAACGAAGCTCAAACGGTGGACTCGGCGCGGCTTCAGACATTCGTCTTCAATCATCCGCAACCGGAAACCCTTTCGCCGGAAATCGCGGAAACTCTGGAAAAGTTCTCAACACCCGCCCGGCACGCGCGGGCTACGGCCGAGTTTCGTCAGTTCCGGTCTTCAATTCAAAAGCTGGTTTATCCCGCCGTGTTGAAAACGCCGGCGGCGGATTCGCCGACAGACGCGATTGGAAATATCTACACTCATCCTCAGGAGTTTTACCGGCTGGGTTATCCGATGGGTTGGCAGGTCACGAGAACAACCAGGGATGGCGCGATCATTGCGCCGCCGGACGGCGTTCAATTTTCGCGAAACGGTGAAGACCTAACCCGTGGTGTGATGTTCGATATGTTCGACGTTGCGTTGCCCGCCCGTTCGCTCAAACTGGAGCAGGCCACCGACCGGCTGATGGTTTTCCTCAAGCAGAGAAATGATTCGATCAGGATTGTCCCGGGCGCTCAAACTCAGATTCTGGTGAGCGACGAACCGGCACTGCGGACGGTGATCATTGGGAAATCGACGGCAACGAATTCATCCGAAGTGGCGTGGGTGGTCACGCGGCTGTATTTCTCGAGTCTTTTTTATATGGTATTCGTCGCGCCCGAGGACGAATTCGCCATGTATCAACCCATCTTCGAACAAATGATCCGCAGCGCGCGATTGCGGTGATCCGGTCCGTCAACGAAGCAGTTTCCGGATGCCGCCGGCGCCGGCGATGATCACGCATTTCGCGACGTTCGCAAAAATCCCGGAATCCACAACACCTGTCATCGATTTGAGCTGTTTTTCGAGCAAGGCGGGCTGGTCGATGACGCCATGTTTCCAGTCGATGATGGTGTTTCCATTGTCGGAAACAAATGCCCGGCCGTCCTTCTCGCGAATGCGTGTCTCGCCGCCCAGGTCCCGGAGCTGCAGAACAACGCGCGACACCGCGAGCGGAATCACTTCGACGGGTATGACGGTCTTCGATCCCAGGCGATCTACAAGCTTACTGTCGTCGGCAACGATGATCACGCGCCGGGATGCATGCGCGACGATCTTTTCCCGCACGAGCGCGCCACCGAGTCCTTTGATGAGGTCGAGCGCCGGCGAAATCTCGTCGGCGCCATCCACAGTTACATCAATCTGCGGATGATCTTCGAAAGTGGTCAGAGTCACACCCATTTCACGCGCCAGGCGATCCGATTCCTCCGACGTTGGAATACCGGCGACTCGCAAGCCTGCGCGCACGCGATTCCCGAGTTCGCGAATGAAATGCGATGCCGTTGAGCCGGTTCCAAGGCCGACGGTCATGCCGTCCCGGACTTCTTCGAGAGCGGCCAAAGCAGCTTGATGTTTCAGCTCGTCGCTCATAGGAAGTCATTCACTCGAAGCAAGTCGTCTTCATCGCGGACATGAAGCTTGTAGCCGCACTCGCACAATTGTTCGAGATCGCGAGTCGTGTCCGATACGACCAGTGTCCGGTCCATGGACGAACCCACCAGATTGAGAGCCTGTCCGGCGAGAGCTTTTTTCGAAATGGGGCTTGTGAAATCGCCGGACACATTGATCTGAACCGTCGGTCCTTCTACAAGCTCGTTCGCGTAAATCAGCAGCGGGTCCCAGCGGCATTGTTCCTGAATCTTCGCGGCAACGTATTTGAAACCCGACGAAATGATTATCGAGGGAATTCCCGCTCCCACCAACCGGTCCACCACCGCCGGAACGTGACGGTTGATATCGATCTCATCGAGGAACGAATGGATTTCATTCACGGGCCGTCCGCTCCAGAGGCTCGCGTCACGGCGGCAGAATTCTTCGTATGCAATTTTTCCGGAAAGCCATTCATCCAGATAATGACAAGCCGCGCCTTCCCATACACCCAGCCGCTCGTGGACATATCGCCACGGACTTGGCGTCCTGGTAAGCGTCCCGTCAAGATCGAAAATGACGGAATCGATGGATGGTGTACGCACGCTCATTTCAGTTGGTGACGCACCAGATTCAGGAATTCATTTCGCGTGTTCTGATTGTCCTTGAACACGCCATGCATCGAACTCGTCACAGCCACTGAATTCTGCTTTTCCACGCCGCGCATGATCATGCACAGATGCTGCGCCTCGATTACAACCGCGACGCCGCGCGGCTTGATTTTGGCGTGGATGATTTCGGCGATCTGCATCGTCAGACGCTCCTGAACCTGCAGGCGGTGCGCATACATGTCGACCAGCCGCGGTATTTTGCTCAATCCGATAACGCGGCCATTGGGAATATATCCCACATGGCATTTACCGAAGAACGGCAGAAGGTGATGTTCGCAGAGGCTGAACAATTCGATATCGCGAACGATCACCATTTCGTCGTAAGCAACATCGAACAACGCGTTGTTGAGGACTCTGTCCGCATCCATCCGGTAGCCGCTGGTGAGAAAACGAAGCGCCTGATCCACGCGCTTCGGCGTGTTTACAAGGCCGTCGCGCGCCGGATCTTCTCCGATTTTCTCAAGAATGGACCGGATCTCTTCAAGCATTTCGACAGTATAACTGGATCGCTGGCGGGCTGATACGGTACAGTTCGGACATGCCGATCTACGAATATGAGTGCGCAAAGTGTGGCGCAAAAATTGAAGTCATACAGAAGATGTCCGACAAACCGCTGAAGAAACACGCCGGCTGCGGCGGCTCTCTGACAAAACTCATCTCCGCGGCAGGTTTTCAATTCAAAGGGACCGGCTGGTACGTTACCGATTACGCCCGCAAAGGCCAACAAACGGAATCAAAGGAATCCAAAGAAACGTCATCGAATGGAAAGAAGGAAACAACCCCCGCCAGTTCGGAAGCCGGCAAGCCGGGCAACAGCGCCGAAAAAACCGGCAAAAAAGAAACTCACTCAAAGCACGGCGCGAAAAAAGACTAAATATCTTCGGGCCGCCCGGATCTATGAGCGTCTCGCGGCCGCGTATCCGGATGCGAAGTGCGCCCTCGATCACGGGAATCCACTCCAGCTTCTTGTCGCCACAATCCTCTCCGCGCAAAGTACCGACAAGATGGTGAATCTCATCACGCCCGCGCTGTTCCGGAAATACGGGAGCGCGCGAGCGTTCGCCGAGGCGGACACCGCCGATTTGGAAGAATTGATTCATTCGAGCGGATTCTTTCGAAATAAGGCGAAGAGCATCAAAGCCGCGGCCCGGATCATCGCCGAGGAACACGGCGGCCATGTGCCGTCAACGATGGAGGAATTGCTGAAGCTCGCCGGTGTTGCCCGCAAGACCGCAAATGTTGTGCTCGGAGTTGCCTACGGCAAGGCCGAGGGCGTCGTCGTCGATACACACGTGCAGCGGCTTTCGCGGCGGCTGGATTTTTCGAAAGAGGAGCGGCCGGAAAAAATCGAGCAGGATCTGATGCAGTTATTCCCCCGCGACCAGTGGATTCTTCTCGCGCACCTGCTGATCCATCACGGCCGCCGGATATGCTCGGCGCAGCGGCCGAAATGTGCAGACTGCCCGATTGAAGATCTCTGCTACTCCGAAGACAAGGCCGTATGAAGTGGAGTGAATTGTCCTGGGGACAGATCTTCACGATTCTGTTCGGCCTGCTTCAATGGGCCATCGCGATTCTTTCTGTTGCCGGAACTCTGGCTCTCTTCGGCTGGATTGTAAAAATGGTGGTCAAGAAGGACAGGACAGCCAAATGAGCTCCATCGATCGCGTGCGGGAAGAAATATCGAAGTACGAACATCCATTATTCACATTCGAAGCCCGCGACAAAAACGGCGACGTTGTACTCGTCATCCGGTCACAGATTCCCGATGTACACTCACCGGAATACAAAATCGTGCTGAACGATCGCGATCTGCAAAGCTCGCAATTCCCATGGACCTTTCAAAAACTGCTGTACGACTGCCTGACCGATTACATCGTGGAGTTGTTCACAAGAAGTCCGATGACGGGATAGCTGCTAATCGTACCGGATCACTTTCTGCTGCAGCCGGTCCCAGCGCGCTTTCAGCAACATCTTCCATCTTTTACTATCAGTGCGGACGAATCCCTGTTCCAGAATCCGCAGCGCGGCTTCAAAATCCAGAGTTACGCGTTCGTGATAGATCGCAGCGCCTTCGTATCCGGTCATGCTGAAGAGGGAATAGCGCATGAGCTCCCGGCAGATTTCGAGCGATCGTTCGTGATCTCCCGCACGCCGGCAAGCGATTGACAGATTCTCGAGCGCTTTCTGCCGGAGAGGTTCTTCAATGCCGCCCGCAAGGGCCATCTCGTAAAACTGAATACTCCTCCGCCAGTCCGGCGTGGTTTCCATCACACGGCCGAGCGAATACAGATCGCGCGGATCATCGAACGCCGCCGGTTCGCGGGAAACCCGGTCGCAGGCTTCAATCGTGAGCGCGGCCAGAGATACGACATCATGAACATTGTGCGTAAAGACGCTCCTCAGTACGTGGCTCGGCCGCTTCTGCAGATAATCGAAATAGGCGCGGGGAATCATGGCCCCCGGCACATCGGGGCCGCGCAGATGCGAAAGGATCTCGACTTCAAGGGCCGTCAACCTGCAGCTTCCGTGCCCATGACGCCAAAGCCGGCGGGCAGTGAAAAGAAGATCGAAATGCGACATCCGCTGGAATGGGTTATCCAGGCGCGCCAGAGTAAATCGCGTTTCCAACAAAGGAATGTCGAACGCGGCGCCGTTGTATGTGATGACGAGATCAAAACGTTCGAGCAGTCTTTCTGCGGCGGTCAGCATCGACGGTTCTTCATCGAAATCCCGGATGAAGAATTGAAGCATGTGAAACTCATCGCCTTCGAAATACCCGAGGCCGACCAGAAACGGACATATCCCGGTCCCGCCCTGAACGCCCGTGGTCTCGGTATCCAGAAATACTATTCGATCGCGATGGATGCCGGACCGCACCTCCTTGCCCATGACCTTGATCAGAATCTCAAGATCCGTTGGCGACAATCGGCCGAGCCGCATCTTTCCATGGAAATGATCGTGAGTAAAAACCTGGCGGGCAACGTAATGGCAACCGAGCGATGTGGTCTGGGTCTCGCCTGGGGGAAGAACCTCGATAACTTGCCGCTCCCCGCGCGATCGCAGAAATTTCAAGTCGCCCGAGAATCTTGAAGTCTCGCGCGATTCGGGATCGATCTGCTTCAGCGCTTTTGCAAAATCAGGCATGAGTCAAACAATCGATAATCTTCAAAGCCACTTCCTTCGCCATTACTGTGGGTCCCACGCAAGACGGACATCCGTCGCCGCAGGAACAGGTGCGAATCAACTGGCGCGTGGCGTTGAAGACCTGTTCGCGAATCTCGAATAGCGGCCGGCTCAGGCCGATGCCGCCTGGAAAGTTGTCGTAAATAAAAATTGTGGGATGAAAAGTGGGTCCTTCCACACCGGCATCAACGGCGGCTCCCACGTCACGCCGGTCACACATCAGAAAAACACACGAGAGATGAGCGAGAGCGTAGGCAAGTCCATAGAGACCATTCAAACGTTCCGCAGGCGAGTACGGCAAAGCTTCGAAAACATCCCGAGGAATCGTCACCCAGTACGACGTCGTGTGCATCTCCTGCACCGGCAGATGGAGGTCGCCCGATCCCACATTTTCCATCGTGAAGAACTTCAGCTTCTTGAATCCGACCACCTGATGCGAGACGTGGACTTCCCCATGATTGTGTTCCCCGGCGCTCTCCATCGTTTCGAGAATCCTGACCTTTGTATATGTAATCGCATCGGTGAAGTAATCCGAATCCACCTGCTTCACATAAGCGCGACGCTCCGCGACATCGAGTTGATGAACGAAATACTGCCTGCCCTGATGAAGGTAAATCGCCTTCTCATGAAGCGTGGAAAACGCGCTCGTGAAATCCACCTCGCCGATGATCCGCGGATCCCCTGTTGTTTCGACGATAACGAAATTGTCCGAACTGATGCTTCGCAGGGAAATGGAATCGGCGGGATAGGTATCGTTGGTCCAATGCCATTTGTTCCCTGCTTTGTGAATGAACCCCCGCTCGCGTAAATACTCAAGGATTTCGGAGACATCGTGCCCGCCGAATCGCTCATCCACTCCAAACGGAAGTTCGAACGCTGCGCATTGAAGGTGATTGATCAGAATATGAATGTTGTCCGGGTTGACCAACCCCATCTCGGGCGGCTGGCTGAGGAAGTACTCCGGATGATTGACGATGAACTGATCCAGCGGCGTGCTCGACGCCACAAGCACCGCCACCGACATGCCGCTGCGGCGGCCCGCACGGCCCATCCGCTGCCAGGTGGACGCAATCGTACCGGGGTAGCCCGCGAGAACCGAGACATCGAGGCTCCCGATGTCGATTCCGAGTTCAAGAGCGTTTGTTGAAACCACTCCGCGAATCCGGCCATCGCGGAGCCCGCGTTCAATTTGCCTTCGCTCGTTCGGAAGATATCCTCCACGATAACCAACAATGGAACCTGTCTCGCCCGGAGCCTCCGGCAGCGGCCCCTTTTGCAGAGACTCCTTCAGATATCGGACCAGAATCTCGGTGATCAGCCGGCTGTTCGCAAAAACAATTGCCGGGATATTGCGCTTGAGAAATGCGCCGGCGATGTGTTGCGCTTCCTTGACGTAAGATCGCCGTATGCCCAACTGCCTGTTGACGACGGGCGGATTGTAAAAGAAGACATGCTTCTCACCTTCACCCGCACCGCTTTCAGAAACAAGTTCGAAAGGCTGCCCCGTGAGCTTCTCTGCGAGTTCTTTCGGATTTGCAATGGTGGCGGATGTGCAGATGAACTGAGGCGTGCTTCCGTAAAACTCGCAGATGCGGGCAAGACGCCTGAAGACATTCGCGAGATGGCTTCCGAAAACTCCGCGATACGTGTGGAGTTCATCCACCACGATGAACGACAGGTTCTCGAACAGCTTCGCCCATTTCGTGTGATGCGGAAGGATCCCTTTGTGAACCATGTCCGGATTGCTCAGAACGATGTGGCCGCGTGATCGCACTGCGGCGCGAGCATCCTGAGGAGTATCGCCGTCGTAGGAATACACGCCGATTCCGCCCTGGCGAACGCCGCCCAGCGCATTGGCCCAACCCATCAGGTCATCGAGTTGATCGTAAGTGAGTGCCTTCGTGGGATAGAGATACAGGGCCCGGGCATCGGGATTCTCGAGAATCCTCTGCAAAACCGGCAGGTTGTAGCAAAGGGTCTTGCCTGAAGCCGTCGGAGTAACGATGACCGCATTCCTGCGGCTCGCTGCGAGATCGAATGATTTCGCCTGATGGGAATACAGCCTGAAGATCCCAAAACTCTCGAGAGCTTCCCGCAATCTCGCATCAATCCCGGCAGGAAAATCGGCCAGGACAGGCTCACGCCCCGGCACATAGTGATAAGCCGAAACCGAACTGTTCCTTTTCAATTCAGTCAGGAATTCAGGAAGGCTGGAGGGCCGGGCCAGAGCCTGATCTTTCAGGAGTCGCATACGGCCCAAATTGCCGCAGCACCAGCCCAAGTCAGGTCCGCAAGGCAAAAAAAGAGGCGGTTTCGTTGGGAGCGGACCATCGAAACCGCCTTTCGCGCCTATGAGAGGAGTGGGCGAGGGAGAGAAACCGTTATTGCTTTGAAATCAGGAATACGATGTACGTTTCTACCTGGTTACTACTTTTTATTTTGTCCTTAAAAAAACTTTTCACCACAAACGCGTTGGATTATTGCAGGAACAGTGCCATCGGCATGGGCGGGCTGCCACGATCTGTACAAATCAAATTGTCTAAAGGTGTTAAAAGAGGCCGATGCTCCATCTGACGGGCGGCTTGTGTAGCGTAAGGTTGCAGCGTTTCGAAACACCTGTTTCGTTGGGAGACACAAGCCGGCCTTCCGTCAGTACTATTGGCACAAGGCCTCTTCAAAGAAGTTGACTAACAGCCGGCGGCGGGCATTGAATGTCGGGACAGAGGAGGTTGCGCATGATCCGTCGATTCCCGGTATCACTCTTTGTTTGCAGTTTCGGTGTGGCAGTCCTCGCGGCCCAGGTGACCGCCGTTGCTCAAACGCGCCCGGCAACCGCCGGGACCTGGACTGCGCCCCGTACTTCTGATGGACAGCCCGAC
This sequence comes from uncultured Solibacteraceae bacterium, assembly GCA_964633285.1. Classification (GTDB taxonomy): domain Bacteria; phylum Acidobacteriota; class Terriglobia; order 20CM-2-55-15; family 20CM-2-55-15; genus 20CM-2-55-15. The sequence goes on along the minus strand of CAZWGA010000097.1, from coordinate 11,142 downwards.
CTGCAGGGCTTTTGGACCAACACGACGTACACGCCTTTGCAACGGCCCAACGACATCAAGAAAGAGTTTTTTACCGAGGAGGAATTGAACGCCCTCGTCAAGAAAAACGCGACGGAAGAGGCAGAGCAAACCGTCCCCGGAACCATACCCGACGTGCACTATGATTTCACGCAATTCGGGCTGGATCGCAGCGAAGGCGTGATGGCCTTGAGCCGGCGTACATCGATGATCGTCGATCCTTCGGACGGAAAACTTCCTCCGTTATCGGCGGAGGGTCGCAAGCGGGCAGCCGAGCGCGCGGAAGTAAGGAAACGAGCGGGTGGGCCGTTTGATGCCGCGCAGAATCAATCGCTCTCCGTGCGGTGCATCAACATGGATCGCGACGGACCACCAATGCTGCCCGGCGCATACAACAACAATTATCAGATCATCCAAACAGCAGGGTACGTCATGATCCTTGTCGAAATGCTCCATGACGTTCGCATCATTCCACTCGATGGACGCCCACAACTGCCATCCGGCATCCGGCAAATGACAGGAAGTTCGCGCGGACGATGGGAAGGAGAAACGCTCGTGGTGGAAACCACGAACTTCACCGACAGAACCGCTTTTCAGGGCTCGAGCGAGAACATGCATTTGACGGAACGCTTCACTCGCCTGTCCAATGACACTATCCGTTATCAATTCACCGTCGAAGATCCGGGAACCTGGACAAAACCATGGTCCGCAGAGTTGGCGATGAAGAAAACGGTTGGGCCGATCTTCGAACATGCCTGCCATGAAGGCAACTACGGACTTGCCAACACCCTCGCCGGAGCGAGGGCTGAAGAAAAAAGGGCAGCCGAAGGAGCGGCGAAAAAGCGCTGACACTCAGACGAGATTGAACTCGAGTCCGGAATCGATCCACCGGGGCAACCACAATTCAAGAGCCTGAATCATGTGTTCCCGGTTTGCTTCGGGAACATGATGATCACCGTCGTGAAGAAGAACGATGTCCCCGGGCCCAACCTTCCGGAGTCTCCCGATCATTCGGGCCGCAGGCTGAGGCTTCCAGTCACGTCCTGAGACCGACCACATGACAATCCTGCCAAAGCCTGCGGCGCGAACGGCTGCGCCAAACTGAGGCCCGCGAAAACCAAAAGGCGGCCGAATGGCAACGCTGCGGCGGCCGGTGGCTTGAAAGATGGCGTCCTCGCATCGATTGATCTCATCGAGGATCTGTCTCCGGCCGAAGAACACCAGGCTCGAATGCGAAAATGTGTGATTGGCAATTTGATGATTCGCCGCTGCAATCTCAGCAGCCAGCGCGGGATATTGCCTCACATATTTTCCCAGCAGGAAAAAAGTCGCGCGTACGTTGTATTGGTGCAGAAGTGAAAGCAATCGAGGAGTCACTCGGGGATTGGGTCCATCGTCGAAAGTCAGGGCGCAGCCTTTTTCAACACGGCAGATTGTCGATCCAAACAACTGCGATCGTGGATGAAATGCGGCCCAGGCCGGAAACCCGACGGCAGCGAGCGCAGGAACCGCGATCTCCAGGGGCGTCATGCGTGCATTCTACGTCCTGGCGAACAGGCGTGCCAACCCGGTAGCAGGCAACTCAGGTTTCACAAGGGGCACACCGAGGATGGCTTCCGCCGCGAGATATCCGCTCCGCACGGCGCCTTCCATCGTCGCGGGCCAACCGGTCTCGGTCCAGTCGCCCGCAAGCAGGAGATTTCGAATCGATGTCCTCTGAGGCAACCGCCAGCGATCGCAGCCCGGCTCGGGCGAAAACGTCGCCGATGTTTCGCGAACAACCACCGATTTCACAACCTGTGCCGCCGCCGTCCGGGGAATAAGATCCCGCAATTCCCTGTTGCACATCTCAACGATTTCCTGCTGCGGTTTCTTCGCCAGCGCATGCGAGGCGCTGATGACGACCTGGAGATAGTCTCCGGCTGAAGACTTGTTAAAGATCCATTGAATCGTGTGATCGAGCGACGTGAGAAACGGTTCGGTCATGACCTGGCGATCGAACCAGAGATGAATCCCCGCAATGGGTGACAGATGAAGATTCATCAATCCGGCAAATGCCTCGTCATTTCGACATTCCGCCGGCAGCAATTTGGCGAGCCGGTCAAATGGAACGGCGGCAATGTAGTAATCCGCGCTCAACTCCGTTCCATTCTCGAGCCGCACACCTCCAACACACCCCTGATCCACGAGCAATCCCGCTACCCCACAATTCGTCCGGACATCGCCTTGATTCCGCTCGATGCACGTCGCGCATGATGCATACAAATCCGCGAGCGGGACTTCCGGAACGCCCATTCCAAAACCGTTGCGATTCGAAAGAAACGCTTTCCAAAAGACCGCGAGGCCGTATCTCGCATCCGTTCGATCCAGCTCTTCGTTGAGCGCGCTGACGAGCACAACACGCCAGAACCGGTCAATCGCGGATCGAGTCTGCCCTGCCCGTTTAAGCCAATCGAACATGGACAGATCGCTTGCGGAACGCGGCGCGCCTCCACTCCGGATGATGCGCAACATGCCTCGCGCAATGGACAACTTATCGGCCCAGCTCAGAAGCGGAAAAAACGCGAACGATGGCGCCAGATGCAGAGGCGCCGGCAGGTTTGACGCTTTCAGGAAAGCCCGGCGCCCGCTCGAATCGGCAAACAGAAGCCGCTCGTGGAAGCGAATCTTTTTTTCGGAACCGATACGGCGGTAAAAATCCTCCAGGTTCGTGCAGCAGCGAAGCGTGACGTGCTGGCAATTGTCGATGGTTTCGCCGTCCGGCAGTGTATACGACGTGGCGCGCCCTCCGAGCCTGGGGTGCCTTTCGAACAATTGCACGCGAGCGCCATGATCGGATAAAGCGACCGAAGCCGCGAGCCCGGCAAGACCGCCCCCGATGACTATGACGTGCGGGGCAGGCATAGTTCCGGCTTCCAGAGTCCCGTGCCGGCGCGAAGCATGATCCAGAGTTTTTCAAAATTTGATAAACGCGGATGGGGCCTGGCCAGCACGTCATACCGGATCGCTTCAATCTTTTCGAGAATCCCGCTGTAGATCCGCATCAAGGTCCACAGCGCGGCCTGACTATCGCTGCTGATGAGATTGAGCAGCGGCGCGCCGGCTGCATAGTGTTCCCAGGCGCGATTCGCTTCAAACCGCATCAGTTCGATGAGCGCGGGACTCGCCGTACGGCTTTCGAGATCTTTCGGCGTACACCCGAATCTGGCCATGTCTTCTCCGGGAAGATAGATGCGCCCCATCGCAAAATCCTCGGGGACATCCCTAAGAATGTTGGTCAACTGGAAGGCGATGCCGAGTTTGGGAGCGAGTTCCAGCGCGGCCGGATCGCGAAAGCCGAATACGTGAACACAGCACAACCCGACCGTTCCTGCTACGCAGTAACAATACCGGCTGAGCAGTTCGAATGTGGAATAGGTCTTGATCGAAAGGTCCATTTCGGCGCCGGACATCAGATCGTGGAAATAGGACGCGGGGATTCCGTAGCGCTCCACCGTATCGTGAAACGCGCACAATACCCGGCTGTTTCCGTAGGATCCCGTCAATGCCCGATCGAGCGCGGCGCTCCAGGCTTTCAGTCCTTCGCTCTTGTCTTTGATTTCCTGATCGGAATCCGATATGTCGTCGGCATGCCGCATGAATGCATACAACGCGCAAAGCGCGTCGCGTTTCGCCGCCGGCAACAGCGCAAATCCATAATAGAAATTCCGCGCCGCCGCCTTCGCCACACGGCGGCAATGTTCGTAGGAAGCAGCCAGATCTTTATCGTCGGGCATAAGTGAGCGCGCGCTCCCCGAGCGCGCGGCCGATCAACCTGAGTTTCGCCGCGCCGCTCAACGAAGGTCTGCGCTGGAGGGTGTTGTAGCCGATCGATTCAATGGCGTCAAGAACGGCCATGCCGCCGCGGCTGAACAATTCAATATCGATGCGCAGATCCGGAGCAACCGATTGCGCGAGCGGAAGTCCTTTTTCGAAGAGCTCGCGCGTCCTTGCGATCAATACGCGCATCAAACCCGCGAACCGATCGTCAAACCGCCGCGAGAACAAAACGGCCTCATCGAGCCCGTACTCGGCAAGCAGATCTAGAGGAATGTAGATGCGATCCTTATCCAGATCTCGCGAAACATCCTGCCAGAAATTCGCCAATTGAAGGGCGGTGCAGGTGAAATCGGAAAGTGTCTGCCGCTCGGAGTCGCGATACCTGCAGAGATACAGAACCAGCCTGCCGACGGGGTTCGCCGAATAGCGGCAATAATCAATGACCGCCGGCCAGGATTCGTAACGATGAACTGTTTGATCCTGCCGGAAAGCCGCAAGGAGATCCGAAAAGGGAGCGATCGGGATTTCAAACCGGCCGATCGTTCCCTGAAGCGCGACAAAAACAGGATGCTCGGCCGATCCACGATAGCAAGCTTCGAGTTCTTCACTCCACCAGCCAAGCAATTCCAGCGCCCGCGACGGATCCGGGATCTCGTCGGCCAGATCGTCGGCCCAACGGCAATAGGCATAAACATTGTAAAAATGCTGGCGCAGTTCGCGAGGCAACAGGTAAGTGGCGATGGTGAAGTTTTCGTAATGATGAGTCGCCAGCCATTTGGTGTACTGTTCGGACTCTTTTACGGAACTTCCGGATGGAGGCAATTCCCGCGCGATTTCCAGCTCAACAGGAATTTCCATGACGCGGTTCAGGGCATGACTGCCACTTTGAGCTGGCCGTTCCGGTTCTTCATGTGATGGAACAAATCGGGCAATTCGCTCAAACGGATTTCGCCGGTAATAAAATCGTGGGCGGAGACCTCGCCGCGCGCAATCGTTTCAAGCGCCTGACGGATGAAGCGCGGAGTGTGATGGAAACTGGATTTGATCGTGATTTCCGAATAGTGAAGCACGGAAGATTCGAACTCGACTTTGGTTCCGCGCGGGCAGCCTCCAAACAAGTTCACAGTGCCTCCGCATCGAACCATCTGCAGAGCCCACTGCCATGTTGTGGGAGTGCCGACGGCTTCGATCACCGCATCGGCGCCCAGCCCGCGATAGGTTTGCTGCCGCGCGACGCCAACGACGTTGTCGGTGATGGTTGCGTCAATGGCGGCCACAGCGCCAAGGCGTTCCGCGGCTTTCATCTGACTGCTGCGCCGTCCCACGGCAATAACCCGAACGCCCCGCCCTGACAGAATCTTTATGAATTTCAGGCCGATCGGCCCGCAGCCCAGAACAACGACTGTATCGCCTGAGCGAATTCCCGTTTCTTCGATGCCTCGCAACACACATGCGAGCGGTTCAACCAGCGCTGCATCGACGAAAGAAAGATGCTCGGGAATTTCCATGACGTTTTCGCGGATGATCCGGCCGGGAATTGCGGCGTATTCCGCATACGCGCCGTTGTTGAACACCAGATCCTCGCAAAGATTGGCGTGATCCTTCCGGCAGAAGAAGCATTCGTTGCACGGCGCGGAGTTCGCCGCGACCACGCGCATCCCTCGCGGGAAGCGGTGACGCACGGCCTCTCCGGCTTCTTCGACGACTCCCGCGAGTTCGTGGCCGAATAATGCGGGAGGTTTGATCATGCGCGCGTGATAACCCTGCTTCCACACCTTGAAATCGGTTCCACAGGTCAGCGCCACTTCAACACGAACCAGAAGGTCTTCGGACCCGATCGTCGGGATTTCAACTCTTTCTATTTTTAAATCTTCGCGGCCGTACAAGACGGCCGCCATCATGTGCCCGTTGCGCTCTCTATTCACGGCAAGACCACCAGCTTGAGGGAATTATCCGCCGGATGAGAAGCCATTCGGAAAGCATCACCGATATCTTCCAGTGAAAAACGGTGAGAAATGAGTTCTCGGAACACGGCTCGATTCGCAAAAACCAACTCTGCGGACCGCTCCTGCCAGTCCACTGACGCACTGTAACTGCCCAAAATCTCTTTTTCCTCCACGCCCACAGCAGCAGCGGGAAATTGAATCTGCATGAAAGGATCGTTTTGCGCGAACAACAATACCCGGCCTCCAGGCCGGGCAATATTCAAAGCGACTGTTACCAGTCTCGGATCCGCGGCCGCCAACAGAACAACGTCGGCTCCGATCCCGCCGCGATAACCTCGAACCTCGGCAGCCGCATCGGTGTTCTGAGGATCAAAGCACATTGCGGCACCAAAACGCACGCTCATTTCTCGCCTGAACGAAATCGGATCGCTGCAGAGAACTTCCGCTCCCGCATTTCGCGCCAGGAAAGTCAGTAATAATCCCACAGGACCCTGCCCGATGACGAATACAACTTCACCACGCACGATGCGCGCTTTGTGAATCGCTTTAAGGCAGGTGTTGACAGGTTCGATAAACGTGGCCTCTTCGAAACTGATGTTGTCGGGAATTCGAACCATCCCGCGCTCGACGATCCACGGCATTACACGGACGTACTGCGCGAAGCCGCCTCCGTTGGGATCGAAGCCCGCGGTGACCCCGACCTTCTTGTACTGGCTGCATTGCGAAAATAACTGGCGGTCGCAGTAGAAACACGAACCGCACGGGATGTGGTGAAAACTGGTAACGCGATCTCCTGCGGACCATTTCTCCACACCTGCCCCGATTTCAACAATCGTGCCCGCGATTTCATGACCCAGAATCTGCGGCGGCTGCACAAGACCGAGGTGGACCTTCTTCACATCCGTGCCGCAGATACCGCATGCCGCCACACGAATGAGTACTTCACCTTCACGGATACGAGGGACGTCCACGCTTTCGGCCACGACCCGGCCCGAACCGCGATAGACTCCGGCGCGCATTTGCTTCGCCATTGAAGCATCCGCAGCCACTGAGCCGTATCCGGTTTTGGTGCTGCTCATCCTGCCTCCGATCGCGCGGAAACCAAGTGTAAGTCTGCACCGCCCATGAGACAGTTCAGGTACCGGTCCAGAAAATAAGCGAGTTTCTTTGCGGACCGCGAACTCTCGAAACCGAAGCGCATCAATCGCGGAATCGCCGCGGGACCGCTTGCAATTTGAGACATCGCGGAATACCAGCCGATTTCGCCGCGGCTGTTGATCGCCCGATTGAAGTCCAGGGGAACGTCGCGATCCACCGTATCGGAAATACTTCGAACGGCCACAACCGGAATGTCGCGCTCACAGGCTTCGGTCATGATCTGAAAACTTTCCATCTCCACCGCGTCGGCATGTTCTCCCAATCGCAGCTTTTCAGCGGCTGACGTGACGACTCGATCCGAATTGTGAAAACAAGCCACCGGCGTAGCGCCGCACTCGATCGCTGATTTCAAGAGCGTCTCGTCACTTCGCAGCGCAGTTTGTGATCCTTCGCGCCGGACCGCTCCGGCCGCGAGGATTGCGCCGATTTTGTGTTCGGCCCTCAAACTTCCTGCCAGACCTGTCGCGATGCAAATATCGACAGGCAATTCGAAGAAGCTTCGTAATTCAGATCCCACGCCGCGCAATCCGATTCCTGTCATGAGAGCATGAACCTCGACTCCGCCGCGCCGGCTGAAATACAGCCGCGGATGATTCGAGACTCGCTTGAAGCTCCACATTTTTCCGAAAAAACCAAACTCCTGCCGCACCGCAAAGGTGATACCGATTCGTTGTGCACTAAACAACGGCTGCCCCCCTCAACGGCTGACGTAACTTCACGTAGCCGTTTTCGATGTACCAGCGCGCAGCCCGCTGAATGGCGGCTTCGGCGCTGTGGGGCTGAAAACCAAGTTCGCGTTGCGCGCGCGAACAATTCACAAACATTTTGTGGCGGGACATGCGGACACCTTCGAGCGGAATTCGCGGCTCACGTCCGGTAATCGATGAAAACAGATTCTCGGCATACCCTGCAGTCAAAGCGACAGCGTAAGGAATCCGCACGCGCGGAGCCGGGCGGCCGGTTGCGCCCGCGACAACCTGAAGAAACTCGTTGAGCGTCATGTTCCGGTCCCCAAGAATGTATCGCTGCCCGAGCTGCGCATTGTTTGCAGCGAGCCAGTGCCCTTCCGCCACGTCTTCGACGCCAACAACGTTGAAACCGGTGTCCACGTATGCCGGCATCAGTCCGTTCAGAAAATCGACAATGATTTTTCCGGTCGGTGTGGGCTTCCAGTCGCCGGGACCCACGGGCGTTGTCGGATTCACCACAACGGCGGGAAACCCGCCGGCTGCGGCTTCCAGCACTTCCTGCTCGGCCATGAACTTCGACCTCTTGTAATGCCCGATCATCTGATCCACGGTGGCCTGTGTTGTCTCATCGGGAAGGCGGCCGTCCAGGGGAACCGTTAGGGGAACCGCCATTGTCGCGACGCTGCTCGTATAAATGAATCTTTCAACTCCGGCGCCGCGGCACGCCTGCATGAGATTGCGTGTTCCCACGACATTGCTTTCATAGAGCTCCGCCGGATTTCGCGACCACAAACGATAGTCGGCGGCAACGTGAAAAACTTCGGTCACACCTTCAAGCGCACGGGACAACGATTCACGATCCCGCAGGTCGCCGGCCATGCGTTCGACATCGAGATTACCGAGCGCGCGCAACTGGCTTGTGGGACGAACCAGCACACGAACGTGTCTGCCGCGCTCAATCAGCAGCCGAGCGACATGCCATCCGACAAATCCTGTAGCGCCGGTAACCAGAGTCGTCATTCGATTCCTTAATTCGTCAACTGCCACTTCAACAGCCGCCAACTGTCGCCGAATTTCCGGTTTGCGCCCAAGACCGCCGACGGTTCGTATCCCGCATGCACCATGCAGTCCTGGCACCGCGCATCCCTGCCGTGCCCATACTGTTCCCACGGCGTCTTTTCGATCAGATCCTTGAAAGTGGCGTGATGCGTATCCGTCATCAGATAGCAGGGGCCTTTCCAGCCTCGCGGGTTGTACGTGGGATTGCCCCATGCCGTACACATCATTTCGCGCTCACCGGAAAGAAAATCGAGATAGATCGGCGAAGTCATGAGCTTGAATTGTTCCAGAACTTTTCTGGCCGCCTGAAACTTGGCGCGGACTTCATGACGCGGCATGAATATTTCCTTGTTCACAACGGCCGCGTAGGAATACGCGGGCGAGATCATGAAACCATCCACGTTGAGCGTCGACAGGTATTCAAACAGCTCGCGAATTTCATTAAGATCCGTTTCCCTGAAAATCGTCGTGTTCGTGCAGACCAGAAATCCCGCAGCCTTTGCCGCCTTGATGCCTTCAATCGCTTCGCGGAAGACACCTTCGCGTTCAACGCACATATCGTGCGTTTTTTCCAGACCGTCGAGATGCACATTGAAAAACAGCCGGGAGGTCGGCTTGAATTCGTGCAGGCGTTTGCGAATAAACATGCCGTGCGTGCAAAGGTAGACGTGTTTCTTCCGGCTGATCATCTCGCCGACAAGACGTCCCAGTTCGGGATAAATCATCGGCTCGCCGCCGCAGATCGAAACAATCGGAGCGCCGCACTCTTCCATCGCCGCGAGGCATTGTTCGACGGTCAGCTTCTCCTTGATCGTGTCGATGTATTCACGGATGCGGCCGCATCCCGTGCACGTCAGATTGCATGCATGAAGAGGTTCGAGCATCATCACGAGCGGAAACTTTTCAGTGCCGCGGATGCGCTTGCCTGCAATGTATTTCGTCATGCTGGTGGTCATGCTTAAGGGAAATCTCACTTCATCCTCCGATAACGAGCCAGTGCGAATAATGGAAAATAGTCACGATATAAGTGGTACTTCAAATAAAACACCTTCGGAAAACCGGTGCCGGTGAAAGGCTGCTCATTCCACGATCCGTCCTGATTCTGATGCCTCATCAGAAAATCGGCCGCCCGTTGAACCTGCGCATCATCCGGACCATGCGTGGTCAACAGTCCCAACAGGCCCCATGCCGTTTGCGATGCGGTGCTTTCACCGCAACCCATCAGCGTAGGGTCGTCGTAGGATGCGATGGATTCGCCGAATCCGCCATCATCATTCTGGACCGACTTGAGCCATGCCCCGGCCCGGCTCATCGCTTCGCCAACGCGGGAACCGGCGCCGGCTTTTGCGCCGGCCGCTTCGAGCGCGCGCAAAACACCGCTGGTACCGTAGACATAATTCACTCCCCAGCGGCCGTACCAGGGCCCGTTCGACAGTTGTTCCTTCAGGAAATAATCGGCGGCGCGCTCAATGCGGGAGTTCGACAAGGTCCAGCCGTAACGGCCCAGACATTCGATGACTCGCGCCGTAACATCGGGCGAGGAAGGATCGAGCATCGCATTGTGATCCGCGAAAGGAATGTTGTTGAGGAACGTTCGATCGTTATCCCGATCGAATGCGCCCCAGCCGCCGTCTTTATTCTGCATGCTCACGAGCCACTTCAGACCGAGATCCACCGACTTTCGATAGGGGCCATAGGGGTCTGACCCCTCTGCCCCTCTCATTTCCTGCAGGGCCATCAGCACAAATGCGGTGTCGTCCACATCCGGATAAAAATCGTTGCGGAATTCAAACGCCCATCCGCCCGGAGCGGCATCGCGATTCTTGATCTGCCAATCACCCGCTCCCAGGATCTGATTCTTCAAAAGCCATGCGCCGGCTTTCTGCAATCCGGTTTCGTCCGGAACGGCGCCCGCTTCAATCAGACTGAACACCGCGATTGCCGTGTCCCAGACGGGCGACAGGCACGGCTGCAGCCGGATCGTGTCGTGGTCTTCGATTTCGAAGCGGCTGAATTCGTAAATCTGCTTCGCCGTGGTTGGATCATCAGGACCGTGGCCGAGCGCCATCAAAGCAAAAATGGAATTCATCATCGCCGGATAAATGGCGGCCAGACCTTCGGATCGCTCGAAGTTTTCGAGCATCCACTTGCCGGCTTGCCCTACAGCCGTTTCGCGTCCTGGTTTCCATGGAAGGCGATCGTAGATTTTCAGCGCGCGATCAAGGCCGAGAAACGCGTTTCGCCACGACAAGCCCGGACCGAATCGGAAAGCTGCTTTTTTGTCGGCTGCATTCAGGAAGAGTTCGTCGAGACGGGCGTTATCCGGCACGGGCCAGCAGGGTTTCCGCGCATACAGAATCGTCAGCGGTATAACGATGGCGCGAGTCCACGACGACATCTCGTAGATGTTTACCGGACACCAATGCGGCAGGAACATCAGCTCCGGCGGGACC
>CAZWGA010000096.1:0-21071 GCA_964633285.1 uncultured Solibacteraceae bacterium | reverse complement strand
GGTGTTGGCTTGCTGGATACGATACTCGTTTCGCTTCCGAAGATTTCGGGCGTGAAGCGGCCCGCTGGTTCTCGTCTCAGAATATTCGCGCGCGATTGTGCGCACAAGCGGTACCGACGCCGGCTGTAGCATTCACCATCATGCGCGAGAAGCTGGACGGGGCGATCAACATCACGGCCAGCCACAATCCCGGCGAATACAATGGGCTGAAATTCTCCACGTCCGACGGCGCTCCGGCTCTTCCCGAAGTCACGTCGGAAATCGAAAATGAAATTGTCGCGCTTCAACAGGCCAACTGGGAATTCACGGCGAAATCGAACGACTCGCTGATCGAAAGAGTGGATATCGGGCCGGCATATCTGAACGATCTTGCATCGAAGGTCGATCTTCAGAAGATCCGGAATTCCAATCTCAGTCTGGGTTACGACGCGCTGCATGGATCGGGTGCGGGTTATCTCGATGAACTGCTGCATCGGCAGAACATTCCTGTCATGGTTCTTCACAGCAATCGCGACGTGTACTTCGGCGGCCATCATCCCGAGCCGGCCGATGAACAACTCGGCGAACTCAAACTGGTGATGAAGAAGAATTGGTTGAAGCTCGGCCTTGCAACCGACGGCGATGCCGATCGATTCGGCGTTCTCGACGAAGGCGGCGAATTCCTTTATCCGAATGAATTGCTTTCAATGCTGGTGGACTACCTCATCGAGAGCCGGGGCTGGAAAGGCGGCGTGGCGCGTACTGTGGCAACGACTCATTTGATCGATCGTGTCGCGAAGCTTCACAACCGCGAGGTTCTCGAAACACCTGTCGGGTTCAAATACATCGGCGAATACATCAAGGAAGGACGCATTATTCTCGGCGGCGAGGAAAGCGCGGGCCTCTCGATTCTCGGCCACACTCCGGAGAAGGACGGAATTCTGGCTTGCCTGCTTATTACGGAGATGGTGGCCAGTCGTGGCAAATCTTTGAAAAATCAGCTAAATGATCTTTTTTCAAAGGTTGGAGAAGTATATAATCGGCGGCTAAACGTGAAGCTCGATCCTGCGATCAGCTCTCGAGTCAAGCAGAAGATCGCATCGGATGTCAGCGAGTTTCACGGACGGCGAGTCGTCCGGCAGAATCGCGTCGATGGTTTGAAGCTGGTGTTTGGCGACGATAGCTGGGTTTTGATGAGGCCGTCCGGCACCGAACCGGTGGTTCGGTTTTATGCGGAGTCCACATCCACGTCGGATCTGGACAAGCTCCTGGAGTACGGCAGAAAGTGGATCACAGAAGCTTGATGCAAGGCGTTATCGTTCGAATCGCACTCGGCGTGTTTGGAGTTCTTACCGCTGCGATGCTTCTGCTTGCCGTGTTCAACGACAAAGGCCTCATCCAGGTTCACGCGCAGGCCAACAACCTTTCCACCGTTCAATCGGATCTATTGAAAATCGAAACGGAGAACAAAGAACTCACCGCTGAAATCCAGGCGCTGCGAACCGATCCGTCCGCTATCGAAAAACTTGCCCGCGAAGAATTGAAACTCGTGAAGCCGGGTGAGATCGTTCTGGTCACTCCTGAAAATTAATTCTTCACGCCCAATTGGGATCGCCAGGTTTTTCAGAGCCTGCGAGCCACGCCTTCCCTTCGGCATAAATCTTCTCAACTGCCGCGCCCTTCAGTCCCGGTAGCCCTTTCCGGACATTGAATCCGACCTTCGCCTGAAGATAACCAAGATGGCAGTATCCTTCGGGAAACTGAGACAACAATTCCTGATCGAGCTTGAGAGTTGCGGACGGATCCACCGGATCGATTCGCGATTTCTCATAAATCGGCTGACGGCGTCGAATCACCCAGCGGCCTTCGTATTTCTGCATGAAGTCGTACATGCGGCCGGTGCAGAGCACATCGACGAGAACGCCGTCGACGGGAGCGCGCTGATTGATGGTCATCTTGGTCTGAGCGATCGCGCGATCCCCGGCAATGTCGCAACTGAAACCGCCGTAGAAATGGAGAATGTTGACACCCTTGTTGAAGCCATCGCGGCTCACCTCGATGAATTTTTCCGCCGGGCCCTGGAACCAGGTCGCATTCATCCAGCCTTCCGGATGCCAGACGGTTTTGAAACGCTCCCAATCACCCGCATCGCGCCACAAAACCCAGTTCTCCACTGTTTCTCGAATCGCGAGCTTCTCCGCCATTAATGGATCCATTGGTGTCTCCTTGGAATTGAAGGCTGAGATTGTATCGCTTCTTTTGAGCCTTTGTGTTCTTTGCGTCCGAAGAGTTTTTGTGCCGTTGACACTTTCTTCCAGCTTATAATGAGGATCTCTGTCGCGGGGTGGAGCAGTGGTAGCTCGTTGGGCTCATAACCCAAAGGTCGGAGGTTCAAATCCTTCCCCCGCAATCAAAGGCCGCCGTAAGGCGGCCTTTTTCATTACGTTAGAAGAATCCATCACGCCTCCTGACCCTTGGTGGGCAGCCCATCAGCCTCCGGTGGGCAAATTGGTGGGCAAAAACTTGGGCTGATCGCTTCAGCCAGGATTTCTGCCGCATGCCTCAACTGTTCCTCGTCGGTGTGCACGTAAATGTTCGCTGTCGTTCCCATATTCGCGTGGCCCAACTGAACCTGTGCTAGCTTCATGCTCCCAGTCTTCTTGTGAATGATGCTTCCCGCCGAATGCCGGAAGATGTGAAAACCATGCGTCCGCGCCCCGCGCTCGATCTCGCTTCGATCCATTGCAGGATAAAGCACCGAATCGCGCACGAAGTTTGGATCGCAGGGACTCCCATCCAGTTTGCAAAAGATGAAATCCGAAGCAGTCCGGTGCTTGGAAACCTGCAGATGCCACTGAAGTACACGAAACAGCGGCTCCGGCAAATGCTTGACGAGTTCAGCATCCGTCTTGGTCGACGTCATGAGCTTCCCTCGCCAAACCGATTTGCTGACGGTCAGCCTCCGGTTGATCCAATCGACGTTCACCCACTGCAACGCCAGCAATTCACCAATCCTCAAATTCGTCAACGCCAGGCAGACAAAGAACGCTTTCCAGTTCACCGGCACATTGTCGAGAACAGAGCGAATCTGTTCCGCACTCAACGCCGGCTTCCTTGCCGCTTGATGTCTCGGACGATGAAGTTTTCGACGAACTGGGCTGACCTCGATCAGATCGTATTCCACCGCAACCTCGAACATGACTCGGAGCTGGGCGTATATGTTGAGAATGAACTTCGTGCTGAGCTTACCGCCCAGCTCATCGAAAAAAGCCGACAGTTCAGCGGGCGTGATTTCGTCCATTCGTTTGTTCTCGAAAACCGGCAGCAAATGGTGCCGAAGCACGGAGCTGTAGCTGTCGACAGTCGAATGCTTCACGCGTTTGTTCTTCAGATAAACCATCCACAGCGCCTTCGAGAATTCACCGAATGTCGCCACTCCCGGTGACTCCGACTCTTCTTTATCCCTGGCCTCATTCTCACTGTTGATCTCCCGCATCCGGCGATCGCGTTCCTTCTCCGCGGCTCTGTCGGTTGCAGCTTCGATGAGTTCCGCTGCTTTCCGCCAACCGCTCGGATTGTTCACGTCCCGAACACGGTATCGAAGCAGGTATTTCCCGCTTCCTTTCTTTTCAATCGAACCTTTCTGAAAACTCATGCGAGTCCTCCTGTAGAGAACCCGCACTGGCTTTTCAACCGTTGATGCCAGAATAGAATTGCTGGTGAGTTCTTTCAAGCAGCCATCCTGAAATTTCGTTTCAGCCAAGACCGGAATTCTTCGGATTCTGGATCGAAGCGCAAGTACTTCCCCATCTTGTAGTGCGGAATACGATCACTTGCGCCGTCCTGAGTGCGGTCATAGATCCAGCTCTTGGGAACCGCCAAGTACGCGGCAAGATCCGAAATACTCCATAGCCTGGAAAAAGTGGCCACAGGTCCTTCTGACATGTTTCCCACATTCATGGTTTTCTCCCTCTACCTTGAAAGCCATGGGGAGGTGCGGTTCGGACACGTTCAACACAAAAAATGTCTGCTCAGCCGACGGCCAAGCGTGGAGGCGAGAAGACTCGTTAGCGGATGGGGAATGGAACATAAAGAAATGGGATCACGTGCTCTGCGTTTTGGCCCTTTAGCCACGAAGTTTCTGTCACTTCGCCTGATATCAGTTTTGCCGCTTTGATCCCATTTGATATCGCGTAGGCAGAGACAAAAAAGGAAAAGTTTTTCCACGAAAGAGATAACAAAGGCGATTTTAGGAAAGAGAGAGAAATCCTTTGTCACATCAAATGAAGCTTAGGGTGGGAAAGTCCGCAACCGCGCCTGCGGAAAGCGAGAAGGTGCAAAACAATGTGCTGAATGTGCCACGGCGCTACCACTTGGACCAATCGTGGCTGACAGTGCGATAAGGTAACGTCGAGTGATCAAAACCAATCCAAAGCGACTGCACGGGACCGGATGGACAGAA
Organism: uncultured Solibacteraceae bacterium; assembly: GCA_964633285.1. Taxonomy (GTDB): domain Bacteria; phylum Acidobacteriota; class Terriglobia; order 20CM-2-55-15; family 20CM-2-55-15; genus 20CM-2-55-15. Next base: position 16,630 of record CAZWGA010000096.1, on the reverse strand, counting down.
GGCTTCTGCCTCGACCTGCACACAAAGGGCAGCAGTTTCGTCGGGCATAACGAATTTGGCCATCCGGAATTCTCGACTACACGAACCGAAATCGGAGACCTGATTTACCGAGCGAAGTACGGAAGGGATGAATCGGCATTAGAACCAATTGCCGAGGCTTTAGCCGACTTCCTCGCAAATTGGAAACCTAGCGTCGATATCATTGTTCCTGTGCCGCCATCGAATCCCCGCCGTAAACTTCAGTTGGTGTCAGGGCTTGCCGAACGTCTCGGCAAGTTGGCCGGCATCAAAGTATGCGGGGACTGCGTGAAAAAGGTTAAGCTCACGTCAGAGCTGAAAAATGTCTACGATTACAAAAAGCGTACAGAGTTGCTTAAGGAGGCATTCGCCGTAGATCCCGACAAAGTTCGGGGAAAGCGAGTCCTGTTATTTGACGATCTGTTTCGATCTGGGGCAACCGCCGAGCAGATATCGCAGATTTTGAGAACCGAAGGTGAGGCCAAGGATGTGTTTCTGCTCACGGCAACTCGTACTCGGAGCAAAGTATGACAATTGTTTTCATCGGCGGATCGCGAGCCGTTTCGAGACTTAATCAGACGATAAGGCAGCAGCTCGATGACCTCATTGCCAAGAATTGCGAGTTCTACGTCGGCGATGCAAATGGAGCAGACAGAGCGGTCCAGCAATATCTCGCGGACAGACATTACTCTCACGTCACCGTCTTCTGCATGGACCAATGCAGGAATAATGCTGGTAATTGGCCGACGAATCGGTCGTCCTCGACAAGTACGAAACGTGATTACAACTATTTCTCAATCAAAGATCGCGAAATGTCTTCGAGAGCGCGTTGTGGGCTGATGCTCTGGGATGGGAAGAGCCGGGGAACGCTCGACAATATTCTGAGGTTATTTGCGGCAGATAAACCCGCTCGGGTTTATTTGGCAAAAACAAGACAGTTCTATACAGTCAAAACCGAAGAAGATTTGCACGAACTCCTGCGGGTAGCGGGCGCGTTGCCTCTCTATCAGCGGCAGCTTGCTGTCAATCCTTTGTTGAATTCAAATGCCCATCGCAGCAGTTAGCGGAATTCACTGGATGGAGCGACGGTCCTGTTGAGGTACAGGCGGGACAGCCAGATCGTTATTCGAGGTTCCTACGTACTGCATGTGCTTTTGAACTACTTCGAAAACTCTAACCGGAACATGTGGCGACTCCGCCGCAAGTTTGTCCAGTTCTTCACGAAGCGTGCCAATGTAATGTGATTCCGACTCCTCAGTATGGCCCGCAAATATAGTTTCTAGTTTCCTTCGAACCGCTCCGAATCGAGCAGCGGCCATTTTGTGCTTCTCCGACAACTCGGAGTATCTAAAAAAAGTCTGCAAACTCGATAGCACCGCAGCAAATACGCTCAACATGCCAATGACAATCTTCTGCCATGGTTCAACGGTTGACGCAGCTAGCGAGGCAAAGACAGATGTGCCAACCGCTGAGGTGATCAAAATTACCGGAACACCAAGCCATTTATCGCGTCGGGCAAAAATATTTGCCATTTCGTAATGCGCCATTTGCGACTCGCGTGAGCGACGAATCCATGCGAGCACCAATTCTTCCGGGTTTCGAGGCGGTATATACATCGAAGAAACAGTCATGGAGGCACCTCAGTCAAACTCCGAGCTGGAAGACGACTTTTACTGGGAAATTATGCACTGTCTACTAGGGCCTGTCACGCAATGGCAAGATCGCCACGATAGTCGGCGTCGAAACATGGTGCTGGATCGATCCAAGAAAGAGCACAGATTGTCCATCATGGACTCGGCTGTTTATCCAAGCGAAATCCTCCTTACGCGCTGGACCTGATTTGTCTCCGAGATCCATATGCTCTTAGGTGTGATCAAATGGACTAGTTTTGCCCAAAAGTGACGTTTGGTTGAAAGGAGTCCCAACAAATGTCTCAAAAGAAACTGAAAAAGGCACCCGTTAAGGAAGCAGCGGGGACTCGGAATCCGCGCGTATCTGCAGAAGACCTGCCCCGAAAGACCTTGGACGAAGCGTTGAAGGTAGCGGAAATTCTCCATACAAACTTCGCCGGTCAGGCGACCAGTTGGGACGACATTGCAAACGCGCTAGGGATCGGTGTGCAGACCAACAACACGAAATATCTGTTTTGGTCAGCTCTAGCCTACGGCGTCGTGAATAAAGAAGAGAACAACTCATTCAGCTTGGCTGAAACCGGAAGAAAAATAGTAGCGAAGCTCTATGAAGGTGAGGACCGCGAAGGAAAAATCAAGGCATTGCTCACTCCGAACGTTCTGAGCAAGTTTTACACGGACTACAATGGCCATCAGCTTCCAACCGATGAAATCTTCCCGAACGTACTGGAGAGAAAGTATGGAATTCCGCGAGAACGCGTGTCCGAAGCTCAGACGTTAATCATTCAGAACGCCGAATTCGCGGGAATACTAAAACTAGACGGAGAGAGACGACTTATTGCTCTTGGAACCGATACCGCGGTTCCCGAAACACGGGGAGCTCCGGAAACCGAGCCTGCCGACGCAGCTATAGTCTCAACCGACAGCGAATGGGAAAAGATCTGCTTCTACATTACACCGATCGGCGACGATGGGAGCGAGATCCGGAAACATGCCGACATGATGCTCAAACATCTTATCGAGCCGATCCTAAGCAAGGCTGACATGAAAGTGATTCGCGCGGATAAGATCGAAAAATCGGGGTTGATAACGCAGCAAATCTTCGAACACATTGTGAGATCTCGCCTCTGTGTGGCTGATTTGTCTTTCAACAATCCAAACGCCTTCTATGAATTAGGTGTACGTCACATTTGCATGCTCCCAACGATTCAAATTATCCGGAAGGGCGACAAAATACCGTTCGATGTATCACAGGGCAGAACGATCGTCGTGGATACGTCTGACGTCTATACGATCATGGACAAGTTTGAGTCCGCACGGAAGGAATTGGCCGAACACATTAAGCATTCCCTTCAGGGCAAACCGGACACGCCGAGCGATGATAATCCCGTTAGCGCATATCTACCGGGATTGAAAGTCACGATCCCGAAAGGAAAGGCCTGATCTTTCCTATCGAAATGATGCGTATCATTGATCTTGTTCCCAATGCCGATGACCTTCTTTCCTTGGAAGTCGAGGAGTTGGCTGGAGTGCTCTTGGTTCACTTAAATCATTCCGGCGTAACTTTCAGGAACTCTCTGACGGCACCGCAGGGAGAGTTGAACTACAAAGGCTTTTTTGCCGCCCGGGCGCGGCAGCGGCAACCTCCACCCCTTACTACGCCGGAGCCGGAGTACGGTGATCGATCGGAGGAAGTAGACAAAGCATTGATGGAGGCGTGGGCTTGGTTGGAGAGTGAAGCTTTCTTGGTAAAAGATCCACGTTCGGGTGACAACTTCTTCTTTATCTCGCGTCGTGCACAACGCCTCCGTTCGCGTGAGGAATTTGCCGCTTACCGAAAGAGTCGGCTGCTCCCGAAGGCTCAACTTCACTCCCTAATCAGCGTTCGCGTTTATCCTGCATTTCTTCGAGGCGAGTATGACACAGCGATTTTTCAAGCCTTTCGCGAGGTCGAAGTGGCCGTTCGTCAGGCTGGTGGCTTCTCGCTCGATGATCATGGCGTTGAGTTGATGAGAGCGGCTTTTCACAGCGGTAAGGGGACCGCCGCAGCGGGTCCGTTATGCGACACATCTGTCCCCGTGGGAGAACAAGAGGCGATGGCCCATCTTTTTGCGGGCGCTTTCGGGGTATACAGAAACTCAACCGGACACCGTGCCGTGCCAACGACCGCCGAGGCAGCCGCAGAGGTAATCATGTTGACCAGTCAGCTCCTTCGCATTGTAGATCGATCCCGCCCACCGAAACCTGTTTGAGCAAAGCACCTGGCTGGTCCGAGATTTAATAACAATTGAAGTAAGGTTGTGTGACAGCGCTCCGCAAAGCTCAACGCACAGACTATCGCGAGAATTCGTTCAGGCCGGGGCCGGGGTAAAAGATTTGAATCGGCGAGCAAGAACACGAGGGAACCACATCGACAAGTTCTGACTGATTGGTGGGCAACGCTGGTGGGCGTTTGGTGGGCAAGAAGGCCCGAATACCGAGCAAAACCAGCCAATAGAGGAAACATAAACGGTTGAAAAGCCAGTACGGGCAAATTAAAAATTCAACTCATAACCCAAAGGTCGGAGGTTCAAATCCTTCCCCCGCAATTTGGGCCGCTAACAAACGGCCCTTTTTCATTGGTGCGAATGATCCATCACGCCTCCGATCCCTTGGTGGGCAGCCCACCAGCCTCTGGTGGGCAAATTGGTGGGCAAAAACTCGGGCTGATCGCTTCCGCCAAAACTTCTGCCGCGTACTGGAAGATCACGGGATTCGTAAATCCCTGGTCTTTCGTTATACTTCTGTGGCGTCACACCGAAATCGGGCCCTCTTATGCCGGACTTGCTTTCAAGAACTCTCGCGATTGTATTCTTCGCGAGCCACGTTGGATTTGCTCAGTCCAATCCGCTCTCCTTGCAGTCGATTCAGCCTGGTTCCGTTTTTGCGGGTTCCGGTGCGACAACGGTAACGTTGAAAGGGACCGGCTTTACCAACTCCATGTTAGTGAACCTGTCAAACCACCTAACCCCCTCGACGAGCTTGACGCCCGTTTTCATTGATGAGACGACGTTACAGGTCACGCTACCGGGGAACCAACTAGCAACGTCTGGCACCATCGACGTGTCTGTCGTCATTCCTGGTACTGCTGCTGCTTCAAACCATCTGCTTTTCTACGTTTATTCCCCGTCGCCCCCTGTGGTCGCGTCGATGAGTCCTGCCGGCGGTCTCCCAGGAACGACCGCGAGTATTGCCCTTACCGGAACAAATTTGGTTGGTACCACGATCACATTTAGCGGCAGCGGCGTCACAGCAGTTCCCGACGCGTCGAATTATGTGGGGGGGTCCACGGGATTCCATCTGATGGTTACGGTCGCGGAAAATGCTCGACTGGGCACGCGGAACGTAGCCATTACGACACCAGGGGGATCAACCACGACGTGTGGAAGCGGACCCTGTACGTTTTCAGTCGTCGAATCGGGATCATGGTCGCACGGACCTGAGGTGCGATCTTCGCCCGCAGTCGGGCGATTGCTCGATGGACGGATACTGCTTGCGGGGGGATACACTTCGCAACTTGGCGCGCTGTCTTCAGCCCAAATATTTGATCCTTCGACGAACGAATTAACCGATATCGCGCCCATGAACACACCGCGTGTTTTTGGCCAGGCTATCCTTCTGCCGGATGCGCGGGTTTTATTGACCGGCGGATATACCTACAACACGTATGGAGCACAAGTATCCGTATCCGCGGTCGAGATTTACGATCCTGCCAGGGATACGTGGTCGACCATTGCCTCAAGGTTTCTCACGGGTGTGCTGCTATTACCCAACGGGAAAGTGCTGATGTTCAAGAGCGGGCTAGATCCGTATCCGACGCTTTACAATGCATCACTTTTCGACCCGGTATCCGGACGTTTTGAAGAGCTCGATGTGCCGGTTGGAGTCGCGAGTCTGCTTTCGGATGGGCGGGTTTTTTTGACTAACGGCGGATCCGCTAATCAAGGCTCTTCCAAGATCTACGATCCCGCTAACGGGAAAGTTTCGGATGCTCCGCCGTTGAACATTCTCTTGGCCCGATCCGTGCGGCTTTTGCCGGATGGGCGCGTCCTGGCAAGGGGCCACTGGCCTTACCGGATGAAAGGGCCCATCGTATGGGATCCGTATCAAGTTGTCTACGACCCCAAACGCAACACCGTGATTTCACCTTCTTTATATGTGGATGGCGCGGATGTACTGTTGGCATCCGAACAAGTTTTAATCGCGGGCACGATTCCCGTGGACAATGGGGGACCTTTTCCGCGAGCGGCCGGTCGAACTGTCCTCTACAATCCAGCGGTTGACCAGTGGCTTCCTCAGGCCATCGATGAGAGCCCTGTTCCTCCTAACGATCCCTTTCTCGCATCTTCGTATCTGTTGTTGGATGATGGGCGCGCTTTCGGAATCGCGGGATCCGTGATCCAGATGTACACTCCGCCGCGCTACATAGCGCCGGCGCCTGTGATTGGCTCCGTGATTTCGAGCAAGCCGGCATCGGATGCGGCGCCAACGATTTTGGATATCCGAGGAAAATCATTCCTGCCCAATTCGTACGTCCAGCTCGGCGGGTCCCGGCTTGTCACGTTGTATCTCGGCGCGGAACATCTGGTGGCATTTGTGCTGCCTGCGCTCGGTTCGCCGGTGAGCCTCGGAGTTAGTGTCACGAATCCCGGCAGCGGCGAAACCGATGCGGTTCCGATTGGATTCCTCCGGCCCTTACCTATTGCTGAAGTGGAGACAGGAGCGATTCGCAGCGGATACGTCATTATTACTCCCGATTCGGGCACGGCGGCCCCCGTCGCGACACTGACGTACGGCATCGTTCGAGATGGGACCGTTCAGTCGCAGGCGGCAATTCTGCCGACGCCACTGACTACCGGCACGTCGCTCCTTGTGGACGTTATTCCAGCGATCGGCCGGAATGTGGGACTGGCCATCGCGAACGCAAGCGCATCCTCCGCGTTGATCACGCTCACGCTCCGCAAGGAAGATGGCGGCGTTTCCTCCGCTGTCTCGTTCTCCATTCCGCCGCGCGGCCAGGTCGCGCGTTTTATCTCGGGATTCTTTTCACCCAATGACATTGGTTCCGCATTTCGCGGTAACATCACGATCCTAAGCTCCATTCCAGTTTCGATCATCGGACTGCGATTTTCAGGGCAGGAATTCACAACAATGCCTTTTCCAGTCACGAGTCCTGCGAGCCCGCCGCAACAAGCCAGCATCGGCGGAGCCAATGCGGTTATGTTTCCCCAATTCGCAATATCTGGTGGCTGGGCGACAACGATCGGTTTGGTGAACACGACAACGGCCACGATCTCGGGCCGCATCGACATTTTCGATACGAACGGGAACCCCATGGCAGTGACGTTGAACGACGATCGCAAGAGTACCTTTACGTACTCGATTCCTTCACGCGGCAGCACTCTCTTCGCCCCACGCGACACCAGCGGACTCTCACCGTTCTAATCTGATGTAACTACTTCAGTTGATCTTGCACCTTGGCGATGCCCGCCTTTGCGCAGGCTTCCTCTGGGGCTGGCCACCGGGCGCTCCGCTCAAGCCGACGGCGCCGATCGCCTCATCACCGATCAAGTAGCTGTTGCGACGCCCAAACATACGGCGATCTTCGAACGCAGGGCGCACATGGGATTTGAAAGCGCCGGACACCGTCGGCATTTCACATTTATCGGAGGTTTGCCATGTCCACGTTCGCGATTCCAATTCAGGCCTGCGCCGAACTCAACACAGTACGGCGACGCATTAAGGCGATTCTCATTGGATCGGCAGGAAATCTGGTCGAATGGTATGACTTTCTGACTTTCATGCAGGCGCTCGTCATCATCTCGATAGCAGCCGGATTTGTGTTGCGTCTGGTCGATGCGAGAGAGTTTCTATCGTTGTTGGGGATTCAGGTTTTCGTCTTAGGAATTCTTTCGACCGTCAGCTTGTGGCTGAACGAGTCGACCTCCCACTACTACAAGCCCTCGGCGTTGGCAGGTCTTGAGGCTATCGCTCCGATGGATCTCCTCCTGTATCGTCCCGTGCTGATGTATGCCTCGGCCAAAGGCGTCTTCCAGTTCCCCGCGCGACAAAACCTCGCACCGCTTCGAACGCAACGTCGGCCACCGCGATCGACCCCGACCATATCCGTAATCCGCGGCTAACGGCTGCCGCGTCGGTGATGTCAGCGGTGGCGGCGCTTACTCAGCGAGAGCGCACCACCGACCCCAGCGACAAGAAGAACGAACGTTGCGGGTTCTGGCGTCTGTTGCGCAGCGGAAAAATCAACCGTCAGATTCGAGCGGTACCTGCCGTCCGTACTCCTATCGAATTCGTCGTAATAAAACGTCGTTCCGATGGGAGATGGTCCGTTGAGAACCGTTGTATGCAGATTGTTGAAACCAGTAAGCGCGTGCGTTAGAAGAACATTTTGGCTCTGGTCCAATAATTGCATTATCGAATTGCCGGTCTCGTCACCCAGTCCAGTCATGGAGATTGATGAGATCGTAACAGGCGCATCGAAATCCAATCTCCATCGATATACGAGATGAGCCCCGTTGAGTGTTTCCGCACTCCCGCCAGGATGCGTGAACCCGATAAAATCGACACTAATACCCGACAAGATATCCGTGGGATTATTCGATACGGCACCGAAATAAGGATCAATATTCCATGCTGCCGAAGATTCGGGCATCAGTGTCCAGGTCACAGATGCCGCGTTGGATACAGTGGACAAACCGACGATAAGCGACGCCAATACGAGTATGCTCCACACACTATTCTTCATTGGATTCTCCTGTCCCGTTTTGCTTGAGTAAGTTATTTACGGCTTGAACAGACTCGTACGCTAAGCATTTGGCGTGCCTTTATCAGAGGCACGCCCAATCGTGGAGCGACACTGGACGCCAATGTCTTACGAGGCACTCGCGTAAAGTCTTTTTCAGTGGGCCTCAGCCGCGCGTTAGGTTTCTTTACAACGTGCTTCCGCAACGCCGCAGGCTTGCCACATAACCTGATTCTTTAGAATTGTTTAGAGAAAAACGCACCCGACTGTAAGAAAAGTCGACAATCACTGAGTCCAGGTGGCGCGAGCGAACCCACGCGAATTATCGATAAGACCAATAGCGGCAAGGCCGACGCGCTGCTGGCCTAAGAAAAGGAATGTCGGTCCCTTTTTCGTTGGGTGCAGAAATCGCTAAGTTCGTTGTCCATAGTCACAATCAAGCTAATGCAGTCTCAATAAGATCGGCAGATCGTTTCATAGTCCACTTGAACGTTTCTTTCTTCTCGGCAACATGAATACTTCGAAAGAACTGCGTTCAAATGAACAAATCCGGAGTCACAGAAAAAAACTCCGCCAGCTTCCTCGCTTGAGATTTGCTGATGTCACGTTTGCCATTGACAGCGTCCGATATACGGCTTCTGGAACCAAAAACCGGCAAAAGATCTACTTGGCGAAGATTTCGCGCCTCCAATAATGCCCCCAAGGCCTGGTTTGGCATCAGCCTGGGGATCGCTCGCTGCGTCTGCTGATAATCGTCAATCAGCCTCAAGAGTAAACGGCAAAGTGCATCTTCCTCGCGCGTTCGATATTCGCCCGTATCGAGTAGAGGCTCAACTTGCTGCGCGACGCGTTCGAGCTCCACATTGTCTTCGATGATTCGCGGAAGCGTATCCGTAAGTAGCGCGGCGTATTTTCGCCGATTCAATCGAACGCTACTAACAGTCTTTCTTCCATGAACCGCGGTCGTATTCCGCGTGCGTGAGGAATTGTTTGAGCGTAACAGTTTGTAAGCCATAGTCGATTCTCGTTACTTCTGGTGGACAATGTCAGTCTGGGCGCTGGTTCAGCACGACTGGAGATTCTGGTACCGAAACTCAACCGCCGATTAAAACAGGAGCCGGGCAATTCCGCAACATGGCGCGCGTGAAAGAAGTGGCAAAGAAACTGCGAAGTGGTTGGTGGTCCTCGGCACCCATTACCAGAAGACGAGGCGTAAGACTGCGAACCTTTTCCAACAGGTCGGCCGGTTCTACTTTTTTCGATTCGAATCTGTGCAATTCGTAAGGTGTTGCGTGAGATTCGAGAAACCGCGCGGCAAAGTCGGTGTAGGCATCGCCCTTTGAACCGTCCGCGCGAATGCTGACGAGATGAACGGTTTCGCCGTTCGTCAGCCCGAGCAGTTGCACAGTCTGCAGCGTGCGACCGACCTGGCCTCCTTCTCCATACGCCATAACCAGGCCGTTTCCTTCCGATAACTGCCGCGGCACGGTCACGATCGGACGAGGACTATTTCTTAGTATCTGGTTCAGCGTGGAATCGGGTCTCTCTTGCGTTTCAAAGTGAAAGTGCGTTTCGCGGCCGAGAATGACGACATCACACTGATGCGCCTGCCGCAAAATGCACCAGCCGGCATCGCCGACTTCTTCGAACGTCTCCGACCGGACACCGGCTTCCGAGCAGCGTTGGGCGAACCTGGAGAGAAAATCCATGGCGTGCTGTTGCGCGTCGGTCAGGCGTGCATCGTCACGCTCTTTTTTGAATGCGCTTGTTCCCATCGGAACAAACTCACGTTTAATGATGGACGGCGTATCGAGGATGGCGACACCAATCAATCGGGCGTCATAGCGCGACGCCCATTGCAGAGCCAGGGTCGTGGCCGTGTCGCTGTAGGGCGAGTCATCAAGCGCAACAAGAATTGTTCGCAACATTTCTGTAGGTCTCCGCAAGCAAAATCAGGCGTCGGAGGATACTATGGCCTCAGTGTGAAAATCCATCGCGACAACGAGCCGGCGGAACTCCCTCTTCTTTCTGCGGGTGCATTTTCTACTACTTGGGCTTCCAGTTGAGCAGAAGCGTGATCGGCAGGTTGCTCGTCTCGATGGTTTCGTCGAGGAGAAATCGGCCGTCGTGGGAGACGGCGTACTCCTGCTTGTTGGTGCCCTGCCCCGCAATGAGATGTGTGGCGAACAGCGCGACCGGCGTACCCACCGATAGCGTTCCACCCGATGTCGTGACGGGCGCTGCCATCAGTTTCCCATCGGGCGCGATGAAGTAGATTTCCTTTCCGTCCGCTTTCCACCGCGGCTGAATACCGCCACTCGTCGATACCTGCCATTTGGCGTTTGGATTCGGGAATGGCTGCACCACAATCTGCGACCGTCCCGACTCATTGGTTTCATACGCGACCCAATGTCCGTCGGGAGAAAACTGTCCGTTCATTTCATCGAAGGGAGTGTTCGCGATGATGACCGGTTTCCGGTCACCGCCTTCAACGGGAATCGCCACAAGGTCGCGGCTTTTTGAAGTGACCTCGTTGTCGAGGATATATCGGCCGTCTCTCGACCAGTCGTTTGCGTAATTGATGTTCAGGTTCTCGAACATCAGTTCCTCCGTGCGGCTGCCGTTTGAGGGTTTGAGGTACAAGCGGTAGGGACCTTTTCGGCTGGAATGAAACACAATTCGCTTCCCGTCCGGCGACCAGACCGGCCCGGTATCCACCGAGGGATCGAAAGTGAAACGGACCAGACCGCCGCGTAACAGATCCATCAGCCATACATCGCTGTTTCCCTGAACTGTCCGCTGGAAGGCGACGCGTTGGCCATCCGGCGAGATCTCCGGGTAAAGAACAAGGTTGTCCTCCGGATCACCGGCCGTGCCGAGACGATGTCCGGCACGGTCATACCAGACGAATTGAGTGGAGGCTGCCCCTCCTTCGCGATAAGCCAAAGAACCGTTAGCGGAGACCGAGAATGCAGTATTGCCGACGCCGTTGAGAGTGGTGACAGACCCCACAGTAATCGGATTTCCGGCTAAACTTCCCTGCTTGAGGTCCAGGCGTTGCGCGACGAGAGTGTTTTCCCTGCCGAATAAAAGGAAGCCCGGTGCAAGCCAGGCTCCGCTGGTATCCGACTTCGTGAGTTGCCGAGACTCGCCACCGTCCAGTGAAGCCAGGTAGACGCCCGCTGCTTCTGGAGTCCCGCCGGCAAAGAAGACGAAGTGGCGGCCATCGGGCAGGAATTGTGGAAAGCGGTGCCACACCTGTCCGCTTGCCACGTGAGTGACTTCCACAGGCGTGCCGCCGGAAGCGGAGACCCGAGTTATAGGATATGTCCCTCCGGGTCCGTACAGGATCGTGCCGTCCGCATTCCAGGTCCCTCCGCGGCCTCCCGGCGTGGACGCGAGTACTTGTGGCGCTCCACCCGCGAGCTCGACTCGTTTCAGTTTGCCTCCCGCAAAGAAGCCGATCGAACGGCTGTCCGGCGACCAGAACGGAAAATCCGCGTCCTCCGTGCCGGACAACGGGTGGGCCTCCGTCTTGTCGAGAGCCCTCAACCACAGTCGCTGCGCTCCGCTCCGCGAGGCTACAAAAACGATGTCCTGCCCGTTTGGCGATAGCGCGAACGACAGTGGTGCTGCGCTGGGAGGCGTTGCGATATCCACGCGCATTTCCGAAGGCGGTGTTGTGCGGAAGTCGCGATATGCCGGAACCGCGAGCAGCCCCGCCAGAGCAAGGGCGGCGAGTGCCGCAATCCATCCGGCACGTGAGGCGCTCACGCTCGCGTTCGCTTTCGCCGGTTCCTCTTTCAGGCCCGCCTCAATATCCAGCCGCACATCTGTCGCGCTGCTTCGACGATTCTTGAGGTTCTTTTCGAGAGACAGTTGCAACAGCGTTCGGATGGAAGACGGAAGGCCCGCCGGAAGCTTCGTCCAATCCGGTTCCATCTTCACAACGGCCCCGAGGATCTCCGTTGCGTCTTCGCCGTCGAACGTGCGCTTGCCCGTCAACATTTCAAAAAGGACGCACCCGAACGCGAAGACGTCGGTGCGACGATCCACTACTCTGCCTTTCGCCTGCTCCGGTGACATGTACGCCGCGGTTCCCAGAATCACTCCAGCGTTGGTCGCCATGCTGGCCAGGGTCGGAGAGTTGGAAACATCTGCGAGAGATGACTCGGACTCCGCCGCTTTGGCGAGTCCGAAATCGAGAACCTTGACGCGGCCGGCCGGTGTGATCTTGATGTTCGCCGGTTTCAGATCCCGATGGATGATCCCCTTCTCATGCGCCGCTTCGAGGGCCTCCGCGATCTGCTTGGCGATCGGCAGAGCTTACTCGATCGGCAAGGGACCCCACGCAATCCGCTCGGCCAGCGTAAGCCCTTCGACCAACTCCATGACCATGGGGTGGTCCTCGAGGCCGTAGATGGCAGCTATATTCGGATGATTGAGGGCATCGAGAACCTGAGTCTCACGGAGGAGCGCGATATGCTCAGCGAGCATGCTGCCCCTTTGTTTTCTGCTCGCTATACCGTGGCCTGTTGTGGGCGAGCGGTCACGTTTTCGTCTTTATTGTCTTGGAAGTGTCCGAGCTCATCTCGGTTCCTGCTTTGCGCCGCATTCGGAATTGTAGTGTTGTTCTGGAGTTGGGGTGGCCTGTTAGGCTGCCGCTTGAAACCGCACCGCAACGTGGCAGTCGAATGGTCGTGATATGATCACTCGCGGGAAGTGCTCACGACGCCTCGCGTCCTGTCGTCGCGTTGATCGGGCAGCAAAGTCAGCAGCGGCACTTTAAGGTAGAAGCGCATCATGAAGATAAAAGGTCGGCTAGGGGACGCACCGACGCGCCGTGGTGCTAATCCCGCTCGCCAGATAATGCGGTATGGAGGAATAAATCAGACAGATATTACAAACTTATCCACGTTTTGAGTTGTCGAGTCGGCGTACCGATGCGCATTCCGCGCCGTGGACAGAAAATGAGCTTTATTTCTGCGGTCTTCCCAGCTTTCCGGCCGCGTGGACCGAATACAGTTCATGCGACATTCAGTGAGAACCACTAGCCACAAGAATTATTTCGAAGGGATAGACAATGAGACTTTGGATCGGAATTGTAGCGGGAGGGGTGCTGGCTTACGTAGTGCTCGAAGCGCAAACGCCGGCAGCATCACAAGGCGCGGTCGCCACTGCGTCCGCGGCAGATGCCGCCAGGGCCAACCGTACACCAGGCAACGTGACACAGGCGCGGGTGCTGGCGGGTGCCAGTGACGGCAATAACTGGCTGGTAAACGGCGGAAACTTTGAGTCGCAGCATTTCAGCCCGCTCAAGAGCATCAACGACCAGGACATCAACCGTCTGGGCCTCGCCTGGGCGATCCCAATCGACAGTCACATGGGTCTCTCGATGGAGCCGATTGTCGTGGATGGTGTGATCTACCTCGGACTCCCTTTCGACGTGGTGGAAGCAATTGACGGCGTGACTGGAAAAATGCTCTGGCGATTCGATCCTCACATCCGGATCAACGGCCCGTGGCGCAACTCCTATGAGGGGCGCAAGAATCGAGGCGTCGCGGTGTGGCACGGCAAGGTGTACGTCGGGACCGGCGACTGCCGCATGGTGGCGATCGATGCGGCAACTGGGAAAAGGGTGTGGGATACCTCGGTGTGCGATGCCGCCAAGACCGGAATCACTGATGCGCCGCGCGTCGGCGATGGCAAGGTGTTCACCGGCTGGGCGGGCATGGAGTACGACGTGCGAGGAGGGCTTGTAGCGTTAGACGCAGAGACAGGCAAGAAAGCCTGGACCTTCTGGACTGCACCAGGCGATCCATCGAAGCCGTACGAATCGAAAACGATAGAGGAGATCGCCCAAACCTGGAAGGGAGATTCGTGGCAGCTCGCGGGCGCCAACGTTTGGACCGACACGACCTACGATCCAGTGACGAACCTGTTGTTCCTCCCAACCTCGACCGCCGGCGAGGCCTCTGGCGATTTTTCCAACATCAAACCGAGCGGCAACCTGTTGTTTGCAAACTGCATCATCGCCGTGAATGCCTCGACTGGTCAGTACGTGTGGCATTACCAGACCGCATATCCGCCAGATGGCGCGGAAGACTTCCACATTCTCGTTGCTAACCTAGCCTTCGGCGGCAAAGAGCGCAGGGTGATCATGACAGTTCCGAGAAACGGCGTTTTCTATATGCTCGACGCTCGAACCGGGAAGGAACTCCTTGCGCCGAAAGGAATCGGCGGAACGGCTTATCCATCCTTGAAGCAGATTGACTTGAGCACGCTGTCATCGGCGGGCTATCAAGATGCCGGTCGGCGAAGCCTTTCGGCCACGGGCTTTGGGCACGGGTGGTTTCCCATGGGCTACAACCCCGAAACAGGACTTGTGTACATCTCGGCGTACGAGACCAGAGGAGGTGGTCCGGGCGGTCGAGGGCCCACGCTTGAAGCCGATGGGCTGCGAGCGAGGGGTGAAGCCGCGGGGCTCGGAGGGAGCGCTCGAGGAGGTAGGCTTCAATATCCTGAGTATGCTCCGGTCGCTCACGGCAAGCTCGTCGCGTTCGACCCTATCAAGCAAGAGCCTCGCTGGGTGGTGACCCTTCCGGTCGAGATCAACGGGGGCGTCCTGACCACCGCTGGGAATCTGGTTTTCCATGGGGACGCCAGCGGCAAGTTCGCTGCTTATGCCGCCGACACTGGAAGAAAGGTCTGGTCTGTTAAGACTGGTTCCGCGATCCAATCTGTACCTGTGACATTTGTCATCAATGACGAGCAGTACGTTCTGACGCCTGTCGGGATGGGAGGCGGATACCGTTTGTTCGGGAAAGCGAGCGACATGTCTACGCTGGAAACCAAACGCGGACCAGCACGCTTGCTGGCGTTCAAGCTTGGCGGCAGGGCGGCGATGCCAGTGATTCAGACCGACATTCCCACCGTGCCGCAGCCGCCCGAGCAGCCTGGCAGTGCGCAACAGATTGCTGAGGGCGCGCGTGTCTACACCAAGTTCTTCTGCCACAAGTGTCATTCACCCGAAGCGGACGGGAGCGGCGCATGGGTGCTCAATGGTGAGGTGCCCGATCTTCGCTACATGCCGCGCGATGTTCATCAACAATTCAACTCGGTTGTATTAGGTGGGAGCCACGTCGAGCAGGGAATGCCGAGATACAGCACCCCTCCGGGCTGGCCGTTGATCAAGACCGCGATGACCCGGGAGGAAGCGGACGCGCTGCACGCCTACATCATCGATTTAGAGTGGCGAGCGTACAAGCTCGGCCCGCGGGGCGTGAAGAGCGCTGACTCGCCCGAACAATGAGTATTTAGCGCGAAGGTGCTGCTCCAAGAGCTCTGAATCTGTCTCGATCCGAGCGACGCAGCGACTCGATTAGGGCATCGAAAGACATACCGTTGTACCATCGGGATCGCAACCACTGGCCCATCTCACTTGACGACCCAGATGGTGAGGAATGGTTTCTCGAAATGACTTGCCCTGCCTTCTGCGCGGCGCCCGGCAAGTGGTTGATCAGGGACGGAATGTCGCTTTGAAGGAGAGAATGAACGTTAGAGAGCGAGCATCGTAGCATAGGTTCTAGTTGCACAGAAGGGCCGGATGTGCCTGGTCGTCAAATGCCACGCCCGTTTCTGCGGCCACCTAGTTGCCGGCGAGCTTGAAATCAGTCTCCTTCGCCCGCTCGAGTTGTTTGGGTAGCTGTAGTTCCCACGAGATGTAGTCGTCCGCCGCTTTGCGAAACTCGGTACTGTTCGGATCGAGCTGGCCCCAAAGGAACGGCTGGACGAAAACATCATCCACCACACTGCCTGGCTTCTCCATTCCGGATGTCAGCGGCAGTCCCGCCTTGCGCCACGCCGCATTGCCGCCGTAGAGAACGCTTACCGGCTTGCCTGTGAGCCTCGCCAAGTCATTTGCCGTAAAGGCTGTCAAGGCGGCATCGTCTCCGGTAACCACAAATCTTTCCGAAGGCGCCATCATTTTGATGCTTTCGGCGAGGCGCGCTCGGATGACAAACCATGCTCCGGGGACATGCGCTTTGGCGTAACTGGAACTGGCGGAAACATCGACCAGCGTAGCGCTGTTCGTCTTTAGCAACTCGCTAAGCTCTGCTGGGCTAACAATGGGAGGAGTATTCTGACGGCCTTTCAGAACCGTCGGTTTATAGTCTCC
>CAZWGA010000095.1:0-21121 GCA_964633285.1 uncultured Solibacteraceae bacterium | reverse complement strand
AGAAAAGTATTCGGATCGGCGGCGGGGTTGCCGAGTTCTTTGGAACGCACGACGGGAACATCAAGTACCTCGAGTCTCTCCTCAAAGTTCAGGTTCATATCGACGGTGAAAACAATCTGACAATCGATGGCGACGATCCCAACGTTCAACTGGTTGAGCGGCTCGTCGAGGACTACGCCCAATTAAGGTCGGAAGGCGTGAAATTCTCGAACGGCGATTTGAAATCCATTATTCGCATCATTTCCGAGGATACGTCCCAAAGCCTGCGGGGGCTGGTTTCGAGTTCGAAGAATCTGCAGGCTGGAAAACGAAGCCTGACGCCGAAAACTTTGAACCAGAAGCTCTACATCGAAGCGATCGAAAAGTTCGACATGGTGTTTGGAATCGGGCCGGCAGGCACGGGCAAGACATATCTGGCCGTCAGCATGGCTGTTCGGGCGCTGCTTGAAAAGAAGATCAGCCGCATTGTTCTTACACGGCCGGCGGTTGAAGCGGGGGAGCGGCTGGGATTTCTGCCGGGAACGCTTCAGGAAAAGATCGATCCTTACCTGAAACCGCTGTACGACGCGCTCTACGACATGCTGGACGCCGAGCGTGTCGACCGGCACATCGAGCGTGGCGTCATCGAGATCGCGCCCATTGCTTTCATGCGTGGCCGGACTCTGAACGATGCATTCGTGATTCTCGATGAAGCTCAAAACACGACACCCGAGCAGATGAAGATGTTCCTGACACGAATTGGTTACAACAGCAAGGCCGTAATTACCGGCGACATCACTCAGATTGATTTACCGATGGGAAAGATGTCCGGTCTTGTGGAGGCACGCACCGTGATTTCAGGAGTCGAAGGAGTTTCGTTCATTCACTTCAACGAGAGAGATGTCGTACGGCACCCGCTGGTGCAGCGGATTGTCCGGGCTTATGAGTCGTACAACGCCCAGAATCTCGCGCGCCAGCAATCTTTGCAATTCGGGCAAGATGGAGCCTCCACCTAAAACGAGCTATCTCGTCATCAACAAGCAGCGGAAACATGCGATCGATAACCGGAGTCTCCGCCGGTTCGTGTCTTCGCTGACTCGAGAACTGGGAGTTGAAGGCCGCGAGTTCTCGATCGTCTTTGTGACAGACGAAAGAATCCGGGCGCTGAACCGCGACTATCGCGGGTTTGATAAATCAACGGATGTACTGTCGTTCCAGGGTGACGGCGCATACCTGGGCGATATTCTTATCTCATCGGAAACCGCATATAATCAGGCGGGCAAATCCACTACGTTGAGCTTTCATCTGAACGTTCGGCGGCTCGTGTTGCATGGATTGCTCCATCTGATGGGATACGATCATGAAACCGATCGGGGTGAGATGAGAGCGATCGAACGCCGTATGCGGCGAAGGTTTCTATGCTGAGCGGAACAGAGCTTCTTTTCGGGGCGCTGTTTGTCATCGCCTTGGTGATGATGTCGATCATCGAAGTGGCATTTTCCAGCGCCACGAAGGCCTCCATCCGCCGTCTCGTCGACGTTCCCAAAGCAAAGGCGGCGCCGGCGCTCGTGGCTTTGGTGGAGTCCCGCGGCGAAGTTCTCACGTCGATTCACATCATCATTCAACTCCTTCTTGTTGCCGGGTCCGTCCTCCTGTTCACGGCGTTTGAACGGAGGTTGATTCCGTATGCCGCCGCCGTCGCCAGCAGTGTTGCGCTGATGATGGTGGCGATCCTGGTATTCCGCCATCTCATTCCGCGGATTGTAACGACGCGAAATCCGGAAGTTGTCCTCCTGCGATTGTTTCCAATCCTGAGAATTGCTCATTTCACATTGAGTCCCCTTTCACGAATGCTGATGTCCGCACTGAACTATTTCCATCGCTGGGAGCAGGAGATGGAGCCGGAAAAGGAAGAAGAGACTTCGGAGGAAGAGATTCAGGCATTCATCGATGCGGGCCAGGAAGAAGGGATCCTCGAACATGACGAAGGCGAGATGATTCAATCCATCGTCCACTTCGGCGACAAAGTGGCACGCGAAGTCATGACGCCTCGCACTCAGATTGTCGCAATCGATTTGAATTCGCCGGTAGACAAGCTGCTTCAGCTCATTGTGACGACGCGGCATGCCCGAATTCCGGTGTATCGGGACGAACTCGACAACATCGAGGGGATTGTTCACGAGCGCGATCTCCTGCGCGTATGGCAACGCGGCGACAAGATTGAAAACTTTCGCGCGCTGATCAAACCGGCTTATTTTGTCCCCGAGACAAAGCCTGTGGACGATCTGCTTCAGGAGATGAAGGCGAAGGGCGATCAGATGGTTCTGGTCGTCGATGAATATGGAGGCGTGTCCGGCTTGATCACGATGGAAGATCTGATCGAGGAGATCGTCGGCGAAATTCATGATGAGTCCGACAGGGGCGAAAAGGTCATCGAGGAAAGCAAAGGCGTTTTCATCGTGCCTGGCGGCGTCGAACTCGGAATTCTCGAAGAAAAACTGGGCGTGCCGCTCGTGGCAGAAACCGATTGCACGACGGTTGCCGGAGCCGTCGTGGAATTGTTTGGAAGGCTCCCTTCACCCGGAGAAAAAATCGAGCACGGCGGAATTGAAATCGAAGTCCTCGATGCCGACAGGCGGCGCGTCCGGCGCCTCAGACTGAAAATGATGGCGCCGAAAGTCACATGAAATCCGGATTCGTTTCGATCGTGGGCCGCCCCAATTCCGGAAAATCCACTCTCCTGAATTGTCTCGTCGGCGAAAAGGTCTCCATCGTTACCGACAAACCGCAAACCACACGCCATGTCGTTCGCGGAATCGTGACGACTCCGGAAGGCCAGATTACCTTCCTCGACACACCCGGTATTCACAAGCCGATCCACAGAATGAATGAACGCATGATGAAGTCGGTCCGGGATGCCATGGCGGATGTCGATCTGATTATGTTGATCGTGGATGCCTCAGCTTCATTCGGCAGCGGGGACGAGTTCACGCTGGAATTGCTGAAACCGGTCCATAGGAGGAAGTTGCTGCTCCTGAATAAAATCGATCTGGTCGCGAAGAAGAATCTTCTGCCGATCATCGACCGGTATTCAAAGCTCGGCAATTTTGAAGAAATCCTTCCGATCTCAGCGCGCACCGGTGAAAACCTGGAAAGTCTGACCCCGATGATCTTCAAGTATCTTTCCGAAGGTCCAATGTTCTATCCGGCCGACCAGATCAGCGATCAGCAGGAGCGCGGGATCGCCGCCGAGATGATTCGGGAAAAGCTGATTGTGCTGACCGAACAGGAGATGCCGTATTCCACCGCCGTCGTTATCGACCGGTTTGAAGAAGAGAACAAATTGAATCGCATTTACGCGAGCATCTTTGTGGAGCGTGACTCTCAGAAAGCCATTGTCATCGGCAAGAGCGGAAATAAGCTGAAGGAGATCGGGACCGAAGCCCGCAAGGAACTGGAATCGTTTTTCGGCCGGAAGGTTTTTCTCGAACTTCACGTGAAGGTGAAGAAACACTGGCGCGACGATGAAGAGATTCTGCGCAGCCTGGGGTTAGGGGGGAATTAGCCCAAATGGCGCAAAATCACCAGGTGTTATACGGTGTACCTTCCGTCGAGATCAGGGTTGACCCGCTGTGAACATCGACGATTCCGCTTTCGGTCTGGTCGGGAGACGAAACGGAAGTGTCGGTGACTGTTTCCCAGCTCGTCCGCGACTTTGTGATGGGGTCTTCAGGCAGTTCTCTCAAGTAGCCGGCATCCACGAGATCCTGCAGGTTCTGCGGTGATTTCTTTTTATCAGCGGTGTACTGATCGATCGTAATGCGGATGGTGCGGAGATTGTCCTTCAACACCGTTTCCTTGGCGTTCGTTACGACCGCTCTGTACATCGGAATGGATATGGCCGCGAGAATCGCAATGATCGTGATCACGATCATCAGTTCCAACAGTGTGAATCCGCGGCTACCAATCCTTATATTTCGTGCCATCCAACGCAGTCCCTTCCGATTTTGTAAATACATCGAAGACATTCTGTCCGCCCCAAGACGTGGATTTCGCATCATCCTGTTGCGATCGCATTCCCCATTCAGTGGAATTGGTCATGGGATCTTTGGGAATTCGCCGCAGGAATTTTAGCTTCTTGTCGACCTGGCCGACCATCTGAACGCCTTCGACAAGATCATCGAGTTTTTCCGGATAACCTTCCGTATTGACCTTCTGCTGAATGAATCCCCTATCCACGGCAAGCTTGTAATTGTCGATCGCAAGCCGTATGTCGCGCAGCGCCTGATGGAGCTCAATCTCCCGTTGCCGCCTGATCGAATTTCGAGCTAGAGGGACGGCAACGCCGATCAATATCGAAATCACAAGAACTGTAACCAGCAATTCAATCAGCGTGAAGCCGGCTGACGATCGGACACTCCCGTTCCCAACTGAGGATGGGAGTTGGGTTCTGTAAACCGAAACTCTCATGGCGCCTGGACGCGCACCTCCGCCTGTCTTCCGGCATAGACGTTTTGCTGCGGATCGCGAACCCGGAAATCCGTAATCCGCATGGTGGAATCGCCTGCCCGAGGTCCACGACCCATGACGAGCGTTACCAGACTTCCGGTTCCGGAAATCGCGGCGGTTCCGGGCGGCCGTTCGAGGGATATTCTCACAGTGCCGCTTTCCGTCTCCATCCTTTGGACGAAGGCAATGATCTGTCCATCACGGCTCAGAAACCCGCCTTCGCGCATTTCCTTGATATCGATTGCGCCGGGCTCAAACGTCAGAGTCAGGTCCGCGCCGAAGAAATCCGTGCCGTTTCCGATGATGTTGACCGTCGTTGTTCCAGTTGGCGGCAACGTAATCGGTGATGGGGAAAACGACACTGTCGAATTTGTCTGGCGCTGCACAGGGGACTGCGTGTTTGGTGTTGCCGCGGGAGCCTGCGCGGGCGCGATGGCCGGCGGGCCGCCGGCGGGCGGCGTTACCGGAGTTGCCGTTGCCGCCGGCGGATTTACCGGCGCAGTAGTTCCTGTCGATGCCGCTCCTGGATTTCCTCTGAAGCGCGGCGTCGATTCGGAACCGGTATTGAGTCCCCGCAGGTTCGTCTCTGTAATGTCGGGCATCCGCAAAATATGGGGCGTGAGCATCACAATGATTTCGGTCTGGTCGCGCGTCTTTTGTTCCTGCGAAAAGAAATACTTCAACCACGGAATATTCTTCAGGCCGGGAATTCCGCTGAGCGACGTGGCTTCGGTGTCTGTAATGATGCCGCCCAGGATATTCGTTTCGCCTTCTGCAAGCCGGATTTCATGCTGAACCTGACGGTTGGTGAGCACCGGCTGCGTGACACCGCCCACATTCCTGTCGCCGGCCAGGGCGCGCACCTGGACCATCACGGTCATGTTGATTTCGCGATTGAGAAGCACGCGCGGTGTGATGTCGAGATTCACGCCGACATCCACAAACTGGAAGTTCACCACCGGAGTTCCTGTTGCGCCGACGAATGCCGGTTGAAAACTGCCGGATGCGATCGGGACCTGAGATCCAATCCGGATCGATGCGAGCTTTCCGTCAGTGGCGCGCACGCGCGGGTTTTGAACCAGCTTTGTGTTCGAGTTACTGGCGAGAAACTGCGCCGTCGCCGGTGGAATGCTGATCGAGTAATTAGCGCTGGTTAATGGCAGGTTTCGAAGATTAAAGAAATTGCCACCGGTACTCGTCGCTCCGCTGCCTCCGCTGGTCGATACGGATGTTCCCTGGGGCGGCAGGATGCCGAGTTGCCGCAAAGTATTCCGGTCGACTTCAAGGATCGTGGCATCAACGAGAACTTCGGGTTTCGCTTTATCAAGATCCGCGATGATTTTTTCTGCAATGGCAATCCGGTCGGCCGTGTCGCGAACGATGATGGCGTTCATGGACGTGCTCTGCATCAGGTACCGCATGTTGAGCAGCGTGCGCAGCGTGGTGATCGCTTCGGTCAGTTCCGTGGACGTCACGCTGTTCGTGAGATAAATCGTTTTCAACACGAGTTCGTCGTAGTCCCGGCGTTTTGTCTGATTGTCCGGAGCAACGAGAATCGTGGTCTTGTTGATCGGCTTCCAGAACGATCGCGTTTGGAGCGACAAAATATCCAGAGCTTCGAAGATATCGACTTTGTTGAGATCGATGGGAATTCGCGAACCCCGGAAATCCGGATCGAAAATCACGTTTAAGCCTGCAAGATCCGCCAGTGTTTCAAAGGCAATCTTGCTGTCCTGCGTCATGTGAATATCGATCGGTCCGGTGATTTTCGCCGTGAGTTGGGATTGGGGAAGGGGATCTGTTCGCGTTGAATCGCGAAGCTGTTCAAATTCGATGGGCGGGCCAGGCTGATTGGCCGTGCGGTTGGCCAGCGCGTCATTGACCCTTCCAAGCTCCTGCTGCGCCAGTTCGTGCGTCGGATCGATGGCGAGCACACGCGTGAATTCGATTTTGGCCTTTTCGTAATCCCTGGCGTCCCTTGCCCGCCGTCCGGCTTCAAAGTGTTGAAAGCTGGCATTGAATCGGGCCTGCTCGTACCTGAGGCGGTATTCCAGGTTCTTCGGATCGGATTCGGCCGCAACTCGATATTCGGTAAGGGCCGCATCGAAGTCCCTGGTTAATTCCGCTTTATTTCCACGATTGTAGGCCTGGCGCCCGTTGCAACCCGTAAGGCAGATTGCCAAAACGGTGGCAGCGGCCAATAATGTGCTGGCTGGTTTGAGTTTATAATGCGCTTTCATTTTGGACCCGCATGATTGATCAACGAAAAAGGATTTTTGCCGTAACCCTCTGGCTTTCGGACCTTGCTTTGACTACGGCAAGTTTCTTTTTGGCATACCAATTTCGTTTGTTGTTCGAACTGGAAGGGCATACCGTAATGCCCGTTAGGATATACCTTTCGCTCCTTGCAATCATCCTTCCAACATGGGCCGTTCTTCTTCCCATGTTCCGTGTTTACAGCGAACTGACGCTGCCTCCGCTCGGTCAGATGCTCCGATTGACGAAGGCGATAGGTTTTGCCGGCCTTGTCATGGCTGCTGCGATTTCCTTCATGAACCCCGGCGCTTCGAACCGCTTCGTTGTCGTGTTCACGTTGGTCATCGACTACATCCTGCTTGTTTCGTATCGAATCGTTTTGATGAAATTCAGCAAGCACGGAGCGCTCGATATTCGTCACGTTGCCGTTGTCGGCAACGGAAGTTCGGCGCACGCTTTTGCCCGGACCATCGAGGACCATGGTGTGTGGGGCCTCAAGTTGATCGGTGTCTTCCACCGCAGTGATGTGCGCGCCCTTCTGGAAGCCGGCGGTGTAGACGAGCTGATTCTTGTCGTGGATCGTGAAAGTCTCGATGAGTTTACGGAAACCTTCCTGCTGTGCGAAGAACTGGGCGTTACGGCCCGGGTTGTTTTGAATTTCTTTCCGCATTCGATCGCAAGAATGGAACTTCATGAGTTCGAAGGGTTCCCGCTGCTGTCGTTCAGCACGACTCCAACGAATGAGGCTCTGATGTTTGTCAGGCGCATTCTGGATATTGCGCTGGCTCTCGTCATACTCCTGGTTTTTGGTCCGCTCGCCATGTTGCCGACGGCTCTTCTGATCAAGCTCACGTCCCCCGGTCCCGTTCTCTTCAAACAAAAGCGATGCGGCCTGAACGGCCGCCTGTTCACGATGTATAAGTTCAGGTCCATGCTCGACAATGCCGAACAGCTTCGATTCGAGCTCGAAACGTTGAACGAAATGGACGGCCCCGTCTTCAAATCGTCTCGTGATCCGAGAATTACGACCATCGGTAAAATCATACGCCGCCGCAGCATTGATGAACTCCCGCAGCTTTTCAATGTGTTGCGCGGCGATATGAGTCTCGTCGGTCCGCGGCCCCCACTGCCTCAAGAGGTTGCCCGCTACGAACGCTGGCAACGCCGGCGGCTAAGTATGAAGCCCGGCATGACCTGCCTTTGGCAGATCAGCGGCCGCAACGAAGTCAGTTTCGAAGACTGGATGAAACTGGACCTCACCTACATTGACAACTGGTCTTTACTGCTGGATTTAAAAATTTTACTCAAGACGGTGCCGGTTGTTTTACTGGGCCGCGGAGCGAAGTGAACCGCGGTATAATTTTGATTGTCTAAATTGATCGAGGCAAACCTATGAAATACCGGGTGATTATCCTTATTCCTTTAGGCCTGATGCTTGCCGCAGCAACACTTGCCGCCGCAAAAGGGCCTGAAATCGACCTTGTGGACAACAAGCTTTCGGTGAATGTGGAAGCGGTTTCACTGGGCCGCCTGCTTCGCCTCCTGGATATGGCCACCGGCATGAAATCGAAAGTGCCGTCGGAGCTTGCCAATCGAAACATCAGCGTAAGGTTTTCCGGGCTGCCGCTGACCGATGGCTTAAAGAAAATCTTTCAGGGCCAGCCGTTCGATTATGTCGTTATCGAAGGGCACTCCGTGGTTGTGACCGGTTCTTCCCAGACGATTTCAACGACGGAATCGGTGCCGGTTTATAACAACACTCCCCAGGCGTTCGAACAGCCGTTCGTTCAGGAGTTTCCGCCTGCTGCGGCTATTCCAAATCTGCCGAATCAGCCCACTACCATTCAAACGCCTTTTGGACCGATCGCCAATCCGCGCGCGCAACAGCAAGCGCCGAACGCGCCCTTATCAGCTCCCGGACAACCCGCTCCTTTATTCCAGCAGCCGGGTTCTCAGGTTCAGCCGGGGATTCAGCCCGCTCCGAGTTTTCCAGGAACGAACACGGGTAATCCTTCACCGTTTGGTACGCCCAGTCCCTTCGGAACTCAGACAACGAATCCGAACCCTCAGCAGGGGTTATTCGGCGCTCCGACAATCTTTGGAAATACCGCGCCTCAACCGCATTAGCCGTGAAGGAGATCGCGGTTAACCGTCAGGCGTTTCACAACTACGAGATCCTGGAGAAATTCGAAGCAGGACTTGTGTTGACGGGCACCGAAATCAAGTCGGCGCGCGAAGGCCGGGTCAACTTGAAAGACGCGTACGGAATCGTGAAGGCCGGCGAAGTCTGGCTGTTGAATTGCCACATCAGTCCGTACTCTCACGGCAATTATGCGAACCATGAGCCGCTGCGGACTCGAAAGTTCCTGTTGAAGCGCTCTGAAATCAACCGGCTCATCGGGCGCACAACCGAACGTGGATTGACCCTGGTGCCATTGCGAATGTATCTCAAGGACGGACGCTTGAAGTGTGAACTCGCTCTGGCGAAAGGCCGCAAGGTTCACGACAAACGCGAAGTCTCACGCCAGAAAACCATCGACAAGGAAACCCGGCAGGCGTTGAGCGAGAGAAAGTAATTGGATACAGCGATGGCCGACGATTTACCCATCTATTCGGATTCGATGTTGCGGACCCGGCTTCAATTCGCGGATCTGGAGCGTTTGAAAGGGCTCGACACGGCGCCGGCCTGGGAAAAAGCCGATACTTACATCGAGCAACTTGAAGGAGCCGTCAACGCGCGCGCGGCGCGCGAGTCCGTTGAAGGTTTGACGAAGTCCGGCCTTCTCCAAATGCACGCGATTCTTTTCAGCGGCCGTGATGGCGCGGGCGCGCTTCGCCGGATGCCGCAGCAGCCCCTGTATCGTGGTCAGGATTGTCCGGATCCGGAATTCATCGGACGTTCGCTGGATAATTTTCTGAATTGGCTGACCGCGGAGAGCGTCTCCGAAATCCATCCCATCGAACGGGCGGCTCTGGTGCTGACGCGTGTCGTCGATATCTGGCCGTTTGATTCCGGCAACCTCACACTTGCAATCGCCGCATCGAACCTGAGTTTGAGAAACTCGGGCCTGGCTCCTTTCTTTGTGCTTCCGCAGCATCGGAAGGAATTTGAGGCCACGCTGGCGCACGCTATGACGATCGAAACGCAGCCGCTGGTCAACGCGATTTACAACACCGTGAAGCGGGAGATGGAAGCGCTTGTCTCACGATAATCGATATTCCCGGCAGACGCGATTCGAGCCAATCGGCGAAGAAGGCCAGAAGCGCCTGGCGGCGGCGCGGGTGCTACTCGTCGGACTCGGCGCGCTCGGTACCGTAACAGCGGATCAACTCGTGCGAGCCGGAGTCGGATTCCTGAGGATCGTCGATCGGGACTTCGTCGAACTGTCGAACTTGCAGCGCCAGTCGCTGTTCGATGAGGACGATGTTCGAAACAATCTTCCCAAGGCCATCGCCGCTGAAACAAAGCTGCGGCGGATCAATTCGTCTGTCGAGATCGAAGCGAAGGTCGATGATGTGAATCCATCAACCATCGAAGACTATTTCGACGGAATGGATCTTGTTCTCGATGCTCTCGATAATTTTGAAACTCGTTTCGTGATCAACGATGCAAGCGCCAAGCACCGGAAGCCGTGGATCTACACCGCTGCGGTTGGGAGCTATGGCCTGGTGATGCCCGTCCTTCCCGCTGTGACACCTTGTCTTCGATGCCTTCTCGGCAGTCTTCCGGCCCCCGGAACTTCACCGACCTGCGAAACCGCCGGCGTGATCGCTCCGATCACGCACATCACCGCGTCGATCCAGTGCGCTGAGGCTTTGAAATTCCTGACCGGTAATCTCGATCCTGAAGAGGTTCGTCTCACTGCATACGACGTGTGGTCGCATCGTTTCCAGCGGATCGATGTGGGCCGTGAATCGATGGCTATATGCCCGGTTTGTTCCAAAGGAGAATTCGAATACCTTGATGGAACTCCGCTCCGCACAATCACTCTCTGCGGCCGAAATGCCGTGCAGCTTATCCCATCGGTTCAGGGTGATATGAATTTTGCTGAACTCTCCAAATCCATCGGCGCATTCGGCGCAGTTCAGTTCAATGATTTCCTCCTGAAATGCTCCGCTCCTCCTTATGAAATTACGCTGTTCAAAGACGGCCGAGCGATCGTGAAGGGCACCGAAGAAGCGTCGCTCGCCCGCTCGGTGTACTCGAAAATGGTGGGTTCCTAGAAAAACTTTTCTTTCGTTCGCCGGAGTTGTGCAGCACTCCTGACTTGGGGTATAGGTCATGCATGAAAACCATGCTGATTCTCGCGGTTGCACTGACATCATCTCTATGGGCGCAAGCCCCGGATATCTCGCGGGCAAGTTCGGAAGCTGCGGCTTTCTCAAAAATCACGGCCGAAAAGAATCTTGAAGGGAAAAAGAAGCTTGTCGTGGGTTTCGAGAGGAACTTTCCGAAGTCCAGCCGGCTGCCTGAGCTCTACATGGACATGAGCCGTACGCTGGTCTCGAGTCTGGATTATCCCGGCGCGAAACAATATGCCGAGAAGGGCGTCGCTGCGGTCGCCCGGATGAAGAGCGAAGCCGCTTCAGGTGAACCCGATCCGGCGCGACAGAATTGGCTTCAGTCAATGGATGCCAGCACGAAAAAGAACCTTGCGTGGGTCAACCAGATGATTGCCTGGCAGGATCAGCAGGTTCGTTCCAATGTTCTCCGCAAGCGTTAACCCCGGATGAACGGCAAGAGATTGGTGTTTCTGCCGTTGATATTCATTCTTGCGCTCGCGGGACTGGGCTTCTCTGCGCGCATTCACCAGAACCCAACGCTGCTGCGTTCGTTTCTGGGAATCGCGTTCTCTTTGTTGATATGGAATGTACTGCTCGCGGTCAGCTTGCGCCGGGGGCGGAAGCTGACCGTCGAGGTCGTTCTTAAAAAGCAGCATTACGTGCAAGCCTGCGCGCAGGGTTCGGTTCTGTTGTATTGGGGATGGTATTGGCCGCAGGTATACGACTTTGCGCTGTTCATCGTTGCGCAGTTGCTTTTCGCATACGCGTTCGACATGTTGTTCTGCTGGTCGCGGCGCGACGTTTACACTCTGGGTTTCGCTCCGTTTCCCGTCATCTTCAGCATCAACCTCTTTCTCTGGTTCAAGCCGGAATGGTTCTACCTGCAATTTGCGATGGTGGCCCTTGGAATTGCGGCGAAAGAAATGATTCGGTGGAACAAAGACGGCCGGCGCGCGCACATTTTCAATCCATCCTCGTTTCCGCTGGCTGTTTTTTCATTGGTGTTGCTGGCGACGGGAATGACGGGCATCACCTGGGGCAGGGAAATCGCGAGCACGCAGTTTTATCCGCCTCACATGTACCTGATGCTGTTTCTTATCGGTTTGCCCGGACAATTTTTCTTTGGCGTGACCTCGATGACAATGTCGGCGGTGGTCACGACGTATCTGTTCGGCCTCATTTACTACGCGTCCACCGGCATTTATTTCTTTTACGATTGCTATATTCCGATTGCCGTTTTCCTCGGAATGCATCTACTGTTTACCGATCCCTCCACATCACCGCGCACGGAATCTGGAAGAATCATTTTCGGCGCGATGTATGGATTGAGCACGGTTGTTCTATATCAGGTGCTTGGAAGCGGAGGGATGCCGGCATTCTATGACAAGCTGCTTCAGGTTCCCGTCCTGAATCTCTCGATCATGCTGATTGATCGCGTTGCGCGTTCGAGTGTCCTGCGACGATTCGATCCTTCAACGATCGGCCGGACGTTAACGTCACGCCGGCGGCATTTGGCATACATGTCCACCTGGGCAATCGTATTTGCGGGAATGAGCGTCGCGCAGGGAGTCGGCGACAGCCATCGCGGGCAGTGGCTGCCGTTCTGGCGGCAGGCATGCCAGGACGGTCGTCCATACGCTTGCCCGTATCTCGCCGACATGGTGACCGGTTTTTGCAACAAAGGATCGGGCTGGGCGTGCAATGAAGCGGGATTGCTTCATGTGGCGCTTGCGCGCTCCGGCGAAGACCTGCGCCGCATGGATCCTCGCGGCGCCGCGCAGCCGTTCAATCGCGGCTGCGATCTCGGTTTGGCAGTGGCCTGCGATAACCTGAATACGTTGACGTCCGGCACAGGCAGGTTCGCGAGCGTTGCGCCGGGCCTGGACGACTATCCGATTATTTTGCAGGGGAGCAAGGGAGAGATTCGCGAACGGGATCCTGCGATGATGACTGCGCTTGCATGCCGCGAAGGCTGGCCCGTCTGCGGCGGCAGTTGACGGCCGAGAGCTATCCGCCTTTCTTGATCGCGTCTCGCGTCATCAAGACCTGCTGCTGGGCCATAAATTTTTGCACGGTCTGTTTGAACAGTTTGATGGTCGATTCCGGAAACGCGAGCAGAAAACGTTCGAATCGGCGATAGTCCAGCGACAACAGGATGCTCGTTTCCGCCGCGGTCAGCGTGGCATTGCGCTTCGCATCGGTAAACATTCCGTATTCACCCACGACAGTTCTCGGTCCGACTGTTTCCGTAGGCTTGCGGGAGCCGGCCAGCGTGACGTGAACCGAACCTTCCGCGATGACGAAGACTTCCTCCGCCTTATCGCCTTCGCGGCAGATCACATCTCCCGAGGCGTATTTCTTTTCTTCGAACATCGACGCGAGCAAACGCAGTTCGTTGGGAGGAACCGTTTTGAAAATATCGCTGGCGCCGAGAATGTTCAGGCGTTTCCTGAGGGAGGGTTCGTCCATCATGCGCAACTGCTGATTAAAGAATCGCGATGACCGCAGCATCATTTCACGCCAGCGCCTGTTTTCGCTGAAGTGACGAACCGGCATGATCGACGTGTCGCCGATGATTCTCGACGCTTCACGCAATCCCGAGATGTAGGCCCCGTGCGTGCAACCCCACTGGAAGGGATTCGTCGCCTCGCCTGCGAAATAAAGCCAGTCACCGACCGGTTCCGCCAAAACCCGGATGTCGGCGGGCGTCGCCCCCACCTTCATATAGGTATAAGCGCCCATCGAGAATTCGTCCGCCGTCCAGTTCGATCTCAGAACGCGTGTCGGCGTGGGGATTTTTGAGCCGAAGCAATTTTCCAGAACACGCCGGGCCCATTCCTCGGCTTCACCCTGATTACATTCTTCCAGCCATTTTCCAAGCGCGCCGCCGGCTTGGATTTGAAGGCAGGGAATATGCTGGGTCTTCCAGAGATTAATAATGTAGGTGGGCTCAAACGGCGTGTTGTTGCTGATGTATCCGAAAACGTATTGGTCCTTCTTCCAGAAAACGTCCTTGAAGAAGAAAAAGATTTTCGTCAGATTGCCGACGCCGAGATGTTCAATCGCTTTGTTCTTGAAAGTGCTCAACGGCGGAGTGAACTGCACGCGTCCGCTTTTTAAAACTCCAATCGGCAATGTCACGATCACGCGGTGGCAATAGAACTCAGTATCGCGAGTCTGAATGCGGACACGGCCTTCCGGATGGAGGTTGTATTCGATTTTTGTGACGACTTCCTGATACCGGATATCCAGGCCCGCTTCGAGCTTCGCGATAAGGCTTCCATAGCCGTCCACAAAAACACTGTCGCCGTATCCGTAGACTTCGTAGCCTTCGTCCCAAAAAAGCGTCGATAGTGAATCGGGAGGAGCGGCGCAGTCTTCGCGCGCAAAAAGCGCGACATGCCATGCCAGATCGGAGTGAACGGAGTCCCCGTTGAGTTCGAGGCGCGGCAGCACTTCAGAGACGGCTTGAGCAACTGAGAAATCCGGGCGGGAGACCCGCGCCGCGTCGCGCCGAAGGCCTTCGACGGCATCGCGCAGGCGATCTGCCAACAGAATGCTGCGCCATTTTTCTTCAGCGCTGACTTGCCCGGACTTCTCCCGGCACAGTTCAATTGCGTCCCATCCGCCGCGATACGTGCTGTCTCCGCCAACGAATAAAGTCGGAAGCGCGTATTGGCGGGCCAGATTGGTAATCGGATTTCCCTCTGTGCCGCAGATCCAGTGCGCCCCCACATCAACACAGTACTGAGTCAGAATTCGGCCGCCGCTTCGTTTGCGAGCCTCCAGAATAACAACTTCGTATCCTCGATCGCGCAGGGCCCGGGCAGCGGCCAAACCCGCCAAACCGGCCCCAACCACGATTATCCGTTCGCTTACCATCCCGCTTCAGTTCTCCTTGCCTACGGTTTTACGACGCTGAGGATACAACTTTCATGCACACGAAGCTAGGAGCGGCCGGTTGAGAACAGGATTCCACGAAGATAGGCCTCCAGTTCCGCCTTCTCTTCGCTCTTTCGCGCCATGGTGGACGCCGAAATATCGGGGTCATCTACGAGCTTTTCAATCGCTTTGATTTCGTTTTGGACGCGGTTGACCTCATCGTCGATCGATCCCGTTTCGACGACCGTTCCGGAGACCGTTGCTTCTTCCATCGCCCCATCATCTTCCGAACCCGAACCATCATCGGACCTTTGCCTCGTCAGGCGAGCATTCTGTTGAGACAAGGTCTGGATTTCGGCTTCAAATTCGCGGCGCAGTTGCGCGGTGGTTTCGGATGTAATCTGTTCGCGGATCTCCGCCATATTGTTCTTGAGCTGCTGCAGTTCCCGCCTGGCGTCGGCGAGTTCTCCCGACATTTGCATTGCCATCGAGTGGTCCTTCAGAGTCCTGGCGCGAGCTTCACTGAGTTGTCCTTCCAGTTCGTGGATCCGTGCATCTTCCAGGGTGCCACCCCGGCCGTACAGGCGCATGATTTCGTCGTTCTTCTGGAGAAGATTGGGTGGAGTCATTCGCCGCAGTTTGATCAACTCCGCCATCAGCTTTCTTTTTTCTTCTTCAGCGTCGACCTTGATTCGAAGGAAGTCCTGCTCCTGCAGAAAACGCTGTTTGTTCGCTTCGGCGAGCTTTGCTTCGTATTCATCCTTGATCGCCTGTGTGGCGCGAAGGGGATTGCTCGACCGCGAAATGGTGTCGGTAACAGACTGTTCGAGCCTGGAAATCTGGTTGATCAGCCGTTCCCGCTCGGTCTGCCATTCAGCCGCGGCCTTCTGGAACTTTTCTTCAAACGCCTTTTCGATTTGTTGTGTATCGGCGCCGGATCCACCGCCGCCGCCCCCGCCTTTCTTGGCGGAAGCAAGCTGGTCTTCAAGCCTGTCCACTTCGGAATTGAGCCTCCGCCGTTCCGTTCGCCAGCGATCCGACGCTTCTTCGAATTCGACTTCGAGTTGTTTCTTCTGACTCTTGACTTCACGAAGCTGGGTTTCGAATTCCGCTTCGATCTGCTTTCTTAGTGCCTCGTTTTCCACTCGGCAATTATAGCGAGAACTCAGCGGGGATCGGCTTGAATCCTATTGCGGAGGGCATCCATTTGTTCGGGCGTCCCCCGGAATATGTCTCCCGGAATGCGCCGGTATCTCATCATTTCCGCATAGATCGCCGCGCTGTCGTCCAGGTTCAGGCCGAAGCCGGCGAGGTATTGCATGCGCAGGTTTCGGTCGCGATTGATAGCGGCGCCTCGAAGCCATTGAGTCAAGTCCGATCCACGGCCCGCGTAGGTCGAAAACAAATCCAGTGCGGAATGCATACCGATTTCATCGAGCGACTGCATTACCCGAACGTAGCCCGGACCATGAATCCGCTGTTCCATTTCGTTGAGATCGATGTGCATGGGCTCGGCCTGCCCGAGCAACACCATGTCGTGGCCCCGGCCTTCATACGTATTGCCCCAGACGGTTCCGTTGGGAAAGACCTCAAAGAAGGTGGCGAGCGCGCTTTTCACGGCGTCGGAATTGGTCTCGAAAAGCTGAATGTACACGGTGACAACGCCGCCCGGACCGAGGTGTTCCCTGACGGCGTTGAAGAACTCTCTCGTATACAGATTCGCCGCGCCTTTGACCCACGGGTCGAGAGGATCGGCGGTGATGGCATCGAAGCGTTCCTTTGTCGTCAAAAGATAGTGACGGCCATCGTCGATGCGCACCTGAACTTTCCGATTGTGAATCACGTCGAAGTTCTGCTTTGCAAAATACTCGGACGCGGCCGCGGGGACGAGGGGTTCGATTTCCACGATCGTCTCCCGCTCAACTTCCGGGTCCACCGATACGGCTCCGGCGGTGATTCCAGCGCCGCATCCGATCACAAGTACAGAGCGGGGGTGAGACGCCGTCAATGACGAGAGGTGTCCGAGCATTCGCTGAAGGCGCATGTCGCGGGGAACATTCGATGCCTGAATTTTGCCGGCCACGTGAAAAGTTCTCGTGGCGTTTGCAAAATCCGAAACCGCCACGGATGAATTCATTCCTTCGGCTGCATAGATGATTTCACCCTTTCCGGACCACGTGGATGCATACCTTCCGTGGGCGACCAGCAGTTTCGAAATCGGCGGCACGGCGCGGATCAAAAACGCGGCCGCGACAACAACGGCAGCGGCCATGACAATCCGGTCCGCGCGGTTTTCGGACATGAGTACGAGCAAACCGGCAAAAGCCGACAGTGCGATCAACAATTGCTGCGCATGTTGCGATCCGGCTGCGACGATGAGAAACAGGCTCGCCACAGCTCCCAGAATGGCGCCGGCCGTGTTCGACGCATAGACGCCGGCCATCAGTTTGCCGGCATCTGTTTTTTTGATGGATGCTGCCGATAGAGCCAGCGTAAAACTCGCGCCCCACAAAACGGTGGGAGGAAGCAGTGCCCAGAGAGCCCGGTCAAGATCGAGTTCAAAGTTGAACCAGATGCTGGTCGAAATCGACGGATCGATCGGCCAGTAGGGAAGCGATGCGTTCAGACTGTATGAGGTCCAGGCGATCCCACAGGCCGCGAGCAGTTGACTCCAGCCGAATGCGACCTTCGCGCGCGCGGGATTCTGTGCGATCAGCGATGCGACGCCGCTGCCGAGGACGAGACCCGTGAGAAAAACCGCGACGATGATCGACAGCGTGTAGACCGATGCGCCGAACAGCAGGCCGAGCGATCGTGTCCAGAGAGCTTCCGATGCCATCGCGCAGAACCCGGAGAGCGCGATCGCGAAGTAGATGGCACTGATCCCTTTCCGTTTGGGATCCGCCACGTTTTGCGCGACGGCCTCTCCCCGAGGGAGAAGCGGCATACTTGTCGCCGCTGCCGCAACAACAGCATTTATCGCCGCGGCAACAAATGTAGCCGTCATCACATCGAACTGACGCAACAAGTAGAAGCCGGCCAACAAGGATCCGAACACCGCCCCCGAAACGTTTGCGCTATAAAGAAACCCAAGCCGCGACGCGCTGTTCTCCGCGCTGTCCACGCATCTCGCGAGTATCGGCAGCGTTGCGCCCATCAGTAATGTGGGAGGCAACAGGCATCCGGCGGCGACGGCGCCACGAAGAAAGAAACCCGCGAGTCCATATCCTCCCCAGGCGGTGTACATCTGTCCAACGAGCGGCGTTACCAGGAGTTCAAGGATTCCCAAAGAACCGATGCCGAGTTCAATGACTGCGTAAACCCGCACCGGATGAGTTTTTTGCGGAGCCATTGGAGGCAGGAGCAGGCTGCCGAGACAAGTGCCGCTCATAAAAGTGGCAAGCAGGACGGCAAGCGACACCGCGGACGATCCAATCACTAATTCGAGAAGCTGAAACCAGACGATCTCGTAGATGAGCGCAGCGGCGCCGCTCCCGAAAGCGATGAGAACCAGAACGGAAGGAGACAGATTACTGTCCTCGGTTCATCTTGCCCCGGCTTTTTGTTCTTCGCGCCGCGCTCCGACAAGAATACCCGTCAGGCCGTAGTTTCCTTCATGACACGCGGAATCGAAGATCATGTGCCGGTGATCGTCCGTCTTTCCCATTTCGATAAGCACGGTCCACGGCCGCGTCCAGGTTTTCGGATCATCGAATGTGAGTTCACGCCGCAAATTGTTCGCATCGACGCGGGTGAATTTCTCGATCAGGCGATAGGTATCCGGATTCGATCCACGAAAGCCCTGGGCGAAGTTTGTGGTCTCAACAACCAGAGTGGTTCCTTCCCAGTGTCCCCGTGAATCGCCCAGCACGCTTTTCGCATTTGCCGGTAGATGCGGGCGGCCGTCCATGAAGATGGTGCGGTTCCCTCCGCCGGCATGGTCGTCTTCCATATAAATCGCCATGGATTTGGGACTCTGCACAATCTGCATCACAGTTCCCTGAGCAAACAAAGTATTCAGCGGAAGAAACGGCATTTGAACTCCGAGGCATCGTGGCGATTGAGCGATGGTCTCGGGATTGTCGTTGACGTTGGCTCCGCGGCCGCCGAATCCTCCCGCCCCCGGCGCACCGCCGCCGCGCCCGCCGCGGCCCTGGCGTTGCTGTGCGTCGGCGGTGAGGGGAGGAATCTTTCCATCCGGCGGGTCGATGATCATCGAGGTTCGTTTGCTCGTTTTCAAAACGGAGTTGAAAACCGCGTTGTAGGCGCCACCCACATCCTGTGCGCCGTTTGCGGAGCGGGCATTACGTCCAGGATCCACGGCTTTCTGTTTGTCCGCGGCAGCGACCTCATCTTCCGTCAGGAACTGTTTATTTGCATTTGCTGCCGATCGTTCGAGCGGTACGGACTCCATCACGAACCATGTGCCCTGAAGATCAGGGTCGCCCCACGGTGTCTTCGGCGCGGGGCCGGCTTTCGGCAGGGCCTGTGTTGCGGCCGGCTTCGGCGCCGGTTTAGGCGCGGTTTTAGGCGCCTGAGTTTGAGCGGCCATTGCAATTGCCGCGAGGGCAATAAACGCCGGCGCAAAAGATGAGCCTCGCATCGAAGACCTCCTTACTTCTTTTCTGTGTCGATACCGGGGCGCTGCACTTCGTATGGAGCGCCATCTCCGGAAGAACCAAGGAACAACTTGGTCCCGTCGGTAAGCGTGAGATCGCGCCCGTTTGCTCGATGCGAGCCGTCCTTTGATTGATACCCATCGACGACGAGTTTCTGTCCGACTTTCAGCGTGTCTTTTGTGATTCCCCGTCTTAGAAGAATGTTCGGACTGCCTGCTTCGATAGCCCAGTTTTGAACGGTGCCGTCGGGCTGTTTCACATCGACGTAGATCCAACTGTGCGGATTGATCAGTTGGACTCGCGTGACCGTGGCATCCAGAAATTTCACCGGCTTTTTCTCATCAAACTCCGCGGCAAACGCGTGATGCGCCCTCAACGGCGTTTGCGACAACGCCATCACAATGCTTGCGGTGATGAAAGCTCCAACGGTTATTCTGACTCGCATACCAACCTCCAATCTTTATTTTGCCGGTGGCGGATTGCCCGACACATAGCGCTCATGTACTTCCTCGCCCGGCGGAATCTTTCTCGTGATATTGACGGTCATTGTGTTGCCGCTCCACTGCTTGACCAGTTGGTCTTTGCGGAGATGGCCGTACATCGTTTCTTCAACCATTTCGACACATCGAAAATCCATGAGCTGGGCATTGGGCTCGAGGCGCCGATAGAGCGGCATGCTGATTTTCCAGGGACGCGTGAATACCTGCGGATCTTCGATAGTGGCTTCGTAGCGAATGACGTCACGCCCCATCGGCGTGTAGCGTTCGACAACGTGCAGGGCGTCGCTGTGGAAGTTGCCGGCTCTATCGAACCACGTTGCGTCTGTGAAATCGGAAACGTCAACGACCAGCGTGTCTGCTTCCCAGTGTCCCACGGAGTATCCCATGAACAGCACGTTCGGATACTTATCCATCTTGTCCAGATGAATCGTGCGCTCGGCATTAGCGAATTCAAACACCATCATGATTTTTGTCGCGCTTTGAATAATCTGGAACGGATACGGCATGTACATGGCGCGGGGAATTCCCGGCTGAAAGCATTTGATTTCCGGATCGCGATCCAGCCAGTGTTCGAGGTTCTCCTTTTTTCGCGCGGCGGCCCAGGGTTTGTAAGGAATCTCGTCGCCCTCAACGATGCCCAGACCCGGCGGAACCCAACCAATCGAACCCAGCCCCAGTACGGGCGCCGCAAGGACAACGGAGTTTGGAACAAACCCCGGTTGGGCCACCATCGGACGCGCCTGATGCGTTTGCAGATCCCAATTCGCGGTGTTGTTCGCTTGCCAGACTCCACTGAAGTCAGGCTTTCCGGCCGTGCGAACCGGAACACCCTGACCGAGACCCGGGGCCGTTGCCGTGTTTTGCGTCATGACAAGCAGCATAAGAGCGCTCGCCACCGCCACAGTCAGTACGGCAAAGATCCACCGCTTGCCCCGCGTTTGCATGTGCAATTCCTCCTCGGGTTTTGGGCGAATTATATTACAGACTCGCGCTGAGGTTAGGAAAGTACCTGAAGACGCTCGGATGCGTAAATGTTGCGTCCGTTTAATTCCCTCCGATGCTGAATTTGATCGTGCGAGTGGTGCGGGTGAG
>CAZWGA010000094.1:0-22088 GCA_964633285.1 uncultured Solibacteraceae bacterium | reverse complement strand
TGTGGCCGGTTTTGAAGTGATAACGATTGGCCGCTTTTGAGGTGATAACCGAGGGCCCGAAGAGCCGCAAGGAACGGCGCGTTCCCCTGAACGAAGCCGCCATAACCGCGCTGCGGGTAATGCTTCAGAAAAAGCATGACGAAACAGATCTGGTGTTTCACCAAGCGGACGGGACGGCGTGGAAGTCGGTGTTGGAATCGTTCAGGTCGCTCTTGAAGCGATGCGAGATCAAACGGCACGGCATCCACGCGCTGCGACATACGTTCGGCGCTCACCTGGCACAGCGCGGCGTCTCGATGGCGTTTATCCGCGATCTGCTCGGGCATCACAGCGTGACGCTGACCGAGAAGTATTACGCGCACCTGGCTCCAAACAATCTCAGTGATGCGGTTCGGCAACTCGAAAGTGCGCTGGTGAAAAAATCTTTACCCAAATCTTTACCCAGTCGCACCGAAAGCGGGTATTCGGGCGCTGAGAATCTCAACGCGGGAGTGGCGTTGACTCCTTCAGCACACGCGGGTTACATTCGTTTCTCGTCTTTTGCCGCCGGAGTGGCGAAATTGGCATACGCAGCAGACTCAAAATCTGCCGGTACTTAGTACCGTGGGGGTTCAAGTCCCCCCTCCGGCATGCATCCACATCTGAACGAAGGCCTCGACACAATCTGCGTGAATGCCCCAGGTCGCTACCAGTGCTTCCCAGCCTCGATGATTTCCAGCAGCTCAATCGCCTGAGTTTTGCTCTTCGATTTCAGAACCTTCCGGGCTCTCCTGACAAGGTGTTCATCGAGTCTGAGGATGTCAATGCTTTTCGCCGTAGTTCACATCGATCTTAATACACGAGTACGCATGACCGCCGTCTTCGCCACGACGAATTCCATCACTTCGATTCCTGACTCATTCGCCGCGGGGAAACGACGGATTATCCGGATAGAATTGCGCGGGCACGGGCTCGCCTCGCGTCTTGCAGTACAAGGTTCGAATGCTCCGGATCTGCCCCCAGTGCATTGCCATGTGCATCGAATTGTGAAATCCCAGGAAGTGCGTCGATCGCGCCCTTTCGCCATACACAAGTTGATTCCGTTTCATGAGAGTGCCTTCGTCCATGTCTCGCAACACCGTGTTGAATCGAGTGCACAACGCGTCCAGTTCCTTCAGATTCATTTCATAGTCGAAACCAATCGAATCAATGAACCGCTGCACACTCTCGGTGGCTTCCATCGGCTCCGGTTCGCCTCTCTCCAGGGCCGCCAGTTTCCATTGCGCCTCGATCCGGAGATGTCTCACGATCAGATTGATGCTGTTGGCCTGCGGCAACGGTTTCCAATTCACCTCTTCGAGCGGCAGATCTTTCAAGTCTTCCTTGAGACGATTCCATGTCATCTCATTCATATCGATCATCGCGCGTAATGCCTGATCCATAAGTTCTCCGATTGCGCTCCGCTTAAAAGATGAACTTCGCCGACAACTGCGCACGGCGGGCGTAGTTAAGCTGGTTTGAAGTATTCAAATAATTGATCGTGCCAAAATCACCCGGACACGGTTTCGCCGGCGTGTTGTCACAAACACCGGCAATTGCCGCGCCTTTACTGGACGGATTGACTACGGGTCCGGGCAGAAGCGGATTGTTGAAGGCATTGATAAACTCCATTCGCAATTGAATCTTCTTGCTATTGTCGTCAGCAAGGCGAATGTCCTTCCGCAGACCCAGGTCCGCGTTGTTGATTCCGTCCAAACGCACGCCGGGAAATCGGAGCGGCAGGGTTCTCACATGGCTCGCCGGGGAAGCGCAATTTGCCGAGCCTGACGGAAACGCGCCGCAAACCGGCAACGCGCCGTTTGCCGTAATCACGGAGACAAAGGCATCCGTGTTGAACCAGTGATTGACGGTCCGCTGGCTCTTCGGAATGGAAATCGCGGCGCCCGTTAAGAACGCGTCATTCGCGAAGGCTACAGGGAACCCGGATTGGAGACTATACGTTCCCTCAACCTGCCAACCGCCGATAATGACGTCCACAAACCTGTTCACGTTCTTGCCGAGCATTCTTCCTTTACCAAACGGAAGTTCATAAAAACCACTCGTCGTAAACCGGTTCGGCACATCCTGATCAGAGATCATCCTGGTCGGCCTGGCATCAGTGGCATTCAGATACTCCGTTTGTTGGATCCACTTCGAGCGCGTGTAGGACCACTGAATGCCGTAGCCTCTTGAGAATCGTCTGCTGAGGGCAAACTGACCCGAATGGTACCAACTCCTGCCATCGTTGTTGGTGGTGTTTAAAGTTCCGAACTCCGGATAGGCCACCAGCAGTGATTGCCGCGCAATCGTGGCGCTGGCATTCGGAATCAGTCCGCCTCTGAATGGATTCGCGACGGTGCCCGTCAGGTTGGTGTTGGCATCCTGCATGGCCTGCGTGCGGGAGCCATCGGTGTTCAAATACTTGTTCGGAACAGCGTTCAGATTACGCGTGATCTCGATGTCATAACCACGGTCGCCAACGTAATTCGCTTCAACGATCCATCCACCCCAAAGCTCACGTTGAAAGCCGAGTGAAAATCGCGCCTGCTTTGAAACTTTTGGATTTTGCTCGAAAAACGTGACGGTCTGTCCAAGCCCGGTCTGCTTCCCAAGAGTGTTTCCTGTGGGCTCGATGATGGTCGTGTTGAAAAACGGAGTCGAAAGCGAAACCGGCAGCGGCGCTCCATTCGGAGCGGTTGACAGTGGCGTTGTTGTTGTTTGGGAGTATCCGGATTGCAACACGTCGCCGCGGCGCTCTCCAAGGAAACCCTGGAACAGGCCAAATCCGCCGCGAACGATTGTTTTGTCATTCCACTGATACGCAAATCCGGCGCGAGGCAGGAAGCCGTTCTTTGGAGTGTTATAAAGCCCCCTGCCCGTATCTTTGGCGGCGAACAGCAATCCGCCTTTGACGTTAATCTGACTGAGCCCCGCCGTGGTCTTCAGGAAGGTGTCGGTCAGGGCCGCATAGTTGGCCTGAGCCGCAGCCTCAATGGGCTGAGTGTACCCGGTGTCGAATCCCGACACGCTCTTGTTCTGGCGCTCGACCAGCGGAGTCTCGAATTCCCATCGCAAACCAAGATTCAAAGTCAGTTTTTGGGAAACGCGAAAATCGTCCTGGCCGAAGAAGCCCCAGGTCTTCGAGTATTCCGAATAGTCCGCGGCCCGCACGATCGCCATCGTGCTGGGGTATCCCAGCAGAAACGACGCGAACGCCTGCAAACCCTGGTAATCCGCGCTGCTCGCGCTGCCGACGCGAGTGTAGGTATTGTCAAAGCTGAACTGGCCGCTTTGGTTGTTGCTCTTGAAGTTGTCGTCTTCGCGGTAGATTCTCATCTCGCTGCCGAATTTGACCGAGTGCCTGCTGTGCGTCCAATTGAGGACGGCTCTGAAAGAATGGCTGTCGACAGGGCGGTTTTCATTGGTGTGTCCGTTGCCCAACGTTGCTCCGGTGCAGGAGGTGCAAGAAAAATCCAGACGCGGGAAACGCCGAATACCCTCCGCCACCAAACCGTTGTAGTAGGAAGGAAACCCCAGAGCCGTCAGGTCCAGACCGTATTGCTCTTCCGGCGCGTCTGTAATGCGGCTGAAACGATTGAAGCCGTATCCCACGTTTAGAATAGTGTTTCCGTTAAAAGTATGAACACCATCCAGCACAGTCTGCTTCGAAAGGAAGCCGAACCGGTCTCCAACGTAGCTTGTGCCTGTGTAGTTGTTGTATGAACTGTCGCGAGTGTACTGACTGTAGCGCCAAAAGAAACGATCTTTCGCGCCGAGATTCTGATCGATTTTGGTCGTGTAGTTGTCGTACTTCCGTGTCTTCTCGGCCAGCGTTGAATCGTTGATGTTTCCGGTAAGCACCGAAGGATTTTTGGGCGAACCAAAGTAACTGAGAATGGCTTTGGAAACCGGGTTGATGCGGCCGCCTGGAATAATGTTGTTCGCAAATGCGGTGCGGTTGGTCACTGCTCCGTTTGAAAAAGTACCGGTCAACGGATCGTAGATGTTGATGTTCGCAAGGTACGCGGAGAAATCCCCATTCTTTAATGCATCGGTCGGCACCCAGATGTTGCTGGCGTCAAAGCGCGGCCGCGAGTCGCGAATTCCTTCATATGAGAACAGAAAAAATGTTTTGTTCCGGCCGTCGTAGATTCCGGGCAGGTATACGGGACCGTTCACACTGAACCCCGGGCGATTCGAATAACTGAACGGGCGGGCCTGGCCTCTTGCATTACCGAAGAAATCGTTGGCCGCCATTCCGCCCGGCTCCGTCCAGATATAGGCCGTACCGTGAAGTTGGTTGGTGCCCGACTTGATCGCAATGCTGGTGACGCCGCCTTCGGTGTTGCCGAATTGCGCGTCATACGTCGCCGTCTGCACTTTGAATTCCTGCGTGATGTCGGTAGGAGGCACGTACGACGCAATCACTTCATTCGCATTAGCTGTTGCCGTGCTCGGAGCGCCATCGATCAAAAGGTCACTGCGATTTCCGCGAGTACCCGCCATCGCATAACCCACAATGTGCGTTGGTTCAAACGGCCTGTCGAGCCGCGTGCTTCCGGTATACGTTACACCCGGCGTCAAAGCCATCAGCGCGTAGGGATCGCCGTGGACGGAAGGCAACTCGTCCACGCGCTTCCGGTCTATCGTATTCCCCAGATCCGCATCAGCCGAAGTGAGGAGGGCGGCTGTTTCCGTCACCGAAACCGTGTCCGTTACAGCGCCGACATCAAGCCTGATGTTCAGG
The DNA here is from genome assembly GCA_964633285.1 of uncultured Solibacteraceae bacterium. Classification (GTDB taxonomy): domain Bacteria; phylum Acidobacteriota; class Terriglobia; order 20CM-2-55-15; family 20CM-2-55-15; genus 20CM-2-55-15. The sequence goes on along the minus strand of CAZWGA010000094.1, from coordinate 17,323 downwards.
ATGCGAGTATCGTTGATCGCTACCTGGACGTTGTCCTCGAGCGCCTTCTTGAAGCCGGCGAGCTCCACAACCACCTGATAGGTTCCGGGCAGGAGATACGGAGCATCAAACAAACCTTCCTCGTTCGTAATGAGAGTGGATGTCGTTGCGCGCGCCACGTCCATCACCTTGACGGTTGCGCCGGGAATAACTGCGCCGCTCGCATCCGTTACTCTGCCCGTGATCTTTCCACGCAATTCCTGAGCGTGCGCCCTCGCCGGAACGAGCAAACATAAAACAGTGAGCGCCAGGACCAGGATGAAATGCGTCTTTTTTGTCGTAAGTTTCGTGTAGCCGGCTAAGGATTTCATGTGTCTCCAAGACCCCCCGATTTTTTGCGGATTGAGTTGCAGAACGGGTGCAATTGAAGAAATGCACTGATCTGCCAGGAAATGACTTTGTTTTCTTTCGGGTGCGTACGCTATCGTAAACACCGACAGGAGGTCAAAGAAAAACTTTCACCTTATGTGAGTGTTTTTTCATGATTGATTGCAAAGATTTGCTATCAATTTGATTGGATATCAGAGATTATTTGTAGTCTTTACAGGCCGCAGTTATATTGGGCAAATCCCTATCGTCTCGACCGCGATTTAAGAGAGGAAGAGAGAAAACTCTATCGATGCCGGCGAAAACAGAGCATCTGGGGAGAAGAACCACCATCGAGGATGTGGCGAAAGCGGCAGGCGTCAGCATCGCCACGGTTTCGCGTGTAGCGACAGGCAGCGATCGCGTGTCCTCCACATTGCGCGGCCGCGTATTGAAGGCAGCCTCGGACCTGAGCTTTGAGCTTAATGGAAAAGGAAAGGCGAAGATCATCGCTTTCATTCTGGCCAACCGGGATGTTTTCAATCCGTTTCATGCGGCAATCATGGTTGGAGCCGAAGCGTACTGTGCGAGCCATGATTGTGGGCTGCTTTTCCTTCCCATTCGCTATGGAAGCAATGTGCGGTGGCAGAACCTGCATCTGCCGCCGATCCTTGAGCGGCCGGGACCGGTCGGAGCGGCAATCCTCGCTGGTAAAAACTCTCAGAACTTTCTGGACCTGCTGAATCACCGCGGCATCTCTTTCGTCGTCATGGGTAATAACGTTGTTGGCGGCTGGGACAAGGATCATTGCAACGCGTTCTACTTCGACGACATCGAAGGAGCGATGGAAGCCACAAAATACCTGCAGTCTCTTCGACACCGGGATATCTGGTTCGTCGGAAATTGTCAGATGCCGTGGTTTGCGCGGCGTTATGAAGGCTACCGGCGCGCCATGGAAAGCGCCGGATTGCCGCCGCGGTTGAACGACTTCGATTCAGGTGAAGGAGAGGACGTCGGATACATTGCAACGAAGTCCATCCTGAAGAGCGGCGAACCGATGACGGCACTCTTCGCCGGTGACGATGCGGCGGCGGCGGGCGCTTACAAAGCGATACATGAAGTGGGCCTGCGAATCCCCGACGATATCAGCGTCCTTGGTTTCAACGACACGGAAGCCGCTTCCCTCAATCCGCCGCTGACGTCGGTCCGCGTATTCACGGAGCAGATCGGCCGCGGCATGGCCGGGCTGGCATTCGAACGTCTCAGCAGACCCGACCTTCCAGCCGAAGCGATTACAATTCCAACCCAGTTGGTTCGGCGTGGATCGTGCCGATCTTTGTGAATATGAATGTAAGTCAAAAGGAAAAGGCGGATCGTTTTCACGCGCTTCATAAAGGACCGGGTGTTTTCGTCATTCCCAATCCATGGGATGCCGTGTCGGCGCGAATTCTGGCGGGGCTTGGTTTTCAGGCGCTGGCAACGTCCAGCGCCGCCTCGGCTGCGGTCATCGGAAAGAAAGATCGCGCACTGACGCGGGATGAAGCGCTCGCGCATTCACGCTTGATTGCCGATGCAACGGACCTGCCTGTTTCCGCGGACCTGGAAAATGGATTCGGCGACGAACCCGAAGCCGTCGCGGAAACGATCCGGTTCGCCGCCGAAGCGGGTCTCGTTGGATGCACCATTGAGGATACGACCGGCAATCCCGATACTCCTCTTTACGACGATCGGCTCGCTGTTCAGAGAATCCGCGCTGCGGCAAAGGCTGCGCGCGCCCTTCCCTTTCCTTTCATGCTGACCGCGCGAGCGCACAATCTGCTTTATGCCGCGCCGAATCTCGACGACACGATCCGCCGGCTTCGCGCTTTTGAAGAGGCTGGCGCCGATGTGCTTTTCGCTCCCGGCCTGCCGGATCTCGACAGTGTGCACAAAGTGTGCGCGGCACTGTCGAAGCCGTTCAACTTCATGGCTGGAATCAAGGGCAAATCATTCCCGGTGGAAGAACTCGCAAAAGCGGGAGTGAGGCGGATCAGTCTTGCGACATCGCTGTATCGCGCGGCAATGACCGGTCTCCTCGACGCCGCGCGTGAAGTGAAGGATCAAGGCCGATTTAATTTCCTCGATCGATGCAGCACAACAGCCGAACTGAACACGCTGATGAAAATCTGATGGGAACGTCTGCTGCGGCGGCTACTTCACGTTTTTGTAAACCTTCCCGCCTTTCATTACAAAACGAACTCGCGTGAGCGCCGTGATATCGGTTGTGGGATCGCCATCCACAGCGATCAAATCGGCTTCGAATCCAGGCGCCAGGGTTCCGATCATCGAATCCAGATGCAGGGATTTTGCGGACAGCGATGTCGCGGAAACGATGGCGTCCATCGGCTTCTGGCCACCTTCTTTCACGCGGGCGACAAGTTCGTCCGCATTGGATCCGTGAGCTCCTGCCACAGCGTCGGTGCCCATGACGATCTTGAGACCCGGCGTCGCAACGGCTTTGCGGAACATCGCGTAGTTCGTGGGGACAGCCTTTTCCATGTAAGCGAATCCTTCCTCTGTATATGTGCCGATGCCGAGATACTTCGGCTTGTTGCGAATGTAGTTCTGAAGGACCAGGCCGATATTCGGATCGAAATAGACGCCGCGGTCCGACATTAATTTCAGCACTTCGTCATCGGCAAAGATTCCGTGCTCGATTTGACCGCATCCCGCCAGAACCGACGCCCTGATGGAATCCGTGCCGTGAGCGTGCACCATGGTTCTCAACCCCAGGGCGTTCGCCTCGCCGCAAACTGCAGCGAGCTGCTGGGAAGACAACGTCTGCTTCCCGCCTTCACGAATGCTGCCCGAAGCGAAAATCTTCACGACGTCCGCCCCGTCTCGTTTCAAGGCACGAATGGTTTCGCGCAATTGCTCCGGAGTTGCGGAAGTATCGGTGATCTGGCGAATCGATGTCAGCACGCGAGGGCCGGCGATGATGCCCCGAGCCACAGCGTCGCGAATCGCAACGTCCGATGCCGCACCCACGCTTTGAACCGTCGTGAAACCGGCCATGAGATCGAGATAGAGATTCTCGATCGTATAAAGGGTCTCTTCCACCGGCGACTGTGCTCGAGGTTCATATCGTCCGTCTTTTCCGAAATGCCAACTGATGTGAACATGCGTGTCGATCATTCCCGGCATCACGGTTAACGCCCGCAGATCGTACGCCGCGTTCGATGCGTTCGAAGAGATCGTCTGAATCTTCGAACCCTGCACGACGATGTTCACATCCTTCCGGACTCCGCCCTTTCCATCGAGCAGCGTGCCCGCACGGATCGTGACTCGATCCTGTGCGTCAAGCGTGGCAAGCAGAATCAAACACATCAAAAAAACAAAACTGAGTTTGCGCATCGTATTAACCTCGAATCGCATCTGATTCTACCGGGTTCGGTCGATACGCACGCGAATGAAAGCGTGCCCGGCCGAATCTGTCACGGGAACAAAAAGGATGAAGTTCGATCCCGCCGCGGCGAAACCATCGAGATCCACTTCGGTTCGCTGATTGGAAGGCGTCTCAACGAAAAACCATCTGTTATTCAACCGCACGTAGATGCCTTCAAGATTTCTGTTGTCGATTACCAGGGTTGCGCGCTCCGAGGGTGAGAAGAAACTTTGCGTCACGGGACGCCATGAGAGGTCGAGAGGAATCGTCGTCGTTTCAGCCTCGGAATAGTACCCGCTTAAAATCTCCATTGCCGTTTCGCCTCGAAGCGCCCTGCCCTGCGAGCCGTATTGGCTCATGCCGACGTTGTGTCCGAAGCCGGCTCCATAGAAAAGCACGCTGGCGACTCCGCCATTGGCGTTGCGCGTGATCTCATATGTCGATGGACTGTTGGGCGCGCTGTTGGAGGCAGTGCCGCCCGGAGTTACTCCGTCGAGAGTCGCGAATCGCCGCAGGTCCGACCATCCGCTGATTTCCGTTGTTCCCCAATCTCCGCTGATCCGGATTTGCATAGCGCGGCCGGAATCGCCCTGCAGTGTGGTGCGGATATCGGCAATGGCCGTGGCTGTGAGCGGGACCGCAAAACCCGACTTGAGTTGCGCAAGCAACTCTGCGGCAGTGCGAGTGCGAGTCCAGCGGTGGAGTGAAGTCAAAGGAATGCCGGTCACCGGATGAACTTCGCTGCTGAACGGATAGATGGTGGTGTAGAACCTCATGACGCTTTGCTCTGTGGAGAGATCTTCCGGAACCTTATCCTTAGGATCCTGCACGCCGCGAAGCGCGCGATCGGCATTCGTCCCGGGATATGCGCCGGCCGGGGACGGAAAGACGTATTCGTTGCTTTCGGTGTGTCCGCCCATCGACGATGAATACAACGTCGAAACCATCAATCCCTCGCGAGTCAGAACGAGCCCTTCCGTCTCGACTGCCGCTGTGAGTGAGACTCCAATTTCCGAAGACTGGCCGCGGTAGACCTGCGACAGCGTGGAGTCGTCGATATCGAATCCCCGTGATGCGAATCGTCCGATGTTGGATATGGCGTAACCTCGAGCGGCGATTGCCTGCGCCTTGAGCGCTTCCACATGAAAACTGGGGAGGCTTTCGTTCGGAACGACGCCGGCGACATAGTCCGGATCCAGCCGGACGATATTGATCAACCTGAGCTTCGTAATATCCGCGGTGCTCGCCTGGACTTCGAGATCGCCACGATACGGAGCCGGCGTGAGATTTCCCCCTGCAAGCCGATTGATTCTTCGAATGGAGTTCGCGATAAGAACGGCGCCGTTCACGGGATGCGTGATCAACGGCCCTTTGAAGGAACCGATCGGACTGCCGGATGCGCTCATCGTGATGGCCTTGCCATCGGATGTCTTCACGAACGAGAGGACGGCGCCGTTTCCAATGAAGACAAGTCTTCCCGAACTGAGATCGAGAACTTCCAAACCACCAGTGGACGTGATCTCGATGCTGCTGTGATTGTGCGCTGCAGCCGTCCAGTACTCCTGTAGAACAGCGCCATTGTCTGCAAATTGCGTTGGAGTGATTCCGACTCGGACCGGCGGCACAACAGACGCCGGCGTGATGTGGAACTGCAGCGGGCCCAGCTCGGGCCGGTCTCCCGAAGCGTGGGAGCGGCCTCCCTGCTCTGCAATCGTTTCCTGGAGAATCCGCTCCTCGAACGCGAAACGTTCACGTTCGAGAGCCTCCTGCGCGAATGCGGGAACCGCAGCCGCCAGCACGCCACACAGCCAAACGAACAGTCTTTTTGAAGTCACAGATTGACCGAACTATATAAAGCGATTCGGGAGCGGTCAACCCGGCAGGTAACGGTCCTCAGTATCGATTGAGCCGGTGTTATACTCGGTTGCGTTTAACACACCATGGGATTAACGCACGTCACTGTAAAGATGCGAGCTCTTACCGGTAAGAACAGGCCGTACGAGGCGGAGTGCCTCGTAGACACCGGCTCTGTTGACTGCATGGCTCCAGGAAACCGGCTACGCGCTGCCGGGATCAAACCTGAGGGAAAGGCGGTCTACGAACTCGCGAATGGCGAACCCGTTGAGTACGAATATGGATTCGCTCGAGTTGAGTTCGTCGGTTCGGTCACGGTTGCACAAGTGGTCTTCGGGCCGCCGGACGTCGAGCCGATTCTGGGAGAGGTTGCGCTGGAGAATGCCGGCATTACCATCGATCCGGTTAACAAAACCCTCAAACGCCTTCCCGCGAAACCATTAAAGTAACGACTCGAGGGGAGCGGGCGTTCGCATATAATCCCCGCCGTGCCGATACGTTCAGGAACAAAGCTGGGCTCTTATGAAGTCGTCGCGCAGATCGGCGCGGGTGGCATGGGCGAGGTGTATCGCGCACACGACACAAAGTTGAAGCGCGACGTTGCGATAAAAGTTTTGACGCAGCAGTTTGCGCGCGATGCCGATCACGTTTCGCGATTCAATCGTGAAGCCGAGCTTCTCGCGTCGTTGAATCACCCGAATCTCGCGGCGATCTACACGCTCGGAGAATACGAAGGCCAGCCGTTTATCGTGATGGAGCTCCTGGAAGGCCAGACGCTGAAGTCGAAGATTGAATCGGAACGTTTGCCTGCCGCGAAGATCATCGAGCTTGCTATCCAAATTGCCGACGCCCTGGACACGGCGCACACGCGGGGCGTGGTCCATCGCGACATCAAGCCCGCCAATATTCATGTGACCGCGAGCGGTCAGGCGAAGATCCTTGACTTCGGCATCGCGAAGCTCGTAGCCAGAAGCGATGCAGCGAACGCGATGACTTCAGCGCCGACCGCTGGAAGCGACGATCACTTGACCAGTCCAGGCATGACAGTCGGAACGGTTTCTTATATGTCTCCCGAACAAATTCGCGGTGAAGAGGTTGACGCGCGATCGGATCTCTTCTCGGCCGGACTGGTGCTCTACGAAATGGCGACCGGCCGGCAGGCGTTTTCAGGGAATACCTCAGGAATTGTTCTCGAAGCGATTTTGAATCGCGCTCCGATTGCGCCGATCCAGATCAATCCGGCCTTGCCTCAGGACCTGCAACGAATCATCGATAGACTGATAGAGAAGGATCGCCGCCTGCGCTATCAAAGCGCCGCCGACCTTCGAGCCGATCTCGAGCGCATGAAGCGTGAATCCGATTCGGGACGCAGGCCTGCACCACCTCCGCCGGAGAAAAAGTCCATTGTCGTTCTACCGTTCGCCGATATCAGCGCCACGCGCGACAACGAATACTTCGCCGACGGCCTCACGGATGAAATCATCACCGACCTCTCGCAGATCCAGACGTTGCGCGTGATTTCGCGAAACTCGAGCATGCAGCTCAAGGGATCGAACCACGATCTCAAGTCGATCGCGCAAGACCTTAAAGTCCAGTTCGTGCTGGAAGGAACGGTTCGCAAAGCCGGAGAAAGCCTGCGCGTGACGGCTCAATTGATCGATGCCCGAAGCGATGAACATCTCTGGGCGGACAAATATTCCGGAAAGCTCGAAGACGTCTTCGACATTCAAGAGCAGATCTCGCGCAAGATCGTCGATGCGCTGAAAATGAAACTCTCGTTTCAGGAAGAACGAAAACTTTCCGAACGGCCTGTTCCCAATATCCATGTATTCGAGAGCTATCACCGTGCGAGACACGAGCTGTACAAATTTACCGAAGAGGGACTCGACAATGCTCTTCTGCTGATCAAAAACGCATTGGCCATAGCCGGCGATAACGAACTGCTCTATACAGCGATGGGCACCGTTTACTGGCAGTACGTCAATGCAGCGATCCGGCCTGATGATATATATCTGGACAAAGCAGAGGAGTGCGCTCGAAAAGTTTTTCAACTGAATCCGGAATCCGCGGGCGGCCATCAGGTTCTTGGCCTGGTGCACTACCATCGTGGCCGCCGCAAGGAAGCTATTCGGACTTTAAAGCGCGCATTGGCGATCGAGCCGAATAATCTTTTGGTACTCGGTGAGCTGTGCCGTATGAATTTCATGGCGGGCCAGGTCGCGGAATCTCGAGCCTTCAACGCCCAGGTCATCGCTCTTGATCCGTTGACGCCCATCAATCGACTCGAAGATCTTGTCGTTGACCTGTTTGCAGGCTCTCCGGAGCGCAAATTGGATGCTGCAATCGAGTTTCTACGATTGAATCCCGAATTCGTGATGCTTCGCGTCGTTTGCGTCCTGGGTCTCATTAACGAAGGACGGATGCAGGAAGCGCAAACCCTCGCGGCGTCGAGCCCGCCGGAAAAGACGCCTACCATTTCAGGCCGGCAGTGCGCCTTTATCGAACATGCGCTTTCAGGACGCCGGGCAGAGGCGCTGACATCGGTTAGCGAACAGCTAAAGGCCGCCGCCCGGCGCGGCGAATACTGGTCGCTGGTCATGGCGGATTGTTATGCTTTGATCGATGAGAATGGCCAGGCTCTGGACTGGCTGGCGAACGCGATCGATTGTGGTTACATCAATTACCCCTATCTTTCTCAGTACAACAAGATTCTGGTGAAACTACATGGCGATCCTCGTTTTGATTCTTTGATGCAGAGAGCCAAATACGAGTGGGAACATTTCGATGTCTGAAACCTGGTTCAAGCTAATCAATCGATGACGAGGAAGTTTGTATTTCTGCTGTGGATGTGCGGCACAGTTGCATTGGGCCAGACGGCGTCAACGGCCGATACATGGAAGCCGCTTCGTTTCTTGATCGGCACCTGGGAAGCGAAAACATCGGGAGGTTCGGCGGGCGCCGCGAGTACCGGCGATTATTCTTTCCGGCTTGACCTTCGTGAACACATTCTCTCTCGCCACACAGCCGGCGGCAGATGTAAAGGGCCCGCCGATTACAACTGCGAGCATCAGGATCTTTTATACGTTTATCCTGAAGGTCCGAATCAATTCGCCGCTATTTATTTCGATAACGAAGGTCATGTCATTCGTTATCGCGCCGAAATTCCGGCCGCGAACTCCGTAGTATTTTTGTCAGAGGCATCCCAGCCTGGTCCTCAATATCGATTGAGCTACGAACTGAAGGGCGGCATCATGTACGGCAAGTTTCAGATTCGCGCGCCAGGCCAGCAGAGTTTCGCGTCGTATCTCGAGTGGAGCGGCCGAAAGGCGCGGTAGAGGCCCAACCCACGATGCTCAACGCTTGCGTGACCCGATTTCTCATGATTTCCTTCTTCATCGCACGAAACGATTGAGCCAGGGCTGAAGCTCTTCTGCCCACGCCTTGAAGGTGGGCTCCTGTGTTCCGGTATTCGTCGAACTCGACATCGACCACATCTCGCTGTTGTAGGTGCCGTCCGGCCGGAAAAAGCGAGCGCTCATATCAATGAAGAACACAGTCTCGTTCGTTGCGAGCCTGGCGAGCGCGGCGTTCGCGAGCCGCCCCGTGTGAGCCGTGCTTCGCGGAAAGATCCCGAAGAGCAGAATCTTTGCCTGCGGTTGGCGCGCGCGGACCTCCGCGATGATGGCGGCGTAGTTTGCAACGTAGTCGTCGAGGCTCTTGCCGCCGCTTAGGATAGTGTCGTCGTCGCCTTGAGCCTGCAGCACGACCAGCTTTGCCCGATAGCCGTCGAGTTCTCCGTTCCGCATCCGCCACAGGAGACTGCCGAAGCTCGTGCCCTGCGTGCCGAAGTCCGCGGCTTTGAGCGATCCGAATGTCTGATCCCACACCCTGCGGCCACGGTCCTGCCAGAGCCACATTTCGGTTGCCGTGCTTCCAAAGAAGACGATGTCGATCTCACCGGACCGCGCCCTGCTGATGAATCGGTCATGATGCTCGCCCTCGAGAGCGGTCAGCAGACCTTTGGGGGCATCCGAAGCCGGCGTCCAGACCGCTTGCGGCGGCGTAACGATCTGCGTCGCCGGCGGTTCGGGTTGCTGCGCCCAGCCAGCGCACGACAATGCGAGGGTGAGGAGGGCGGCAGCGTTCGCAACTGCTCTCCCGCGACTCGGTAAAAGGCCGTCGGCAATCGCGGTTGTCCACGTTGCCATCATTTTAGTCATCGGAAATCTCCGGGATTGCACTTCGTCATTGCGGCGTGCAGTCCTTATCTTAAGGATGATTGAACGCAGCTCCAATGACCTAAAAGATACCTGTATCCCCAGAGCGTGAACCCAACAACGGTCGTCAGCAGGCGGAGTACTGCTAAATGAATAAGCCTGGCAATGCGCCACCAGCGACGCGGGTCAATAGGCTGAGCGTCGATGGCCGCATCAAAAGTAAATCGCGCCGGAATGCCCGCCGTTTGTTAAGCATGTACCGGCTCTCGCCGTCTGAGTTTGGGTAGACTTTTAATCGCCTTGCCAGATTTCTGTTCGGCGACGCGGAGGTCATATAGGGCTTGCAGGTTCAACCAAAACGCCGCGCTAGTCCCGAAGAAATGGGCCAGGCGCAAGGCAGTGTCCCCAGTGATGGATCGCTGTCCATTAATTATGGATGTAATGCGGTTGGTCGGCACATCGAGTTGGCGCGCCAATTCAGCTGCGCTCATCTTTAGCGCTTCAAGTTCTTCCGCGAGATGCTCGCCGGGATGAATTGCTGTAATCATTTTTCGTCTTTCCTAATGGTAATCGACTATCTCAACGTTCGTCGGGCCTGGTGATTTGTCTGGCCACTCGAAACAGATTCGCCACTGATCGTTGATGCGAATGCTGTACTGCCCTTTGCGATCACCCACTAAAGCCTCGAACCGATTACCCGGCAGAGCGGCCAAATCTCCGAGCAAGGAGGCAGATTCCAATCGGTCGAGTTTCAAGCGCGCCGGTCGTTCGATACTGGAGAATGTCTTCACTCGCTTGCCTGCTGCAAACTGCTCGGTTTGCTTATCTCGATAACTAACGATCATATAAATGATAGACTCATGATATGCGTTACGTCAAGCGTAACGACAGTGTGTTTACGACGCTTCTTTTAATTATCGGACCGGCATCGAGAAAACGAATCTCTGGCCGTCAGCCGTGACGTTTTTCCCCCGCGCGAGGCTTTGCGGGAAAGGTCCGTATCCGTCCATCTTGAAGAGAAGTTTTGGAGTGCCGGCCTGAAATGTGGGCGCGGTCGTAACGTCGACAGACATGACTTCCCAGTCGCGCGTCATATACATCAGTTCCTTTCCATCCTGACGCCAGAAAATCATGGCCCACGCACCGCCCTTGTTGTTCGAGATTTTGATCGCCTTGCCGGACGGATAAGTTTCGGGCTTCGATGCATCGAATGGCCGGACGTACACCTGGAAGGTCGAGACGTCCTTTTCCCCTTCATTGGAGAGGAATGCGATAAAACGCCCGTCAGGAGAGAATCGTCCCACAGCCGCGTCGTAATCTTCACGCAACCACTCAAAGGCTTTCCGATCGAGAGGCTTGACGTTCGGATCGAGCGGCACCAGCAACAGTACTCCGGTATAGAAAGTCAGGAACTTTCCGTCGGGCGACCAATCAGTGAGGATCACGTCTGCTCCTGGCGTGTAGCGGAACAATTGTTCTTCCTCGCCAGAGCCGTCCGCCGATTTCCGATAGATGCTCGCGTAACTCTGGCGCGTGGAAACGTACGCGATTTGTTTTCCGTCGGGAGACCAGACCGGCGCATTTGTCGGAAAGTTGTCGTTGGTGATCGCAGTGCCTTTGCCGGTGGCGACTTCGTAATTCCAGATGTCGATCTTGCCTTTTTGCGGATCCGTTCTCATGACGGCAATGTTTTTGCCGTCGGGTGAAAAGTTCGGCTGACCATAAATTCCCGGGGACCCGACCTTCGCTACAACTCTTCCTGTGCGATCGAATACGGTTAATTGCCGCAACGCCGGCGGGGGTACGGCGATGACGATGCGATCACCGTCGCGCGTGATGTTGTTGGGAGCATTTCCGACTTCGGGGGCCGGCCGGAACAGCAGCTTCGGTTTTCCGAATTCAAAATCCGGCGAAGTCGTAATGGAGACGGCCATGATGCCGCGATCAGCGGCGTTGTAGTACAACTCTTTTCCGTCGCGGCGCCAGCGTCCGTTCCCGCCGCCTTCATCCGATATTTTCCACTGCGTCTTGGCGTCCGCACTGAACGGCCGTACGTAGAGTTCGTCTCGTTCGGTTTCATTGGAAGTATAGGAAACGAATCGGCCATCCGGAGACAGTCGCGGAACCCCGATGTGGAATTTGCTCTGGAAGATTTCTATCGGTTTCCGTTCTCCGGTCAGCGGAAGAGCATAGACTGTACCGCCCGCCGCGTAGGATAAATACTTTCCGTCCATGGACCAGTCCCCAAGATCCGCCGCCCCTTCCGTTTTGAGCAGTAGTTGTTCGGTGCCGGTCGCGTCGCTGCGCTTTTCATAGATGCCGTAGCCGCTGTCTCGCTTCGTCACGTAGGCAATCCGGCTTCCGTCCGGAGACCAGACAGGCTGTCGGACGAGCTCGCCTTTTTCGCTAACGCTAATTCGGGTCGCTTTGCCCGTAGCGTTGTCGATAACCCAGATATCATTATTTTCTTTGTCCAGATCTTGCCGGACCAACGCCAGGCGTTTGGCGTCGGGTGAGAACACGGGCTGGTTCTGGAGATCTTTCGATCCGACGGTACCCAACGGTTTTCCCTCCCGGTCGAACAGCGTGAGTTGGCTGGAGTTCGCTTGCATGTTCTGTGCAATGATTTTCGCGCGTTGTTCCGGATCGGTTGGAAGCTGCGCCTGCGCATATGCTGCGGTCAGCAGCAGGAAGGCAAGCGTCACCGCAATCCGGTGCGATCCGAGCTGAGTTCCAATAGTCAAAGCCATGATTTCGGGATTATAGAACAGCAGAACACAGTGGACGCAAAACCGCGTTCGCTTCCTGAACCGTCATCATTTTCCGCCAGAGATCAATAGGCGCCTTATCTCAAGTTGCTGAGGATGATTCATCTTCAAAAGACGCACCGTAACGCGACCAACCGCAGTCTTGGCTTCAATACTGCCTCCCGATCAGCGCCATCAGCATCAGCGCGGGTTTTAGTTCCTGACGGAGTGCGTCGAAGATCAGGCCCAGCGCTTCCAATGTTGTCACGCCAAGCAATGGAAAATCGCCTTTCTCACCGAAAATGACCGTCGCTGCGCCTCGCGCTCCTATGTACTCAACTTCGGCATTGCCAAGGTTTCGTTCAAACTTTTCGCCGTTTGCCAGCACAAAAGTGCGCGAAGACCGCGACTTTATTCCGAGTTCTTCCAGGATTTCTTTGGGAACCACTGTGAACGTGGCCCCTGAGTCCACGATGAATTCCAGATCGCGAAAGCGATTTGGATCCGTTGGGTTTGCGATTCGAACTGTGAGTTGCGTAAGCCCCATCCTTTCCCTCCAATGCCTTTTCAGGCATGCGAAGAGGAGCAAGAATGCTTCCGCCATTATAGTGGCGCCGGCAGTGTAATCTCATCTCGCAAACTCGATCGCTGAGGTGGTTCGACATTTCGAAGTGAAGTTCCTCTTGGGCGAGCGCGGAATGGGTGTTGTGTTTCGCGCTGCGACACGAAGCAGCAGCAGAATGTCGCGCTAACGGAGACCATTTCGCCGCACAGCCAGGCCGATTTCGATGGTTGCGCGAACGACTTCGAACGCGACATGATCGAACGCCGTCTCGCCCGCGCCGGCGGGGATTTTGAACGTGCAGCCGCCGAATTGCAGTTGAGTTCGAGCTATCTACCTGCCAACTGCCGTAAATGAATCTCAAATCACCGTAAAAGTGGTTCGATCGCCATAAACAAATTTCCGCGGCGACTTTGGCGCGCCCGGCAGCCATAAAAACTTTTCGACGGCGACAGTGGCGCGCTCGACGGCGACATTTCCGGGCGCGACAGCCATAAAAAAATTTCCGCGGCGACTCTTCCCTGCAAGATCGCCATATTTGTTTGCCGGAAGCGAGACGAGCCGCGCCGGCGATGACTTTTATTAAAAAAGTGACCAGTTGGTCAGTGAAAGTGACGAGTTGGTCACTCGCGACGGCGAAATTGAAGAATTTTTCCGGGCAACTCCTTGAAAAGTGGTGACGCACCCGTTTCTTCTCCTCTGGTTCACTGCGTGCCTTAGAGCAACCAACCGGATCGCAAATGAGATCCGAAAACACCAATAACAAAACGCAACGAATCAAAAGGAGGATTTATGAATCGCAACAACGCAACCCGATACGAAATGCTTACAAGAACCGTTGAATTTGGGAAAAAGAATCTCGATGTGTTTCCCAAGAACTCCGCGGCCGGCGAAATTCTCAAGACGTTGGAATCGGGCGTCGGGGAATTGCTGAAACAGGCGAAGGCGCGTACGTCCGCGGAGAACGCGATGCGGACGTACCTCAATGCGCGAATGTCGTCACGGAATGAACTGCGCGGCTACCTGACGCGGGCAGGCAGGATTGCCAGGGCTTTCCACACCGTTGAAGTTCAACTGCCCGTGAACGGATCCGACGGTGCCCTGATCGAGAGTGTCCGCGCCCTGGTCGAAGACTTCGGATCGATGTCGAAAGATTTCGCCAAACACGGAATCCCCTTCCACGATGTCCACGCCGAAGTCGAAACGTTCGAGAAGGCGATTCTGGACTACTCGACAGCGAAAGCCGCCCGTGCGGCAGCAATCACGGCATCCGATACCGCTGTGAGTGCCGCCATGGCAACGCTGCCGCTGTTCGATACGCTCGTGGAGAGCTGCTTCAAGGACAATTCCGGCATCCTGGCCTCGTACGGCATTGCCCGCAGCATCCACCGGCTGAAAGCGCACCGGACCAAAGCGGAAACCCCTCCGGCACCGCCCGCTCCACCTTCTCCTTCCACTCCAATCGCGGACGCCACAGTCCATGCAGCATGAGCGTACCCCCTATGGCGAGCGCCACCGGCGCTCGCCTTCGGTTTGCCGATGAGAAAAGCAAAGCCATCTGTTCCGAGGTTCTTTATGACTATAGTAATATGACCATATCATGAAGCGGAGCGCGCACGTCTCCAAGTCACAATTCAAGGCAAAGGCTCTGGAGTATTTCAGGTCCGTCGAGGCCACGCGGCAGCCGGTCGTCATCACAGACCGCGGCAAGCCTGTTCTCAAGGTCGTTCCCTACACCGAGGATCCGGAAGAAACTCTCAAAGATCTTCGTGGCTCTCTCATCAATTACAAGGATCCCCTGAAACCGGTGGGCGAAAAGGATTGGGAGGCGCTGCGTTGATCCTGCTCGACACCCATGTGTGGGTGTGGTGGCTCAGCGATCCCGATAAGATCCCTTCAAGGAGCCGGAAACTGCTTTCGGAATCGGCAAAAGAGCAGGCGATTTATGTATCGAGTATCAGCGCGTGGGAAATCATGCTTCTCGAAGCCAAACATCGAATCAAGTTCTCGATGGGCGCGGACGATTGGATTACCAAGGCCGAAGCATTGCCTTTCTTCCGATCTGTCGCCGTGGATAATGCCATCGCCATCCGATCCGTCCGGTTACCCATTCCGTTTCCCAGGGATCCCGCGGATCGTATCATCGTCGCCACCGCGATGATCCTCGGAACGACTCTGATCACCGCCGATACGCGAATCCGTAAGTACCCTCATGTCCGCACCGCCTGGAACTAAAAGTAGTGTTGCGCAACGACTACTTGACGGGAGAGCCGGGAGTGGTTGCAAAACCGCCGAATAATTTGCGGCCGTCCGGCAACGTAACGGTAGTGGCATTCGCGACGTTCTTGCCGCTCTTCGCGCCAAAGCCTTCCACTGTGATTTGATCGCCTGCTTTCAACTCGCCTTTTTTCCATCCTCGGCTGATAAGGCCTCCAGGGGCGCCCATTTCAAAACTCCAACTCGTCACTTTCCCGTTCTGATCCCTGCCCTTGACGTGAAGCCATGCATGCGGGTTGATCCAATTGAATCCAGTGACGGTGCCCGTAACGGCGACGTGCCTGTTTTCGTCATACTCGGCTGCGAACGCATGATGCGCCGAAAGCCGCACCGTCATCAAAACAAGTGCGACTGCGGCGGCGAGCACCGTCTTCTCCATCTCAACATCCTCCAAAGAGCCCATAGTTTCTAACCAGCATCGAGCTCGTTTTTGGTTACCACGAAACCAAATAGCGAAACCCATACCAGCAGGCTTTGTCGTGATAGATGCATTTTCATAGGAACAGGCCGGAAGGACAAGAAATCAGTCAGGTATCAAAGCGCGTTCCACAGAGCTCGAGTGGAAGTTGTAGAGCGCAACCTTATTTGTAAAGAAATTGCTCGCACTACGCGGGAGACACCACCGTCACGTCCGAGCAGCAGGGTTCTATTTCGACCGTTTTCTGATCGTAGTCGATCGAGACTTTGAATTTGCGCAGATAATCGGCTCCGAAAATTCCATCAACCTGAAGGGTGTTAAGCAGATCGAAATTCCCAACGGCGATCTCCGGATGCTTCATCCGAACATTTCCAATCTGCATCGTTTCCAGCGTCCGCATCGTGACGGGAACGTTGCCTCCGGCGGAGAAAAGCGTTTTGGAATAGCCCTTCGGAACCTTCAAACGATTGGCAACCGATGCCGATAAAAGAGTGTGGCTGGCACCGGTATCCAGCAGGAATTTGTAAGGACCGTGCTCATTTACGGTGACGGGAATCACCACAAGGGAGGTATTCGGGACGAAGTTGAACGTTACGGCGCCGGCCTGAAGATCCGAGAGCTGTGAACTGAGCGCAAGACTCAACACGATTCCGGCAATGCCTTTCATGATTCCCCCTTGTTTTGACGAATAGACACCGCCCCGAGAAAAACGATACCCAATGGTGGGATGAACTGCGGGGTTTTGGATGTGGCCGTACATTCGATCACCGGCGAATGTGATGATGTATCATTGCAGCCACCTATTCCGATGATCCGAAACACACTCGCATTTGCGATCGCTTTAGCGGCTTTGACTCACTCCGGCCAGACCGGCCGGAAGTCCGAACCATCCAATGCAAACGTTATCTTCGAAGGCGCACGGCTCATTCGCGGCGACGGCAGTGAACCCGTGCTGAACTCGGCTCTGTTTGTCCAAAACGGCGTGATCACGAGAATCGGTCTCAAGGGCGCGATCCAAAGTCCACGCGGCGCGACGCATGTGGACCTCACCGGCAAGACGATCATGCCGGCGCTGATTAACACGCACGGCCATCCCGGATTCCAGCGCGGCCTCACATACACCGCGGAGAATTTCACGCGCGAAACCATCATGGACGACCTGAACCGGGCGCTTTACTTTGGAGTCGCGGCCGTTCAATCCCAGGGCATTGAAAAAGGAGAAGTCACCTACCAGATTCGCGCGGATCAGGAAGCCGGTAAATCCGGGGGCGCCCGATTGCGTATTGCAGGCCGCGGCATCGGCGCGCCGAATGCCGGACCCGGCGCCGCAGCCTATGCCGGCATCGCTTATGAAGTCACGACGGAGGATCAGGCCAGACAGGCTGTTCGGGAACTTGCCGGGAAAAAAGTCAATCTGGTCAAACTCTGGGTCGACGATCGAAACGGCCGCGCGCCGCGGCTCGCGCCGAATCTTTATCG
>CAZWGA010000093.1:0-22201 GCA_964633285.1 uncultured Solibacteraceae bacterium | reverse complement strand
GTGAACTCGCGCCGCCGAAGGGATCCGGCCGTGTGGACCTCACAGGACGAACATTAACGCCGGTCTTTATCAACCTTCAGGCTCAGGCCGGCTTGTACAACGGCACGGACTACGGGCAGCAGAACTACAAGAAGGAATCTGTCCAGGCGGATTTGAGCCGCTACGGTTATTACGGCGTGATGGGCGTTCTCACGGCGGGCACGGATGCGGGCGACATTGCCTTCCAGATTCGGGATGAACAGCAAAAGCAAGACAAGGTTACTGGCGCGCGATTATTCACGGCCGGCCGCGGTATTGCTGCGAAGGGCGGCGGTCCATCGGGGCTCAGCAACACTCTTGTTTTCGTTTCCACACCTGCAGAAGCTCGGAAAGCGGTGGACGAGCAATCGGACAAGAAAGTCAGTGCAATCAAACTCTGGATGGATGATGGCAATGGCAAAGGCGCAAAACTAAAAGCTGATGTTTATACCATGGCGATCGAAACGGCCCACAGGGACAAGCTCAAGGTCGTAGCCGAAGTCTTTGATCTTGCAGACGCAAAAGATTTGGTGAAGGCAGGAGTCGACGGCCTGGTCACAAGCATTCGCGATCACGAAGTGGATGACCAGCTCGTCTCGGCAATGAAAGAGAAGAACATTGTCTATGCGCCGTCGCTGACAGCAGCGGAATCGCGATTCGTCTACGCCGATAGACCCGACTGGCTCGGCGAACAAACAATGCGCGAAGCTTATCCACCGCAACTCTCCGCGCGCCTCGCCGATGAAGTTACTCAAAACAAGTTCAAGCGCAATCCGGAATTGCCCGCTTTAAGGCAGCAGTACGCAACAGCGGTTAAGAACCTGAAGAAACTTGCGGCCGGCGGCGTGAAGATCGCATTAGCCACCAACAGCGGTGCGGCGGATACGTATCCGGGATACTTCGAGCTTCGCGAGTTGATTCAAATGGCGGATGCCGGAATGGAACCGGCGGATGTCATCAAAGCCGCAACCTCCACCGCAGCGGCACTCCTGGGTGACACCGATCACGGCGTCATTGCCACAGGCAAAAGCGCGGACTTTTTGGCATTCCCGAACAATCCCCTGGAAAAGTTCGCAACCAACGTTAAAGACGTCGGCCAACTCTATGTCGGCGGCGCTGATGTCAACCGTACCGGATTAATTCAGGACATTAAAATGGAGGTCAAGGGGATATCCAAGCAGGAACGAGCTGCTGATGCAGCCGCTCAAGCTCAGGCCGCTCAGGACGAGAAGGAATCCCATATGAAGCACTATGGGAAGTTTCCGCAAGGTCCATCCACAAAATTTGTTCGCGGATTAGCCGTTCCGACGCCGCTGCACTCAACGGTTTCCGGATCTCCCGATACCAAAATGACCGTCTCCCTGAAAGCGAGCGGCGCGGAATTGCGCGAGTTCTACAAGGAGATTCTGCCGGTCTACAAATGGGCGGGTGCCGGCAATTGCTGGGAAAAGCAAAGTCCGACGACCAGTAAAACGAATTCACTTTGCATCGATGCTTCCAACAACTCGGCGGTGATTACAGTCACTGAAAAATAAAAAAGGGGACGATGCCCGCAGAAAAGATCTACGTCACGCGGCCGATCTTTGACGAAGCGCTGGAGAAACTAAGGCGAGAAGTCGAAGTCGAAATCAACTCTGAGGAGCGAATCCTTCCAAAGATCGAGTTGATCGAACACCTTCGTGACAAGGATGCGGCGCTGACGCTTCTCACCGATGCTATCGATCTGGAAGTTCTGGAATCCGCACCCAGGTTGAAAGTCATCGCCAATTTCGCCGTGGGATTCAACAACGTTGAGATTGAGTCCGCCACCCGGCTGGGCGTCGTTATTACAAATACTCCGGGCGTTCTTACGGAAACCACAGCCGACTTCGCCTGGACCTTACTGATGACCGCTGCGCGGCGAGTCGTGGAAGCCGATCAATTCGCGCGTGCGGGGAAGTACAAGGCCTGGGGTCCGAAGATGTTCCTCGGGCAGGATATTTTCGGCAAGACGCTGGGACTTATCGGTCTGGGACGTATCGGTCAGGCTGTGGCCCGCCGCGCTGCCGGTTTCAACATGCGCGTCATCTTTTACGATTCCGAACCCATCCCTGATCAGGTGATTCACGATCTCGGCGTCACTCGCGTTCCGCTTGACGAACTCCTGCGAACGTCCGATTTTATTTCTCTCCACGTTCCGCTGTTTCCCGAAACACATCACCTCCTGAACGACACGACCTTTGCTTTGATGAAACCCACCTGTGTTGTCGTTAATACATCGCGTGGTCCTGTTGTCGACGAGAAGGCGCTCGTACGCGCTTTGAAAACAGGAAAGATTGCAGCAGCCGGCCTCGACGTCTACGAGAAGGAACCGGAAATTGAGCGAGACCTGTTCCAATTGGACAACGTCGTGATCACTCCACACATCGCGAGCGCTTCGAACGAAACACGACTGAAGATGTGCATGATGGCTGCGGATAATCTTCTCAGCACGCTCCAGGGCCGCCGCCCTCCGAACATCGTCAATCCTGAAGTTTGGGAGAATCGCCGGCGATGATTAAGCCGCCCGCATTGCGGCCAGGCGACACGATCGGCATCGTTGCCCCGGCCAGCAACGTCAAGCACGATCTTCTGGAAGCAGGTTGCCGCGAGCTTGAAGCGCTGGGTTTCAAAATATATTGGAAGCCCGGCATCACTTCGTCTTTCCGGTATTTTGCGGGAACGCACCAGCGGCGTCTTGACGAATTCATGGAAATGCTGCGGAGCCCCGACATTCATGCCGTTTTCTGCGCGCGCGGTGGTTATGGAAGCGGATATCTTGTTCCGCAAATCAATCCGGATCTGATTCGCGCAAATCCTAAAATCATCAGCGGCTCGAGCGACATCACGCTGCTGTTGAATTGGATCGAGCGCGCCGGAGTCGCTGCGTTTTATGGGCCGATGGTTGCGACTGCCATGAGGCAGGGAACGGAAGGCTACGACCGGCAACTGTTACTCGACATGTTACAGGGCAAGAAAGCAGTCCGCTTTCCAGTAGCGGGCACGAGTGTGCTTCGGTCGGGTCGAGCGGAAGGCCGCCTGGTTGGCGGATGTCTTTCGATGGTCGTTGCAACGCTCGGAACTCCGAACGAAATTGAAACGCAGGATTCGATTCTCATCCTCGAGGATCTCGATACGAAGCCGTACCAGATTGATCGAATGATCATGCATCTCAAACAGGCGGGAAAGTTCGCGGGTGTGCGCGGCGTTGTGTTTGGCGAGATGTTGAATTGCATCCAGCATCCGAATCAGGGTTACACACTCGAAGAAGTGCTCATCGATCTGCTGCAGGAATTCACCTTTCCCATCCTTTACGGGTTCCCGACTGGACACACTTCCCGGCCGAATGCTATCGTCCCGTTTGGTGTGCGGGCGCGTCTCGACCTCAGTTCGCCCGTGCCCCTTTTCGAGCTTCTGGAATCCGCGGTAAGTTAACTCCACATGGAAAACCTGAAAAAGATCTACCTTACCGGCATCTGCGGGACCGCGATGGCGTCACTCGCCGGGATGCTCCAGCAGAAAGGCTACTCGGTTTCAGGTTCGGACTCCGACGTGTATCCGCCAATGTCCGAGTTTCTTGAACGCCTGCGGATTCCGGTCTTCAAGGGATTCAACGCCGAAAACATCAGGAAGAGCGCTCCCGATCTGGTTGTGATTGGGAATGCTTTGTCGCGCGGCAATCCCGAAATCGAGTACGTGCTCGATTCGGGCATCCGGTACACATCGATGGCGGAAATGATGAAAGAGTTCTTTATTCGTGGAAAGAACTCGATCGTTGTTACCGGGACTCATGGGAAGACCACAACGACGGCGATGCTGGCGTGGATTCTCGAAGTTGCCGGCAGAAAGCCCTCATTTCTGGTCGGCGGCATCGTGGAGAATTTCGGCCGCAGCTTTCAAATTGCGGAGGGGCCGGATTTCGTGATCGAAGGAGATGAATACGACACGGCTTTCTTCGATAAGGGACCGAAGTTTCTGCACTATCTTCCGCGCATCGTTCTCCTGAAGAACATCGAGTTCGATCACGCCGACATTTACCCTGACATTGAAGCCGTGAAGACGTCTTTCCGGCGCTTGATCAACATCGTTCCGCAATCCGGCCTGATTGTTGCCGGTGTCGACAGCCCCATTGTGAAGGAATTGATTCCCGCTGCGTTCTCCCGTGTAGCGACGGCGGGTGTTCACAACGGTGAATGGCGCGCAACGTCGATCCAGACGCTCAGTGAAGGCATGTCCTTCAATGTCGCGCGGGGCCAGACACCGATCGGACATTTCACAATTCCGCTTCCGGGAGAATTCAACGTCGACAATGCTCTTGGCGCGATCATTGCCGCGAAGGAGATTGGAATCGAAAACGACGCGATCCAGCGGGCGCTCTCATCGTTCAAGAGTGTGAAGCGGCGTCTGGAAGTCCGGGGCGAAGTAAATGGTATCGTCGTCTACGATGATTTCGCTCATCATCCAACCGCCGTGCGTGAAACGCTGCGGGCGGTGCGTGAACGGCATCCGGATTCGCGCGTGATTGCGGTGTTCGAACCGCGCTCGCAAACCTGCCGCCGACGGGTCTTCGAATCCGCATTCATCGAATCGTTCGATTCTGCCGATGTTACAGTTATCGCCCGAGTGTTCGCGGCTTCCCATCTGGCGCCCGAAGAAACTCTTTCGCCGGATCGCGTAACGGATGGGATTCGCGCGCGCGGCAAAAAAGCAATGACATTCGGATCCACCGATGAAATAGCCGGCTTTCTCGCGTCCGAGGCCCGTGCGGGAGACCATATTGTCATCATGTCGAACGGTGGATTCGACAATATCCATAACAAACTGCTTGAACGGCTCAAGAGAGAGAGGTCATGAAGACAGCGAAGCTCGTATATTCCATCACCTGTGATGATGTTCGAATCGAGATGGGGAACAAGCTTTCATTGATGGGATTATTTGAGAATATTTTCTTTCAGGCTTTTCCGTCGGTGCTGCTGAAGTTCGCAATCGTGAATCATTGGGTTGGGAACGGGAATTTCGAGACCCACGTCAAGATTCTGGCGCCGGACAGAAAAGAGGTCGTCGTGTCGGCGCCGTCAAAATTCGCGATGGAGACGAACGGATACGCGGACAACGTCACATTCTTTACCAACGTGAGTTTTGACCGCTCCGGTTCGCACATTGTTCAGATCTATCTCGATGGACAAATTGCGGCCGAGCGCTCACTATATGTGCACCATGTTCCGGCGCAGCCGGCGACGGTTAACTGATACGTTAAGCTACCCGCATGAAGACCGAGCGCCTCTATTACAACGATCCTTACCTGCTTGAATTCGATGCGAATGTCGTTGACGTAAAGCCTGCCGGCGGCAGGCATGCCGTCGTTCTGGACAAGACTGCGTTTTATCCAACATCCGGAGGGCAACCCAACGATCTCGGCACCATCAATGACGTTCCGCTTGTGGACTGCATCGATGATGAAGCGACCGGTCAGGTGCTCCACATTCTGGAAAAGAAAATTGAAGGCAGCGTCGCTCATTGCATCATCGATGCCGAACGCCGCCGCGACCACATGCAACAACATTCCGGCCAGCATGTGTTGTCGCAGGCGTTCGTCGAGCTGTTCAACTGGCCGACTGTGAGTTTCCACCTGGGTGTCACGGCCTGCACGATCGATCTTCCGGTGGATTCCATTTCCAGTGAACAAGCCGACAAAGCGGAAGACCTGGCGAATCGCATCGTCCGGGACAACCGCAACGTGGCCGTTCGATATGTCGCTCAGGAAAAGATTGGAGACGCCGGCCTCCGCAAAGCCACCGAGCGGACGGGTGACATTCGTGTCATCGATATTTCGGGTTATGACCGGTCCGCATGCGGCGGTACCCATGTGCGGATGACCGGAGAGATCGGACCTGTTTTGATTATGCGAATCGAACGCGCGAAGAAACAATCGCGGGTGGAATTCATATGCGGCAATCGCGTGATTCAATATGCCAGACACGCCAATCGAACTCTGGAGTCCATCAGCCAGACGATTTCCGCTCCTCCATTCGACACGGCTGCGGCAGTTCGAACTCTTTGGGATGATCACCAGCAGTCTCACAAACACATCGAGGATCTCGAGTCTCAGCTCATGGATTTCGAAGCCGCCCAATTTCCAGTTTCAAACGGCCTGGCTACCGGCGTATTCAAGAACCGCGGTATTGAGAAACTGAAGATGCTGGCGGCCAAAATCTGTTCGCGGCCCGGTATCGTCGCTTTGCTCGCTGATGAGGGTGATCAACTGCGGGTGGTCTTTGCTCGATCCAGCGACTCGGGTCTTGATGCTGCCGCTCTCCTGAAGAAGACTCTCGATGCCTTCGGCGGCCGCGGGGGAGGGCGCCCCAATCTGGCGCAAGGTGGACTGGCTTCGGGGAATGCCGCCGATGTTTTGAAATTTGCAGCCGAACAATTTCGGAGTGGGAGTGCGACATGAATCGCGATACTTTTCGCCAGAATATTCTTGAACTGATCCGCCGCACATCGGCCTTCCTGCCGCCGGACGTGGAGAGTGTCATTAATCTTCAACGTAAACTTGAGGCGTCTGGATCTAAGGCAGACTTTGCGCTGGAGTTAGTTGCTCAGAATATCGGTTTGGCAAAAGCGCGCTCCCTGCCGATTTGCCAGGATACCGGAACCATTAATTTCTATTTCGAAACGCCACGGAACATCGATCAACTTGAACTCGAGGAACTCTGCAAGGACGCCGTAAAGGATGCAACGGCCCGCGGCTACCTGCGGCAGAACTCCGTGGATAGTGTCGACGGCGCCAATACCGGCGACAACCTCGGCCCGGGCAGTCCTGTTTTTCATTGGGAGCAGACGCGGGATTCAAACATCCATGTGAGGCTCATCCTCAAAGGCGGCGGCTGCGAGAACATGAGCGCCCAGTACAGCCTTCCCATGGACATTCAGGGAAAACGCGTGGACCGCAACCTGGAGGGAGTTCGCGCGTGTATTCTCGACGCGATCTGGAAAGCCCAGGGAAAGGGATGCGGCCCGGGATTCATTGGTGTTGCGATCGGCGGAGATCGGGCCTCAGGATATGAATTCGCAAAGCGTCAGCTCCTGCGGAATGTTGAAGACACCTCCCCGGATCCGAAACTGGCTGAACTCGAAGCGCGCATCATGAAGGAGGCCAACACGCTCGATATCGGGCCTATGGGTTTTTCAGGCAAGTTCACCGTTGGGTGTTGCAAGATCGGTAAGCTCAATCGGCTTCCGGCTTCCTTTTTCGTTTCCGTGGCATACATGTGCTGGGCCTATCGAAGACGCGGCGTCGTCCTTGATTCAAACGGCAGCGTTATGAACTGGCTGTATCAGGCACCTCATGAATTCCAGCATCAGGAAGAAATGCCGGATCTGACTTTACCTGCAGCAACAGTCGTCCGGCTTCATACGCCGCTGAAGGAAGACGACGTTCGGAGGTTGAACGTCGGTGATGTCGTCCTGCTTGATGGAATCGTGTTTACAGGCCGAGACGCGGTTCACAAGTATCTTCATGATGGCGGAGAACTCGAAGCCATTCGGG
This sequence comes from uncultured Solibacteraceae bacterium, assembly GCA_964633285.1. Lineage (GTDB taxonomy): Bacteria > Acidobacteriota > Terriglobia > 20CM-2-55-15 > 20CM-2-55-15 > 20CM-2-55-15. Next base: position 14,616 of record CAZWGA010000093.1, on the reverse strand, counting down.
ATGGAGTCATCTATCACTGCGGACCTGTGGTTCTCAAAGATGGTGGTGAGTATCGCGTTGTCGCCGCCGGACCGACAACGTCCATTCGTGAAGAGCCCTATCAGGCCGATATCATCGCCCGTTTCGGCACTCGCGCGGTGATCGGCAAGGGAGGCATGGGGCCAAAGACTCAAAAGGCATGCCAGGAACATGGCTGCGTCTACTTGCACGCGATCGGCGGCGCCGCCCAGATTTATGCGCAATGCGTTCAGCGCGTATTGAGCGTCAGGCTCGAGCAATTCGGCAGTCCTGAAGCGGTTTGGGAGCTGGAAGTAAAGAATTTCCCCGCTGTCGTCACGATCGACAGCCATGGAAATAATCTGCAGCAGGTCGTGACCGACAGATCGCGAGAGTTGCTTGCCGCAGCGCTCTGACATGATAGATTAGGGCTCATTTGATGAGAGCTCTCTTCGGTATCCTGATCGTTCTATCGGCTCCAATGGTCCTGGTTGCCGCGGCGCCTTTCCAACGGGACGATTCCTCACAGCGTGCCTTCCTTGATCGCTATTGCATAGGATGTCACTCCCAGAAACAAAAAGAACGCGGGGTAGTGCCCATCGCTTTGGACCAGGCCGATCCTGCGAATGCGCCCGCAGAAGCGGAGTTATGGGAAAAAGTGATTCGAAAGTTGCGCGCCGGCGTCATGCCTCCGCCGGGTTCTGCGAAACCGGATTCCGATACTTCCCGTAAATGGATTTCATCGTTGGAAGCGCAACTGGATCTTGCCGCGGAAACACATCCCGCTCCCGGCCGCCCGCTCATTCACCGGTTGAACAGAACGGAATACGGCAACGCGATTCGCGACATCCTGAATCTTGAAATCGACAGCGCTTCGCTCCTGCCGCCCGACGATGCAGCCTATGGTTTCGACAACAATGCCGATGCCCTCGGCCTTTCACCGTTGCTCGAAGAGCGCTACCTCGCGGCAGCGGCAAAGATTGCCGCGTTGGCCGTTGGCGATCCTCGCGCGCCGGCGGGAAGCGAGACCTATCGGATCCGGCAGGATCTTTCGCAGGACCAGCACATTGAAGGAATGCCGCTGGGCACCGTCGGTGGAACGCGTGTTCGTTACAATTTTCCGCTCGATGGAGAATATGTTTTTCAAGCCAGACTCTATCGAACCAACTTGAACATCGTACGAGGACTGAATTCTGTGCATCGGGTGGAATTTACACTCGACGGGCAACGGGTCCATGTCGCGGTGATCGGCGGCAAGGAAGATCTCGAAGCTCTGTTTCAAAAGCCGACCGATACGGGCGATGAAGTCGATCGACGGCTGCGCGTCCGGATTCCCGTTAAAGCGGGCCCGCATGAGGTGACGGTCGCATTCATCGATGACACGCAGAGTCTTCGGCCGGATCGGCTGCAGCGATATCTCCGCAGTTCCGTGGACAACTTCGATTGGTCAGGACAACCTCATCTTCAGACTCTCGCGATTACAGGACCGTTTGGCGCCGCAGGATCGGGAGACACTCCAAGCCGCCGCCGCATTTTTCTTTGCCGTCCCGCAACGCAAGCGGATGAGACGTCCTGTGCCAGACGAATTATCTCGACGCTCGCTCGGCTGGCTTATCGGCGGCCGGCCGCGAATGACGACCTGGAACATCTTCTGGCTTTCTTTGACGAAGGACGCCGCTCCGGAAGTTTCGAAACAGGAATCGAAATGGCGTTGCAGCGAATCCTGGCAAGTCCTCAGTTCGTTTTTCGGCTCGAAGCCGATCCTGAGAAAGCCACGAGCGACGTCTATCGCATCACCGATCTCGAACTCGCTTCGCGCTTGTCCTTCTTTTTATGGAGCAGTATCCCGGACGACCAATTGCTCTCGGCGGCGGCGCAGGAGAACTTCAAACGTCCCGCTGCGCTCGAGCGAGAGGTGCGGCGAATGCTTGCGGACCCAAAGTCGCAGGCGCTCATTGACAACTTTGCCGGCCAGTGGCTTCAACTACGGAATGTCCAGAACGTGCTGCCGAACTCCGATCTGTTTCCGGACTTTGATGACAATCTGCGCCAGTCGTTTCGCCGAGAAACCGAGCTATTCTTCGGCAGCATCATTCATGAAGACCGGAGTGTTCTTGATTTGCTGACGGCGGATTATTCGTTCGTGAACGAACGGCTCGCCCGCCATTATGGAATTCCCGGAGTCTATGGCAGCCGGTTCCGCCGCATGACAATCACGGATCCAGCCCGCAGGGGATTGCTCGGGCAGGGAAGCATCCTGGCTATTACATCGCACGCCGAGCGCACGTCGCCGGTGCTTCGCGGAAAATGGATTCTCGATAACATCCTGGGCCTGCCGGTTCCACCTCCTCCGCCGGATGTTCCGCAGCTTAAAGAGAAAGTCGAAGGAGAAAAACCGCGGACCATGCGAGAACAGATGACGCAACACCGCACGAATCCGGCCTGCGCGAGTTGTCACAAGGTGATGGATCCGATTGGCTTTGCGCTCGAGAACTTCGACGCTGTTGGAACGTGGCGCAGCGCGGACGCCGATGCGCCGATCGATGCTTCAGGCGAACTCGCGGATGGAACCAAAATAAGCGGTGTTGTTGAATTGCGCCAGGCTCTGGTGAATCGCCCGGAAGTCTTTGCCGGAACGCTCACGGAAAAATTGCTGACTTACGCTCTCGGCCGCGGACTCGATTATCGGGACATGCCGGCCGTGCGGACGATTGTGCGCGATGCCGCTCGCAATAACTACCGGTTCTCCGCTATCGTTATGGGCATCGTTCGGAGCACACCATTTCGAATGCGAATGCTTTCACAGAAAGAACACCAGGAGACGGCCAATGTTCGTCAGTAGGAAATCGTTGTCGCGGCGGACGCTCCTGAAAGGAGCCGGCGCAGCGATCGGATTGCCGTTCCTCGAATCGATGCTTCCCGCATTCACGCCGCTCACGCGATTAACGGGCGTTGACAAACCTCGTTTTGGAGTCGTGTACATTCCGAATGGCGCCATCATGCAGCAGTTCACGCCGAAGCAAGTGGGCTCGTCTTTCGAACTGACACCCATCCTTCAGCCGCTGGCTGCATTCCGGGACTCGATGCTGGTTGTGACGAATTTGACTCGCTCCCATCCGGGCAGTCAGGTCGGCGATCATGCCGTCAGCGCCGCGGGATTTCTGACAGGCGTCTGGCCGAAGCGAACCGAAGCCGAAGATGTACTCGCCAATACCACGATTGACCAGATCGTGGCTCAACGCATCGGTCAGGATACGCCGCTGCCGTCGCTTGAACTCGCTACCGAAGACTTTACGGGTTATGTCGGAGGTTGCTCGCCGGGCTTCAGTTGCGCTTACATGAACACCATCTCGTGGCGGACACCGGCGACTCCTTTGCCGATGGAGACCAATCCCCGCGCGGCGTTCGAGCGCATTTTCGGCGACTCATCATCGGCTGCCGAACGCGCAGCGAGGATCAGGGCACAGCGAAGCATTCTCGATTCGATTGCCCAGGAAGCGAGCGGTCTTCGCCGAAGTCTTGGCCCGCGCGATCGCGCTCGGGTTGCCGACTATCTCGATAATCTCCGCGAAATTGAGCGGCGCATCCAGCAGGCGGAATCTCGCAGCAGCCAGAACGTCACTATCGAAACTCCGGTGGGAATTCCCGATTCATTTCCGGAACACGCCGCCCTCATGTTCGATTTGGTCGCGGCGGCGTTTGAGGCGGACGCGACGCGTGTCTTTACGTTCATGATGTCGCGCGAATTGAGCCAGCGGACATTTCCCCAGATCGGAGTTACCGAACAGCATCATTCGGTTTCACACCATGTGAATAATGCCGACAAAATTGCAAAGGTTGTGAAGATCAACATCTACTACGCGGGCATGTACGCAAAATTCCTGGAGAAGCTCCGTTCGATTCCGGATGGCGATGGCTCGCTGCTCGACCATTCGTTATTGTTCTATGGGGCCGGCATGGGTGATTCGAATTCTCACGCGTCGGATCCATTGCCGGTCGTCGCAGTTGGAGGCGGCGCCGGAAAAGGTAGCCTTCATGTTCAGGTTCAGACGCGCACGCCTGTGGGATGCTTGTGGTCTTCGGTAGCTGACCGATACGGCGTGCCGATGGAACGTTTCGGCGATGGCGTGGGAATGATCGATGGGTTATTTTAGACGACTCGCCGCCGGCTTCCTACTCCTGAGCGTTCCCCTCGCCGCTCAGGCGCCGAAACCTCAAAGGAACACCACTCCATCCGACGGGACGACAGCGCTTCATCTGGCGGTGCGTAATGATGATCTTCCGGGCGTCCAACGGCTTCTTCGCAGCGGAGCGAATCCAGGCGCGGCGAATCGCTATGGAATAACACCCCTGTCCCTTGCTGCGGTCAACGGCAACGCTGCGATGATCGGATTGCTGTTGAGAGCAGGAGCGGATCCGAAAGCGGGCATGCCGGGCGGGCAAACGGTTCTGATGACTGCCGCGCGAACCGGGAATGCGGAAGCTGTGAAGCTGCTGTTAGCTCACGGTTGCGATCCCAACGCGAAAGAGGACACAAACGGCGAGACTGCGCTGATGTGGGCTGCTGCTGAGAATCATGCTGAGGCCGTTCAAGCTCTGATTGCCCGGGGCGCCGATGTGAATGCACGATCGATGCAGCACGAATACAAGACAGACCGCTTTGGTCTGGAAGGCGTTCTTACCATCCTGCCGCGCGGCAACTGGACACCGCTGATGTATGCGGCGCGAGAGGGCGCGCCGAAGGCGGCCCGCGTCCTTGCCGATGCGGGCGCGATGTTGAATTCAACGGATCCCGACGGAACAACGGCTCTTGTTATCGCCATTATCAACGGCCACTACGACACCGCCGCGGCGCTTCTGGAGAAAGGCGCCGATCCGAACATTGCTGATTCGGCCGGCATGGCTGCTCTCTACGCGGCCGTCGATATGAATACGCTTGCGGAAGTGTTCGGCCATCCACCCCGCAAATCCACGGACGAACTGACAGCAGTTGGTTTGATGAAGAAGCTGCTCGACCGCGGCGCAACCCCTGATGCGCGCTTGAAGGCATCGACGTTGTATCGCGCGCACACTCCGGGCGAACGCATCCTCGGGGAAGGCGCAACGCCTCTGATGCGCGCGGCTCGAAACGGAGACTCCGCCGCGATGCGTCTTTTGATCGAGCGCGGCGCGGATCCTTCCGCAGAACAGAAGAATCACACGACCGCTCTCATGCTGGCGTCCGGTCAGGGCCGCGGCCTGGGCACTTTTGCCGATGAAGTTGCGACCGAATCGCAAATGCTCGAGGCCGTCAAAATTCTGCTCGATCATCACGTGGATGTGAATGCCGCCAACGATGCCGGACAAACGGCGCTGCATTTCGCCGCGCTCTCGATGGACTCCGTTGTCGAACTTCTCGTGAAGAACGGCGCCAACCTTCGCGCCACCGACAAACAGAATCGGACCCCTCTGGATATGGCTTCCGGCAAAGGCGGTCCCGGCCGTGCCGGACAAGCCGCCTCTCCTCGTCCGAGCACGATCGCGCTGCTTCAGCGGCTAATGGGAATGCGCTAACGAAAAGGCTGGTTCCAACTCAACCTGCCAATGCTGTGCGGATGGCCTGGCCGAAGCGCTGGGAATCCGGGGGACCTTCGGCGAGGATGATGTTGTTGTGAATGAGCAGTGTTTCTTTCACGTAGGTGGCGCCCGCGTCTTTCAACTCCTGAATCGCTTGAGGGAGAAAGTACACCGTCGCTTCGCGCCCGGCGAGCAGTTTGGCTTTCGCGAGTACGACCGTTGAGAGACAAATGGCGGCCACAACCTTGTTGGCGGTTGCCATAGCCGTTACCAATTCGACAAGTTTCTTGTCGCCCCAGAAGACATCGGGAACCGAAGAGCCGCCACAGAGCACGACTGCGGCGTAATCGTCCACTTTGGCGTCGGCAATACTGATGTTGGCTTCCACGGCGCCACCCTTCATTCCACGGCACATTCCAGCAGTATTGGAGGCCACGGTGATCTTTGCGCCTTCGTCCTCCAGGATTTTTTTAGGTTCCAGGAATTCTTCGTCGCGAAACTGAGAATGAGGAATGATCATGAGAATGTTTTTGCCGTCTAGTTTCATGGGGCGAAATTATAGCGTGCAGCCTGATAGAATGCTTAACGATGATTCATCTGAAGAGCTCCCGCGAAATAGAAACGATGAAGGGCGCCAGCAGGATTGTGGCAGAGATCCTGCTGGAGCTCCGTGAAAACGTTCGCGAAGGAGCGACCACCGCCGATGTGGACAAGATCGCGGAAGACCTGACCCTGAAAAAGAAAGCGAAGCCTGCATTCAAAGGTTATCGGGGATTTCCGGCGAGTCTCTGCATTTCAGTGAATGATCAGGTCGTTCACGGCATCCCATCCACGAAACGTGTTCTGAAAAGCGGCGACATCGTAGGGCTGGACTTCGGCGTTATCTATGACGGCTATTACGGCGACTCTGCGATGACCGTGGCGATCGGCCCGATCCCGGCCGAGGTGGACCGCCTGGTCAAAGTCACCGAGCAGTGCCTCTACCGGGCCATTGAACAGGCCATACCGGGAAATTACATTTCGGATATCTCCGCTGCCGTTCAGAAGCTCGCGGATGTCAATCATTATGGAATCGTGCGGGAATTCTGCGGGCACGGCATCGGGCGATCTCTCCATGAGGATCCGCCGGTTTTGAACTATGTTCACAACGGGAAGGGCGCCAAGATCAAACCCGGACTGGTTCTTGCGATCGAACCGATGATCAATCTGGGCACAGATAAAGTGCGAGTCCTCGATGATGGCTGGACCGTCGTTACCGCGGACGGCAAGCCCTCGGCTCATTTCGAACACACCATTGCCGTCACACCGAACGGACCTGAAATCCTGACGAGAATCTGATCAGTTGCTGTCGCCCGGACCGTAGTATCCGTGGCGATAGTTGGGATTGAGTTTCATTGCAGGGGGCAATGTCAGCGGCTTCAGAATTTCCACCCGGACCGAACGCCATTCACCGTTATGCGATGGGTTCGTTGGAAAATATCCCAATGTGTACTGCTCGCGTAGATCGCGAGCAACGCTCTCCATATCGGCACGAGCTTCTTCGACGGTCTGCGGGAAGAATGCGCGGCCGCCGCTCGCTTCCGCCATTCGGATCAAATCGTTTTCCGCTTTCTCTCCGCCGGACTTGCTCAGGAGTCCTACGGTGTAAACGGCGACTCGGGACCGCTTCGTGGCTTCGATAGCTTCATCGAGCGTGTGTTTGCTGGAATTATCAACGCCATCCGTGATGAGCAGTATCGCTTTCTTGGGATGCTTCGCTTGCGCCATGTGATCGAGCGCGAGAATCAGGGCATCGTAAATGGCGGTTTGGCCGAAAGGCTTCACACTGGCCAGAGTCTCTTCCAGCTGCGGAATGCTGTTCGTAAAGTCACGGTTCAGCCGGGCTTCGTCGTCGAAGTGGACGACGAACGCTTCATCGTCGGGATTACCCTTTCGCACAAATGAAACTGCGGCGGCATCCAGACGCTGTTTTCTGGGTTCGATGCTGCGGCTGTTGTCGATGACCAATCCAAGACTGACTGGAAGGTCTTCGTGTTTGAAGAGGGTGATCTTCTGCTCGCTTCGGTCTTCGAATAATTTGAAGTTTTCTTTCTTCAAATTCCCGATGGGATGGTCCTTCTCATCAGTGACACTGACATGCACTTCCGTGAGATCCACGTTCACATTCAATTTGTAGACAGGCTCCTGCCGGGACCATGCCGTTGTGGCCATCAAGACAGGTACAAGGAGTAATGTTTTCAATCTCATCGTGCTTGCTCGACTTCCAAAAGCGTCTGAAACCGGGCGCATTTTAGCCGAAGAGCCCGGGACGCGCACTAGTTTTCTTAAGCTTTCTCCATTCCATATATAGACGGCGGAATTGAATTAGAGATAATGGATGGCGCTTGGTCGCCCGCATTATTGAAATACTGTCATCTTTAATTGTTGCGACGATTTCCGCCCTTGGTTATCCCGGCGTCATTCTGCTGATGGGAATCGAGTCCGCTTGCATTCCGCTGCCGTCGGAAATCATCATGCCGTTCTCCGGCTACCTGGTTTACACAGGCCGTTTCACACTGTGGGGTGTTTCGGCCGCCGGTGCGGCCGGCTGCGTGGCGGGATCGCTGGTGGCGTATTGGGTCGGTATGTACGGGGGACGGCCCGTCATCGAAAAATATGGCCGCTACGTTTTGATTTCGCTTCACGACCTCGACATGGCCGACCGATGGTTTGCGCGGCGAGGTGAGTTGATTGTCTTTGCGAGCCGGTTGCTGCCCGTGATCCGGACGTTTATCGCATTTCCGGCCGGCGTCGCTCGAATGAACCTCCCGCGGTTTGTTGTTTATACCTTCCTTGGTTCGCTGCCGTGGTGTCTCGGGCTTGCATACATCGGGCAGAAACTCGGCGAAGAATGGGATAAGAACGAAGCTCTCAAGACGTGGTTCCATCGATCTGACTTTGTGATCGGGATCATTGGCGCCCTCGCCATCATCTGGTGGGTGCGGCGTCACGTGAAGGAGTCCGCAAGATGATTATTGTTCGCTGGCTCGTGATCGTATGTTTTCTGGGCTGGGCCTGGAAACGAAAGTCGCTTACGACATGGATTCTTGTCGCCATGATTGTGGGAGGGGAAGTCGGGCACGACTGGCCCGGCGCCGCCGTGAATCTCCGATTGTTGAGTCTCATTTTTCTGAATCTGATCAAGACCATCATCGCCCCGTTATTATTCGGGACACTGGTCGTCGGTATCGCGGGCCACTCGAACCTTCGCCAGGTTGGCCGCATGGGTGTGAAGGCGCTCCTCTATTTTGAAATCGTCACGACGCTGGCGCTGTTGATAGGTCTTGCGGCAATCAACATCAGCAAAGCCGGTGTGGGTGTCCAGCTTCCTGCGGCCGCAGAGAATCCTCAGCAGCAGTTGACGGCGACTCCTCAGAAAGCCACGGACATCATCCTGCATGTCTTTCCGGAGAACATCGCGAAGTCCGTGGTTGAAGGCCAGGTACTGCAGATTGTTGTCTTCAGCATCGTTTTTGGTATTGCGCTCGCCATGGTGAAGGAGAACAAACGAAAGCCGATGTTGTCGTTCTGCGAAAGCCTTTCGGAGACGATGTTCAAGTTCACAAACATTGTCATGATGTTTGCGCCGATCGGTGTGGGTGCCGCCATCGCATATACCGTCGGACACCTGGGGCTCGGGATTCTCTTCAACCTTTTCAAAATGCTCGCGACGCTATATGCAGCGCTGCTGGTGTTTGTTTCCTGTGTTCTGTTGCCCGTCGCGCTTATTGCGAAGGTGCCCATTCGCAAGTTTGTGAAGGCGATCGCGGAGCCCGTCTCCATCGCATTTGCGACAACGAGTTCGGAGGCGGCTTTGCCTCGAGCCATGGAGGAGATGGAACGCATCGGAGTTCCACGCCAGATTGTGGCGTTTGTCATTCCGACCGGGTACAGCTTCAATCTCGATGGGACATCGCTCTATCTTTCCCTGGCTTCCGTGTTTGTCGCGCAGGTCGCCGGAGTTCCGATGAGCTTCGGTCAGCAACTCCTGATGGTCTTTACTCTGATGCTCACGAGCAAAGGCGTGGCTGGTGTACCGCGCGCTTCACTGGTGATCCTGCTGGGAACCGTTGCCTCGTTTCATCTGCCGGTTGAACCGGTGTTCATCATTCTTGGAATCGATGAGTTGATGGATATGGCGAGAACTTCAGTCAATGTCCTGGGAAATTGCCTCGCGACGGTTGTCATCGCGCGCTGGGAAGGCGAATTCAAAGAGCCGTCATCGACGCCGCTCTCTCATGAAGAGGCCCGCGCGTAACGCCGGGTCAGAACTTTTCCAGGATTCTCCAGGCGTAGAACAATCCAAACGTCGTACTGAGCACACCCGCACAGAATCGGAGCGGAAGCAGGGTTCGCTGGAAGAACCGCCACCCGAGACTGAAGGGCAAACCAATCAAGCTGCTCATCAGGAGCATTCCGCCAATCGAGCCGGCGCCGAAGACACCAAGATAAATGAGGCCCAGCGCGGGGCTGCCGTTTCGAACGATCTCCGTGAGTACGAGCAGTGTGAGCGCGGCGGATCCTGCCAGGCCATGAACTATTCCGACGAAGAACGGCCGCCAGCCGGATAAACCGTCGTGTGCGCTAAGGTGAGTCGTTTCGACCGAGTGCTTGTGCCGTTCGTCGTGAAAGTGAAGATGGACGTGGGGACGGCCTCCATGCTCGTGAGCATGAACGTGGACGGTCTGTTGACCGCGGAAAATACGATACAGCAAACGCGTCCCGAGCAGGATGATCATCAGGGCTACGGCCAATTCGAGAACCCATGCGACACGCTCAGGAATTGTAACGCCCAGGCCCACTACGAGCAGACCGGCGGCGAGAAGGGCAGCGGTATGACCTGCGCCCCATAGGGCGCCGACTCCTGCCGATTGCCAGAGCGAACGCCGCTCGCTCACAATGGTGGATACCGCCGCAAGGTGATCGGCTTCCGTTGCGTGTTTCAGACCGAGGACGAAACCCAATCCCAGCGTCGCGAGGAATTCATTCATGGCCGCTTGGAGAACGTGTCGTAGAGTTCGGTCTGTTTGTTCTTCAACTCGACGGGCTTTCCCGCAATGAACACCTGCTTGACGTGAGTCAGAAGCTCCAGTGGATCGCCATCGGCCAGAATGATATTAGCGGTCTTTCCTTCCTGCAGACTTCCCACCTGATTGTCGATGTGGAGAATCTGGGCCGGATAGAGCGTCACTGCTTTGAGGGCTTCATCCTTATCGAGACCGAATCCCACAGCCATGCCCGCCTGGAAAGGCAGATCGTGGACACTTGATGCGCCACCAACTGTGAAACCAAACTTGATTCCCGCTTTCGAGAGTGCCGCAGGGGTCGAGTAGAGCGCATCATAGGCGTCCGAGTCTTTGTCGGGAGACTTAAAAGTTCCGCCAAACAATACCGGTACGTTTTTGCTTTTGATCAGGTCGAGAACCTGGCGGGCGTCCGACGCGCCGACAAGAATCGCTTTCAGTTTGAACTCGTCCGCTATTTCAAGCGCGCCTTTGATCTCTGACGCCGTGTTGGCGACGAACATCGCAGGCATGTCCCCCTTGATAACGGGAATCAGCGCGCGGAGCGCGAGATTGGATTCGGCATCGACTCTCGCATCCAGCAATCGCGAGTACGATTGAGCATCGCGCAGCGTTTTCCGAAGCAAGTCGATTCTCTTGCGCCGCGTGTCTTCGGCATCTCTGCGCTGCCGGTCGGCTGCGTTAGCCGGAAGGTTAACGTCCCTGGGAAAATTGATGATGACGCCGGCCGAGTCTTTCATGAGCATGTCCTTCAAGACCCAGCCATTCAGATTGATGACTGTACCCTGTCCGCCGATCAAGCCGCCCTGGGGAGCTGATAACACGGTAGTCACACCGCTCGCTCGCGTGATACCCACATGCTCGCTCAATGGATTAACGGCGGCGGATGCCTTGATGTGGGGATTGATGTCCCCGATTTCATTGATGTCCTGAGTTCCGGGGATGGATTCGATTTCCTCGAGGCCCATCGAAGTGTGAGCATCGATCATTCCCGGATAAGCGCTGAGTCCCTTCGCATCGATGACCTTCGCTGATGCGGGAATCGGAATGTTGGCGCCGACGGCAGTGATCTTTCCATCCTGAACAAGAATGTTCCCGTTGGGAATCGTTGGTCCCGATACGGTAACAATGCGCGCGTTTTTGATGGCATAAGTCTGGGCCCAGGCCATGCCGGAAAATGAGGTCAGTACGAGCAGTGCAAAAATGTTTTTCCTGATCACTGTGCTTCTCCCTTCGATCGGGATTTCAAATCCTCAGCTCGATCGAAATAGATTTGTCCATCGATGAGGGTCATATCGACATGGGCGGCTGCACTGAATGGATGCGCGCTGAAGATGGCAAGGTCCGCATCTTTTCCGGTTTCAATGCTGCCTACACGCTTTTCGATGCCCAACTGAATCGCGGGATTCAGCGTTATCATCTTCAACGCGTCATCCTCCGTGATCTCGCCGTTGCTGTAATGGAGGGCTCGCGCAGCCTCTTCGTAAAGACGCCGGACACGCTCGTCACTGTCGGAGTTGACGGAAACGACGATGCCGCGCTTCGCCATCATCGCGGCGTTGTACGGTATCGCATCCCAGGCTTCCCATTTGTAGCAACAGAAATCCGCGAACGTCGACGCGCCGGCGCCATGTTCCTTGATTTCCTTCGCGACCTTGTATCCTTCGAGAACGTGATGCAGCGTGCCGACCTTGAAGCCGAATTCATCGGCAATGTTCAGCATCATGACAATCTCGGGAGCCACATAACTATGCACGTGGACGATGATCTTACCTCGCAGGATATCCGCCAGGGTTTCGAGCTTAAGGTCGCGGCGAGGCGGCAGGGGATTCCCGCCCGAGCGGCGGGCAGCGTCGTAGTCGTCCCATTCCTTCATATACCGGCGCGCTTCCGTGAAGGACTCGCGCAATGTCTCTTCAACGCCAAGGCGTGTCGCAGGAAAACGGCGGTTATTGTTGTTATTGCCCTGATTCTGGCCATTGGAGCGTTTCGGGTTTTCTCCCAGCGCGAACTTGATTCCGAGCGGAGCCCCGAATACAAATTCCTCGACCGGCCGGCCCCATTTCAATTTGATCGTGGCGTCGGTTCCGCCGATGACGTTGGCGCTTCCGTGAAGCACATGAGCAATGGTTGTTCCGCCGGCAAGCGCGCGGTAGATCGTAATGTCGTCGTCGCGGAGAACATCGGCAATGCGGACATTTGGAGTCACCGGCGAGGTGCCTTCATTGCCGCCCCCTTCGATGGCCATATGCGAATGCGCATCGATGATTCCCGGCATAACGAACCTGCCGGTCGCATCAATGATTCTGGCGCCCGGTCCCGCCGTGAGGTTTGAGCCCACACTGACGATCTTTCCGTCGCGAATCAGAATCGATCCGTTCCGGATCGTTCCCTTCGTGACAGTCAGAACCGTCGCATTCTGGATAAGCACTTCTTTCGGCGTAGGCGTGATGTAGTTACCGGGCTTCGCAACAGCCTTTCGCGTGGCGGCCGCGGCTGTGGACGCCGGGGCGGCATTGCCGGTTACGGGCGTGTTCTGTATTTCGAATGGCTTTCCATCAACGAATACCTGGCGAATTCGAGTTTCGCGTGCAAAGGGATCGCCGGTCGCGATGACGAAATTGGCGATCTTACCGGCATCGAGACTTCCGACGGCGTTTCCCAGGCCGAGAATCTCAGCGGCGGAAAGCGTTGTGGCTCGGAGGGCCTGATCGAGAGTGAGTCCGTTTTCCATCGTCTTGCGAACATTCTCGATGAACGCCTGCGGACGATCCGCAAATCCGGACTGGAGCGCGAAGCGCACTCCGGCTTTTTGCAGCAAAGCCGCGTTTGTGTAGAAATTCTTGATGCCTTCTTCGTCGTATTCAATTGCGTCGGTATTGCCGCCGAATCCGGGCTTCGGTTTCTCTGTGGCGTAGTTGATGCTGACAAGGACGGGAATATCCTTTGATTTCAAGAGCGGCGCAACCGTGCCCGCTTCCATTCCACCTGCGATAATGGCTTTCAGTTTGAGTTCATCCGCGAGTGCGACGGCGCGTTTGATTTGAGCGGTCCAATCCGCGCGGATGATCGACGGCATTTTTCCTTGAGCGACAGGAACGATGGATTCGAGGACCGCGTCGTACCTGGGCCGTTCGATCCCTTTGGGATTCGCATTGAATCGCTGCCACGTCTGCTGGTACCAGTCGGCATCCGCGAAAGCCTGTCGCAGGACGGCGAAGACTCCCATCAAGGTGGAAGGGTATCCACCACGGACGGGAGTGGGATCCATGTGCATGGCGACGGGAGTTTTGACCACCATGTTGCTATCGGACATGTTGATGAACGCACTTTGTCCTGTGAGGATTCCATCACGGGAAACGATCAATGCGCTCGTGATGCCGATATTTCGATAAACGTCCACGTTGCGTCCTTCGGGACGGACTTGATCCGCGAGTTTTCGGTCGGCATTCAATCCAAGCGGAGTTTGAAAAATCGACTCGTGCGCATTTTTGGGCAACTGCTGCTGCGGCGGTGCACCGCGACCGCCCTGATCGCCGTTGGCGTTCTGCGTGACGGGAGGCGCATTCGGGAGCCCAACGTCGGTGAAGCTGTCGATCAGGCCCGGATAGACGGTGAGTCCGTTGCCGGGAATGATCGTCGCTTCGGGTGGAACCGTAACATTCGCGCCTACTGCCTCGATCAGCCCGTTCCGGATCACGAGCGTGCCATTGGGAATCATCGGGCCCGACACGGGATAGATTTTGGCATCCCGAATCGCGTAGACAGAGCGTGTTTGCGCCTGGCTGAAAAGCGCAGCAGATGCCGCTAATAATAAAGCGATGGAAAAAAGGCTCGCGCCACGACGGTGCTGCATATCCCCCCCTTGAATGAAGGCGAATAATGTAGCACACAAAACTCGGCTCAAGGCCCGTGAGGGAGTTATATAATCTGTGTTTTGACTATGGGCGGTTAGCTCAGCTGGGAGAGCGCGGCGTTCGCAACGCCGAGGCCGAGGGTT
>CAZWGA010000092.1:0-22283 GCA_964633285.1 uncultured Solibacteraceae bacterium | reverse complement strand
ATCCGGTCACTGCCGGTGCAAGCGCCGTCGAGATCGTCGAACTCGAACCCCGATAATTCGGTGTCAGAGGCCTAAATCACCCAATTAAGGCGTAATCGGTTAGAGAATCTAATTGGGTGATTTAGGCCTCTGACACCGAATTATCGGATGTTATGCTGGTCGTCTTTTCAAACGATTTCGGGAGGATTTCGTGAGCTCAATCATATTCGCTTTCGTTCTGTTGTTGCAGGGAGCCGCGGCTCGGCCGGGAATTGTAGCGGGACAAATCCGCGCCATGGATGGTTCTCCGGCGATCGGCGTCTGGGTGGCGGCGATGCCGTTGCCGGCCGGCAACGCGGTGCAGGCAGACGGTCCTCAGTACTACAATCCTCCGGTCCCGGTGAGTTCAACGCTGACGGACAGCCAGGGACGCTATCGTCTCACGAACGTTCCTCCCGGGCGTTACTACATCATGGGGGGGGCGGCATCGGATGACGCGACGTATTATCCGGCTGCCGCAACGCGTGACCGAGCGACGCTCGTGACCGTGGACACAGGCGCAACCGTGCCCAACATGGACTTCAAACTTTTGAAACCGTTCGGAGGAAAAGTCAGCGGTCGCGTGAAACCTGCCGGCAATGCGACATTGAGAGCGACGCTGATGGGGACCCGCCTCGAGGATCTTCTCGATGTTCCGGTAACCGCCGATGGCGGATTCGACTTCGGGCACGTTCCGCCGGGAACTTATCTGATCAGCCTGTTTCCTCAGCCGCCCGGGCTTGCATCCATATCGATCAAAGTTGCGGATACCGATGTGCCGGTGGTCGAACTCGCCTTACCTCCGACGCGCGTGGTTACGGGACGAATCGTCGTTCAAAACGGTCCGCTGCCGCATTCGATGCTGGCCTTCTCAACCCCGCAGAGTTATATCGGCGCGACGATCAATCCGGATGGAACGTTCACGGCGCGGCTTCATCCTGCGCGCCACCGTGTCACGCTGGCAGGAGTGCCCGTCGGTTATGAGATATCTTCCGTGCGCGCCGGCTCGGAAGACGCGACGCAGGGTCTGACGGTGGGAAACACCGATCTCTCGAATGTTGTGATCAACGTCACAGCGCCGCGCCGTCTGCCGAAGCTTCATGGCGAGATTACCGGTCTGCCCGCAGCGAGACTCTCATCAACGAAAGTCGAGATTACAGGCCCCATCAACGGAAAACTCGAAGCGGCCGCCAGGCCTGATGGATCTTTTGAATTTCCTGCCGTGATTCCCGGGCTCTATCAACTGACCCTCGCGCAGGTTCCCGAACTCAAACCCATGAATGTCGTGGTCGCCGGGTGGGATATGACCGATGTGCGCGTCGCGGTGCCCGGACGTTAGACAACAGTGCCCTGTCCGTATAATTCCACCGGGAGGTATTCTGCAATGAAGGCTGTCTCATTGAGTCTGTTGATAAGTGGATTGTTGGTGTGTCTCGCGCTCGTCTTTCCCTACCGAGCCGACGCTCAAGGCCGTACTGTTCAGGATTGTCGAAACAACGTCGCCGACGAGCTTGGAATGAACGCGTCCAATGTGCAAGCCAACATGGGACGCGATGGCGAGAACGGCAACCCGGTTGTCGAATGGGAAGCGAACCTGGGCGGGCGGCGGATTCGGGGGTTCTGTGAAACCGGCCGTAATGGGCAAGTCCTCAACACGCAGCTTGGGGTTCCGCGCGGCGGCGGTTTCGGCGGGATTTTTGGCAGAAACAATGATGGTGGGGGCTTCGGCAGAAATTCCGGCAACGGCGCGATCTTCAGCGTCAAAGTAGATACAAGTGGACGTGGAACCTTCACCGGTATGGGACAGACGGTCCGCATTACTCGTGGTTGGGTCGATACTCGCAATGAGCCTTCAGTAGCGCTGAGCGGTGAGGGAGACTTCAAGATCACCTTTTCCGGTAGTGTGAGCGGATCAAGCCAGGAGCGAGAGTTCACTTTAAGGATTACGAATTCAGACCGGGGCAACGCCACCGGCACGGCAACCATCCGTCTGAACTCCGACCGCAACGAGGTGGAATACATCAAGGTTGACGGACGCCTGGGCAGAACCGACTTCAGCGGTGTTTTCAACCGCAATTGAAGTCCGCACTACAGCTTCATCGCGCTCCACATCGCCAGGCGTTGTTCGCGCAATGGATCGTTTTCGACTTTACTGTCGTTGTTGAACACCATCGTCGCGCGATCCTTCGCATGGAATGACGGCCAGCGTGGAAGCTTCGACGTATTCGGATCGCCTTTCTGAGCGAAGGCAAGCCACGCCGCGCTGACTTTCTCAGCCAGAGCCGGAGCTTCAGGGCTCGATGCAGTCAGGCGTGAAGCTTTGATGTTGTCGAACGCAAACGGAATTTCAATCGTGTGCGGCGATTTCAAACGGCCGCCATCCGCAGGTGATTCCCACCGGAAGTAGTACAGATAGACAGGGCCTTTGCCAAGAGCCGCGCGGCGTTCCGCGATTTTCATGACCGGCGCGCCATAGCGATTGTCGCTGGCAATCAGGAAATAGATATCCGAAGGACTCGCGCCGGGATTTGCTTTTCGATAAACGTTGATGACGGTATCGGCCTGGTCCCCGAGAATCGTTCGAACGCGCGTGTGCATGGCGTCATCGGAGAGCGCGAACATCTCCGCGGCGGCGCCGTTGGTCAATTCCGTGCGAGTCGATCCCAGCATCAACGGAACGTTTGGCGAGATGGCCGACGCGGAAGGATGGAACGGATGATGGGGAACGGCGTTCCCATCGACAGTTGGCGAGAAACCCATCGTCATCTGATCGACGTTCATGCTTCGCACTGTCGCGAAGTATGCGCTCATGACTTTGTCAACCGGCAGATTCTGTAATTCGCGGAGCTGCGATTTGTTCAGACCGAGTTTGGACAGCAATTCGTTTGCGACCTTCGCGGCCTGTTCACGCTCGACCAGTTTGATTGTCGGTCCGCTCTCGATAATCGCCCGATGAAACAGTCCCTTCGCCGGCGGCATCGCGAGCAGCGTTCCTACTTTGCGGCCGCCGCCGGACTGGCCGAAGACCGTCACGTTGTTCGGATCGCCTCCGAATTGCGCGATGTTGTCGCGCACCCATTTCAACGCGTGAACGATGTCGAGCATTCCCACGCCGCCGGATTGCGAGAAGCCGGCGCCTCCGGCATCTCCGAGATACGTGAATCCCAGCACATTCAATCGATGATTGATGGTGACTACAACAACGTCGCCGCGGCGGGC
Organism: uncultured Solibacteraceae bacterium; assembly: GCA_964633285.1. Lineage (GTDB taxonomy): Bacteria > Acidobacteriota > Terriglobia > 20CM-2-55-15 > 20CM-2-55-15 > 20CM-2-55-15. The sequence continues at coordinate 19,046 of CAZWGA010000092.1, read as the reverse complement.
GAGATTGAGGCCTTCGGTTACCGGCGACGAACCCGAACCCGTCGCAAAGCCGCCGCCGTGACACCAGAGCATGACAGGGCGTTTGCGTCCGTTGCCTGCATTGTTGATAGCGGGTGTCCAGATATTCAGGACCAGACAGTCCTCGCTCTCGGCGCGAAGCCCTGCGCCGGCTACCGCAAGGTCCGATGTCGTGCGCCGGGCTCCCGGCTCCGTCTGAGGCGCGCTCGGTCCATATTCAAGCGCGTCGCGCACGCCGGTCCATTTCGCAGGATCCATCGGCGGCATGAATCGATTCTTTCCAGCCGTGCTGGCGCCGTAAGGAACACCTTTGAAGATCTTGATGCCCTGCTCGTCAACACCCCGAATCTTTCCGAATGACGTTTCCGCGGTCACAAAGGCAGGGTCCGCGCTCCACGCGGCCTTCAGCATCGCCGGCGAAAACGCCGCCAGTACGGACGCCTGTTTGAGAAAGTCACGGCGAGATCGTTCCATGGCCATAAAGTGCTCCTTGTGGATTGGGGTTTTGTTTGTGAACTGTAACACGCGCGTATGAAACCCGCGACGGCATACTCGATTCGAGGTTATTCTTTAGCGCGTGAATAACCTCCAGCGCAGGCTCGGATTGTTCAGCGCGACAGCGATTTTGATCGGCACGACGATCGGCAGCGGCATCTTCCGGTCGCCCGCGGGAATTGCGGCAAAAATTCCGGATACAGCGTGGTTCTTCGCAGCGTGGATTATCGGCGGTCTCTGTGTGCTGGCGGGCGCGCTCACATATGCGGAACTTGCCGGAGCGCTTCCTCACACCGGCGGGACGTACGTGTATCTCCGGGAAGCGTACGGAGAGCTGCCTGCATTTCTCTTCGGCTGGGCCAATCTCACCATCATTCGCGCCGCTGCGCTCGGCGCGATTTCAACCGTGTTTGCGGAATACATGCTGCGAATGTTCGGAATCGCCGATGCCGATGCGGTGCATTACGGCGCGGCTTTGACGATTCTGTTTGTTGCCGCTCTCAACTTTGCCGGTATCCAAAGCGCCGCGGCGGTTCAGAATCTCACGACCTGCGCGAAATATGCGGCTCTCGCGGTTCTTGTGGTTGCGTCTTTTGTGATGAGAGGAGCTGGGGCGCCTTCATCCTCGATCGTTGCCACGGCAGGCGGATCGACATCGGTCGGCTTGTTCGGACTGGCTCTGATTTCAATCCTTTGGGTCTATGACGGCTGGGCCGACCTCACATTCGTCAGCGGGGAAGTCCGGAAGCCGGAAAAATATCTGCCGCTTTCGCTGATGATCGGAACGCTCTCGGTGATCGTCATTTATCTCGCCGCGAACGCCGCCTACATTCATATGTTCGATATCCGGCAGATTGCGCAATCGAAGCTTGTCGCTGCCGACGTCGCGCAGTTGCTGGTGGGAAAAATCGGCGTCACGTTCATTTCGCTGACCGTCATGGTTTCCACTTTCGGCACTGTCAATGGTTCCCTGATGACGGGCTCTCGAATTTTTTTCGCAATGGCGGACGACGGTCTGTTCTTCAAGAAGATTGCCGCCGTACATCCGCGGTTCAATTCGCCGCATGTGGCTATATGGCTGACTGCCGCGCTGGGCGTGGTATTCGTGATGTTGCGCAACTTCGAACAACTGGCCGATGCGTTCGTGCTCGCCATGTGGCCGTTCTATGCCGCGGGCACTGCGGCTGTGTATGTGTTGCGCCGAAAACGTCCTGAACTCAGCCGCCCCTATCGTGTCTGGGGCTACCCCGTTACTCCGGCAGTCTTTCTTGCCGGGGCCGTATTCCTGTTGGGTAATGCCTTGATTACCGATTTCGCGAATGTGTGGTTCGTCTTCGCCATTCTGCTGTCGGGCATTCCCGCATTCTGGATCTGGCAAGCTTTCTCCCACCGGGAGAAGGCAGCGCGCATTCAGGCGCGCGGATGAGGGCTGCATATGCGTGAATTTTTGTCTCTCGCGATTCTGGCAATTCTTTTGATTGCCGCACAGCGTCCTTCCACGCGACTGGATGTGCTCATCAGGAACGGCCGCATCGTGGATGGCACCGGCGCTGCCTGGTTCCGTGGCGACATCGGAATCACCGGTGACCGGATCACCGCCATGGGCGCTCTATCCGATCGGTCCGCCGCGATTACCATCGACGCGACCAACCTTGTTGTATCACCTGGTTTCATCGATCTGCTCGGACAATCCGAGTTCAACGTTCTTGTCGATGGCCGCGCCGCGAGCAAAATCATGCAGGGCGTTACGACTGAAGTGACGGGCGAAGGAAGTTCCATCGCTCCTGTCAATGACCGGTTGATCGAGGAGGCGCGCCCTTCATCGCAACATTTCGGCGTTACGCAGAACTGGCGAACACTCGCCGATTATTTCCGGCGGCTTGAAACGCAATCGCGGCCTGCGATCAACATGGCGACCTTTGTTGGCGCCGGCGGCATTCGCAATTACGTGATGGGCAAGGACGACCGCCCGGCAACCCCGGCCGAGCTCGACCAGATGAGGCGCCTCGTCGCGACCGCGATGGAACAAGGCGCGCTGGGATTGAGCACGTCGCTGCAATACGTTCCCGACCGGTTTGCATCGACGGAAGAAATTGTGGAACTCGCGAAAGTGGCTGCGAAGTATGGCGGCGTCTACTTCACGCATCAACGATCCGAAAGCGGCAAAATTTTTGAATCGCTGGATGAAGTGATTGCGATCTCGAAGCAGGCTTCCATTCCCGCTGAGATCTGGCATTTGAAGACTGCATACAAAGCCAACTGGGGAAAAATGCCGGACGTCCTGCGCAAGCTTGAACAGGCGCGGGCCACTGGCGTCGATATCACGGCGAATCAATATCCGTATCCCCGCGCGTCGAATGGTCTCGATGCCTGCCTTCCGCTTTGGGTTCGCGAAGGCGGACTCGAAAAAATGATCGCGCGCCTGCGCGATCCGCCTCAGCGGGAGCGAGCGAAAAAAGATATGGAGGATCCGAACTCGCCGGGATGGGAGAACCAGTGGTATGGCTCCGGCGGCGGCGATGGCGTGATGTTGTCCACCGTGCTCAATCCCGACTTGCGCAAGTATGAAGGCCAGACCATGACGCAGATTGGAAGGAGCATGGGAAAGGATCCGCGCGATGCGGTTATGGATCTGGTCATTGCGGATCGGGGCGAGAGCAACGTGATCATTTCGATAATGAATGAAGACGATGTGCGGACGGCGATGCAAAGTCCGCTGGTCGGTGTCGGTACGGATTCGGGCGCGCAGGCCGAAGACGGAAAGTTATCCGAATCGAAATCGCATCCTCGCGCCTGGGGATCGTTTCCTCGAATTCTTGGAAAGTACGTTCGTGATGAGCGCGCGCTGACTCTCGAAGAAGCGATCCGCAAGATGACGTCGAAAGCCGCGACTCGAGTTCACCTGACGGATCGCGGCATTCTGCGGCCCGGCATGATGGCCGACATCACGATCTTCGATCCCGTGACGATTCACGATGGCTCCACGTTCGACGATCCGAAACACTATTCCATCGGCATCCGCCATGTGTTCGTGAATGGAAAACGCGTTGTCGCGGATGGAGCCATTACGAATGAGCGTCCGGGCCGGCCGCTGCGGGGCGCTGGTGTAAAACCCGCGACGACATACTGAAATGATGACTTATCTCATCATGTTGTATTTGCGCAGAATTTCCAGCGTGCGGTCCAACGGCAGGGCATTGATCGTGCGGCCGCGGCCGGTCGTGGTTTTGGCGCGGAAGAGCGAATTGTAGATCGCTTCCTCGGTGGCCTCGATGACGGCCTCGAACAGCGGCGACATCGCGTCGTTTGAAAGCAGTGTTGCGGGCTGGCGCATGGTCGAGAATGCGATGGCGTAGTCACCGCTGCCGTTCGATGCGGAAGAGCCGGTTCGCGCGAGGCCGAACATCGAGCGTGCGGCAAGCCGATTGAGATTCCGGGAATCGATCGGAGCATCGGTCGCCACAACGATCATGCACGAACCGTCGGCGCCCCGCGGCTCACCGCGCCGGCCCGAGTCCAGTTCATCCTTTAAATAATATTGGCCGAGCTCGCGGCCGACGGGTGCGCCGTTAATCGTCAGGATGCCGCCGAAGTTGGTTTGCACCAGGACTCCCACCGTGTAGCCGCCGAGGTTTGCCGGCAATTTCCGCGACGACGTTCCGATGCCGCCTTTGAATCCGAATGCGATTGTTCCAGTACCGGCGCCCACTGCGCCTTCTTCGACCGTGCCGGTCTTCGCGTTTTTGATGGTGTTGATGACATCGGCGGCGCCGATGTGCCGTCCCCGAATGTCGTTCAGCGTGCCGTCGTTCGTTTCTCCCACGAGGGGATTGATGGAGCGCACATCTTCGTTGCCCGGCAACGCCAGCATGTAATCGATGACGGCATCCGCCGTTCTTGGAACAGCAAGAGTGGATGTCAGAAGAATCGGAGTCTCGATTTCGCCGAGCTCGTTGACCTGAGTCGAGCCCGCCAGTTTTCCGAAAGCATTTCCAACAAAGACCGCGCCCGGAACTTTTTCGCGGAACAGATTTCTTGTGTGCGGAAGAATCGCGGTAACGCCGGTGCGGATATCGTTTCCACGGATGATTGTCGTATGACCAACGGCGACGCCCGCAACATCCGTGATCGCATTGAGCGCCCCCGGCGGTAGCACACCGACGATGACTCCGGCATCGCGAGCGCGCGGCCTCTCCGTGTTCTGGGCAAATGCAGTTGCGGCGATCGCCAGGACGATTAAAGGGCGTTTCATGTTGCCGAGATGATAAATCCGGATATCCGGCGATTTCGCGTTTTTTGTCGGCATTTCGGCGGATTTCTTCGAACGGGTTCTCGTATTTTCAACGTGAGGCTGTGGTTTAACACGTGCTATAAGAGTTCGGGTATGACGCCTGAAGAACTTTGGCAGAGAATTGAGAACAACCTGAATACCGCGGCCGAACATCTTGCACATTTTGATGCGAAGCTCGAGAAGCAGCGAATTCACCATGATGCGGAGCTCGAGAAACAACGTATTCGCCACGAGAAGGAAGTTGCGGATATTCGTGATCTTCTGAATGCAGTAGCAGCGGTGCAGATTCGATCTGAAGAAAAATGGCTGCGTTACCGCGAAGAGTCAGCGGAGCATTTTCGGAAGCATGATGTGGAAATCGAAGAGCTGAAGGAACTACACCGCGATACCGAGGCCAAGCTCAATGCTCTCATCGAAACCGTCGACAACATCTTTCGCAGGCGCAATAAGCGCAGGAAAAAGCTTCCGAATTGACCCCTTCGGCTTCGATCTCCGCCATCCTGAACTGGACGCTGAAACGTTAATGAGCAGTTACTTGAGTCTCATCGAGCGGCCAGGAGCGTTTCGGCCGAAACTCGTTTTCCCGAGGCCGTGAAAAAGTATGTGTGATCGCGCTCACCGTCGAATTCCACCGAGGCTTTCAAAATCCGTTCCCCGTTGAACAAGGGAAGCGTGTTTTGCAAATCCGCCGAAAGCGTAAACGTGCCCGTGTACGCTTGAAGATTCGTTGTGCCTGTGGGGATCGTCAGGTTCACGGTTGCCGCCGCGTTGGACAACGTGCCCGATGCCGTGGTTTCCACGCCCGACAAGGGTTTCATTGAAACCGTGACGCCGGTTCCATCCGGAATCGAAGTTGCCGCCAGGACAACCGCCATCGGGTTGCTTGTATTTGCCGGAAGCTGAACTTCGATTGCGCCGGTGATACCGGCCGTTGTATCGGGAACCGCGGTGCCCCCAATCGAACTGATCCGCAGCCGTGGAATGTTCGATGGCCGGATCGTTCCAGGCTGGCCGAATGTGGGCCGGGCAGAGTTCGGGTTGAGACAACAGGCCTGGTTTTGTATGGATAAATCGTAGGCTTCAATCTGAATGACGCCAGGTCCACCCGGCGCAGCACTACAGGCGCTCGTCCCGCCATCGGCGACGAAGAAACCGCCAAGTTCAATCCGGTTTGAGATCAGCCGAATCGCGCCGCCTGAGCCGCCGCCACCCCCCCGGGCGTAACCTGAAGAACAACCGCCGTTACCACCAGCACCTCCACTCGCGTCTATGACGTTTCCAACGGAGATCTTGGTGGACGACCCTATCAAAATGGCGCCACCACCGCCTCCTCCGGAAGCTCCAACTAGGCCATCTCCGCCGGAGGTTGCTCCGCGCCCCCCTCCTCCGCCGGACCCTCCAACCAGGGGCTGCAGGTTGAGGTTCGTTGATGGAAACGCTCCTCCCTGACCGTTCGACTCAGCCCCTGAGCTACCCACTATTCCTCCGGCGCCACCATTGCGTCCGAGCCCTGAGCTTCCGGCGGTTTCGGGTGACTGCGTCGTTGCTGCAAGTCCACCTTGTCCTCCATTGCCCCCCCCGACATTGCCCTTTCCGGCAATCGAAAAGTAGGCATTTGACGACTGACCATCTCCGCCTTTGAGATTGATCGTACTGTAAATCGTTACGTCCCCGGTCGTTCGAATCGTGACCGGCGTATTCATGGAATTGGGAAGAAATTTAAGAGTCGCGCTCGAGTTCAGCAGCGCTACCGTGCTGAAATCCAAATCTCCGGTTGGAAACGCGTCACCCGATGTTGCGCCGCCGGGTAGCGTTGCGGTTCCCTTCACCGTGGCGCCGGTCAAGGCCGTGACGACTCCCGTCTTCAAGTCCACCGTCAGCGTGTCATAGCTCAGACTTGAAAACGACGCTGGTGGAAATGCACCCTGAGCGCCGGTAGCTCCACTGGAAAAGGTCTGGGCCGGCGCGCTGGAAGCGAAAACCAGGACGCCGAGGACGGATGCAAGAATAATCGACAAGATCGAGCGGTTCATTGTTCCTCCTTCGTGAACAGGAAAGGCTTGAGATATCCGGGATTTTCCCAATCCCGGCGCCGTACATACAGACGGCTGTGTGTCATCAGGACGGCGAATGCCGGCCGATTTCCATTTTGCGGATTCGGCGGACGCCGCCATAAATCGTGAGTGGGGTCCGGGGGATTTCGGTCCGGAGCGTTTTCAAAAATAGATCCCGAAACTCCGCTGGTGTTGGCCGCAACAATGACGCGAGCTATCACCGAGGCCACCGATCGCGTTGAGGTTGTCGTGGCGGCAGGTTTGATGATGCGGACTATGAGCGACGCCGATGTGCGAGGCTGCGTCGTCGCCGCCGGCGCGGGCCGGTTGATCCGGATAATTTCGGAGGCTGCAGTCCGGGGCGCCGCCACCGCCGTTGCCGGCCGGTTGACCCGGATAACCTCGGAGGCTGTTGTGCGAGTCTGCGCCGCCGATGCTTGAGGCAAAACCACGCGAACAGAGGTCGAGGCCGCGGTTCGTGGAACAGATCCTGAAGCTGCGGGCCGGATCACGCGGACAATGACCGATGCCGAGCTTCGAATCGACGCGAGCGACAGTGTGTAATCGCCTGTCGCCGCCAGGAAACTCGATGTCGCCTCCAGCGTGAAGACACCCGTGCTGGGCAATACCAATTCGTCGGCGCCTGGAATTCTTGCGATTCTGCCTGTGGCGGACGTTACGATCTGGTGTTTGCCATCGATCAGATAGACGTAACCGTCGAATGACGGCGCAGTCAACGTTACAACCACGCGGTCTCCTGCCTGTCCCGGGAACGTGTAGCAATCCGAAAAACTGCCGACCCGAAGCTGAGAGCCATTGTCGGTGGCGCTCAGGCTCGCGTTGATGGTCTGGCCATAATTGATCGGAGTGCATGTGGGCGCCGGGGGCGCCGTGATCGTGAAGCTCAACGTGTTGCTTGGCCCGTCCGGTGTCGTCACGGTTACAGTGCGGGTCCCGGTTGCGGCGGCGAGCGCGATGGACAGATTCACCGTCATCGAGGTGGCGCTGGAAACGTTGACGGCGCCGATGGTGATTCCGCCTCCGCTGATGGCAACCGTCGTCGATCCGGCCACGAAAGTTCCGCCGGTCAACGTCATGGTTATCGACGAGCCTGCGGCGGCGGCGGCGGGATTGATGGACGAAAGCGTGGAGCCTCGGGGTTGAACCGTGAAAGATACGGAGTTGCTTGTTCCGCCCGCTGTCGTGACTGTCAAGTTACGGGAGCCCAGCGGGGCCGAGGAATCCAATATCAGTGTCGCGTCCGCGCGTTCGCCGGATGTCACATTGACGGACGCAAGGGACACGCCTGACCCGCTCACCAACACGGTAGTCGCGCCGGCAACAAAACCTGTTCCGACCAGCGCGACAGTCACGTTGCGGCCGGCGGGCGACGCATTCGGTAGCACGGAGGTCAAGACGGGCGGCCGCGGAATCACGTTAAACGTAACCGGCAAACTCGTGCCCGCGGATGTTGTGAGGGTGACCGTTCGCGGGCCGGGCGCAGCGGCCGTCGAGAAAGAGAACGTTACTGTAAGCGAACTGCTGTCGATAAAGCTCACAGCACTGACCGATACACCGGTTCCGCTCATTGCAACGGTGGAGGAGGATGTGAAATTTGTTCCCCGGATCGTGACCGTGGCCGTGGATCCCGCAAGCGCGCTGGATGGATCGATGGACGCAATGGTGGGGAGCGGTGTTCCTGTCAAAGTCAGAGAATACGTTCCCAATGACGCTGAAGAATATCCGGTCGCTTCGATGATGTAGGTGCCGGTTCTTGGCAGTATCAGCGAACCGCGATCGGGCAATCGTCCGGCATGATTGACGGGCGCCGAACTCGATGCAACCACCTGGCCCGATGAGTTGAGCAGGTACAAGTAAGGATCGAATGCCGCATTGATGGTGATGGAAATCTTGTCGCCCGCATTTGCCGAGAACGTGTAGCAGTCCGCATAACTGGAGGTCCGGTTTTGCGATCGATAATCGGTAACGCTCAGGCTGCCGTTGGTTGCCTGATTCGCCGTAATCGCAATACAGCCCGAGGGCACAGCGTGAGCCGGCGGCGCCGGCGGCCTGCGTACCGCGCGAATGCGATTATTCGCATCGTCGGCGATAAAAAGATTTCCGGCCGCATCGACCGCGATCGCGCTCGCTCCTAATCCGGCATTGATAGCCGGACCGTTATCGCCGAGCGGAGCATGAACGCCGTATTCACGGTACGCGACTGTCGTGATGATTCCCGATTGCGCATCGACTTGCAGAATGCCGTTCGTTGCAAGAATGTAAACATTGCCGTCGGCATCCACCGCAACGTCACTCGTATTTGGAAAACCCCGGCCCGGTCCGCCGGCCACCGTTGCGATAATTCCGCTGGTGTTGACTTTCCGGACGCTCGAACTCTGGTACTCCGGGAAATAAAGATCGGTGCCGGCGATCCTCGGCTTCAGAGGCTGCGCCAATGAGGCCAGAGTGGCGGGTCCGCCGTCTCCCGAGTAGCCGAACTGGCCTGCGCCGGCAACGGGCGTAGGAGTTCCGGATGCCGCCATGAAAACGCGGTTCTCTCCATCCGTCGTATAGAAGACTCCACCTGTAGCCCCGGTTGCCAGACCTGTGAGGTTTGAGGATCCCGCGAACGTGAAAGCTCTTTGCAGGTGTCCGGTAACTTTATCCACTCTCCAGATAATCTGTTCCTGAAGGCCGCTGCCCCAATCGACGAACAACACATTGTTCGAAGCGTCGGTTGCAATGAGTCGCGGCTGATTCAAAGAGGCATCGCTTGCGGTCGCGCCATCCGGTGGAGGAACAAACGGCGCGCGGCCGCCGTTTCCCGCAATCGTGTTGATGAGTCCATTCGCGCTTGTGACCTTGCGAACACGCCGGTCGCCGCTGTCCATGATGAGCAGATCTCCCGCTCCATCGATCGTGATGTCCGCCGGAGAGAGAAGTCGCGCGCGAACCGCGGGAGTGCCTTCATCGATCTGGCGATCGGGCCGGCCAACGATCGGCCGTACCGTCCGCGTTCGGCCATCGATTCGCAGAACGCTCCTGCCATCCTCGCTGGGAACGTAAAGATTGTCCGCGCCATCGACTGCAAGATTCTTTGGAGAATAGGCGATCTGAATAATTGTGGAGATGACGTGCGTCTTTCCATCGACTCTGCGAATTCGTCCCGAAGCTTCGACGAAGTAGAAGTCGCCCGACGCGTTCAATGCAAGCCCCGCCGGATGTTCAAGACCTGCGGATACGGCCGGTCCGTTGTCGCCGCTGAAAATCGGTGAACCCGTACCCGTGACAGTCGTGATGATTCCCGTCAGCTTATCGACCCGGCGAATTCGATTTTGAATAGTGTCTGTAATAAAGACATTGCCATCGGAATCGACGGCCAGACCTGCAATGCCGGCGAACGCGGCCTGAGTTGCCAGCAGATTGTCGCCGACGCCGTCGGTTGGAGCGCCGCCGCCCGCCGCAGCGACGATGTTTCCCGTTCCCGCGGTACGCTTCAAAATCATTTCGGCAAACGGCGGAGATTTTTTGTAGAAGAGGTTCCCGTCGCCGTCGAATGCGACGAAGTCCGTGGATCGTTCTCCGAATGCCGTGATCAGGCCGGAGACGGCGTCCACTTTGAAGGTGTCGTGAAAGAGCCCGCCGGCGGCCACAAGATTTCCCGCTGCATCCAATGCCGTGGTTTTGACGGCGAGTTCCGTAGCTGTGGCGGAAACGTTCGTTGAAGTGCCGGTGGCGTCGCCGGGCGCCCTGCCGTTTCCGGCAACGGTAGTGATCACTCCGGTTTTGGAATCAACTCGACGCACGCTGAAGTGTTCGCTGTCGGCGATGTACAGATCGCCGTTGGCGGCAACAGACACACTGCCGGGTTGACGAATTTCAGCCTGACTCGCATCGCCTCCATCCCCTATGAACGTCGAACCACCCGCAACCGTTGTGATGTAGCCGGGCTGCAGGGCGCTCAATGAAGCTGGAGTCACGGTGAACGCTTTTTGCGCGATGCCGCCGCGATTGGCAATTGTCAATGTTCCCAGGCCGCTTGGAGAAGCGGGAGCCGTGAAGTAAAGATTTTCCGTGTTGACGATTGTTACATCAGCGGCCAGGACACCTCCCGCCACAACGACGGTGCCCGGCGCAAAATTCTTTCCGAAAACATTCACACGGGCGCCTCCGGTATCGGACACCGAATCCGGCGTAACCAGGGCGATCTCGGGTCTACCAAACGTGATGGCCTGAGCCGATGCGCTCGCTGAAGTGACAATGATTTTTCCGTCGTCTGAGACAGCCAGGCCCTTTGGCTGGTTGAATAAGTTCCTGGGCGCGGCCAATACAACTTTTCCGCTCGGGAGAATCGACTTCACCAGATTCGTGCTGGTTTCGGTGACGTAAATGTTGCCGAACGAATCCACTGCGATTCCCGTTGGCGAAGTGATCGGGAGCGTGGGCGATGCGAAGGAAATCCGAGCCAGAACGCTGGAAGCTTGATCCGCTGGGTTCGTGCTGAGCACCGTTTCGACGGCGCCTGTGGACGTGATTCGCCGTATCACGTTATTTCCGGCATCGGCAACCAGCATTCGCACTATGGCAGGCGGTTCGCCTTGCGAAAGCCGGTCGACGTAAGAAGGCAGTGACACTACTTCCAATGCGATGCCACGTGGAGAATTGAACAGGGCCTGAGCGCCTGTCCCGTCGATATAACCGGGGTTCCGCGCTTGTCCTGCCACGGTATCGACGATTCTGGTTTGAAGGTTGATTCGCCGAATCGTGTGGTTGTCGCCGTCAACGACCCAAAGATTTCCGACACCGTCGAAGGCAATCCCTTGAGGATTATTAAATGTGGCGCTGGCGGCCGGACCATCCTGACTTCCCTGAACGCCCGTTCCCGCGAATGTCTCAACCGCCCCGTCGGTTCCCGGCCGCACGCGCCGAATAACATGGTTCGCGCTGTCGCTGACGTAGAGCATTCCGTCCGACTGATTGAAAGCCAGGAACGCAGGATTTCTGAACAGGGATTCCAGGCGAATCCCATTCTGGAATCCGGGAGTCTGGTTCCGTCCGGCATAAATTGTTGGGGTTCTCGTGAGATCTTCCTCGAACAGAATCGTGTGGTTTTGGCTTGATGCCAGGTAAAGGCGGCGCGATGGATCCATGCCAACCGCATTCGTGTCTGTTGTGGAGGATGCTGCCGTGATTTGCACCACCGCGATCGTCGCTGTTGAGACGACACCGCCGCCCGTGACAGTCAATGTCGAGAACCCAACACGTCTGCCCAGCACAGTCCCCGAGGCGTTGACTGTGGCGACATCGGGATTACTGCTGCTATACGACACCGCGACGTCCGAACGCACGTTGGCTCCGTTATCGAGTATGCGCACTTGAACCGGCGCCGTTCCGCCCTCCGCAACGACGATCTCGGAGAGAGTCGATGTGGTGTCCGGGTCCACAAACAGGATTTTGGAAATGTCTGTCGATCGTTGAGCTGTGGCGGTGAACTGAATCGGCGATCCCGTTAATCCTGCCCGCGTGGCCGTGAAAACGTCCGTTCCTTCCAGTGAGCCCAGAGTGGCGGTTGTTTGGGCTTCGCCGTTCGCATCGGTTGAAGATTGAGTGGGAGAAACCAAACCGCCGCCTGAAACCGACGCCCAGGTTACGGTCACTCCCGGAACAGGGACTCTGGCATCGTTCGTTATGCGCACTCTTAAAGAGGAAGCCAGTGCAGTTCCGGTAGACGCCGCCTGCCCGTTTCCGGAAACGGCGTCGATCCTCGATGCCGTCAACGTCGCGGTTTCCGAGAAGGCCACCGAAGACAAGCCGGAAGCGGAAGCTGTGAAGATTTGAGTGCCGGCTTGCGAGCCAAGCGTTCCACGGACCTGGACACGCCCGTCTGCGCCGGTCAACTGAACACTCGTGACACTTACGGATGCTGAACCGTCGGCGAAGAACGTGACGCCGATTCCGGGAACCGGATTCCCGTTGGAATCGCGCGCTTCAACGATCAATTCCTGCGAAAGCTGAGTTCCCGCTTCGCCCGTTTGTCCATCGCCGAAGACCTTTACGAGTTGGGGTGCCGATGCCGCGTCGATAGCCGCCGCCGTGTAAGTGATCGGCGTCGAGACGGTGCCGCTCGAAATCGTTTTGACCTTCAGTGCCCCTGTCGCAGCGCCGGGCGGCACCAGGGCAATCAATTCGGTCCTGCCTGCAGCGATAACAACGCCGGCGAGATCGTTGCCGTTCGCATCGGTGAACAAAACCTGGTTGTCTCCCGGCGTTGCTGCGTTGAACCCGGTTCCTTCGATCAGGATCGGTTCATTGGAGGCTTCCGCGTAATAATACTGGTTCACGCTTAACGGAGTAGCCGTACTGGAAACGAGAATGGATTTTCGATTCGACGTCGCTGCGCCGGTGGTCACCGATACGAACCCGCTCGCAGCAGTGGCCGGCGCGCGAACCGTGAGGGATGTAGCCGATGCTGCAGAGGGCGTCGCGTTAACGGTTCCGCTGCTCGTTGAAAAGCGCACGATGTTGTTGCTTGCGATCGAATCGAAACCGCTTCCGGTAATCGTAATCTGCGTGGTTCCTGCAACGACACTGACGGCTGGACTGATGTTTGAGATATAGACAGGCGCGGCGGATCCGCTTACGGCAATCACGAATGGCTGTCCCGGAAGCCCCAGGTCCCGGCGTTTGACAAAAACGGGCCCGCTGACTGCGGAAATGGGAACAGTGACCGTCAACGTTTTCGGTCCCGAACCGGTTATCGCGGTTGCAGTAGCCGATACAACACCGCCGCCTGTCTTGGAAAAAAAGACGACGTTGTAAGACGCAGTTGAAGAGAAGCCATTGCCGGTGATGGTCATCGATCCACCAGGCGTAGCCGGCGCCGAATTGTTTGCGGAAGTGATCGCCGGTGTTTGGAAGTTGGATCTTGTGCCGCCCACAAAAAGGGCCGTGACCAACGCGTCGCCGATATTGATCGCATCGCTGAGATTCACGTCGCCAAATGAAGAGGAGACGGGCGGGATCAAGCCGGTCGCTACCGATCGGGCAATGACCAGCGCATCGCCGATGCTGACAGCGCCATTGGCATTCGCATCTCCACGATAAGTAATCGACAGATCAAGGGAGTTGGATGCCGTGTTTCCGTCAAGAACAGTTACGGCCAGCGTTCCGGTTGTTTTAAGAATCGACGATGGAACCAGAGCGAACAACGACGTGGAATCGGTGAATGTCGTTGTCAATGCCGTTGTGCCGAGCCAGACTACGGAGTTCGAAGTGAATCCGGAACCTCTCAGCACCAGGACAAAATCCCCGGAACCGGCTTGAACGACGTTCAAAGACAGACCTGGTGGATTACCCGTCGCGCTATTAAGCGCAGGTTGGCTGAATCCGTAGTTCGCGCACGCGAACATAAGGGTGAGCGCGCCGCATCCGAGGATCAGTCTCTTGATCTGCCGATGCATCCTGCCTCTTGGCTTTTAAAGGTGCCTCCCTTGTAACGGAGGCACTCTAACCAGTCAACTTCTTTCCCTGAAGTTTTCCGACCGTGATCGGTTTTAAGAAGAGGCCGGATGGATATGCAAATCACGATTTCCGAAAAATTCGGAAAAGCCGGAGTGAGGTATTTAACCGGCGTTCTACGACGTTTTCAAACACTCATCCCAGAACTGCTTCGTTCCGTGATGCAACCGCGCTCCGATCTGCGTAATGACCTTCTGGGCCAGATAGCCGGCGGCGCGCGCGGATTTCACCGCTGAGACACCATGAGTGATGCCATACAAATAAGCGCCCGCGAACATGTCGCCCGCGCCGGTGAGATCTTTGGGTTCGCATGGAAATGCGGGCACGTGAGCTTCGGCTCCATCGTGACGGATGTACGCTCCGTGAGGTCCTTTGGTCACGACAAGCGATGGAATCTTGGCCTTCAACTTATCGAAGGCTTCCTCGGCCGTATTCGTCTTTGCGACTGCGATGGCCTCGCCTTCATTACAAAAAAAGAGATCGGCATGCTGCAGGGCATCGTTCAAAGCATCGCCGAACACCTGGGGCACAAATGCATCCGAGCAGGTGATGGCGATCTTCGTGCCGTTCGCTTTTGCAATTCGAATGGCTTCGCGAATCGCCGTCTGGCCGGTCGCGGGATTCGCGAAAATATATCCTTCGATAAATAACCATTCCGAATCCTTCACGCGTTTCTCGTCAATGTGGCGGGCCGCGAGATGGCTGGCCACCGCGAGACAGGTTCGCATGGTTCGTTCCGCATCGGGCGTGATGAGGCAAACGCACGTGCCCGTGGATTCGTTCACGATGATCGGATTTCCAATATCGATACCCAGTTCTTCAAACTCCTTTGCATAAAACAATCCGTAACGGTCGTCTCCAACGCAGCCGATGAATGCCGCCTGGCCGCCAAGCTGGGAGAACGCAATGACGGAATTCGCCACTGAGCCTCCGCTGACGAGCTTTGGTTCGTTCTTCTGGTATCGCTCGAGCAATGTTTGTTGCTCCGCAATTTCGACGAGACGCATGCCGCCCCGGTCGAAGCCGAGTGAAGTGAAATCCTCATCGGAGACTTCGAGAAAAATATCGACGATGGCATTGCCGAGGCCGCAGAGCTTGAATGGTTTCACCTATTATTCCTCCTGCTCTATGCAGAGCCTTGGGATAATAGCAAGACATGGCCGGCGAAATCACTCCACGAGAACAACTCGAAGTGGCAGCGAAACGCGCGTCGGAGAAACAACCGGATGAAATCCATTTGCTTCCCGTTGAGCAACACGGTTGGTCGAATGCCGATGCCATCGAGGCCCATGCCGCCGGTCTTCGCGGCCGCGGATTCACGGAAGCGGGCACGTATGCTGTCGATGCTCTGCCCGTGATGATTCGCTTTCTGGTGAAGGAATCCGAGCGAATCTACGCCGCGATCTACGAACATCCAAAGGCCGGTGTCTGGTTGAATCTGGTCATTCTTCACGAAGACGGAACGAGCCTGACTTTAACGAATACTCAGGATCGCGGTCTTGAAAAACGTCCCGGCCACCAGATTGTGTATGTGCACAAAGCGGTAGCCGGGCAGTTGTACGCTCTCGCACTGCAAGCCGCCGCCGGGCCGGCGCGACGCGTTGTCACCGCATCGACAATTCCGGATGAATTCGAGAAGGCATGGGCGGATGGAATTCGCTGGAGAAAAGCGCGCGGAATTTCCGTGACTGAAGCGGCGAGCGTCGTTCTGTCGCGAGACGGACAACCGTCTCGCATGCTGCGCAAAGATCGCATTCAATTCATCGCCGAACAGGATGGCCCGCCGGAACGCGTGTTGAAGGACGCGCTGTCGAAAGTGTTTGAGGCGCATCCATCGGTAGAGAAGGCCTGGCTGGTTCTTGCGGGTTACGACAACGCTTCAGAGATTCACGTCGCTCTCTGCCTTTTTTCAGCATCGCCTGATGAAGTCGCGCTCATCGGTGCGGTTCGCCAGACGTTTGCGCGTTCGTTCGCCAAAGGCACGCATCTGGACATTCTCTTCGTCTCGACTTCGGATTTGAAACAACTGGAAAGTATTTGCGCGCCATTCTACCCGCGTTAAAAGCGCCGTGTCGTTTCGACGTAAATCAAGTTGGCTTTGGGCCCTTGCGGGAACAAATACCGGATCGCGCCTTTGCCCGCTGCGTGTGCCGCATAGATCGTGAATGATGTGTGGGAATCGAGCCGCCAGTCGGCGCTCAAATCGAAAATCGTTGCGAGCGAATTGTGTCCGCCGGCGAAGCGTCCGCTGTAACCAAACGTTTGCTTCTGGAATGCACCGCCTCCCACATACCAGAGATCGTTCGCTTTCGCGAGCTGCAGTGCATGGACTTCGCTCCGCAGCGTCAGTCTTTCGTGTGGCCGGACCGTTACCTGCACGAAGCCGTCTTTATTGTTCATCAGGTTGTAGAGTGGAAATCTCGCAAAAGGGCGCGGTGTCGGCAGTTCCTGAAAAAACGTTCCATGAGTGATTGAGGAATTATCATCGCCGCTTCCTCGAAAGTATCCAAAGCGAATCCATGGCCTGGATTTCGTCTTATCGAACAGAAAGCCGGCTTCAACCGCGGCGGCATTCGCGCGATGTGGAAAGAATCCCCAGTGTCCCGTCTGCACTGCACCCCAGAAAAGGACATCTGTCTTTCCAGCGCCGGCGTCAAAGACATGGGCATAATTGCCGCCGATGGTTGTTATACCGATTCCGGCTTCAGGGAAAACGGCTGGAGGAGGCAGTGGGCGATTGTCTGTGGGGTGCAGGTGCCGGCCATCATGATAGTAAGTCGTAAAAATTCGTCCGGCGCCGGTGCCGTGAGCATGTGTGGTTTTGTTGAAAGCGCCGTAGAGGATCTCGATGTCCAGTTCTTTCATGCCATGGACCTGAAAGACTCCTTCAGTAGGACGAGCAGCCACAAATGTGACATTGGCGGATGGCGTATCACGTGAGTAATGCACTCCGTCGAGGCTCCTGCCAACGTGAGTAAATCCGAAATTACCGATCAGCCGATTCGCGATGCGATCGCGGATCAAGTCGCCGAGCGGTCCTTCCGGCGTGACTTCGAGTCCGTCTCCGAATTCGAACCGCCCGATCTTTAATTTGCCGGCCTGATCTCCGGTAATGCCGCGGAACGTGATGTACGCCTGCTTCAGCAGCACTCCGATTTTGCGATCCGGATTTGCCGCCGCATATGTGCCGCCGAAGCCCAATTGCCCCTGCGGAGGGGGCGCCACAGCATCCGAGGGCAGGCCGATGAGCGAAGGCTGAGCGATTTCAACGAAAAACTCTTTGGACTGAAATTGCCGGCCAACGGAAAAACGAATCAGTGTTGCCCCGTAACCGTAGGCGTTCTTGCCGGCGCTGGCTTTGAAGAAATCCCAATACTCGTAACGCGCGCGGATGCTGCCATTGACGGTCCATCGCGGCGGTGTTTGAGATTGGGCGGCCAAGGACTGGGCTGTCAGTAACGATCCAAAGAACAGAACGGAGCGCGCGTGGAGCATGTTCAAGTTTGCTTCATGAACGGCCCGCTTTTTTCTGGCTCGTGTGATACGCGTCGAATCCCATATAGAAAAAGAATGCGATTCTCACCCAACTGAATGCGTCGCGAAGTGCGCCTCGCGCAAAGGAATCCAACAATAGGGTCAGGACGATGAATATCCCAAGATGGATGGCAGCCTTCTGGTATTCGCCGTTATAAAGGGCGCCCACGCCGGGAATCAGCCCCAGGAAAAAAATCTTCCGCCCACTCCTCTTTTTGAAAATCGGATCGGCCTGAGGCTGGGGAGCCGGAACACGCACCGGTTCGGCCTGAATCGCGCGCACTTCGACTACTTCGTGGCGCGGTGAGGAGAGATCACGCCGCAGCCGTTCGAGATCCGCGCGAATTTCTGACGCATGCTGATATCGAAAGCGTTTTTCTTTCTCGAGCGCTTTGTCGATGCTGCGATCCAGTTCGGCCGGAATGGCCGGGTTCAATCGCGCGATGGGAGCCGGCCTCCGATTGAGAATGGCCTCAAATACAACCGCCGCGCTCGGTCCGGCGAAAGCCTGAGCGCCTGTCGCCATTTCGTAAAGCAGCAGGCCCAGAGAAAAAAGATCGGCGCGCGCGTCCACTTCTTCTGCGCGCGCCTGCTCTGGAGACATATACGCGACAGTCCCGAGAGTGGTGCCTGCGGATGTGAGATCCTTGCCGGCAGTCGTCGAAATATCCGTGCCGATCGACTTCGCCGGCGCGAGTTTCGCCAGGCCAAAATCCAGGATCTTCGTCTGACCGGATCGTGTGACGAAAATGTTCGCCGGTTTGATGTCGCGATGAACGATTCCTTTCGCGTGCGCTGCTTCCAGAGCGTCGGAGATCTGAATTCCGATATTGAGGATTTCTTCGATTCGGAGCGGCTGACCCTGAACATATTCCTTCAGCGTTTTTCCATCGAGATACTCCATCACGATGAAGGGCCGTCCGTCGTATTCGCCGATATCGTAAATCGTGCAGATCTGCGGATGATTCAATGCGGAGGCCGCGCGAGCTTCGATACGGAACCGTTCGAGCGCAATGGGATCCTTCGACCACTCTTCAGGCAGAAATTTCACGGCCACAGGCCGGCCGAGCCGCACATCCTCGGCTTTGTAAACGACGCCCATACCGACGGCCCCCAACTGCACGAGGATTGCGTAA
>CAZWGA010000091.1:0-22517 GCA_964633285.1 uncultured Solibacteraceae bacterium | reverse complement strand
TATTGTCGGCATTAAGCCGTTCGATTCCCGTTGGGGCTATGGATGGGAATCGAACCCGGGTTCGATTCCCATTTTTGCGTTTTTCACTCAATGCCATCAGGCCTTCGGCGTTCCTTCCCCCCATTTGTCGACGCCGCAAGTGCTTTCGCTCAACCACAATGCTCCCGAAAAACAAAGTGGTTGCGTAAACAGTATGGCGATTTCTGAGACCCATCCTCTTCGGGCTGCAACGCAAAAAACACTCTACGACAAGTGGTTATTCGGCCGATTGAAGCATGGCCTTGGTTATTCGATGTAATGGTTTTCGTTTTGGGCATTCGCCTTCGCGACGGCAGCGTTCCGACTTGACGCAATCTTGACAGAGTCTCGACGAAAGCGCTATGCGCGAGTGCTCAAATGGGTGTAGATGAATGGCGCAATGTCGAAAGTCGGCCAGTGGTTGCGTCCTCCACGCAACCTTTTGATTCTCTTCATTCTTGTTGTTTGCCTTCCGGCGCTCACTCTGATTGCGCTCGGAATCCGGTTGCTGGATCAAGACCATGCTTTGGCGCGACAACGCCAGCTTGAGATTCTCGACCGGGCCGCGGATCAGGGCGTTCGCGTCCTCGATCAAGACTTAGCCGACTGGACGAAGCGTCTTGCAGGCCAAACCTGTGCTTTGGAGAATGCACCTGAAGATTCAGTCTGTATTTCTTTTCAATCAGACCGGATTGAAGTCGTCCCTCCGGGCCGGCTTCCTTATTATCCGGTTTCCCGAACCCTGAAAGAACCTCCCGTCGAGCCATTCCAGGAATTGGAGTCGAATGAGTTCCGGGAACCGGTCCATCTGGATAAAGCCCTCGATTTGAGCCGGCAAATCGCGGCTTCGAATGACGTGGCTGTGCGTGCCGGCGCGCTGCTGCGTCAGGGGCGGATCCTACGCAAAATGGGCCGGGCGGCACAGGCGCTTGCGGCGTATGAGGATCTCGGCCGGATTGGATCTATTTCGATCAATCAGGAACCCGTCGATCTTCTGGCTCGACGAACCCGCTGCGACATTCTTCAGGAACAGTCCCGGACAGAAGATCTGCAGCGCGAAGCTGCTGCGCTCGCCGCCGACCTTCAAGCCGGCAAGTGGCAACTGGACCGGGAGACTTTTCTTCATATCGATCAGAAGCTGCAAACATGGTTAGGTCCGACGAAAGAAACAGGGAGCAATGATGGTGAGTTGTTGGCCTCTGCAGCCCTTTGGGTTTATGAAGAACGGCCGGCGGCTGCGAATGGAGTCCACATCGTTCATTCGAATGTTGCGGCGGCGACGGTCATCTGGACTTCGGGTAATGGACACATTACGGCATTCATCACGGGTCCGCGATATCTGGAATCCCATTGGATGAGCGACCTGCGTAAGGCCGTCTTTCCGGCACGACCGTATCTCGTGGGCGCGGGAGGCGGAAACCTGCCAGCAGACGCTCTCAAGGTCCAGCGGACGGCGGCTGATACGGGGCTGCCATGGGCACTTATCGTGGCCAATGCGCCCGGGCAACAGGAGCCGCAGGAGTTCGCCGTGAGGCGGCGCAATCTCACGGCCGGTCTTGCGGTGCTGGTCATCCTGATCGCTGCCGGCAGCTACTTCATTCTGCGAGCCATGAATCGCGAGTTGGCGGTTGCCCGGCTTCAATCGGATTTCGTGTCCGCGGTTTCACATGAGTTTCGGACGCCATTGACGACGCTTCGCCAGTTCAACGAATTGCTTGCCGAAGATGACGGCCCCACTCCCGAGAAACGGCGTGTCTTCTATGAGGCACAGTCGCGTGCGACAGAGCGCCTGCACCGGCTGGTGGAATCGGTGCTCGACTTCGGACGGATGGAAGAGGGCCGCAAGCCGTATCACTTCCAGCCGATCGACGCTGGAATCTTCGCACACGATGTGACGGAAGAGTTCCGCCGTGAAACGACTGGCCAAGGCTTCAGCGTAAACTGCACCTCCGATTGCGGCCCGCATCCGGTCTCGGCCGACCCTGATGCGCTATCGCGCGCCCTCTGGAATCTACTCGACAACGCGGTCAAGTACAGCGGCGACAGCCGCGATATCGGAGTGGAGGTGAGCCGCGCGAATGGTTCAGTTTCCATCGCTGTACGCGATCACGGAATCGGAATCCCTGCGTCGGAGCAGAAGGCAGTCTTTCAGAAGTTTGTGCGCGGCGCGGCGTCGATATCGGGCGGCATTCGAGGAACAGGACTGGGACTCGCCATGGTCCGCCACATCGCTGAGGCGCATAGCGGAACCGTGAACCTGCAAAGTCAGGAAGGTCAGGGCAGCACATTCACCATCGTGCTTCCCGCGAAAGGCATATGAGGCGCATTCTGGTTGTCGAAGACGAACCTGACATCGCACTGGGATTACAGGAAGATCTCCGGCGCCATGGCTACGAAGTCGAGGTGGCCGGCGATGGCGATGCCGCACTCCGGCGCGCGCGAGGCGAGACGTGGAGCCTGATACTTTTGGACGTTATGCTGCCTCACATGGACGGCTTTCAGGTCTGCCGGGAACTCCGCAAATCACGCATTCAGACGCCGATCATCCTGCTCACGGCGAAAGCCCATGAAGCGGAGAAAGTTCTCGGCCTGGAACTCGGCGCCGACGATTACGTGACGAAGCCATTCAGCCCGCGCGAACTTCGCGCGCGCATCGAGGCGGTGCTGCGCCGTTTCGAAAAGGAATCGCTGGGAGTTTGCCGGTTCGGCAACCTCGAGGTGGATTTTGACGGCGCGGCAGTGCGTAACAACGGCGTCGCCGTCGAGTTGACGGCTCTTGAATTCCGCCTGCTCAAGACTTTCGTCGAGCGGCGAGGCCGCGTTTTGAGCCGGGAGCAGCTAATCGATGCGGCCTGGGAACACGGCACGCATGTAAGTGATCGTGTCGTCGATACGCACATTCTCAACCTGCGCAAAAAGATCGAGGAGGAGCCGTCTCAACCCCGCCTGATTCAAGGCGTGCGTGGTCTCGGCTACCGTTTCAGCGGGGGCGAATCTTGACGCAATCTGGATGCAGGCTTGGTCGTCGCTCGACACTGTGCGGATACATTGCAGGACAGGAGGCTTGAAATGAGGAAACGATTCGGAGCGACTTTAACCCTGGTGACCTTTGCCGCCATCCTGCTCGCCGCTCACTCCGCCGTCAGCGCGCAGATTCGCGATAAGTCCGAGGCCGTGCTCAAGGCCGCGATGGATAAGGAACTGATCGAAGGCGATCTCAAAGGCGCCATCGAGCAGTACAAGAAAATCGCCCAGAGCAAGGATCGCCATCTTGCTGCTCGTGCGCTGCTGCACATGGCCGAATGCTATCGCAAACTCGGAGATGCCGAGTCCCGCAGAATTTACGAGCGGGTGATCAAGGAATTCGCGGATCAGACCGAAGCCGTCACACAGGCTCGCAACCGCTTGAGTGAAGGAGCGAAATCCGGCGTGATGAACGCCCGGCTGGTATGGGTCGGGCCAGCCGTCAATGATGAAGGTGGTACCATTTCCCCGGATGGCCGCTACCTGTCCTTTTCGGACTGGACAAAGGGAGAGGGCGACCTGGCCATCCATGAATTCGCAACCGGTTTAGAGCGTCACATTACCGATTACAAGCGTGACGGCGGGAACGCTGAAGAATCGGCAATCTCGCGGGATGGAAAGTGGATCGCGTACACATGGGCCAAAACCGAACAGCACGATCACCACGAGCTTCGCATTGCAAACCTCACTGGTGAGCCCAATTCGCGGCGTCTCTACGGCGATGCCGACGTTGCATGGCTGATGGCGTATTGTTGGTCGCCGGACGACAAATCGATTGCGGTGCAAGTCCAACACAAGAACGGCAGCCGCCAAATCGGCGCCATTGCCGTGGGCGACGGCTCGCTGCGCGTTCTAAAGTCCGTCGATTGGCAAGAACCGGGGCTGATGTCGTTCTCGCCGGACGGACGTTGGCTGGCTTACGATCTGCCGGAGGCCGCGGCAGGCGCGCAACGCCGCGTCTTTATCATGGCAGTTGACGGCAGTCGCGAAATTCCTGTCGAACATCGGGGTCATGATCGAATGGTTGGCTGGTCACCGGACGGAAAATGGCTTCTGTTCTCCAGCGACCGCAGCGGCTCCCCGGATCTCTGGGCCGTCCCATTCGGCAATGGAGGATCCCTGGGATCGGCCCAACTGCTGAAGTCGGGTTTCGAGCGTTCCACGCCGTTGGGAGTGACTTCTTCAGGCACCCTTTACTATGCACAGGAAAAAGGAGGGGGCCCTTCGAGAATCCAGATTGCATCCCTCGATACCACGGGAAAGCTCACATCTCCCGTTGAATTGTCGGAGAGCTATCGAGACTCGAACTCAAACCCCAAATGGTCCCCCGACGGAAAACGCCTCGCGTACATGTCCACACGCGGGCCTGTGGGCGCCAAGACTTATATCCCCGTCATTCGGTCGATCGAAACAGGTCAGGTTCGAGAGCTTCGAGACCTTTCACCAAACCTGAATTCCGTCACCCTGGATAGTTGGACTCCTGACGGTCGTTCACTTTTGGTCAAGGGACAGAACCTCAAGGGCCGATGGATCTTCTCTCTGGTAGATGCAGAAACGGGCGAAACGAAGCCGCTGAGCGGGTTCGATAATGTGTACAACAGCCGCGCGGCCTGGATGCCGGACGGGCGTTCCTTCTTGATTGATATCAGGGGCTCGCGGCCCGGCCTTTATCGCGTCGATTTGGGGACAGGCGATGCGTCTGAGATTATGCCGATTCCGCAGGGACAAGGTGATGAGGGATTGTATCCGCTGCCATCTGTGGATGGAAAAAGCTTCTATTATCTTCGTATTTTCAAAGCGCCGCCTGAAGCCGACTCGGCCATCATTAAGCGAAACCTTTCCTCTGGCGCTGAAGCCGAATTGGTCCGAAGACCCGTACGCATTGGTCCTCCCAGGGGACCCACGCCGGGAGACCAGTACATCACCGCACTCAGCAGCGATCCGGCTACTAATTCACGAGTCATTCTGCTCATACCCATTGCTGGAGGCGAAACTCGCGAGCTGATGCGCGTGCCTTCGCAAGTGAAGCCCGAGGATCTGGACAACTACAACGTGGGACAAAGCATTTTCCCCGGAGCCGTCGCGCCGACTCGCCCGATTCTGATCATCAAACGCACGAGTGATCACGAGAGCGGTCCCGCCATGGGGGGAGGGAAAGATCCCTCTGAACTTTGGCTCTTTTCATCAGACGGACGGGAGTCCCAGAAAATAGGCAATACTCCTGCGTCGTTTACCGAAGAGAATGTAAGCGCGGACGGACGCCACTTTGCTTTTGTTGTAACCGACCCCGGATCTCGCCCAACTGTCGAGGTTTGGGCACTGGAGAACTTCTTGCCGAAACCGGTTGCCACACATTAATTCGGAGCGGGGACGAGGGGGCACTCCACTCGTCCCCGAGCACGACCATGACACGAATTCTGGTTGCCGAAGACGAACCCGACATCGCACTTGGACTGGAAGAAGATCTCCGCCGCAACGGTTATGAGACCTACACCGTCGGCAACGGCGAAGATGCGCTGCGGCGCGCGAAAGGTGAAGTATGGGACCTGATACTCCTGGATGTGATGCTGCCGCGCCTGGAAGGGTTTGAAGTGTGCCGCCAGCTGCGCCGCTCCGGCGTGGGGACTCCGGTCATTCTCCTTACCGCAAAGACGCATGAAGCGGAAAAAGTCCTGGGCCTGGAACTCGGCGCCGATGATTACGTCACCAAGCCGTTCAGCCCGCGCGAACTGCGGGCCCGAATCAGCGCATTGTTGCGCCGCTCCGAAACCGGTGCGGTCGCGGCTCTGGAAAGGCCGCCTTTTCGGTATCAAATCCTGGAACGGCTCGGCGCCGGAGGCATGGGCGTCGTTTATAAGGCGATCGATCGATCGCTGGGCCGTCAGGTAGCGCTGAAGTTTCTGCCGGAGAACATCGCTCCGGATTCCCAGACCCTGCAGCGCTTCAAACGTGAAGCAAGGATCGCTTCAGCGCTCAATCATCCGAATATCTGTACGATTCACGATATTGGCGAGGACCAGCGCCGTCCGTTCATCGTGATGGAGTTGCTCGAAGGACAACCACTCAATCGCAGGATTGAGGGCAAGCCGTTGCCCATCGATGAACTGCTATACATTGCCGCACAAGTTCTCGACGGCTTACAGGCTCTGCACGCGCGGGGCCTGATCCATCGCGACATCAAATCCTCGAACATATTCGTGGGACGTGATGGCAGTACGAAGATCTTGGATTTCGGACTCGCGACCGTTGCGGCCGGGCCGGATGCATCGACGATCACAAGCGATGCAGCGATTGGAAATTTCGCCGGCACTATCGCCTATATGTCTCCGGAACAAGCGCTCGGGCTTGAACTCGATGCGCGAAGCGACCTCTTCTCGTTCGGCATCAGTCTTTATGAGATGGCCACCGGCAACCTCCCCTTTGTGGAATCGCGATGGCCTGCGACGGCAACCGCGATTATCCATAAAACCCCGCCAAGCGTTCGGGCGGTGAATCCTGCGGTTTCGCAAGAGCTGTCCGCCGTAATCGAGAAGTTGCTCGAGAAGGATCTTTCCAAGCGCTACCAGACGGCGGCTGGCGTGAAAGCCGACTTGCCGCACGGTACCCGGCAATGATGCTGTTGCGAATACTGGCAGTTTTGATCGCAATTCCTCTGGGGCTGGATCTTTACCTTCCGGCCCCAGAGGACAATCCTATAACTCCGGACAGAGTCGCGCTTGGCCGTCAGCTCTTCTTCGATAAACGGCTGTCGCGCGATGGTTCGATCGCGTGCGCGACTTGTCACAATCCGAATCGAGCGTTCTCCACCCCACTGTCCGTAGCAGTCGGCATCGGCGGCCGGCAAGGCCATCGCAATGCTCCGTCGCTGATCAATCGCGGATATGGTCGAGCGTTCTTTTGGGATGGGAGAACGCCGACGTTGGAGCAACAAGTAGTCGAGCCGATCCAGAACCCGAATGAGATGGATCTAACGCTAGGAGAAGCAACCGCGCGGTTGAAGCTGGATGCCACGGCGTTGTCTCGCGCGTTGGCGAGTTATGTCCGAACTATTTTGTCCGGTGATTCTCCCTACGATCGTTTCATCAACGGCGAACGCCAGGCGCTGTCCGCCGAACAGCAGTTCGGACTGCAGATCTTTCGCGGCAAAGGAAACTGTGTCGCATGTCACGTCGGCCCGAACTTCACGGATGAGCAATTCCATAATACGGGCGTAGCCTGGCGTGACGACCGCATTGCCGATGAAGGCCGCTTCGCGATCTCAGGCAATCCGCACGATCATGGCGCATTCAAAGCACCCACGCTGCGGGAGGCCGCTCGGACCGCGCCATACATGCATGACGGCAGCATGGCCACACTGGAAGACGTCATCGATTTCTATTCCGACGGCGGCCGTCCGAATCCCTCGCTCGACCCCGAAATCCGCCCACGCAACTTCACGCCGGAGGAAAAACGTGCGCTCATCTCATTTCTAAGATCGCTAAACGGAAAGGTCCTTGAAGGCTACCGATGAAAATTCAGACTGCGAACCACGAGGAAAAGTCGGCCAGGTTCCCTGCGAATCACGGGAACTGAAACAAATGAAGACCTCATAATGCAGCGCTCACCGTTATTGCCCACATTCCTGCCCATCAAGCAACAGCCATTCCCTCGAGATCTTTGGTTCGGGTGCTGATTGAAGCGCCCCTGTTGTTGTCGCAAGTCGCTTCTTGGAAATTGCCGTATCCTCACTTGTTGCTAAGTCGGCGATGTCCCTGCCGACATAAGTAACGAGCAGTCGCAAGACATCATCACGATTGAGCCGGACAAACGGGGTGGAAAACCCTGTATACGCGGAATGCGTATGTGGATTCGACGCGGCAACTGCTCAACTGCGACAATCGAGTCAATACTTCGCGAGCATCAAGATGACCTGATCAAGTTCGCAGAAAGCGAACACGGTTCTTTCTTGGCATCGCTTTGACTAACCGCCGAACAAAACATTGCAGCCGTCGAGCCGCGCTCAAGGCCTCTTCGCTCTGAAAGAGTTTTTTGCGCGCGGCTTCGCTGGATCCAGAAAAGCGAATCGGCCCGTACTGAAGTCCTCCACGCGCCAGCTATTCTGAAATGCCTCCAGGTCTTCGACTTGAAAGGTGAACTCGTCCGACCCTGTCCAATAGCATCCAGAAATTCTTGGGGGGAAGAATGGGGGGAAGACTGAAAATTTCGTTGCAACTCATTATCACCACTAACCCGTTCGATTCCCGTTGGGGCTATGAATGGGAATCGAACACGGGTTCGATTCCCATTCCACACGGTCTCGAAGGCGGGCGGGTTATTCGAGCTGATAGCGCCTCCCGGCTATTACGACATCACCTTCACCCCTAACGACAAGTGAAGATTCGCACAAAACTCGGCTATTCTGCGGCCATCATGGAATGACCCGGATTGGATGACAACCGGTATAGTTACTAATGGACCTGATGGTAGGCTTACAGAACCGCAAAACATCATGTTCTGAAGAATGGAGGCATCGATGACCAGTCTCTTTCTGTGGGCAGCGGTCTTCGGAATGCTCGCGACCTCGCCGCTTGGAACTCGGGTTCAGTCCTTTGATGTTGCCTCGATTAAACCAAACAAGGCCGGAGATAACATCGTGTTTAATCAGGCCAGGGGCAACCGGCTTACGATGACCGGATACACTCTGCAGATGCTGATTCAGAGCGCCTACGATCTTCAGGACTTTCAAATTACTGGTGGGCCGAAATGGCTGAATTCCGATCGCTTCGATATCGTGGCCACTTCGTCGAGCCCTGATCTCTTTAAAGCCGAGCAGCCGTTCGGTCCAAGCCAGCAACAATTGATGTTGCGCTCGCTGCTCGCGGACCGATTCAATCTGGCCGTGCATAACGAAACCCGGGAACTGCCGGTCTTTGCTCTCGTTCTCGCGCGTGCGGATGGCAGACCCGGGCCCGAACTCCGCAAGGCATCCGTCGACTGTGCTGCCTTCGCCGCATCGCGGGCGCGCGGCGAAAGCACACCACCGCCGCAGCCGCAATCAGGCGACCGACCGGTTTGTGGTTCAAGAGTCATTCCGGGGGCTATCATGGCTGGCGGTATAACGATGCTGGATTTCGTCCGGCGGTTATCAATGCTCTCCAATACGGGATCTTCACTCGGTCGAATGGTGATCGACCGAACGGGCCTCTCCGGCGCATTTGATATCAATCTTCACTTCACGCCCGATCGGATTCCTGATTTCGGTCCTGGCGGTCCGATCATCGATCCGAATGGTCCGTCTATCTTTGCGGCATTACAGGAACAACTCGGGCTGAAACTGGATCCGCAACGCGGACCCGTCGATGTACTCGTCATTGATCGAGCGGAAATTCCTGTCGAAAACTAGCGTGAAGCCAGCGCGACCGCAGCGACAGCGGCGTCGCTGAACTCAAGACGGGAATGTTGCAGGCCATGGATCGCTGCCACATGATACGCTGAAGCGCGATGTGGGATGCGCGGCCGGTTCGAGCTCACACGGCGGGACCGGTATTGGCTCAAGTGACGTTTTGAATTCGGCTTCGAACTTTCGGACGGGAGACTCGAATATGAATCGTAGATTCCGATTGCGATTCCAAGGCGTGGCCCTTTGGACGATTTTGATCGCTGGCTGGAGCGTCCCGGCGGCGGGCCAACAGCCGTTGATCAACTCTTTACCCAAAACCACCGCCACCATAAGCGGCAAGATCACATTTGAAGGCGCACCTCCACCCAATCCTCCGGCTCAGATGTCGGCCGATCCATATTGTCAGCAGCACTCGTCAGACTACTCGACGTTGGAAACGGTAGAAGTCAGCGATGGCGGTCTTGAAAACGTGATTATATACATCAGCGCAGGATTGCCACCGGGCGTGACCTACCCGGCGCCCGCGACGGCGGTTGAACTTGACCAACTGAACTGTCATTACATTCCTCACGTTTTTACAATGACGTCGCAACAGCGTTTGAGGATAAGAAACAGCGACATGACTCTGCACAACGTCCACGCCTGGTCCGAAAAGAATCCGCAGTTCAATATCGGACAACCCGTCAAGAACATGGTCAACGAAACCACGTTCGCCCACCCGGAGATGCCCCTGGTAATCCGTGACGACATTCACAGGTGGAAGACCGCCTTCGCCGGCGTCTTCGACCATCCGTTCCATACGGTCTCGAAGGCGGGCGGGTTATTCGAGCTGACGGCGCCTCCCGGCTACTACGAGATTACAGCGTGGCATGAAAAGTACGGCCAGAAGGCTGTGATGGTTGGAGTCGTAGAGAACGAGAGGAGAGTCATCAACATCACCTTCACCCCGAGCGACAAGTGAAGATCCCACAAATCTCGGCTGATTCTTCAGAATGCTTGAGTAAGTAACGCGTTCGGGCCGGGCGATTACTTCGTCTCCGGCTGACCCAGCCGCTCAGCTTCGCCAGACCAGTTGAGGATCACGTTGAGTTGGCGGGGGACGGAGCCTTCGTCGCGACGAATCATCAGAAAACGCTTGCCGTCCGGAGAGGCCTGGTAACTCTGGTATCGGTAATTCAACTGGAAGTTCGATCGGTCAAATAGTCTGCGCGGAGCGCCGAAGGATCCGTCCGCTCGCACCGCTACGGCCACCACTGCGTCTCCGGTCACGTAAAACAGTTCCTTGCCGTCCGGCGACCATCGCGGCTGAGTTCCGCCTCCGTTGGAGACCACACTTCTGTTCTTTCCATCGGGATAAGACTGCAGGTAGATCTCGTTTC
Organism: uncultured Solibacteraceae bacterium; assembly: GCA_964633285.1. Taxonomy (GTDB): domain Bacteria; phylum Acidobacteriota; class Terriglobia; order 20CM-2-55-15; family 20CM-2-55-15; genus 20CM-2-55-15. Next base: position 11,717 of record CAZWGA010000091.1, on the reverse strand, counting down.
GCCCCGATTCGTCGGACGAATACGCGAGCCAGTGCTGCCCGCCCGCGGGACCTGGAGAAGCAGCCGGCGAGAATCGGCCTTCCGCTTCGTTGAATGGCGTTACCCGAATGGGCGTCGTTTTTCCATCCGGCGACAGAGTCCAGAGATCCCGGGAGGTCTTAGGATGAATTTCCGCATAAAGCACAGTCCCATCGGGCAACATCGAGTAAGGAAACTGGTCATAAGGACGTTTGAGCAGCGGTTCCGCAGCCCGCGATCCGTCGGCGGGTTGTGAATAGATGTCCCAGTCGCCTCCGCGGTTCGAAGCGAAAATGATCCGCGAGCCGTCAGGGCTCCAACAGGGCAACAGATTGCTGCCGTTTCCCGACGTCAGAGGGCTGCGGGTACCGCGTTGCAAATCATAAATCCAGAGTTCGAGAGCACGCCTGACGACTGCCTTCGTGCCGTCCGGAGAAAGGCTCGCCTCTCTGTATATATCCTGATCCTTGCCCAGCGATTCGCTCTTTCCATCCCGGTCTACCCACACCAGCGATGTCTTAGCCGGATTGCCGGAGACGTAGACTGCGGTGCGGGTTTCTGAAACAGCCAGCCAGGCCCGGGCTTCGTTTTCCACGTCGTAATACACATTGGCGAGCACGGTTACATCGGCGCTGGTGCGAGCAGGATGCGCGGCGTCGAACGGCGCTGCCATCACGCCGGCGCTCGTATCGGTAACCAGAAGACGGCCTGTAGAGCCACGCAAAGCGTCGAATATCCCAAATCCAAACGATCTCGCCGTCACAGGCAGCACGATTTCCCATTGGCGCGAATCCAGTGAGAGCACCGCGTTCCCCTGCGTTTGTCCCCAAATTGTGAACAGAATGCGTTTCCCTCCGGGAAGGGCTTGCGGAAAAACGTGGGCGTACCCGTTGGACGCGCCGTCGGGCTTAGTCAGCGAGACAGGTGTTCCGCCGCTGGCGGGAATTTGCAGAAGGCCGGAACCGAGCGTCGAGTCATAAATAATCGTGTTGTCCTCGTTCCACGTTCCGCCCAGGGGATTGCCTGTTTCGGCCAGCCGTATAGGAGCGCCACCCGCGACCTCTGCTTTCTGAAGTTGTCCCTGCGCGAAAAACGCCACCCACTTCCCATCGGGCGCAAAGAAAGGTTGCCGTGCGCCTTTTGAATTCGGCACCGCGCGCGCCTCAAAAGAATTCAGATCGCGTAAATAAAGCTGCGGATCGTCCGTTCCTTGTTGTGTGACGTAGGCAATGGTCTGGCCGTCACGTGTAATCGCGGGATAGCTGACTATCTCCTGCCCCGGCGGAAGCGAGATCGCAAAGCGCGTCGAGATTTTCTCAACGGTTGCGGGCTGTTTTGAAAGCGCAAATACGGTGAGTATCAATGACGCCGCTGTAATCAACACGAGTGTCCAAACCAGCAAACGACTTCTTACCGGTGGCGCCGCGGCGGTCCGATCCGGCTCCAGGGCAATGCCGAGATCGCCGATATCGCGCATGCGCCGGCGTAAATCTTTTTCCAGACACTGCCGCAACAATCGGACCGGACTTCCCGCCGGTAGCGCTTCCCACTCCGGTTCGGACTTCACAATAGCTGCAAGAATCTCTGTGGTGTCCTCGCCCGGGAATACCTGTTTTCCCGTGAGCAGCTCATAGAGCACGCACCCAAAGGCCCAGATGTCTGTACGCTTGTCGATCGGTTTGCCTCTGGCCTGCTCCGGCGACATGTAAGCCGCAGTGCCCAAAATCACGCCGGCGTTTGTGACGCCCACAGAGGCCGCCGGCCCAATGGTGGGCGAGTTGGACAGGCTCGCATGAGGCAGGCTGCTTTCGTATGCTTTCGCCAAACCGAAGTCGAGGACCTTCACCTTTCCTTCGGTTGTCAGCATCACATTGCCGGGTTTCAAATCCCGATGAACCACGCCTTTTTCATGTGCGGCATCCAGCGCCTCCGCGATTTGCTTCGCAATCGCCAAGGCCTCATCCACCGGAACCGGACCACGTTGGAGTCGCGCCTGCAGCGTCTCGCCTTCCACCAATTCCATGACGATGCAACGCGTCTCGCCGAATTCTTCGAGGCCGTAGATGTGGGCAATGTTGGAGTGATTCAGCGACGCCAGTACCTGCGCCTCGCGCCGGAATCGCGACAGGCGTTCAGCGTCGGAAGCGAACGCAGCCGGCAGGAGCTTGATCGCAACGCTGCGGCCCAGCTTCGTGTCGGTGGCCTGATAGACCTCGCCCATGCCACCGGTTCCGAGATGGCTGGTGATTTCGTAATGTGCGAGCCTGGTTCCAATCATCGATGTGGCAAAGAGCGCAGCGAATTCTACCAGAACTCCGGTCAATCGAAGCTCATAACCAGTTGAAGGGAAGACCCACGATCTTTTCTTCGTACAAGCGCGGCGTCGAGTCGGTGTTGATCACCAAACCCAGCCGTGCTTTCTGTTCACGAACGAAGTCGTGAAGTGTCCGGAGATCTCGTGCTGTTGGCGCGGACGTTCGTTTTATCTCAACGGCAATTCGGCCGAAGTCGGCTTCGAGCACCAGGTCCACTTCAGCACCCGCGGAGGTTCGGTAATACGAATAGTCATATCCCAGACCCATCGCGTTGAGTTGGCGGAGAATCTCTTCCACGGCCATCCCTTCCCACGACGCTCCAGCTTGTGGATGGCTGAGCAATGCCTCCGGGTCCGGAATATGAAGGAGAACGTGAAGCAGACCACTGTCGCGCAGATATCCGCGTGGATGTTTAACGGCCCGCTTCATGACGTTTCCGGTATAGGCAGGAATTCGCCGCCAGATAAATGTCCCATGAGCAATCTCGAAGTAGTCACGCGCCGTCGGTTGCGAAACTGCGAGCGCCCGCGCTACGTCGGTGAAATTCAAAATACGTCCGGAGAGTCCTCCAAGCATTTCCACAAATCGGCGAAATCGCACTTCATCGAGTCCGGGAAACAGCCGCTTCACGTCACGATACAAATACGTCTGCAGGTATTGCTCAACCCAACGTCTCCGGAATTCGTCTTTGGGATTCATCCAGGGTTCCGGGAACCCGCCGCGGTACCAATAGTCATGGGCGAGTTTCAGGCTACCTCGCGGCTTTAATCCGCCGACAAGGCCGGGTATCGGCGTCTTGCGATCCGATAATCGCCGCAGGAAGGAATCGCGCTCCGGCGTTTCCGTCACTTCGCTCCATGAAAACGGAGCCAGTTCGATAATGCCGATTCGGCCGGCCAGAGTTTCAGAGATAGACCGCATCAACTCCGGCGAACTTGATCCGGTCAAAACGTAACGGCCTTTTTCATTTCTTCGTTCGTCGATCGCCACACGCAGGGCAGGAAATATCTCAGGGACGAATTGAGCTTCATCGAGAACGACCTGCCGCGGATTCAATCGAAAGAATGTATCGGGATCGCGCGTAACAACCGTGTGATCCGCCCGCCGTTCCAGATCGTAATATTTCCAATTGCCGGACAGTGTTTTTACGAGCGTCGTCTTGCCACATTGGCGGACGCCAACAACGGCGACACACGGAAATGTTTCAAGATAACTGAGCAAAAGCTTTTCTGCGGCTCGCTTCATCAGCTTGTATTTTCAAAGTCTTACTTTTGTTTTGCAAGGTAGATCTTTTCAGCATCCTGGTGGAGTGTCATTTCCCGCCGACGATGTGCAACAGCCTGCCGTGAATTGATATACAGTAAACACCCATGAAACGAACCGGGATTACCATCGCGTTTGCGTCGCTATTGCCGATTGCTTCATTAGCTCAGACGCCATCGCCTCCGCCAAAAGCAACGATCACAGGTGTCGTTGTTCGCGCGGGAACGAATGATCCATTGGCGGGCGCAAAGGTGACGCTCCTCAAGGTGCAGGATGCTTCGTCCGCTCAACCGAAGGGCGATGCTCCGATTCCCGAACAGTTGCTGACCGCAATTCCATCGGCCACCACGGATGCGCAGGGAAGATTTCAGATTACGGATATCGCCGCGGGAACGTATCAGATCGTGGCCGCGCGAAACGGCTTTGCGAAGCAGGCGTACGGACAACGATCGTTCAATCGCCCCGGAACAAATCTCAACATCGCGGCGGGCCAGCGGCTTCAGGACATCGTGTTTCGATTAACGCCTGCACCCACGATCAGCGGACGCATTATCGATTCGAGCGGCGAGCCTCTTGCGGGAATAGCCGTGCAAGCTCTTCGTTCCACGTACGACGCAACAGGCAAGCGTAAATTGGAACCGGCTCAATCGACGAAGACAAATGATCTCGGTGAATACCGATTGTATTGGCTCAACCCGGGCCGTTACTTCGTCAGCGCCAATGCCGTCAAATCCGCACTCGATACCTTGTCGCAGGCGACTGCACAGGCGCAGCCGATTCAAGCCCGTGAATTGACATTCGCATTAGGTGCGGATGCCCCTGAAAACCAGGTCACGGATTCCGGTTTCGGACTGACGTATTATCCCGGAACCCCCGATGCTTCACGCGCTGCTGCCCTGGACTTGCGATCCGGCGAACTTCGTGCCGACTTTGTTCTCTCTCGAAGCCAACGATCGCGCATTCGAGGCCGCTTGATCGATGCAACCACGGGACGCCCGCCAAAAAACGGAAGTGTTTCAGCCATGCCTAAGAATGACGCACAATCATCCGTCTTTGATTTGATGCTTGGTGGAATGGCTGGAGCGCTGCAAGGCAACAAATACGACCCGGCTACAGGTGAATTTGAAGTCCGTGACGTCGTAGCGGGATCGTACAAATTGGTCGCAAGCGACGGATTTTTGCCGGGCGCCGGATCGAGCAGAGTCGAGATGCCGATCGAGGTCTCTGGAGCGGACATCGATAACGTTGCGCTCACACTGACTCCGGGCATCACGATTCGCGGCCGTGTCCGCATCGAAGGAGATTCTCCTGTCGATGAAAAGATCGCGGCTCGCATTGGCTTATTGCTTCAACCCGCCGAGGGGGGCTCGCTGATGGCAGCGCTGGTCGGCGGAATCAGTATTGCTCGTCCGTTGACCGACGGAACGTTCACAATGAATCGCATCACACCGGGTGAATACAAACTCGTCGTCATGGAAATGCCGCCCAACATGTTTATCAAGGATGCACGGTTGGGACGCCTCGACGTTCTCGAAAGCGTTTCGATCTCCGACCGCGTCGACGGATCACTGGATGTCACGCTCAGCACGAGCTCCGGCGAACTCTCCGGCACGGTCATGGACAAAAGCGGCCGGCCCGTGGCCGGCAATCCAACTGTAGTTCTGGTGCCTGATCGTTTGCGTGAAAGGACGGATCTCTACAAAACGACGGACACCTCGTCCGATGGGCATTTCACAATTCACGGAATCACACCAGGGAATTACCGGATCTTTGCGTGGGAAGACATCGAGCCGTTCTCCTATTTCGATCCGGAAGTCTTGAAGAGCTACGAAAACCAGGGCAAGCCGATTCGAGTCGATGAGAACTCGAAAGGCATGATTGAGGTAACGGTCATCCCATGATGCTCAATCGAATGGTTCCCATCGTCTCGATACCATTGCGGATGCTTGTTCGGAATGTTTTGGCGTACTCTATCGTTCGGGAACGGCGACCCGGTTCCTCACGCATCAGTCCGCGTGAACGTGACAATCATGGTTGAAAGCGAAGCCGTTAGTCCCACGATTGCGAGTTGGTGCCTGCGATCGTGGAGAGTATTAAGAAGGAATCATTGGAAGCTATTCGCTGCTTCATTGCTGGAATACTCCTTCTTGGTTTTAATTCATTCGCTGCTCAACCAATTTCGTCAGGTTTCCTGGCTATTGCAACTAACGGTTTACTGCGCGACTATTGCGCCATTCCTAGCCGGGTGGTGTTGGTTTCACCTTAAACTGATACGGGGAGAACAAACCGAGATCGTCGACTTGGCACCTCGTTTTTCACGGTGGAAGACAGCGACTTCCACGCTTCTTGCTCTGTTTTTCCTTCCGTCCATCCCTCTTTTGATTCCCCCTGCGGTTGGCATCGTCTTTATTCTTTTGTATTCGTTATTGGACTGGGCGGGTTTGGTTCGCGGCGCGGTCGCTGTAATGTTCAAGCGAATGGCGGCGCCATTAGCCGGATTCTTCGGATTTTTCGCGGATCGAGGTCTTCTGCCGGTGGCCACCATTCTCTATATATTTCTAATTCCGAAGTACTGCTTCAGTTTATTTGCGATTTCCGATAAGTCGCTGACGTCATACAGTGCATTGCGATTCTCCGGAAAGATCACGTATGGATTTCTTTGGCGACTTCTTGCAGGATTTGCGGTGGCAACCGCGCCCGTCTGGCTCATTTTCTTGACGGGGCTTCAGCGGTTGGGATGCCAAATCCGATGCTACGATCTCTCGGGGAATAATCTGAGAATCGGTCTGATTGGGCTTCCCGTGGTTCTAATCGCTGGATCGTGGTTCCCGCTGATGTGGGCTGCCGCTTATGAAAGCCTGATCGGCAAGGTGGGAAAAACCCCATGACCTACTATTGGGCCACCGCTCAAAGCGAGTGCTCGACTGACATTTTGAACTCCGGCCCCACTGCTGATGCGCCGGCTGGCGGGGAAATTGAATGTGAAACTGCCGTAATCGCGGACACGATCGCCATCCGCACGGGTTCGATCGGCGTCCGCGTTGTCTTCATCGGCATCGAAACGGGCACGCTGTTCATCCGGACGACGGCAAGATTCATCCGAGGAACTCAATCGTCATCGACAGCGCCATACGTCTCATCCGGAGAGACACAAGTTTCATTCGGACGGACTCAATCCCCATCTACACGGGCGAACTTCCCATCCGGACGAAGCAAACCGCCATTTACACTGCCATAACCTTTATTCGGGCAAGCCAAAACTTCATCCGGACCGCGCAAGATCCAATGACACGGCACAAAGTGTCATTCGGACAAACTGTATTCTCATTCGAGCGTTACTGTCAGCGTAGTGTCGCGTCTTCAGAAAGGACTTTCCTCGCGTTCAAGCAGAACTAACTAAATTCGGCAATACCCGATCACCAAAAATCCTCTTCGCACGTGCCTCGATGTCCGGCCATTTCACGCGTTTGGTCTTCCTTAGGTTGACAGAGGGAAACTCTTCCAAAGCAAGGATCGCCAGAAACACTTTTTCGCGTTCGCGAGCAGGTAACGCTTTTACTTGTTGGATTAGCTCCGCCACGCTCATAGGGCTACCCTAACGCGGTTCGACATATTTCGTCCACCATCAATTTCCAGGATTTCTGACCCCGTATCTTTTAGGTCCTTGAGACATGTATCGGCGAGTCATAGGATAGCAACCCGCGGTGGAAGGCTGTTTCCGGCTGCCCCTGAGCAAACGGAGGAGACGCGAGATCCATCATGGAGGCCATTTGACGTGAAACGAAACGTGGTGATTCATCTGGCAATAGCTATCTGTATATGCGCTGCGTCCTCCACGTACGCGCATCACAGCCATCCGCTTTTCTACGATCAATGCAGGAAAGTCACGATCGAGGGGCGAATCGAAAGCGCCGAGTGGAAGAACCCACACGTCTTGATCATTCTCAAGATGGACGACGGCGCGACATATACCGCCGAGTGGACCTCGCTGCAGGAATTGACAAACACCGGCGTTACCGGCCCAGCGCAAGCCGCGCTGGTGACCGGAGCGCGTGTCGTTGTCCTGGGGAATCCATTACGCGATCCGGCTCAGATCCGCGCCAGCTTTCCGGGCATGAAAGACATCTCCAACACGAAAGTCGTGGATGTCATCCAGATTCGCCGTATGGACGACAGTTGGAGATGGGCCCGCACACTTCCGGAATGTAAGTAGTAGCTCTAACCTCGCAAGGCATAGTCAACTTCTCGTCCGCTTAATTGTTTTTGTTAAGCGTGGAAGACCAGTTCAGCATCACGGTAATCGCCGGATTGGAGGCTGGCGCCTGGGCCGGGGCAAGAGGAGTGTTGATCAGGAATCGTCCATCGAGGCCGGTGTCATACGGGAAGTATCCAGAAAACTGTGCTTCGAAGAGTTGAACTGGAATTCCAGGTTCGAATGCCGCGCCGGTCTTCACGGGTGTCGCCATCATTTTTCCGCCTGGGGCGACGTAATAGAGTTCCTTGCCGTCGCGACTCCAGCGAGGTTTATCGCCTCCGGCTGTGGAAACGAGCCATTTCTTCGCGCCCGATGCGGGCGATTGATCCGGCTGGAAAGCCCGGACATACACTTCCGGGCGCCCGGACTCTGTTGATCTGTAAGCGACCCATTTGCCGTCGGGCGAAAACTGGCCAAAAGTTTCGTCAGCCGCAGTGGCGAGGAATGGAATCGGCTTCGCGTTGTTACCGGCATTTAGCGGTAGGATCCATAAGTCCTGGAGTTGCACTCCGTGCACATCGTAGATCAGATATTTGCCGTCCGGAGAAACATCGTTGGGGTGTTTCACGAACTCCGACTTCGCCAACAATTCCGGTGTGGAGCTATTCGACCGCAAGACGTACAGATCACCCAGGACGCCGGCGGCCCCAACAGTGAAAATCACGCTGCCGTCCGGCGTAAGCGCACCTGCCGTCTCCGTTGCATTCGTCGATGTAAGCCGGCTGAAAACGCCGCGAGCCGTATCTCCGAGTAACGCGCGGCTGGTCCCCGATTCCGCCCGATCGATAAAGACAGTCTTGCCGTCCCGGCTCAACCAGACATCTCCACCTGCGGTGCCAGGTTGTCCTAATGTTCCGACTTGCCTTCCCTGCCGGTCAAACCAGCGTAGCTGACTCTGTGTCTGGTTAAGCGGGCCTGAGCGGTACGCCAGAACGTCTCTTGAGGCGGCAAAGTCGGAAACGCTCGCGGCAATGGTCACAGCAGGCCCTGAAACCTGGAGCTTCTCATTGTCGAAGCGCTGCGCCGCCAGTGCACCATCTCGCATGAAAAAAATGTACCCCTGGCGATCATTCAAAAGGGGAGCAAACGAGAAGAACGTCTCATCCGTGACCGCCAGCGGTGGCGAGGCTTTCCAGTTGGCTCCGAGGGCTTCGATGGATGCCGCGAAGATCCCGGCTGAGGTTCCTGCTATAGCTGCTTCGTTCGCAGAGAACAGGAAGTGGCGCCCGTCAGGAAGGAAGTGCAAACCACTGAGCCTCATTGGAAGCGCCTGAGCCGCGGGGATAAACGTCGTGGGAGCGCCGCCGGATGCCGGGACCTGCATGACATCTCCTGCGCCGCTCCGATACAGCCAACCGTCGCGCGTCGCTACGGGTGCTTGAGAAAATACGCCGCCCGCGTCGAAGAGGGTTTCCACCGGCCCGCCCTCAGCGGCAACACGCTTGAGCTTTCCGCTGGAGAAGAAAACAACGTACCTGGAATCGAGCGACCAGGTCAACCGGGACGAAGGCGGCTCCGGGAGCGTTTTAGTTTGCAGTGAATCGAGCGCCCGGATGTGCACGGTGCGTCTGCCGGTCGTGGGATCCTGTTTGTCAAAAGTCAAAAATCGTCCGTCCGGCGAGACGGTGAGCGAATTCGCTCTCACACCTTCAGCCTGAATTTCAAACTGAACGGTACGCAGCGGTTCGCGGCCTTCGTTGAAATGCACGACGGCGAGCGCCGCGGCAGTGGTGATGCCGATCGCGGCTGCGAGACCAAGTATCATCGGGACCCGCTTCGCCGGCGCCGCCGCTGCCGACGGGGCGCCGAAGGCGCTTGCGATTGCCGCTGCCTCAATCAAGATCGACGCGTCGCCGATGTCCCGCAGCCGTTTTTGAACATCGCGTTCCATGCAACGGCGAACCAGGAGCCGAACGCGTTCGGGGATTTCGCTCAAATCCGGGTCCTTTGTCAGCACCAGAGCAAGAGTGTCGCTGACCGTGGGCCCAGCGAACGGAGACTTCCCGGTGAGCATTTCGTAAACAACCACGCCGAAGGCCCAGATGTCGCTGCGCTTGTCGACCGTCTGGCCTCGAGCCTGTTCCGGCGACATGTACGCTGCAGTTCCGAGAATAATGCCCGCATTCGTCGCAGCCATACTCATCAGGGTCGGGGAATTCGAGAGTCCAGCATTCACGTCCGACGGCGACGCCGATTTTGCCAGTCCGAAATCCAGAACCTTCACCTTTCCATCGGGTGTCAATTTCACGTTGGCAGGCTTCAGGTCGCGGTGAACAATCCCCTTTTCATGAGCGGCCGCTAACGCTTCAGCGATATCCGCCGAAATACGCAGCGCTTCATCCAGCGGAATCAGACCGCGCTGGATACGCTCAGCCAGCGTTTCGCCTTCAACCAATTCGAGTACGATGAATCGGGACGCACCGAACTCCTGAATGTCGTAAATCGCCGCAACATTGGGATGGTTGAGCGATGCAAGCGCTTCGGCTTCACGCTGGAATCTGCTCAGACGATCGGCATCGCGCGCGAACTCCTCAGGCAGAATTTTGATTGCGACCTCGCGCTTCAGCTTCAAGTCCCGTGCGCGATACACCTCGCCCATGCCGCCCTTGCCTAGAAGTGCAGTGATTTCGTGGGAACCGAGTTGCGTGCCAACAATTAACGGCATTTTTTTCGGAGTGATTATAGAACACAGGGAGCCAGTGCGCTGACACGAGAAAGCAAATTCTGAAAGCCGATCCTGGCTCTATAATGCCTCCTGCGGTTTTATTCCGAACACAGGGCTTCTCAAGATGGGTTGGACCGGACTTCTGTTGATGGCAATGCTGGGGCAGGACCCCTCGACGCTGAAGGTAGACGTCCGTGTGGTCTCTGTCGACGTGACGGTCGTTGATTCGAAGGGGAACCTCGTGAATGAGCTCGGAAAAGATGATTTCCTCATCTCCGAGGACCGCATTCCTCAATCAATACGATTCTTCAGTCCGGTATCCGCTCCTTACAATATTTTCCTGTTGTTCGACACGAGTGACAGCACGCGAACCAACCGCCAGTTCATGGTGAAGGCTGCAGTGGCGCTGCTCGATAATCTGCAGCCTCAGGATCGCGTTGCGTTCGGATCTTTCGATTATGAATTCAAAAGACACATGAACTGGACGGCAGATCGAAATCTGGCGGCGGCTGCGCTTCGGGAGATCATCCAGCCGCATGAAAGCTATGGAACGCATTTTTACTCGGCGCTGGATGAGACTCTGAGAAAGGAATTCAAGGGCATTGTCGGCCGCCGTGCGATCGTGGTGTTAACCGACGGACAAGATACGCGAATGGTCGACAGCAACAGTGATCTCAAGAGAGTCATGCAGTCTGCGCCGAATCAGCGGATACCGGTATTCATCGTCGCGTTGCCTGAACACCTGGATTCTCCAGTTGTCTTTCCGAACACACAGGCATATCTCGAAACGGTGCGCCTCAACATGCAGCACATCGTGGACAATTCCGGCGGCGAAATTCTCTTTTCGAAAGATCTGGATGACGTCGTCCGGCTTTACGAACAGCTCGGGCGCAGACTCGGTATGACTTACAGCCTCGGATACGTGCCTTCGAATAGCTCGACCGACGGTTCGTTCCGACGGATTCAGATCAAGACCCGCGACGACAGCCTTCACCTGAGTCAGTCGCGTGAAGGTTATTACGCCCAGCCTCGATGAACGGCCGCTTCAGTGCGATGCCTGGTCCCTCCCTTGTTGCGCGTCGTGCATCCACTGGGCCATCTTCTCGTCCTTCGCAGCGACACCTGCCCAACCCTGGGCGGTAGCGTTCCAGCGATAATCGCGGATCGTCATGTCGATGCCATGATCGATGAGGAATTGCAT
>CAZWGA010000090.1:0-22669 GCA_964633285.1 uncultured Solibacteraceae bacterium | reverse complement strand
ATGAACGTTTTTCTTCTTCCGAGCCGACGTAAAGAAGTCAATTCGATCGGTTGGCCGGGGATGAATGAACCTCGCGGGCCGTGCTAAAAAACCACTTTTGGGTACCGTCCGCGTTAAGCGCGTAGACGTTGTCGTTCGACGAGCCAAAGTACACGATGCCGTCCGCACCCACCGCCGGAGAGGTCTGGACCGCGCTGCCCGTGACGTAGGTCCACTTCTTGGTTCCATCCGGATTGATCGAGAATCCGCCGGATGTCCAGCGTGATGAGATAAGCCTTCAGCCCGTAGCCGGCCATATATGAAAGCGCATCACCGAAAAGCTCCATACGCTTCAACGATGGAAATTCGTCAATTAGGAACAGGAGTCGGTGCTTGTTCTTCTTTTGCTGCGCTCCTTCGAAGTCCATTCTTTCGGTCAGGCGGTTGACGATCATTGTGAAGATGAGACGAATCAAGGGACGGAGCCGGATTTTGTCTGAAGGCGGCACAACCAAATAAAGAGAGATAGGCCGCTCGTGGTTGACGAGATCCTGAATTGTGAAGTCGCTCGCGGACGTATTCCGTGCCACGAGTGGATCGCTATAAAGCGTCAGAGCAGTTTTCGCAGTGCTCAGCACGCCGGAAAAATCCTTGTCTTCCTTATCGAGCATCTCCTGGACTTTTTCGCGCACGACCGGATGCGTGATGCAGAGTTCGCCTTCGGCGGTTCGCCATTGGTGTTTGCAATCGGGATCGTGCGGGAAGCAGATGATCTCGTTCAGAGTTTCTCGGAAGTTGGTTCCTGGCCGCGTGAAGACGCGGGCCAGATCAGCGAGCGATGCCACTCTTCGTTCGACAGCAGCCGCGTAACAGACATGAAGAATCATTCCTGTGGTGATGCTGGCGGCGGCATCCTGCCAGTAGCGTTCTTGCGGACTGTCTTCGCCGGTGCGCACAATCATGTCGGCAACGTTCTGCGCATCGGAAACATCGCGCGGCGTAAACAGTCGCAGCTCCGCTAGAGGATTAAAGCGCGACGAACTTCCCTGCTCGACGGGTGAAAACTTGAAACAAAGATGGCCCTGTTTTTTTCGGAACCCTGCGGTCTTCGCCCAATTCTCTCCCTTGATGTCGTAAACAACGGCGGAATCGCTCCACGCAAGCAGCGTTGGGATGACCAGCCCGACGCCTTTGCCGGAACGGGTGGGAGCAAAAACGAGAATGTGCTCCGGCCCGTCGTGCTGAAGGTAGCGGAGTCGTTTCGAACGAGAGTCAAACCAACCGCCTACGTACACACCCTTCTGCGCATGAAGGAGACCGGTTCTGCGGATGTCATCTTCGGAAGCCCAGCGCGCAGAGCCATGAATATCCTCGGTATCGCGTGAAAGGCGCCGCGTCCGACGCATGTTGAGCACGAAGAATGCGCCAATCGTCGCGATACATCCGCCGGTGACGATCAAGACACCGAATTGGACGGGAAGCCTGATGTGCGGATTTGAGGAACCGGCATACCGCAAAACCCAGATCGACCACGCAAAGGGTTCATAGAGGGCAAAGGAGGCAGTTCGAAAAATCGGGACACCCAATGCCGATTGATACGCAAAGCGAGACGCGATGTACTGGGTTCCGGTCACATTAAAGATCAACAGGAGAGCGAATCCTGCAAGCATCGCTCTCCAGTTGTAACCGCCGATGTATCCGGGGTTCAGCGGCATGCGGTAGGGATTAATCTGCGTTCTCATCGGCTGAGTTCATGCTCGCGCGATTTCGACGGCGTTTCCTGAATGCGCGCGGATTGGTTCGAATACGTGATGGCGACCTGGGCTCCGATATCCGGAACGGATTCGAGCAGATGCTTCATGTGAGCGACGGCGGATCTGCCGCTTAGCCGTTGCACAACGTGAAGACTGGTCTCGCCGATGATTTCACCGTTGTAGATGCCGCTATCGGTAGAAGCCACAAAAGTTCTCGCTTTATCGCCGAGTTGCTGTTTTGTGACTTCCTGCGCTTCCGCGAATGACTTCTTGAAATCCGCCGGTTTTGGATAGACCTCATCGTCCAGGACGTCTTCGGTAATCCTTTTCGCTTCGCCTAATGAATCCGGGTTGTCAGTATCGCGATCGGCAAGAACTCGCTCTTCTTGAGCGTCAGACTTTTCTTCGATGTTTACTGTTCCCGAGCCAGGTTCGTATTCGGCGACATACTTCGACGTCTCTCGACGATGTTGGAAGTCACCGGAAATCTCCAGCGCCGCTTCGACGGATTTCTCCATCTCCAGTGCGAGAAGGAAGTCCGTCGCGCGATGTGCATCCTTTGCAGCGCGAAAGATTTCATTCTTGTCGTCCTGCAGTGCCTTAATCCACGAACCCACATACGCCGCATGATTGGCCGGATCGTGTGGAATTCCACGCTCCGCAGCGAGAAAGATGCTGGCCAGTTCAGCTCGAAGTTCTTCCTTCGCGTAGTTCTCATCTCCGAACGTCTTACTCGAATTGAGGGTCTCGCGATTCAACCGGCTTTCGTGACCACTCCAGTGGCCGAGCTCATGAAGCGCGGTGCCATAGTAATCGGCGGCTTCGGCGAATGCGGATTTGGGAGGTAGGTGAATCGAATCGATGTTCCTGTTGTAGAACGCGCGGTCATTCTGGTCGTGATGGATTCGGGCGCCGGAGTTCGTCAGTATGCTTTCGCCGGCGCCAACGATTTCAAATTCTTCCCGGTGCTTGGGTTTGTGTTCGGAGATTCCTTCGATCTGCTTCGCGTTGAAAACCGTGTAAACGCGATGGATCATCCGTCGCGGCTGCTTCTCATCGGCGGGGCCGTCATCGGACGCGTGTTCGCCCATTGCTTCACGACGCGCGTGTGACTGACGGTCCGGAAATTCCCAATATTCAATCTGGGTTCCTTTTTCGCCCTGCTTCACCTGCCAACCGTTTTGCTGAGCTTGGCGGTATGTGAGCCATCGGGGATCGTCGTAACCGTTCACGACTCCGACGGCCATGAGCTGGACTGCATTTCCGCCCCGATATGCCCTTTCACTGGTCGGGTTGAAAGGCATTTCGAGAGCGCCGGGCTGCCACGGCTTCTGCCAAGGGGCCGTGCCCTCCTCAAGCATTTTGATGATGCGATCGGTAACTTCCTGGCGATGATCTCTTTTTTGAGGATTTTCGTTAGACATCGCGGCTCACCTCATCGAGTTCTGCCGCGTCTTCGTTGGTGTCGATCGTCGTATCTGGTGTTTCGTCTTCAAAACCCGATCCGTCTAAAGGTTCACCACCGGTTTCGTCGAGTTGTTGGAGTGCAAGGAGTAAACGTGTTGTGGCCATGAGACCTCCTGATATGGAGAAACCCATGTGCGGGTCTCTCTGAAAAGGAAGGTGTCGGGAATGGCCGGTGGGGACAGAAAGAGGAAAAATATTGCCGGAGCGTCGGTCTAAGCGGACCCAGGCTGGAAAAGCGAGCGATCAGGATGAGTGTGGGAACCCAATTCGCAAACGCAGGAGTTTTCTATGGACTCTCGTTCTGAAAGGTCAAAACCGTCAACATCAGTGGAGCCCTCAGTGGAAATCCTCACGGCAAAAGAGGTCGCTTCCTTTTTGAAGATCTCAGTGAAGACCGTCTATAGCTACGCGAGTCGCGAGATGATGCCCGTTTACTGGAAATACCAAGCGAACATTCGATTCGAAAAGAACCAAATCCTGGAATGGATGCAAAAGACAATCAGGCTCCGCCGCTTAAGGATGGGCGCAATGCCGCATGATCATGCTGGTCGGCGGCGAAACACCGGTCGGGCCTGAATTTCAGTTGCGGTCCCACTCATCTTCACGCGTGTAGATGCTTTCCCTGCCGGGTGCCTCGTCGCTAACCGAGTGAACATCTTGTGGGATCATGTCGGCAATTTCGTCGAACGCTCTGTCGAATTCCTCAGCCGTCAATGAAGCCGACGTCGGAGGCACGCTGGATGAAATGAGCTGAAGAATCGCTTTACGAATGAGTGATTCAATAGAGATGCCGTGAGCGTTGGCCTCGGCATTTAGGGCTACCTCTTCTGCTGATGTCACCGTGACTGAAATGATCGGCATGGAATTCTCGCGTCCTTCGCGAGCTTACAATAGAGTGCATCAATGGAAAAACTCGACGACGAAATCGCGAAGTTGCTTCACGGCGTGACGGAGCCACAAAAGCGAAGACTCTTAGAATTCGCTCGCGAAACAATGTCCGGCGAACTTCGCGGAATACCAGGACAAGACCTGCTGACATTTGCCGGCCGCATCCCGAAAGAGGATCTTGAAAAGATGCGCCAAGCAATCGAGGAAGGCTGCGAGCGGCACGAGTAGTCTCCTGCCCAATGATACCGAACGCTTGTACGGTCCATCATTAATATAGTAGGCTGCGCTCAGGGAGTCGCGCCGAAAGTGGTTTTCTGCCGAGAGTGCAATGCAAAGGTCGAAGACTGTGAGCATTTTGTGCCGCCGCTCGGCAATCCGGCAGTGGAAGTTTTCGATCCCAAGATCAAGTCCCTCGCATACAAAAAAGATTCACGGACGCTTGAGATCCGATTCAAGAACGGCCAGGCATGGCAACTGTTTGGGGTGTCACCGGATCTGTACAAGGAGTTACTCGGCCAAACTCTTTCATCGTTTCTAAAATTCGTCGCTCATCGATATGCTCCACGCCCTGTTCGTCAGCCGAAATCGAGCGCGCCGTCATCTGGTGCAGCGGATTCCACACCGAAATCGGAGCCCTGTCCTGCCTGTCAGCGAGCGATGACCATCCGGCATCAAACGTCCGGGCAGCCTATGCGAATACTTTGGCATTGCGAACAATGTCATCAATCGCTGTGGCGAACCTATGCGACGGAATCCGTACGTGAACGGCGGACACGTTTTCATTAGGATCGATCTCTGCGCGTATTACTTTTCGACTTGTTCTCACGCAGCTGCTCCGTTTCATGAGTTCGCAAAAGGCTGCGCTCATATCGACCCAACCAACCGGCGATGCCGGTTTCCGTGGGCATGCGGCCTTTCCGCAAAAGCTTCCGAACAGCATTCTTTAGATAATCGTCGTTGGAGAGGAGTTCGTCGGCATTTCCAAAATTCTGAACCTTCGTTCGGAATCGCTGATTCAAGAGTTGAGTCGTTAAGCGCACGAATGAATTCGTCGCCAACCTGCCTTGGCGACGCGCGACCTCCAAATCCGGAGAACGGTGGATGAAATGGATCTGGTGATCGGTTCCTTCCAGCATCATGTACGTTCGACCTGTTGAGTCTTCTTCTCCGTGGCCCAAGACGCGACCTTCAAGTTCTCGAACGTTGTTGATATCGGTCAAGCGGCTCGGCAAGCGCGGGTCAGAGGCAGCGATGCCATTTGCCGCAAGGCTTCGTTGCCGGTCATCTGTCAGTTGCATTGCGCGAAGAATCGTCTCGAAATCGGACCGGATCAACCATCGACTCGATGTTCTTGGTTCGGACAATCCCATCTTTTGAAGGAAGAGCAGACGGGCATGCAGGAGGCATCGCTCGGTCTGCGATCGGCGGTTTCGCAGATCGACCGCAAAGGTCTGTATCTGACCGGATTCACCGGACCTGTCTGAGTTGAGCAGCCGGTCCAGTGACGTATACCGCTTCTGATGAACTTCTCGACGTCGAGCTTCTTCCGCATCGCGTGACGTTCGGTAACCGATCTGAGCTGTGGCAAGATTCTCGGCGTTTTTCCGAATGCCATGCTGAACATACTCACGCGGTAATTGAAGACTTCTCCCCTTTTGATCGATGCCGCGCAATGCAACGTGTACGTGAGGGTATTCCGTATTGTGGTGCTCTGCTGCGACCCATTCGAGCTGCGTTCCGAGGTCGCATTCCATTTCTTTCATTAACCCACGGACGAGCTTCTTGAGATTCAGCCTATCGCCAAATTCCGGAGAGATGATCAGCTTGAACAGCCGGCGATCACCCGCCGTTTGCCATTGATGCAACGTTGCATCGATCGGAACCCGATCGGCTGATGGACCAAATCCCTCGTGACCGCGACATTCCTCTTGTGTCGCGCTCTCCCGCGCAATGTATCGTCCGTGCGCCTCCCATTGTCCCGGCATCTTGTTCTTCGCATACGTGACGCGGACCGCGCATCTCTGTTTAAAACTCGCCGACTGTGCCACGGCTCGTTTGGGTTGTGCGCCTATCCTGGAGCCCGACAGCCGACCGATGTGCATCACGCGTTTCAACGCGATGCTCCAAATCCGCGCCTCGTCATTCTGATTCCGGCGCGGGTTAGGTGGCCTTAAGCGAAACTCTCGTTCGCGTTCCTCATTGTTCATGGGTCACCAGTTCCGCCAGGATGGCTCGGGCATTCCCTTTCATGCTGAGGGCCGTCATCTTCAAAAGCTTGTTATGCCGCTCCTTCGCGCGAGCCAGCGCTTCGCTGTGGACGTCGGCCGGAGGTTCCGGCATGCAATGCAGAATTACGCGGGCCAGCGCATCCGTCAGCGCGAAGTGCGCCTGAAGCACTGCACGTAGAGACTGAATTTCATTTTGCTGCCGGTCCACGGATGCGGCGATGGCCTGCTCAACCTTGAGCAGATCAGGTTGGTGCCGCCGCTTGAGTTCATTCTGGATTGCTGTTCTTAGGAACGCCGCGAATGACGCGTACCCGTCCTCCCGAATCGCTGCAGCAATCGCTTCCGACATCGACAATGGCAACCTAAAGCTGCGTTGCGCCATGAAAGCCCCTCCTTAAGTAAAGGTGTTGGGAAAAGGGGCGGGTGACAGCCGGGATTCAAAATTTCGGCAGCGGGCGATTGTGGGATGCGCGGCAAAGGCAGGAAACCTAAATGAAAACGGCCGAAACCACGCGCACGTGCATCCCACTTTTATGTTCCATTAGGTGGTCTTCGTTGTCTTCAAATCCGGGTCGGAAAATTAAGATCCGTTAACTTCTGTCAAGAACCGTCAAATTCCATTGGCTTTCGTTAAGTCGCGTCAAAAGCCGTTAAGTTTTGTTGTGATCTGTTAATTTCCGTCAAATCCCGTCAAAAACATTTCCCTCGTCTGTCCCCACTGGCCTTTGCCGACACCTTTTCCTTGAGAACTATGAATGAAGCCATTCTGGCGGCAGAAAAGTTGGCACTGCTACAGCATCAAAAACCAAGAAGGCTCATCAGTCTCATTCGACTGATTTGGCCCGAGATCAAAGCAGCCTTAGCTGTCGGTCACACGGTGAAGGACATTCAAGAGAACGTCATCCAAATCGGTATCGAAATCCGATATGAAACGTTGGCTGTTTACGTCAGCCGAATGCTTCGCGAAGACCCGCTGCCGAAAGCCGCGCGACGGGAGCGCCCTGTTGGTCCTGCTGCCAGACCTCGTATTGACGAGGCGAAGGGAAACACCGCGGCGGCAACTTCCGACCCACTCGCCAACTTTCGTGACAGCTGTATCAACAACCCGCCGCAGCGTTTCAATCCGAAATGGAACGACTCAGACAAAAGCAAATTGATTTAAATAGGAGGTCTGTTGAATGAAATCGGAAACCGCTGAAAACCGCCGCACGACAACTCCGGCGGCGACAACAATTCACTTGTTATTGCAGGGAAAGGGTGGAGTCGGGAAAAGCTTCGTCGCAAGCATCCTCGCTCAGTACTTCGCGAGTCGTCGGCTTGCCGTGAACTGCATCGACACCGACCCCATAAATGCGACGCTCGCAAAGTATCCGGCTTTTTCAGCTCAGCGGCTGGAACTCATGCGGGATACCGTTATCGACACGCGTGTTTTTGACGATTTGAGTGAGCGCGTCTTAACGGAAGAAGGCATCTTCGTCATCGACAGCGGGGCATCGACATTCGTGCCTCTCTGGAATTACATCGTCGAAAGCAACTTCATCGAGACTCTTAAGGCCGCACAAAGAATCCTCTACATACACACTGTGATCACGGGCGGACTGGCGATGCCCGACACGCTCGATGGGTTTCGCAAGCTCGCGGCAACGACGGAGGAACGAAACATCATTGTGTGGCTCAACGAATACTTCGGTCCCATCGAGGGCAACGGAAAGAAGTTCGAAGAGATGGCCGTATTTCAGGAGTATGGCCATCGAGTGGTGGGATCTATCGGAATTGCCAAGCGGACCGGTGACACCTTCGGGCGAGATGTCGAACAAATGATCATGAGTCAGGAAACGTTCGAACAGGCAATTGGCCCCGGCAAACATCCCATCATGATGAAGCAACGTCTCCGGATGCTGCAGCGCCATTTGTTCGAACAGTTGGACCGGTTAGCCCTGACCTAATCCAGCGAGGAAACCGCCGGAGGACAGCATGTCGCAGTCGAAAGAAGCAGAAACCAAGATAATCGAGATGCGGCGTCTGATCGGAAAAGTCGCGGAACGCCACGACATTCGCATCGACCTGGATGACCCCGCGTTCTATGTCCTCTCATTGACCGAATTCGCACTGGAAGAAGCAACGAAAGGCATCGTCGAAGGAATTCGAAATGCGGTCCAAGAATTCGAGCAGGCGAGCGACAAAGTGCAACATCAGGCTGGAGCGATTCTTGCTGAACATACTAAAGAGGGCATATCCGAAGCTAAGCAGGAATTGAACAATCACGTTGTTGCGATAACCGCCGCGGCGACGGAAAAGCTCGACAAGCTGTACCGGATTCACACGCGATTCGTTCGGCACTGGGCAGCCGTTGCCGGTGGATCATTGCTGATATTCCTTATCGGGATGCTTGTTGGCCGCTTCTGGCATTGAGATTTGCGCCGGGGCGGGTGATTTGGATAGGCTGTTATTAGGTATTCATTTATGAAATTCATGCTTCTGCTTATGGCCGGCATCGCTCGTGGCGGCTTCTTCCGCACGTGGGCCGTGCTGACGGCAACGGTTTTCATGCTGATGATCTACGCGTTGACGCGCTGACGAATAACTTCACCGCGTCCGCTCCACACCTTGTATCGCCTCCGCCGCTTTTCGTAACGTACGGTCGATGTAATCCAACTGTCTTTCCGGCGAGCCCTTCTTCGTAAGATTCCGGCTGCCGATCGCGCGCCGAACATCGTCCTCAGACACGCCGTGAGACAGAGCATGAACCGCGTAAGCGAGATCGATTCGACTTCCGTCGCTCTTGTATCGAGAATCTAGGCGAAACTCCTCAATGCCTTTTACCGCTCCAGCATTTTGCGACCCGCCGCGCCGGCGAACCGATTCACGCCGCCGCTCACTATCCACGCGCGCTTTCTCCACTGCTGTTTCGACCTCTGAAACGAATTCTTCCGCTCGCTCATAAATCTCACCGGTCGAATGCACGAGACGCACATACGGATAATGACCTCCTGGCTGGCGGTGCTTGTCTTTCCGATTCGTGAACGCCGCAAGCCGTCCAAAGTGCCGCCAGTCCGCGGAACCTCGATCTCCGTCGAACTTCTCAGCGAGTGCACGCGCCGCAGCGGTCGAGGTAGCCTTGGGCAACGTCTTTCCGTGATTCACCCAAGCCTGAAAGTTTTCGGGAGATGTTTCGACAATCAGTGCCGGTGTAAACCCGGAATGTTTCATTCGTTCCAGGACTTCGGCAGTCAGATCGTCGACCAAACTGAGCGAATGCTCGCCTTTCGGACGAATATATATGTTTCGCCCATCAACGTTTTGGTACTTCAACCATGGAATCGACGACACAATTGTTTCCAAATCCCACGTCCGCAGCATCATCTCCGTCCAATGGTGCGCCCCGGCCGGCGCCGGTTTGTACAATCCGATTTCGAAAAGGCCCGCGTTCATGCATTTCGCCTGACGTACGACAATTTCGTGTGTCCGATCTACCATAGAATTCTTTCCCTGGAGCTACAAAGATGTCGGTCCTATGTAAAAGGTGTCGGCAAAGGCCTGCTGGGACAGCGACGACAACAAAAAGTGCGGGTAAATTTCAGGGTTGCACACTACGCCAGGATGGCGGACTTGTTAGGAAACTTTCGGGCGAAGCTTGCTGGCAACTGGAGCGCAGTTCTATTCTTCCTGTTTACGAGAGGATACCCTCTGCTGCCAGGATGCGTAATCAATGTTGCTGACTCAAATTGAAGCGGCCATGAAGTACGGCGTCAGTACCAAGTTGTTGGAATATTTCACGAAGAAGTGTCCCAAGCAGAACGAGGCACGGCTGTTGAAGGCTGTTAAGGTCGGCAAGGAGTTGTTTTTCAATGAACAAGAACTGCTGTCATACCAGAACTGGTTGAATAAGCCGTGGCAGTACAAGAAGGGACAGCGTCCGCCTATTCCTGATGCCATCAAGGAGGACATCAAGGCGGAATCCCATTACGGCTGCGCCATCTGTGGATATTCGGATAATGGCGAAGTCGCTCATATCGAGGCCGTCGCAGAGAGCCTGAACAACAGTCCCGACAACCTAATCTTTCTTTGCCCGAACCACCACACGAAGTACGACCTCGGGTTTAGGCCCGCAAGCAATATCACGCCTAAGGTTATTCACGCGGCAAAGCTTTTGAAGCGGGAGACGCGACAGCGGATGATGCGGCACGAAGCGAATGCGACGAAATTGTTTGTCGCAGTGACGTTCCTCCTCAAGAGCCTCAAGCAGAAACTGGAGAAGTCCGGCGCTTCGGTTGATCTGGTCGAAGTTTACATGACGGAAACCAAGTCCCTAATGGAGCGGATTCCAGATCTGGTCGGCGAGGCTGCCGAGGCCGCCAAGAAGGATAAGGAACTCGGAGACATGGGCAGTGCGATCGCAAAGGCGGCGCCCAAACTCGTCAAAGCGAGCTTCGGAGCCGCTAAAAAGAAAAAGGACAGTGCCATTCGTATGGCGTTGTCTACCGTTGTTGAAACTGTCGATGACGCCTTGCTGGATTTCGATGAGGTTGAATGCCCACATTGCCACGGCGCCGGAATGACCGGACTGATTAGTGATTTGTGCGCGTACTGCAAAGGCGACTGTTTTGTTTCATCCAAAGAAGCTGAGAAATATGACCCTGACGATATCGACGAGGTCCGCTGTCCACGCTGCGGAGGCCGCGGAACAATTGGTTGGTCGGGAATGCTCTGTCCGTTTTGCGGCGGTTCCTGCGTCGTGAGCAGCGAACGGGCGAAGGAATTTGACGAAGACAAGACTCCCGAAAGGGAATGTCCACACTGCAGTGGCACCGGAACGCGGGGACTGATCAGCGATCTCTGCCCCTACTGCAAAGGCGACACAATCGTATCTGAGGAAAAATTTGAGAAATATGATGCGGACAAGATCGACGAAACAGCGTGTCCACATTGTCAGGGCGCGGGAACGACGGGACTGGTCCAGGATTATTGCGCTTACTGCCGGGGATCACAGGTCGTCACCCGCGAGAAGAAAAGGAAGTATAGGCGGGAGAAAATCGATGAAGCCGAGTGTCCGCATTGTCATGGGGCGGGTGTACGGGGACACGGCGACTATTGTGAATATTGCGGCGGTTCCCAGGTTGTCTCACAAGAAAAACGCGCGAATTATAATGCCGACGATTTTGACGAAGAGATGTGTCCGCGTTGTAACGGTACCGGCCAGACGGGCTTTAATGGACACGAATGCGCACTCTGCAAGGGAAACGGCTTTGTGACCGAAGCCAAAGCGAAGGCTTATCGAAATAAGTTTGAGTAGGTGGCAAAGTGCCATTGTGCGCCACTTTTCTGCATCACTATCGTCTTGAAGCCTTTGATGGGACCTGATGTGGACGACCTCTTCGCTATTTTTGTGTCATGAATGCGTTACCTATCTTCGACGGCAATCGGCCTGTGAAATATATCGAGGCAGAATTAGAGCGAACAGAGAACGACATCCTTGAACGAAAGGCGATCCGTGGGCGCTTCATGGATTCTAAAGAGAACCTCGTTGGATGGTTGGGAGTCTGTGAGGCAGGGGAAATCGGACTGGCAATTGACGGCCCGATCATATGCGGTGAAAAACCTTCGGTCAGACGGAACATTCGACGCGGTCCCGACATCGCTCTAAAAATGGCTGTTCACTCCTCCTTTGCTTGGTCCCGGCCAGCCTGCAGGAATGGTCGGACGGGCGAGATATGAATCGCCGGTTGTTTCGCGACTTTCCAAAGACACATTGGCCCGTCCTCTTCGAGCAATAGGACCAGATCTCGGTCTGCACGTGGACCTAATCCGGGCGCTTTGCGATCAATCCTGAGAGAGCTTCTCTGGCGGTCACTGCAAGCAAAGTCACCCTCGCGTTGGGGATTCTGGAGTACATGGAATCTGTTTCTTTTCGACGATTAAGATTCCGCTTCGCTGCCACGGCCAATCAAGCGATTTCAAATAATGGAGTGCAACAATGATTTCGGCAGCAACGCAGGTCTCCGCGCTTGAAGATCTCACGCTCCCTCTGGACGCCTTCATTCGATCTGCCGGTCTAAAGCGCTCGACGTCTCATGCCCTGTTCATCGGCGCAGGTTCTTCCGTGAGTTCCGGAGTTCCTTCCGCAGAAAGATGCGTATGGGAATGGAAGCGCAACATCTTTGTCACGAACAATCCTGGCCTTGATGACCAGTTCTCCGAACTCTCCCTGCCAAGCGTTCAGCAGCGAATTCAGGCCTGGCTCGACCGTCAGCGACGTTATCCAACGAACGGAAGCCCCGATGAATACGGTTTCTACATTCAGGAGTGCTTTCCGATCAGCGGGGATCGCCGGGCATATTTCCAGGAGAAAATCCGCTCGGCTAAACCCCACATTGGTTATCACCTCCTCTGCCATCTTGCGCAAGCCGGCTTCTTTCGTTCGGCGTGGAGTCCAAATTTCGACGGTCTTCCCGCAAGAGCTGCTGCCGGATTTCAGCTTACGCCCCTTGAAGTCGGTATTGATTGTCAGCAGCGGCTCTCACGGCCACCAACAAAAGGCGAGATCCTCTGCGTTTCTCTTCATGGCGATTACCGTTATGATCCGCTCAAAAACACACCGGACGAACTTCGCGAGCAGGAAAAAGAACTGCAAAAGGCGCTAACCGACGAACTCAAAAACACGCCGCTCATCGTTACCGGTTACAGTGGCCGTGACCGTTCGATTATGGACACGCTCAGGGCCGCATACTCTGTGCCGGGCACCGGAAGTCTTTATTGGTGCGGTTTCAGTGACGACGACGTTCCCTCTCACATCGCGGATCTCATCCGCCATGCGCGCGCCTCCGGACGGGACGCCTTCTACGTTCACTCCCTCGGCTTCGATGACCTGATGACAAGGCTCGCTCTGCATTGCCTCGTGGGTGAAGCCCGTGAGCGGGCACGCGGGAGCATTTTTCAGATGGTGCCACCGGATCTTTTAAGCCGAAGCCCATTTCAAATCGCGAGTCGGCACACGACGACATTAATCAAAAGCAATGCTTTCGAGATGGAATGTCCGTCTGAGGTATTTCAGTTTGATCTCAAAACATGGCCAGAGGAGAAAGTGTGGAGTTGGCTTCGCGCGCAGACAAGCGGTCATTCCGTCGTCGCCGTGCCGCTAAAAGGTAAGGTCCTCGCCATCGGACTCCTCGATGACATCAAGAAAGTATTTGGCGAAAACATAAAAGGGCCAATCGAACGCACCCCCATCGCGCCGGACGAATACCGGTATGAAGATTCCGCCGTATCAAACCTCATGCGGACGGCTCTTGTACAGACGATGGCGAAATCCATTGGAGTCGAGAGCGACGGGAGGGAGGAAATCTGGTTTCCTGAAACTTTGAAAACCATCGGTAGCGGGCCTGCACGATGCGTGGTCCACGAATCGCTGCATGTATCGCTGAGACGCAACGGCAATACGCTTTATGCTGTGCTCATGCCGTCCGTCAAGGTACTCGATTCAGCGGGCAAGGCCGTTTCGCATGAGGTTTCTGATCCGATCAAACTGAACATCCTTGGTTGGCAGCACAACAAGGAATTCAACGAAGCTCTGAATAAGTGGCGGAAAAAGCTTTTCCCCGACAAGAGTGCCAGAACCTTCGAGTTTCCGCCCGACTGCGGTTCAAGTTTTAGCTTCAAGGTACATCGGTCCCCGGTTTTTGCAGAAATATGCAAGGAAGGTGATCCCGCCATATCACCACCGGACAGCATCAAGCATCTGCTCGCGTATCGCGGCATTGCACTGGACGAACCGCGCCTCTTGTTCTCCAATCGTCAGGGCACAAACAGCATCAAAGATACTCACCCGATTCGCGGCATGCTCACGAACCGGCCTTATGATTTTCCTCTGACCTTGCGGGGCCTTCTTCCGTCCATACGTCTAGCCATCGTTTGCCCCCAGGCCGAAGCTAATGCTCTTGCGACATATCTCGCGCAAGCACAGAGGAGCCACAGGCCCGCACAAAGCGAAAGGGACTATCTGCTGGATTATCCCGGCTTTCAGACAGCGTATGGCCTGCCGCTGGAAGTTCCCCGTCCCGGGGCAACGGGTTGGGCCCTTTGTCCCGAGCCAACGGAAACCGATCCTCGCCGAGCAGCAGTACAGATTGCGCGACACGTCAACGAATGCATTCAGTCGCTGCAGTCCTCGTGCGCCGCCAATCTGGTGCTCGTATTTTTTCCGGATCGTTGGAATCACTGGCGGGGCTACAGGACGGAAGATGAGCGTTTTGACGTGCACGATTTCGTAAAGGCGTTCTGCGTTCAGAAGGGGATTGCAACACAGTTTCTCAACCAGAGTACGTTGGCTGACTCCCAACAGTGCCGGGTCTGGTGGTGGCTCTCGCTGGCGCTGTACGTGAAGGCAATGCGTACGCCGTGGGTGCTCGACAATGTCGCCGATGATACGGCTTTCGTCGGTCTCGGCTTCAGTTTGGACATGACAGCCGGCCGCGGCAAGCATGTCGTGCTGGGTTGCAGTCACATATACAGCAATCGCGGAGAGGGACTGCAATATCGATTAAGCAAGATCGAAGACCCGATCATCAGAGGCGGCAATCCCTTCATGTCCGGAGATGATGCACGCCGCGTCGGAGAAACAATCCGCGAGTTATTTTGGGACGGCCGCAACCGCCTTCCAAGACGTGTTGTTCTGCACAAGCGCACGCCGTTCCGCAAGGAAGAGCGCGAGGGCTTGCTGGATGGTCTGGGCGGTATCGAAGAAATCGATATGCTTGAAATCCAGTTCGATCATGCCACGCGCTACGTCGCTTCGCGCACTGACCGGAATGGCAAGCTAAGCGAAGACAATTATCCCGTCCGGCGCGGGACTGCCGTGCAGGTCGACACGTATACGGCCTTGTTGTGGGTTCATGGCGCCGCAGAGGCGAACAACCCGCGCATGACATATTTTCAAGGCAAACGCCGCATCCCAGCTCCGCTCACAGTTCGCCGCCATGTCGGACATACCGATCTGACACAGATCTCCGAAGAAATACTCGGGCTATCAAAGATGAACTGGAATACGTTCGATCTGTATACAAAACACCCGGCAACGCTTCAGTCTTCGGGGGAGATCGCGCGCATAGGATCGCTGCTGCGACGTTTTGGTTCCTCCTCCTATGACTACAGGTTGTTTATATAATTTGCTTAAGGCCTTGCGGTTGAAAATGACGATTAATTCCGAGCTTTCTGTAGGATGCGAGAATCGCCGTCACCAACCAGCGTGAATCCAGCCCAGAACGCTGGGATCGCTCGGTCACCGAACACGCGAAGGAAATCCAGTTTGGCTTGGCGGAGAGCTGCGGCCTTGTCCTGACCTTCCACGAGATGAACATACAAATACTTCATCAGGGCTGCCGTTGCGGAATCATCAGCGGTCCACATGCTGGCGATCACCGATTTGGCGCCGGCAAGCAGGAACGCGCGTTCAAGGCTCGCAATTCCTTCTTCTCCCAAGAGTCTTCCACTTCCCGTATCGCAGGAGGAGAGCGTTACCAAATCTGCGCGGATCGGCAGATCGCGGATCTCTCGAACCTGTAGCAGACCGTCTGCGCCGCCGCCGCTGCCCAGAATCAGGGCGGCTCTGTCTGGGAATTGCGCGTCCGCGAGTCCATGGACAGCGAGATGAATGATTCGATAATCCGCCAACTGTGACGATTTGAACGCGGCTTCTGTTGCGGTGGCGCCCAGCAACAACCGATTGTTCCCGCCGACAATCCCAGCGACGCTCATTACTTCTTCCCTGGTCGCCGCCAACCGTGGAAGTTTTGTTATGTCGAAAAACGCATGGACGACATTGCTGCCGGCGCTAACGGTTGCTTTGGAAGGCCCGACTCCCGAATCGAGTACATCGCCGACACCGAGGAAATTGCCTGCGAACTCTGTCGTGCGATTCGATTGTCGAAGCAAATAGAGAACGGCGGCGGATGGAGCATACGTGACGACATGAGACTCCAAGACATACTTACCGGTCTCATCACGTAGGGAGTCCAAGGGCAGCAGGTTCAGCTTCCCATCGGGAATAACGACAATCCGGGTCGTCGACGCGCGCGTGCTCACTGGCTTGACGAGGATTGAATAAAGATCGGCCCCAGTCACGGTTGCTTCCTGTCGTGATCGGATAGCGCTGTTGTAATTCTCCACGAGATCGTGAATTCGTTTTCGGCCAGCAGGCAGCGGTACAACGTCCAGGGAAGAACGCGAGATACGCAGACAATAGGACTGAGGTTCAGCGAGGACGTACTCCAGCAACGTCTCGTCGACACGCAACGACTCTTGAAGCGTACGGAGCGGAACATGTGCCGGATGAACACTGACGTTGGGTATATCAGTGCGGCGCTGCTGTACCGGCGCGAGCAGTTGCTCCGCGACAAACAAAGCGTCTAACAACGAATCTCGCTTGGCAGGATTGGTTTCGCGCATCAACAACGTTTGAATTCCGTTGATCTTCCGCTGCGCGTCGAGATTCAACGGGTTGGACGGCGAAAGCGCCTCCGTGTCTCCTCGGAGTGTATCTGCCAACGAGCGGCCACGCGCTCGCTCAATGATGTCGTAGGCCTTCTCGGGATTCGAGGACTCCGCGGCTAGTTTGAAATGCCCCACATACGCCTCACTCAGCGTATCCATCAAAGAAGCTTTTATCTCTCGGGTATTCGCATTTACGAGGAGGGCCTCGATGACATCAGTCGCCTCGGTGTACAGTTCGTCTGCGCGTTGGACATTACCCTTGCGGGCTTCAACGTCGGCCAGCAACGCGAGATGAAAGGGGAAATGGGACCGATCATCGATTTGACGCATGATTTCGATCGCGTCAGAAGCCAGTGTACGTGCATCGTCAAGAGCACCGGTATTGCGGTACACACCGGCGAGTTGCCAAGCGCCCCAGGCATAGACGTGGTGAAATCCCTTCTGCCTAGCGATCTGCGTCGTTTCCTTCAGCTCTCGAATTGCTGCACCGGGATTCCCTGAAGCCTTCGAACCGCCGCTCACGACCAACAGTTGCGTCAACGCAAAGTTGTTGTTGTCCTGGCGCGCGTGTGTGATCGCGTCTTTCAACACAGCTTCGGCCTCAGAAGAACGATTTAGTGCAAGGAGCGCACGCGCCTTTCCTTGATGCGCTATGAACGGAAAGCCGGAACCTTTTGCGAAGGCAGCCAAGCGCAGTGCGAAAGAACAATACTGAAGGCCTGTTTCCGGACGACCGGACTCGATAGCTCCATTCCCGACCATCGCGGTGTAGTAAATGGCTGCGCCCAAATCCAACCGCAAGTACATGGAAGTGAGCGCATCTCTGAACATCTTTGTAGCGGCGGTAACATCGCCTTCCATGTAGAGGATCTGTCCCAATTCCGCCTTCGCACGCGCTTCCCAGGATTTGTCTCCGACCTCTTGTGCAACGGTCAGAATGTCTTGCCAGGAATTCTTTGCGTCACGTTCATTCCTGTCTCGTTCAAACGCGGCTTTCGCGACGAGTGCTCGGAGCTTGAGTTTGTCATCCGATGCGATCATCGGAAGCCGAAGCATTGCCTCGATTGTCTCGGTGTGTTGATCGTTCCCGACGGAATCCGCCGTCACAAACAGGTAACCCAGCTTTGCATGTACTCCGTTTCGCTGATTACCCGTTCGCTTGGCGAGAGCTTCCGCCTCTAAATAGAGCGTCGCCGCTCTCGGCCAGTTGTAGAGCATGGCAAAACGGTCCGCCTCAAGAAGGGCACGCTGTGAGTCTGTGATCCGGACGTCACTGCAGATCGCTAGCGGGAGAAAAATCGGCAATATGAAAAGGACCTTTTGCTTAAGCATCCGACCTTCCGGACTACAATGCTGAAACGCTCAGCGGGTTTGACGCCGCATCTTGTCGGCCCCTGTTTTCCTTAACCCTCTACACAGCCGCTTTCGCGAAACACCCCTTCTTCAAAATGATTGCGAGTGCTTCGCTCAGGTTCTGCATCGCTCGCTTATTTGCGGCGATTAATCTCGCGGTGCTCAATGGCGATGCCAAAGCGATTCGAAGCGCTTTGCGTCCATCGAGTCCGCCGTCTTCATTCAATGCTCTGTTGAAATCTGGAAGAGTACGATCAAATCCGTCAGACACAATCCGAAGAACCACCGCCGGCACACCGTTCGAGGCAGCGACATCGAGAATGGAGTAGCTCTCCATGTCAACGACGGCTGCCCCTGCTTGCGCGAGAACGCTCCTTTTTGCCGGCGTCGTCGCTATGTGCGAGGCGGTGATTCCCACAACGCGATCGCAGACGAGGTTGGATGCAGCGAGAACAGTCGTTATTGAATCGGTAATGGTTTGTGAGCAGTTGACCGACGAATTCGACCGTTCAGTCGTTTGACAACCGGTGTACGCAACAAGACGTCCTTCCGGCAACGAAGGAATCACCCCTCCGCAAAGTCCGGTTATCAGTACCGCGTCCGGTTTGCGACCGCCGCTGAGTACCGCCTCCGCTTTCGCCCGAGCATTCTTCGGCCCCATACCCGGTGTGACAAGAACAGCGTCGTTCTGCGTCGCAATACTTCGAAGAGGCTTCGCCTCCATTTCTGTTGCTGCAAAGATGTACAGGCTCATCGCGGTTGCTCCGAGATCAATAGTACAGCTTCAATCCGAACTGAATGATCCTGGCGTTCGCCGCGTTAAGAATTCTTCCAAAGGTGGTCGCTTCCCGCCTTACATCCGGCGGACCGAAATTCGGATGATTGAACGCATTGAACAGTTCCGTTCTGAATTGAACGTACCGATTCTCATCGACAATGATCTTCTTGGCGATCGAGAAGTCGAAGTTCGCCATTCCCGGACCGCGCATCACACCGACGCCTTCATTGCCGAACGCTTGAGGCGCTGGACCCGGAATCGTAAAGGCCGCGGTGTTGAACCAACGCTCAACAGAACGTTCCGATGACGGCAGTTGCGGATTTGCGACAAGATTCGGCCGGGATACCCGATCGCTCCCAAGGCTGAGAACCGTGCTTCCGCTGAGAGTCGCCGTTAACGGCAATCCACTCTGAATAACGTGAATGCCGGAAACCCGCCAATCGCCGAAGAATAGATTCGCGGTTTTGTTCCACGACTGGCCCCAGCGCTTATTGGTTCCCCACGGCAATTCGTAGATGTAGCTCGCGACCATGCGGTGGTTGATATCGAATTCGGCAGGACCGCGCTCGGCCCTCAGATCGTTCGGATTCTGCGGCACGCTGAAAACACCAATGTCGATTCCAGGTCCAACCGCACTGGTGGAAAGATGATCCGCGGCATTGCTGAGCGTTTTGCTCCACGTATAGTTCACCTCGGCGGACAGCCCGCCAGAAAATCTCTTTTCGACGCCGGCTTGTAGTGAGTGGTAGTTGGAAAGCGCGCGATTCTCCATCCATTGGATATCGCCGAAACCCGAAAATAGGCGTGGTCCGGCGGACTGGCTGCCATTGCCATTCGTGATGACCGCAGGAGCATTGATATTTCTCAAGGCCGGCAATTTGGTCGCGATATTACCGACGTACGCGAGTTCCACCAAGATGTTCTGCGACAGCTCGCGTTGCATTCCGAAATTGAACTGCTGAACGTAAGGACTGCGCTGGTTCGGATCTTGAGCGCGGCGATAGACGAATGGCGTCAGTCGATTCGGGTCCAAAAGGCCCTGCGGATAACCATTCACAAGACGAAACGGTGCGGCGGCTGCAACGGCGAACGGGCCGAACACCGGCGCGATGATCAGATTATCGACAAGGAACGGCGGATTGAAACCGAGCATTCCTTCCCGCCCCTGCCTGACCGTGTGACTGTAGAAGACGCCATACGCGCCCCGAATCACCCAGTGTGCGCGAGGAGAATATGAGAAGCCGAATCGAGGCGCCCAGTTGTTTCGGTCCGGATGGACGAGTGTTCGTTCGAACGTATTCCCATTTTTGGCGAATTGCATCGTCCCGGTCGCCGAATCGAAGTTCGCAAGGCGATTATCTTTCTCAAGCGCTGGCGTCGAATACTCGTACCTGATTCCGACATTAAGAGTGACTGTTGGCGACAGTTTGTAGTCGTCCTGAAGAAACGCGAAGTACATGCGCTGAGCTTGGTCAATGACTGTGTTTGATGTCAGAGACAGGCCCGCGGGAAGCCCGAGGATCAGATCGCCGACAGCCTTCCCGGTAAACAAATCTGCAAAGCCCATTGCACCGATCGGCGCGCTCACGTCATTAATCTTTGCTTCGTTCCGAAGATATTCGAATCCGGACTTGATGGAATGCCGGCCTCGATGCAGAAAGATGTTGGATCGCCAATCCCAATTGCGTGGCATTTGAAACTGGGGAGTCGAGGTATGTCGGCCAATTGCGTCGTAGCCTTGAAGAAGAATCTTCGGCAACCCGCCAACGATCGCAGCATCGCTCGGCACGTTCTTCAAACCGACAGCAGCGGGACCATCAATTCCGGCATTTGGTGGACTGGTGAAGTAATCGCCACGTGTCCAGCCAACGCGGAAATCTGCGAGGAGAGAAGACGACAAGATCTGCGTCAATCCCAGCGCGAGCCCTTGCGAGCGGTTGTGGCTTAAGCCGAATGCGTCGCTGTAAGAGCCATCCCCAAGACCGGGCAATGGTGAAGGCCGAAATACATTTGAATCGACATAGCTGTATCGTCCAAACAATCTCGTGTACTTGGCCAGTTCATGATCGATTCGGCCATGGAACTGATGCGCTCTTGTACGCGTCACCGGTGTCGAAGCGAAGATATTTGTGCCTGGCACATTGGGATCGGGGATCAATGCAACGATGTTGGCGCCCACCGGGTCCCAGCGATCTCTTGGAATCACCCACTGCCCCTGGCTATTCCGTGCGAACGGCGGACGACCGAGCGAAAACGGATCGACTACCGGTGTACTGAATAGGCCTGCTTTTTCATCGGATGTGGGAAGCGCACGCGATTGAGGAACTCCCTCCCGCTCGATCAATCCCTCGTAAGCACCAAACCAAAACGTTTTGTTACGAATCAGCGGGCCGCCAAGGGCGCCGCCAAACTGATTGCGACGTCGTTCAGGCTTTGGCGAGCCGAAGGCGTTCGAAAAGAAATTGTTGGCGTCCAGAGCATCGTTGCGGAGGAATTCGTACACGTTGCCGCGAATGGCATTCGAACCAGATTGAGTCACAGCGTTGACAGTCGCGCCGGAACTCCGACCGAATTCCGCGCCGTAGGCGTTGGTCTGGATCTTGAATTCTTTCAGCGCTTCAAGCGATGGCTGGACGACTTGAACATTCTCGCCTCGATATGAACTCGAATAGGCGAGGTTGTCAACGCCGTCGAGCAAGAAGACATTGTTGAACACCCGGTTCCCATTCACGTTCATCGCCGCCTTGAAGTTCACGGAGGCCAACCGCGGCGTCGACGGGACGACCCCATTTGCAAGCAGTGCGAGTTGGTTATAGTCGCGGCCGTTCAGGGGCAATTCGAGGATGCGCTGACCGTCAATCACTTCACCGCGTGCAGACGTCTCGGTTTGCAACAGAGGAACATCCGAAGTCACGCGAATACTTTCTTCGATCAGACCAACATCGAGATGCACATCGACTCTTGCGATTTGTTCGACCTGCAAAACGATTCCTGCCTGGACAAATTTTCTGAAGCCAGGTAAATCTGCGGCCAAAGAGTAATTGCCGGGACTCAATGCCGCGAGGACATATCGACCTTGATCATTGGTCGTTGTCGTTTGGCTCGTATTGCGATCTATGTTTGTTAAGGTCACGATCACGGCCGGCAAAACGGCGCCCGTTTGATCGTGAATCGTACCGGTCAATGTCGCTGTCGCAACCTGCGCGGTGGCAGGTTGAGCGATGATCGCGACGAAGAAAGGAAGGAGAGGAAGCAAACCGAGAGAAGATCGAAGCGAGTTCTTGAAAGACATGGCGACGATCCTTTGCGCTGCGCGTGAAGCGCTCTACAGCCGCGCAGGTAATTCCTCGTCACCAACGCGACTTGTTTGTCCGTCAAGATTCTTGTCTTGAGACCTATCTAAAAATTCTAGGACCGTGTCGTTCGTTTGCAATAGGAAGGAAATGTGAATTTTCGGTGAGGTGAATAGCGGCAACTTGTTACCACCGTCAGGTGCGTCAGTCGATCAACGACTGGGGCCAGTTCCGTCCATCTTGCGGCACAAAATTGCCATTGAGAAAACGATTATGACAACCGAGGAAAAGACTGCGGCCCTGAAGTCTGGACGACCACTTATCTTTCCAACTTGTACCCCTACTGAACTACCCGCACTGCGCATTGCCAGAACGATTCAAGGCTCTTTGATCAAGGACCTCATTGCAGAGGTGGAAGTTCGCGTTCCCATTGCCAACCGGGGG
>CAZWGA010000089.1:0-25789 GCA_964633285.1 uncultured Solibacteraceae bacterium | reverse complement strand
CCGCCCTGATGGCCACAACCGTGTGAGCCGGTGTTGTACGAAGCTCAACCGTTTCGTTTGTTTGCGTTGGAACTCCGAGTCAGACAAATGGGAACCTCGACCTCAGGAACATCCGCCACGTTTGTGAGCAGATCGGCGAGGCCATCCAGAACAAAGCTCAAAGGCATGCTGTCGTTATTCGGAGTACGGTTCTTCCAGGAACCGTGCGCAAAATCGTGATTCCCACACTGGAGGAATTTTCCGGGAAGAAGGCGGGAATCGATTTTGGCGTCGCACACAATCCGGAGTTTTTGCGGGAAGGATCCTCCGTCAGGGATTTTAAATCGCCTCCAGTAACGATCATCGGGAAGCTGGATGACACCACGGCGGATATCATCGCGGCACTGTTCGAAAAGATGCCGGCGCCCATCGTTCGAACGGACCTGGAAACCAGCGAAGCCATCAAATACGTCAATAATGCCTGGCATGCCCTCAAAATCGGATTTGCCAACGAAATTGGAAATCTTTGCAAGACATTCAACATTGATGGACACGAAGTCATGAAGATCTTTTGCGAAGACAAGAAGCTGAACATCTCTCCGGCCTACCTTTTGCCGGGATTCGCGTTCGGTGGCTCCTGCCTTCCTAAAGACCTTCGGGCCCTGGCCTACCAGGCAAAGACTCAGGACCTGCAACTGCCTATTCTCAGCGCGATCCTGCCCAGCAATGAACAACAAGTGGCTCGCGGACTGCACTTGATTACCGAAAAAGGAAACAAGCGAATTGGCGTCTTAGGATTCAGTTTCAAGGCAGGAACCGATGACCTGCGAGAAAGTCCGATAATCGAACTCATCGAGCGGCTGATCGGAAAAGGCTACGATCTCCGGATATACGACAAAAACGTGAACATATCCCGATTGATCGGTGCAAATCGCGATTTCATACTAAACCACATTCCACACATTTCTCGATTGATGGTTGATGAAATGGATACTGCCCTCGAACATGCCCAGACCGTTGTCGTGGGCAACAACGATCCGGCCTTCAAGGGTGTGCCCCAGCGTCTTCGCAAGGATCAGGTTTTGATCGATTTTGTGCGAATTTCCGACCAAAGGACCGCTGCTGGGAAGTACGAAGGGATCTGTTGGTAATCCTGCTCATAAACCGCCCGAACTCTTTGATCGCTTGAACCCACCCAAGAGGCTGCTTTTTGAAAATGCACATCTCCGTCTGCGTTAGCACCTACCAACGGCCGGCACTGCTGGCGAATCTACTCGATAAGCTCGCAATCCAGGACACCGCCAATCTCTTTACGTATTCGGTTGTCGTAGCGGACAACGACGCTGGGGAATCTGCAAGAACAGTTGTCAAGACGGCAATGTCTCATTTTTCGGTTCCTCTCAAATACTGCGTCGAACCGCGCCGGAGTATCTCCCACGTCCGCAATATGACGGTTGCACAGTCGCAGGGCGAGCTGATTGCGTTTATCGATGATGATGAATTCCCGGGAACCGATTGGTTGTTGAACCACTATCAAACGGTGATGGCTCGCGGCTGCGCGGGGACGCTGGGCCCCGTTCTGCCTTCCTACACCGAAGGCACTCCGGATTGGGTCAAGCGAGGCGGTTTTTTCGATCGGCCGGATCACGAAACCGGTTACATCATGCCCTGGCAGGAATGCCGAACGGGAAATGTCCTGCTCAAGCGGGAAGTTCTGCCGAATGCAGCGCCCTTCGCCGTCGAGTTTGGCACGGGCGGCAGCGACGTCGACCTTTTTCGCCGCATGATTGAGGCAGGACGCGAGTTTGTGTGGTGTCAACAAGCGCCCGTATTTGAGTTCGTGCCACCTAATCGATGGAAGCGTGCCGTACTCTTGAAGCGTGCACTGCTGCGGGGCAGAAACTCTCTTCGGCACCCTCGAGGACGAGCGGTTGCGCTGACCAAGGCGGCTTTAGCTCTGCCCCTGTATGCCGTTGCGTTGCCGTTTTTGCAGATTTGTGGACATCACCTTTTCATGCGCTACCTAATCAAGCTATGCGATCACACCGGCAGGCTGGCAGGTGCGTTCGGCATCGAATTGGTGAAAGAACGGCACATGTAATGTCAGCGTTCCTATTCACGTGAAGAGGACAAGAACTGTGAACCCAATGCAACTCGTTCGTCGAAGCGCCATCACTTCAATCCGCAGGTTTGAGGCCGCTGCATATCCGGTCCTTCATCCCGGCAAGAAAAAATTTCAGTGCCCGATTTGTAACTATCGTGGTCCGTTCAAGGACAACGATGGCCTCGCCGGCCTTCGCAAGCATTCTATCTGCCCGAAGTGCGGCAGTATGGAGAGGCATCGACTTCAATATTGTGTGCTTCAGATAATTCAGGGCGAGAACATACTGTCGAAGATGGAAGCGTTGCATTTTGCGCCTGAAGGCTGCTTTATACCCATATTCAAGCGTTCCTTTCGCAAGTATGTGACCGCCGACCTGTCGGGCCGAGGCGTGGATCAAAAGGCCGACCTCAGAAAACTGCCGTTTGCAACCGGGAGCTTTGATTTTGTATGGGCGTCGCATGTTCTCGAACATATCAAGGAGGATCGGGAAGCACTGGCCGAAATCCGGCGTGTCCTCAGACCCGGCGGCCTGGCGATTTTGCCGGTTCCGATTGTCTGTCACAGCACTGTCGAATACCCGGAAGCCAATCCTCACGAGACCTATCATGTGCGGGCCCCGGGCGTGGATTATTACGACCGGTATCGAGAATGGTTTAAAGAGGTGAGATTGTATTCTTCCGGAGAATTCGACCCGGCCTTTCAACTCTTTCTCTACGAGGATCGTTCCGGCTGGCCGACTCCGGAAATGCCGCTGAGAACGGCCATGCAGGGAGACATTCATCCCAGTGTTGTACCGCTCTGTCTGGTGTAAGAGTCACCGCGCATGAAGAACATTCTTTGCATCGGCGCAGGTCACGTCGGAGGCCCGACGATGGCAGTCATCGCGAGCAAGTGCCCCGATTACAAGGTCCACGTGGTGGATACGAATGAGGAGCGCATTCGAGCGTGGCAGCAGGGTGAGCCTCCTATTTTTGAGTCCGGCCTGCCAGCATTGCTTCACGAAACTCGTAACCGTAATCTTTCGTTTTCGACGGATCTTGCAAAGGGCATTCGCGAAGCCGACATTATTTTCGTCAGCGTCAATACGCCCACGAAGCTGACTGGCGTTGGAGCAGGGCGGGCCGCAGACCTTCAGTATTACGAACGAACCGCGCGGCAAATCCGGGACTGTTCGACGTCGCCGAAGGTCGTGGTTGAGAAAAGCACTCTCCCGGTCCGAACTGCCGAAGCAATGCTCCATATACTCAACTCGGGGCAGAACGGAATTCATTTTGAAGTTGTTTCCAATCCGGAATTCCTGGCTGAAGGAACAGCTATCCGCGATCTGGAAATGCCCGATCGAGTTCTCATTGGAGGGAGCAACACAGAGTCCGGCAAGCAGGCCGTGCAGGATATCTTTGATATTTATGCGCGATGGGTGCCGGAAGATCGAATCATCACGACAAACGTCTGGTCCAGCGAGCTATCCAAACTTGCATCCAATGCATTTCTGGCTCAGCGTGTCAGTTCCATCAATGCGGTTTCGGCAATTGCGGAGGCAACGGGCGCAGATGTCGATGAAGTCGCGACAGTGGTCGGTATGGATTCGCGCATCGGCTCCAAGTTCTTAAAGGCCGGTGTCGGTTTCGGAGGCTCATGCTTCAGAAAGGACATTCTGAACCTTTCCTATTTGGCCGAAGCTCACGGTCTGACGGAGGTAGCGGACTATTGGCATCAGGTCATTCGTTTGAATGATTACCAGGAACGGCGGTTCGTCACGCGGATGGTAAACACGATGTTCAACACGCTTTCCGGTAAGCGGATCGCGGTGTTTGGTTTTGCCTTCAAGGCAGAAACCAGCGACACTCGAGACAGTCCGGCAATTCCGATCTGCCGCCAACTGATCGACGAACAAGCGGAACTGGCGATTCATGATCCTCGCGCTTTGGACAATGCCAGAAAGGATCTGGCCGGCTTGCACGGACAATTCGAATTCTGCGAAGACCCTTATGCGGCTGCTGCCGGTTCGCATGCGATCGCTGTGCTGACGAACTGGGGCGACTATAGCCGCCTGGATTTTGAACGGATTTATCGCGAAATGGAGCGCCCTGCATTTATCTTCGACGGGCGGAATTGCCTCGACCACGAGAAGCTCTACAAAATCGGATTCAATATCTTTCCTGTGGGCAAAGTCGGGATGATCCACTTTTAGCGTTTAAGTTCTTCAGTAAGGATATTTCAGGACGATGACCTCTTACGTACTGATCACTTCGGCACGAAACGAAGAAGAATACATCGAGCAGACGCTTCAATCGGTAACCAGTCAAACGGTCCTGCCGCGGCGATGGGTGATTGTGGATGACGGCTCTACTGATGGAACCGCCGCGTGCGTGAAAAAATATGCAGACCGCTTCGACTGGATTGAACTGATCTCGACGAAGCCGGGCGAACGCCGTAATTTCGCCGCAAAAGCCCGGAACGTTGCAATGGCTTATGATCGCCTGCGCAACCTGACGTTCGACGTCGTCGGCAATATCGACGCTGATATTTCCTTCGCGGAGAATCATATGGCGTTCCTTCTCGATAAACTCTCGGAAGATCAGCAACTCGGTCTTGCCGGTACCGCATATCTGGAGAAGGACTTCGATTCCCGCAAGAACACCACTGCGGACACGTCTCATGTCTCGGGCCAGTGTCAACTATTCCGCCGGGAATGCTGGGAAGCAATTGGTGGATACTCTCACAGTTCGTCCGGAGGCATTGATTGGCTCGCCGTGCGTACGGCACGCATGAAAGGGTGGAAGGTCACTTCGTTTCATGAGCGCACTTTCTTCCATCACAAGCCGATGGGCACCGGCGGCGGCAACATATGGAAAGCCTGGTTCAGGAACGGCCAGAAAGATTATCGCTTCGGCAATCATCCGGTCTGGGAATTATTCCGGGTAGTATTTCAAATGCGCGGGCGGCCTTATGTGATTGGAGGACTCGTCATGCTGGCGGGATTCCTCTGGGCAGCCATTCGGCATGTCGAACGGATTGCACCCGCCGACGTCATGGCATTTCATCGCGCCGAAC
The DNA here is from genome assembly GCA_964633285.1 of uncultured Solibacteraceae bacterium. Lineage (GTDB taxonomy): Bacteria > Acidobacteriota > Terriglobia > 20CM-2-55-15 > 20CM-2-55-15 > 20CM-2-55-15. The sequence goes on along the minus strand of CAZWGA010000089.1, from coordinate 20,652 downwards.
AGTTGGGGAAACTTCGCACGCTTCTCGGTTTGAAAGTAACAACCCGCGAAGCACGATCGCCAAGGTCGTCATAACAATTTCCTTTCGTATGCCTGGAATACTCGGATTCATTTCCAGATCTCAGACCCCGCAGCAGCCATCGGTCATTGAACCAATGCTGAAAACGATGCTGCACGAACGTACTTACACGTCAGGCACATTAACGATTGACCAAGTCGGTCTGTCCGCCGGATGGGTTTGCCACGGCGGTTCTTATTCCGACTGCATGCCCATATGGAACGAAACGCGGGATATCTGTCTGCTGTTTGCAGGAGAGAATTATTTTGCTGACGGCGATGTAAACCTCCTCCGGACTCGAGGCCACCGGTTCGATCCCCACAAGGCAAACAGCCTGGTATACCTCTACGAAGAGACCGGCGACGATTTTTTTCCCAGGCTGAACGGTGTTTTTAGCGGTGTGCTTGTTGATTTGCGGCGCAAAGAGATTGTTTTGTTTAACGACAGGTACGGCCTGGGCAGGGTGTACTACCATGAGACACAGGACGGTTTTTACTTCGCATCCGAAGCGAAGGCGCTGCTGCGCGTCATTCCTCAACTGCGCAACGTCGATTTGAAAAGTCTGGCCGAGTATTTCGCGTGTGGTTCTGTGCTGCAGGATCGCACTTTGTTTTCCGGAATCTCACTACTGCCGCCAGGATCTGCATGGATGTTTAAACCCGCCGAACCGGCGCGTAAGAGACCGTACTTCGATCGCGGTACCTGGGAAACTCAAACATCGTTGCCCCGGGAAGAATACTATCTGAAGCTCAAAGAAACATTCGCTCGCATCTTGCCGCGATACCTCGGCGGCGAAGATCGCGTTGCCATGTCTTTGACTGGCGGCCTTGACAGCCGGCTGATCATGGCCTGGATCAACGGCTACTCATCCAAACTGCACTGTTACAGCCATCGCGGCATGTTTAATGAATGTATCGATGCTCGCCTTGGCCGAAAAGTCGCGGCGGAATGCGGACGGCCACATCGCCTGGTTCGGGTAGGAGAGGAATTTTTTTCACAGTTTCAAAACCTCGCCTTGAGCACCGTTTATCGGACGGACGGTGTGATGGAAGTAATCGGGTCAGCGGGATTCTACGCAAATCGCATCGCGATGGAGATTGCACCCGTTCGGATGACGGGCAATTACGGCGGCGAAATCCTTCGCGCTCTGGTCATGCTGTCGCCGGCGAAATTGAGAAATCCCTATTTTGCTCCGGACTTCAAACCATTGATCGCTGACGGCGTGGAAACTCTTACTCAGGAACGTCGCGTCCCACGAACATCGTTCGTCGCCTTTAAACAGGTTCCGTGGCATCACTACTCCAGGTTTGCTCTGGAAAACTCCCTGTGGACCATTCGTTCGCCCTACCTGGATAACGACCTGGTGTCCCTTGCTTATCAGGCGCCCAACGATGTCCGGGTGAATCAAGGGCTCGCCGAACGATTGATTGCGGACGGAAATCCCGCATTGGCTGCGTTCCCTACCGATCGTGGCCCGCTTGGGCGTTCAGGTGTTTTTGGAAGGATAACGGAGTTATACCAGGAGTTCACATTCAAGGCAGATTACGCATTTGATTATGGCATGCCGCAGTGGCTCGCAAACATCGATCGCGTCTTACGTCCATTGCACTTTGAGCGATGGTTCCTTGGAAGGCACAAATACGTTCATTTCCGGTATTGGTACCGCCACCAACTCGCTCCTTTCGTTAAAGATGTTCTTCTCGATTCTCGCTCATTAACGAGACCCTATCTAGACCGAAACGCCGTCGAGAAAATGGTAGATGCTCATGTCAGCGGGCACGGAAACTATACTCTTGAGATAACGGCTCTCCTGACTACCGAATTGATGCAACGCCAACTGATTGAAAACATCAGTCCGGTCTAAAGAAACAAAGGCAGATACTCGATACAGATCATGGATATGGCAAAAAATGTTTCGACAATTCCGGCAAACGCAGTTTTCAAGGATCAACTTCTCGACTCGATACAAAGATTGTCCGGCTGGCTGGACAAGAATGACTACAGTGCGTACGACACTTTCGACGGCCTGAACGCCAGGTTTTTGCGGCCCTTAACCTTCGAAACGAAATTTCTCCGCCAAGTACTGCAACAGGGCGTACGGCGTTTTCCCATTAACGTTCGTCCCCTGCTGGGTATTTCGAAAAGCCGGTCTTCGAAGGGCATGGGCTTCATCGCGAAGGGTTTTTTGCGCATGCACGAAGCGACGGGCGACACGACGTGGCGTCGCAAGGCGGAATCTGCATTGCAATGGTTGATCGATAACCACGTTCAAGGGCTCTCCGGCGCATGTTGGGGAAATCACTTTGATTACCAGTCGCGAAGCTTCTATATGCCCAAAGACACGCCGACCATCGTCTGGACATCCTTGATTGGCCATGCGTTTCTGGATGCCTACGATCTCTACAAGACCGACCGTTATCTGCAGGTCGCCGTCAGTGCATGCGAGCATATCGTGCACGACATCGAACGATTCGTTGAAGGTGATGCAGTCTGCATCGGATATGTTCCTATTCCAGGCACCAACAAACTTGTCCACAACTCGAGCACTCTCGGCGGAAGTCTCCTGGCACGCACTTTTGCGCTGACACAGATCAAGACATATCGGGCCCTGGCTGAACAGGCCATGCGGTATACGGCGAATCACCAACTGGCGGATTCATCATGGTATTACGGTGAAGCACAAAACCTTCATTGGGTCGATAATTTTCATACGGCGTATGTGCTCGATTGTTTCAAATACTACAGCGAAGGTACCGGCGACTATCAGTTCCAGTCCAAATTGCTGAATGGGTACGAATACTGGAAAAAAACGTTCTTTCTCCTGGATGGGACTCCCAGGTATTACAACACGAAGACTCTTCCGCTGGACATTCAATGTTGCTCACAAGCTATCGATACTCTTGTTTTCTTTTCGAATCTGGACAACGACAGCCTGCCGCTGGCAGTGCGTGTCGCACAATGGACGATCGATAATATGCAGGACTCCTCCGGTTATTTTTATTACCGGCGGTATTCCAAATCCGTCGTAAACAAAACACCCACATTGCACTGGGGACAGGCAACGATGCTTTCTGCCCTCGCAGGGCTTTACAAAAACGCATAAGTTGGAAGAATGAATCATGAATCAAGTCTCAGTGTACTGAGCCTGGTGCGCGGGTCTTAGGCGGTTTGCGGCATGTCAGAGAATCTAACTTCTGAATCTAAATTAATCAGGTATCTCGCCGGGTGAGTAGCCTGAAACCGTTTGATCATCTCGGTCAATTCCGGGCTTCGAATGCAGGTTTGCGTCGTCAAGCCGTGCGCGGCGCCGGCGCTATGCTCGTTTCTTCCGGCTTGGGGCTGGCGATTCAGATCGTCTCAACTGTCGTTCTCGCGAGGTTGTTGACGCCCGAGGACTTTGGACTCGTGACGATGGTCCTGACGTTTAGCCTGCTGGTATCGAACTGCGGCTTTAACGGATTCACCGAAGCTATTATCCAACGGGAAAATCTTAACCACTCTCTTGCGAGCAACATTTTTTGGATCAACCTGGGACTCTGCGTTCTATTGACCGGAGTCTTCGCGTCGATGGGACAGTTCCTTTCGCGGTTTTACCATGATCCGCGGATTGCGCACGTAACGGTCGGTGTGTCGTTGACAATACTCTTGAACGGTGCCTGGGTTGTGCATGTGGCGCTGCTGAACCGGGCGATGCGTTTCGGCGCAGTTTCCACAAACGACCTGGTCGCCAGGACCGTTGCTATCGGCGTCTCGGTTCTGCTTGCGTGGTATGGATGGCGATACTGGGCGCTGGTGGGAGGTGTTGTTGCCATCCCCCTTGTTACATCAATTGGTGCGTGGATACTCTGCCCCTGGATTCCGGGTCGCCCCACCAGGGTAACGGAAACAGAGTCTATGGTACGTTTCGCGATCAATGTCTATTCCCGGTTCAGCGTCAATTACTGCGCTAGGAACCTGGACAGTTTCCTCGTGGGTTGGCGCTTCAACGCCCAGTCCCTTGGCTTCTACAAGAAGGCATACGATCTCTTTGCTCTAACGGCAGGCCAAATTGTTTCGCCACTGACGAATGTGGCCGTTTCGGCATTAAGCCGGGTTCGGCAGAATCCGGTTGAATACCGGCGCTATCTTCTAAATGCGCTGGGGACAGTTGCGTTCATAGCAATGGGCGTTGGAGCGAATCTCACCCTGGTCGGGAAGGATGTCATTCTTGTACTTCTTGGACCCAACTGGGGAACGTCCGGCCGTGTCTTTACCTACTTTGGACTCGGGATCGGAATCATGGTGATCTATGCGACACACGGATGGATCCATTTGTCTATTGGAAGGGCAGACCGATGGTTGCGCTGGGGAATCGTAGAGTTCGGGATTACAGCTTCCCTCTTTTTGATAGCATTGCCCTGGGGCCCTATTGGGATCGCAGTGGCATGGAGCACTTCTTTCTGGATCTTAACGATTCCGGCCTTATGGTATGCGGGCAAACCGATTGAAATTCCAATTGCATCAATTATCAAGGCTTTGTGGAAATATGTTGTGGCCGCGGCGGCGGCTGGAGGGATGTCCGCTGTCGTCTTTGGCTCGACTCTTGGATCTCAAACAACAACCAGTGCACTCATTCGAATTATCACGGTGTCTGTCCAGTTTGGTGCGTTCTATCTTGTAACCGTCACCTTGTTGCACCGAAGCCTACTGCCCGTTTTCAATCTTGGGCGACTTTTGAAGGAAATGCTTCCGTTTAGAAATACACGCGAGTCGTCGATATCGCCGTCTCCCCAGTTGGTGAAGACAGCAGAATCGCGGGTGGATTGAACTAATGCGTTTTCCCGTGCGTCTGGCATATCGGTGTTATATCGTCGGCACAAACCGTTTCCTTTTTCGTCGACCGCTCCGCATTGTCAGCGGTCCTCCTCTTATTTCATTTACGTTTGATGATTTTCCGCGCTCGGCATTACAGACGGGCGGCACCATATTGAAGCAACGTAACGTCAGGGGCACCTACTATGCCGCTTTTGGCCTTATGGGGAAGGAAGCGCCAACAGGCGAAATGTTTGTTGAGGATGACGTCAAACGACTCTTGGAAGAAGGGCACGAACTCGGATGCCATACCTACGGTCACATCAGTCCCATAACCACTGAAACCGCCTCTTTCGAAGCTTCGATTTTGAAGAACCGCGAGGTTCTTAATAGTCTTCTTCCTGGTGCGAGCCTCAAAACGTTCTCGTACCCATTTGGATTTCCTAGACCAGGAATAAAACATAAAACCGGCCCCCATTTCTTATGCTGCCGCGGCGGAGGCCAGATATTTAATTCCGGAATCGCAGATTTAAATCACCTTGGCGCTTATTTTCTGGAGTTCAGCAGGGAGTCTCCGAAGCGCGTGAAGGACATTATTGACAAGAACACGTCCGCCCGTGGCTGGCTGATTTTCGCTACTCATGATGTTTGTCCTACCCCGACTCGATTTGGCTGTACTCCTGAATTCTTCAGTGAGATTGTAGAATACGCGATTCGATCGGGTTCCCATGTACTGCCTGTCGTCCAGGCAGTGCAGACTTTGAGAGATCGCATCAAACAGGCTTCAAGGTAATCATTGTGGCTGGAATATCATTAGTTGTTTGTTTCACGCTGGTGCTGTGGCTGATTCGAAAGGATATGGCCATACGAAGGTTTCCTTCGACAGCTCTCTGGGTGCCGGCGCTATGGCTGTTTATCCTCGCCTCACGCCCGGTTTCTTTCTGGCTGCGATCTCTTGGTATTGGACCGGGATCGGCCGAGGAAAGGGGCCCCGCCGACCAGATTTTCTATTTCGGCCTGATCCTTGTCGCCTTACTGATTTTGATTAATCGGAGAGTGAATTGGGGAGAGTTCCTCTTCTCCAATAAGGCCCTCATTCTCATTTATGTCTATCTGGCGGCCAGCGCCGTATGGGCCCCCAGTGGAACTTCTGTGTTGATCAGATTGGCGAAGGATTTCGGGCACGTCCTGATGGCGCTCATCCTCCTGACCGAAGAGGACAGTTGGCTCGCGATCAGAGCCGTCTTTGTTCGCCTATCTTACGTGATCCTGCCGCTCTCGCTAGTGTTGATGAAATACTTTCCTGCGATCGGAAGGGTCGGTGATCGCCGCAACAACTTCATGTATGTCGGCGTCGCACTGCATAAGAACACGATGGGAGTTATTCTGCTTGGCCTCGCGTTGATTCTGATCGCTGACCTCATGTGCTTCAAAAATGAATCCAACATTCGGCAGATGGACCGGCGTATCAGATATGGAATGCTGGGCCTTGCTATCTGGCTTTTATTCATGTGCCAGAGCAAGACCTCCTTACTTTGCCTCATCGTAGGTTATCTGACCTTGTGGGGCACGGGACGTCTGACTAGACTCCAGAGACCCGGTCAAGTACTCGCTCGCTGTTTGGTCCTGTTTCTCTTTCTCGGTGCGTGCGAAGTGACGTTCGGAATTTCGACCCTCATTCTGGAGGGTCTTGGCCGTGATGAAACGTTAACCGGCCGTACCTTCATTTGGCAAGCGGTACAACAGGCTCACACGAATTGGCTGGTTGGTGTCGGCTTCTATTCCTTTTGGGACACTCCGATCGCAAAAGTGATTATGGAACCCTACATGGTAGGGGGCTGGATCCTCAATACGGCCCATAACGGCTTTTTGGAAATGTACCTCGATGGAGGTATCCTCGGAGTCGCCCTGCTGATCATCCTGCTTCTGACATGGTTCCAAAGAAGTATCAAGCGCACACTGACCGGGACAATGCTTGGGCGTCTGGCGCTGAGCATCTGCGTCGTCGCCGTCATTCATAACAACTCCGAAACTGGTTTCTTCAGGCTGACCCTGATCTGGTTCATTCTGCTCCTGGTTACGATCGAATACGTGAAACCGCAGGTTATTGCCTGGGAAACATCACCCTTCCTGCAACCGGCGACCGCTGCGCTCCATCCGGCAAACAGAATCTCTTACGCAGCAAACAACCTAAAAAGCGGAAAGTAAGGAATAGTGGACTTCATGAGCTTGAGGATCCTGATTCTTGCTCCCGACAGTAATCCCGACTCGGTTACCGGCCCCTTAATCGGGTTCAGGCATGCCGAAGCTCTTGCGAGGCTTCACAAAGTCACACTGGTCATTCGTGCTCGTAACGAAAAGCCGGTGCGTCGCGATGGTTCACAATTTCACGCGATCGAAGCTATTCGGCTCCCCCTGCTGGACCCGTTCTACGCGTGGGCAATAAAACGGATCTTCAACAATGATTATAGCAACCTCCTTCTCACCCCTTTTCGGTACCCACTTGCCGTGGCGTTTGAGTGCCGCGCCTGGAAGCTTTTGCGCTCTCGAATTCTTTCGAGCGAATTCGATGTCGTGCTCCGCCTTTTGCCTGTTGTTCCAATGTTGCCAAGTCCGTTTGCTTATTTTCTAAGGCGAAGCCCGATACCTTTTGTCATTGGCCCGTTGAACGGTGGCCTGCCTTGGCCGAAAGGATTCAGCCAGCTTGAAAACCAGAAAGCGACCGCAGGATTCCAGATCGCCAGCTTGAGGGGACTCTACCGGTATATGCCGTTTGCTCATTCTACCTTTGCGAGAGCGGCTGCAATTATCGCCGGCTCCTCGCAAACCTACAAGGAATTCAGCGGCTACCGGGAAAAGCTTTTCTTCGTGCCAGGCGAAAACGGACTCCAAAATTCATTGCTCGACGTGTCGCGCCCCGCGAGTACAAAGAGCGACCGAAGACTGAGGTTGGTCTACGTGGGACGCCTGGTCCCCTATAAAGCAGCGGACCTTGCTATAAGGGCGGCCGCTCCTCTTCTGCGAGCAGGAGCCGCGCAATTCGATATTCTCGGCGATGGCCAGGATCGGCAGCGGTTGGAAGATCTTTCGCGGTCCCTGGGATTGGGAGGCGCGGTGACTTTTTGTGGAATGCTTCCGCATTCTGAAACGCTTCGGAAACTTCGAGAAGCGGACGTGATGGTCTTTCCTTCATTGCGCGAGTTCGGCGGAGGTGTCGTCTTCGAAGCGCTTGGGCTCGGTGCCGTGCCGGTAGTGGCGGATTATGGTGGGCCTGGCGACATTGTCACCTCCGAAGTGGGCTATAAGGTTCCCCTCGTAAATGAAGAATATATGGTTTCGCATTTGAACACCGCCCTGGCGCGGCTCTCGTCCGACCGTGAACATTTGGAAGATCTGCGAAGTAAAGGCATGCTATACGCGCGTCAGCACCTGACTTGGGATGCGAAAGCACGAATGGTGACTGAGATTCTCAATTGGGTTACGGGCCGAGGACCGAAGCCGAGATTGTCTCCGCCTCAAAGTAATCAAGAACATCAGCGCGTTCAGGCGCCAGCTTCCTAGATCAGAAGCCGCGGCTCTGCCCACTTTCGCGGCTTGTAAGTAATGAAACCAATTCTACAAGGATGGCGTTCTATTACACCTGCTTGGCTGCTTGAAATTTCCGGCTGTACCAGGCATTTCTCATTTTTCGGAATTTGACTGCCGCGGACTCGGGAATGTAGTCGTAAAAGCTATGGTGAAGTCCAAGACGAAAGACCAGATGGCCTAAGGTACTCACAGGAATGTAGTAGCGAGGCATGTCCACTTTTTCGAAGCCATTGTTTCTTTTGAAGTCGCTCAGACTGTCCCCCTGTTTCTTCCCATATGCGAAGCTGGCGTACACCAAATATGGGTGACCTCGATCAGCTGAAGAGCGCACGGCCTGTGCTATCAAAGCATTCGTCGGCGCTTTGTCGCGATGCGCGACCAGCGAAACAAGATTCATGATCCCAGCCTGCATTCCAACTTCGTCGAATACAAGTTTCATAAATCCAACCAACTGCTCTTCGTAAAAAGCTCCTATGAAAATGCCGCTGTCGAGATGTGTTGCCTCTTCCCAATGGACCGTTTTGAGATCCTTTCCATAGTGCGGGAATAGCTTTCCCTGCCGGATCGGAGTTTCGTTGTAGATTCTCCAAATCCCTTCAACAAGAACATCAGAAAAAGGAACTTCACGGACGACGATTCCTTTCTTCTCTGCCCGGCGCACCATGTTCCGAGTTTTGTTGTCGATCTGCTTCGTCCACCATTGTTCGTAAGTGGTAATGCGTAGCACTGCAAGGTTGTCCCACTCTATGGGGTACGCGAACTTGGGCGATGTATCCGGCAATCGCTGCATGAATGTAAATAAGTCGATCCGCGGCTGGAGCTTTTTCAGACTTTCGATAATCGGCTCCGGGTCGTCTATAAACTTATACTTGTCCCCGTGGATTCGAGCGATCCGAATCAACTTTCCGGACACTTTGATTTCTATGCCGCAAACGTCTATTAACGAAAGCATATGATGGAAGATCCCCTTAATTTCGGCTAGAACCTGCGAGAACGAACAATGCGACTACCGCACGCTCGGTGTCCTTCCCAAGCTAAAGCCGACGGTCGGGCTTCACCCGCTGCCCTGTCTCCCCATTTGACGTACGTCCAGTTACGATGCTCTAATGCGTTCCAGCGAAACCTGCAAATTGGACAATGCCGCCGATTCGGACTATACGCTCAGGGCATTCGTTGATGCACGATATTGTCGGGGGCAAGGATTCTTCACAGCGCAGCCGAATCCCACGAACCGACCATTAGGCCTGCAGTTGGCTCGAGGTTTAATGTTGCTGCTTGCACCGCCGCGGGCGTTCGGTGCCTTGGCCGATTTCTGTTGACAGATATCCTAGCGGTTGCAAATATTTCGCCGTATTCTATACAGCTGTCCGGGAGTGAAATGGCGGTAGCCCCTTTCCGAGGCAACGCCTTTTTGCTTTTTTGAAAGAGGCTCCCGCATCTTTTTGCCAGACTGGCTCCGCAATTAGCCCAGATTAATCACCTGAAAAATCAACAGCGTCCATTTCCTGCCAGAGCGGGTAGTGACGCGCGAGGAGATTTTCATTCATGTTTGCATCCAAGCATCACGAATCAACATATGCCGGTCTTCTTGAATTCGCTGCGGCCGGTCTGCATGCTGCAGCATTCCAAATGTTCGCCAGATATGTGCCGAAGAACGCCCGAGTGCTCGATCTCGGCAGCGGGGCGGGAGCGTTTCCCAAAAGACTATACGATGCTCAGTATTCGGTGATGGCTTGCGACATCAATCCGAGGACCGACCGCGATTTTCCCTACCGGAAAACCGATTTGAACGGTGATTTCAGTGATCAATTCGAGGAAGGGCAATTTGATGCCGTGTCCTTTGTCGAAGTCATTGAACACCTCGAAAACCCGCGAAATAGTTTTCGGCACATCCGGCGGCTGGTTAAAGATGGAGGATTCGTGCTGTTGACAACGCCAAACGCTTCAGGCCTCTATTCGCGGCTAAGGTTCTTCTTCACGGGCCAGATGGCGATGTTTACGGATGACGCGTACGCTAGTCCCAATGGACACATTACTCCGCTCACAGCGTGGCAACTTGAAAAGGTCTTCATGGAAAACGGTTTTACAGTCGTGGAGCGAACCTTTCATGACGCCCCGTTCTTTCCCCCAAAATCGGCAGGAGACCTGGCCAAAATCGTCGCATGGACGGTATTTCGCCCGCTCATGTTCGGAATCGTCGGAGGTCAGAGCATTATGTACATCCTGAAGAAGCAGCCCACGACCCATCAATCGTCGTCGAAATCCCTTCAGGAGTCTGCTGTATCGCACTGATGTTATCGAGCGCCTGCTCTAACCTTCCGTCTATGAGTTCACCCTATATTTGAGTATGAATATTCATCGAGTGATCGCCCCGATACTGTTCCTGGCGCTCACTACGGCATCAGGTTCCCTGTTCGCCAACAATTACTACGTTGACAGATCCAGCAGCAACGCCAGTAATGCGAACCCCGGGACAAGTGCCGCCAATCCCTGGCTGACTATTGGCAAGTGTGGCTTAACGATAGTTGCCGGTGACACCTGCAACGTACTCAGCGGAACATATGACGAGCGCGTGACTCCGCTAAACAGCGGGACGTCCGGAGCAAGGATCGTCTACAACGCTTCAAAAGGTGTGAAGGTTCGAGGCTTCACACTCTCCAGCCTGAATTACATAACCGTTCAGGGTTTTGAGTTCACGAATACGGGGATGGCGTCCGAGGGCGCGCGCAGCATTGATATCAACAGCCCGACGACCGGCGTCTGGATACTCAACAACACATTCGATCATACAACTTATGGTTGTATTCGCATCAACGGCTCAGCGTCCTTCATTGTACGCGGCAACGTGGCGTCGTATTGCGGCGAGGCCATGAGCATTTTCGGCAGTGTTGCGGGCTCGAAGACGATTACAGCAGGCGTGAACGACCAGCTTCGGTTCTCCGTTCAGGGTGGACCCTCCCAGACGCTAACTCTTCCTCCAGGAACCTACAATGGCACATCTCAATGGGGCAGTTTATCGTCTTCGATCAACGCCTCAATGAAAGGCGCCACGATTGCCTCGGGCGCTTTCGGCGTTTTCGAGTTGCGATCGAACACGTTAGGTCCGTTGTCGACGATTACCCTTGAGCCCGTTCCAAACAATTGCTATTCAACATTTGGGTTTGCGGTTGGTGCTGGAACAATGAACGGCAATGAGATGTTCTGGCAAGGTGGCGGCACCGGCAACACGAATGGCCTGATCGAACAGAACAGGGGCAGTTACCTCGGAGACTATGCGATCACCGGTTTTGGCGACACACGCATGGTTATCCGAAACAACACCTGGGTCCCGGTGCATCCTTACACATCGAATCATGTTGATGGGACACAAGGCACCAGCGCGACGTATCTGCTGTATGAAGGAAACATTTCGGTCAACAACAACAACGCCGACAATCATACCTTCCTGTACCAGGATAGCGCCGGCAAAAACTTCATTATACGTTTCAACGTCGTGAATAATTCCAGTGGGGGCATTGACTGCTCACGCGGCGGAGCAACCACAACGCCCGGTTGCTATATATACAACAACACTCTTTACAATAGTGCGCCGCACATCGGCAATGGTATTCAGGTGTACGACGGAAACGCGAGGAATAACCTTGCCCGGAATAACATATACTACAATGCGACGTCGCGAACGGTAAATCCCTACGTGACTGGAACCAGCATCGACAAGGACTATGATCTCTGGTGCTGCGGTACAGGTAACCCTTCAGAAAAGCACGACGTCAATCGCGATCCGTTGTTCTCAAACGCACAAGCTGGCGATTTTCATCTGACGGCGATGTCTCCAGCGAGAAAAAGCGGTGGTCCGCTTACGACGGCAACCGGAACCGGAAACAGCAGTACATCGTTAACTGTCGCTAATCCGAACATGTTTCAGGACGGCTGGGCGGGTGTTAATCCGGATTGCATTGCGGTGGGTTCAGTCTCAAACATCGTTTGTATTGTTTCGATCAATTACCGCAGCAATATCATCACCTTGGTTACACCGATATCCTGGAATACCAACGATAGTGTCTGGCTATCCCGAAAATCGGATGGCGTTAAAGTCCTGTCGGAAGACGGAATGGATATTGGAGCCTATGCCTTCACCGTCGGCAATGTCGAACAACACTAAAGTACCGTCAAACCCGTTCTATCTCTAAGATTCTTCAAAACGCACGCTCGCGTCCGAGTCATATTTTCCAAGATCAAACTCCCCCTAGTAGGCACCAGGACAATGCGGTATACTCGCGGCCCGTTAAGGACAATCGGTCTCGAATTGAAGTAGGTAACAGTATGAAAAGATGGATCCTTTTTTCTGCGCTGATGGTGGCCTTCCAGTTGGAGGGTTTGGCGACGAATTACTTCGTGGATAAGACTGCTTCTGGTGCCAGTAACAGCAACAATGGTCGCGCTGCCACAACGGGTAATGGCAATGGTCCATGGCTGACGATCGCGAAGTGCGCCTCAACCATGGTCGCGGGTGACACGTGCAACATCGTAGCCGGCTCCTATGATGAAAGAGTCACGGTATCGACGAGCGGAACATCCGGTTCGCGAATACAGTATCTGGCCACGGCCGGAGTTATTGTCCGGGGATTTACCGTTTCAGGAAACTTCATTACGATACAGGGGTTTGAATTCACAAACATCAACATGACTTTGGATTTCACCCGAAGCATTGATGTCTCAAGTACGACGGGCGTCTGGATATTGAACAATAACATCCACGATACGCCCAGTAACTGCATTCGATTCAGCCTTTCTACGTCATGGATCGTTCGCAATAACACAGCTTCTCTGTGCGGAGAATTGAAGAGTATTCCCGGAACAACAACAGGGCCTAAAGTGATCGTTGCTGGCGTCAACGATATGGTTAGTTATCGAATCCAGGGTGGCGCGTCGAACGTAGTTACTCTGACTCCCGGCACTCGAACATCACTACAGATTTGCGCCGATGTTAATGCGCTGACCCCTGGCGTCTGCATTGCCATCGGGGCGAAACAGGAAGTGCAATTGTCGTCGACTACCCTAGGTCCAACTTCGGCGATCCAACTTGATCCAATTGCTAATGACGCGTATACCGCCTTGGGATTTACTGTCGGCACTGGACGATTCCTGAGCGGAGATTCTTTTCTCACCGGCAACGGCCCCAACCCGAACTCGGACGGACTTATCGAAGGAAACAGTGTCAGTTTGATGGGCGACTTTGTGACACTGGGCGACGACAGCCGCGTCGTCATTCGCAACAACACATTTGGCCCCGCAGATCCGTTCAACTCGGATCATATTGATGGACTCCAGACCAACGGTACAAATGGTGGAAAGAAGGTTCTGTTCGAAGGCAACTTTCTGACCAACAACAACAACGCCGACAACCACGTTGCTCTTTTCCAGAGACCGGCCGACAGTAACTTGATCCTTCGCTACAACTCGACATTCCTAAGCACCGGCGGCATCGATTGCACCAGAAGCGGAAACACAACCGATCCCGGTCTCTATTTTTACAACAACACGTTTGTTGGAAATGCGGTCTATAACAATGCGTTTGCCGCGCAGATCTTCTGCGGGAACGCCACGAACAATCTCGCACGAAATAATATCTGGCAGAGTTCTTCTGTTGTCAGTCCTTACGATCCCAGCACTACGATTGATAAAGACTACGATGTCTTTTGCTGTGGAACCGGCAACCCATCTGAAACTCACTCGGTGAACAGCGATCCCCTTCTTGTTGACGCTGTAAATGGGGATTTTCATCTGCGCTCCAATTCTCCTGCGATTCACGCGGGAGGTCCGTTGACGACGGTCGCCGGTACAGACAGCGGGTCCGGTACAACCTTAGTGGTTGTCAACGCGAACATGTTTCAGGATGGCTGGGCTGGAGTAAATCCGGACTGCATTGCGGTAGGAACGTCAACCAACAACGTCTGCATTGCTTCCATTAATTACGCGACGAACACCATCACCCTCGCGGCTTCCACCAATCGAAGCGCGGGACAACCCATCTGGCTTTTCAGAAATTCCAGCGGCGCGAAAGTCATGTACTCGACGGCGCCTGATGCAGGCGCATTTCCGACAGTCGAGGTCACACTCCGGGTGGAAACGGCAGCAGATGGTTCGGGTACCGTCGTTCCACTTCAAAATGTACCTTCGGGCGTCAGCATTACAGGCTTCGCCATCCAGCGCGACGCATCTGGAAACTTCGTCGCGAATATCGCCGCAACCTGGTCGCTAACCAGTGTGACTGGCGGCGTTGTCAGTGGCGACCTGGTTCCGGCCGCCGACACCAAGAGTGCAGTCTTTACCGGCCACGCTTTAGGCACTGCGCAGATCACTGCGACGGCTGGAAGCCTTACTGCAAACTCGGGAGTTGTGACAGTCACTCAGGCCATCGGTACAGTCACCATCGAAACGGCTGCCAATGGCACGGGGAGCGTAGTGGCGGTACAGAACGTTGCTTCGGGTTCAACAGTAACCGGGTTTGCAATTCAACGCGATCTCTCGGGCGCTTTCATCGCAAACGTCGCCGGTGCGTGGTCGCTGACCAGCGTGGCGGGCGGCATTGTTAATGGAGACCTGGTTCCTGCTGCAGACAACAAGAGCGCGGTCTTTACAGGCCACGTCATCGGTAGCGCCAAAGTGCGCGCAATCTCCGGCGGCTTAACCGGAGACTCAGGTGTTTTAACAGTCGTTGCCGGGGCAGGCGCCTCCGTAAGTGTGGAAACACAGGCAAACGGAACAGGCGCCGTTATTGCAGCCCAAAATGTTTCTTCCGGAGCGGGAATCACCGGCTTTTCGATTCAGCGCGATGCTTCGGGAAATTTCGTCTCGAATGTTGCAGCAACGTGGTCCCTGGCCAATATTACGGGTGGCGTTGTCGGGGGGGATCTTGCTGTCGCGGCTGATACGAAGAGCGCCGTGTTTACAGGTCATGTCATCGGAACAGCCACCCTCCGCGCTGTCGCTGGATTCACCGGTAACTCCGGAACGCTCACGGTTATCGCCGGACCAGCCACAACTCTCGGCGTCGAAACGGCCGCAAACGGGAGCGGCGCTGTGGTTGCGGCACAGAATGTCGCTTCAAACTCCACGGTAACCGGATTCTCCGTTCAGCGTGATGCGTCCGGAAACTTTGTTGCGAACGTAGCGGCAACATGGTCGTTGACGAGCATAACGGGTGGCGTCGTCGCGGGAGACCTTGTGCCTGCGGTCGATAACAAGAGTGCCGTGTTCACAAGTCACGTTTCGGGCAGCGCGAAGATGACTGCGACGGCGGGCGCATTAACAGGAAACTCCGGGACGTTGACAGCGATTGCATCCACCGTTGCAACCGTCACCGTAGAAACAGCCGCGAACGGAACCGGGACCGTCATCGGCACTCAGAACCTCGCTTCCGGTTCGACCGTGACCGGTTTTGCAATTCAGCGTGATGGAACCGGCAACTTTATCGCCAATGCGGCGGCAACGTGGTCGCTGGGCAGCGTTACGGGCGGGGTTGTGATCGGCGATCTGGCCGTCGCAGCGGATACGAAGAGCGCGGTCTTCACGGGTCATGTGACCGGTACCGCAAGAATCACTGCGACTGCAGGTGCGCTGAGCGGGAACTCCGGAACTTTGACCGTCATCGCCGGACCTGCCGCAACCATGAATGTGGAAACAGCGGCTAACGGCAGCGGCGCTGTTCTTGCGGCACAGACCGTTGTCTCCAACTCGAGCGTCACCGGCTTTGGGATCTGGCGGGACATATCCAACAACTTCGTGGCTAATGTTGCTTCGACCTGGTCGTTAACCAGCGTTACAGGCGGAGTCGTGAACGGAGATCTTGTTCCCTCTGCCGATACCAAGAGCGCTGTTTTTACAGGCCATGCGGTTGGAACGGCAAAAATGACGGCGACTGCCGCAACACTAACGGGTTCATCAGGCACGTTGACAGTTACCGCACTCGACACCATTGCTCCGACTGTATCGATCACGGCGCCGTTGAACGGCTTGACAGTATCCGGTTCGATCACGATCACGGCAACAGCGGCCGACAATGTGGGAGTGGCCGGTGTTCAATTCAAAGTGGACGGGAACAGTTTCGGACTGGAACGAACGATTGCCCCTTATTCGATCATCTGGGACACAACCGCTGTAAGCAACGCCCAGCATATCCTGACCGCGGTCGCGCGCGACGCCGCCGGAAATCAAACAACCGCAACGGCTGTCGTCGTCACCGTGGACAATGGCGACAGAATATCGCCCACTGTCACGCTGACAAGCCCCAGCGGCACGGTTTCCGGACCCAGCGTCACGATTTCCGCCGACGCCTCGGATAACGTTGGAGTCGTTGCCGTTCAATTCAAGGTGGACGCGCTCAGTCTTGGCGAGGTTGCAACGGCACCCTACTCCGTGATCTGGAACACCCTCAATACAAGTAACGGTGCACACACGATCAGCGCCATCGCGCGCGATGCGGCTGGCAATCAGGGAACAGCTTCCGTGACGGTCACCGTAAGCAATCAGCAGGCTACGACACTCGTGACCATTCCGGTAAATGGAGGCGCATCGTTTGAAACAACCGACACCAGCAACACGCAGGTTGCTGTGTCCTACGCGACGATCGAATCGGGTGTTCCCACAGCCGATGCCCCGCTGTCGCCGACGGCCGAAGACGCGGCAACCGGTCCAACCGGCGTTGCGATCATCGGACTGCGCACGGGCGGCGTATTGGTGACGGAAGCCGGCGTTCCGGCAGCAGCGCGCATTGCGGCGGGACGCATCTACGCCGAGATTCGCGGAGCGGTCAACACCGGAATTGCGATCGCCAATCCGAACCCGCAGGATGCTGTGATCACTTTCAACTTTACCGATTCCACCGGAAGAGATTTTGGCCAGGGCTCAACGACGCTGCGTGGCGGACGTCAAATGGCTGCATTTTTGAACCAGCCGCCTTTCAATGGTCCGTCCGATTTTCAGGGCACGTTCACTTTCCGCTCCACCACTGGTGTGACCTTTGGAACGATCGCGCTGCGCGGTCTGGTGAACGAGCGCGGCGAATTTCTGATTACCACACTGCCTGTTGCTCCGCTGACTTCCGGTCAAAAGACAGCCATTCTTCCGCAGTTTGCGGACGGCGGCGGCTGGACGACCCAGGTCATCCTGACGAACGCAACGGAAACGCCGGAAACAGGCAACGTTCAGTTCTACGGACAGGGATCTTCCACTCAGGCAAGTCTTCCCTTGCTGCAAATGACGATCAACGGAGTTACCGGATCGACATTCCCGTATTCGATACCTCCACGTTCGATGGTCCGGCTTGTCACCGCCGGGAACGCCGACTCGCCTGTTCAGGTAGGCTCAGTTGTCGTCACATCCGCGGCAAACACTCTGCAGTCCGGATTCTCCGCTACCACCGATGCGCCTTCCGCGGTTTCGATCTTTTCGTTCCGCAACCAGGGCGTCACCGTCAGTGAAGCAAGTTCGCTGGCGTTGCCTACGGGACAGACATTTCGATTGTACGCGGAGGCATCTGGAACCGTCGGCCAGACCGGATCGATTCAAAGCGGCCTGGCGGTAGCCAATCCGTCCCTCACCAGCCCGGTCACGATAACACTCGAACTCTACGACCTGACTGGAAAGTCTGCGGGACTGAGTACATCCATCGTCATACCGGCAGGTGGCCAGGTTTCCCGATTCATCAACGAACTCTTTCCGGCACTGGGTAACTTCAAAGGCATTGCCAAGGTTTCGGCGCCGGCTGCTTTCGCATTAACCGCATTGCGGGGACGGTACAACGAACGCGGTGATTTCCTGATCACCACGACACCACCGTTGAACGAAACCGTTGGCGCGCCGGCCGGAATGCTGTTTCCGCATATCGTCAGCGGACTCGGTTATACGACTCAGATCGTCGTTTTTGGTCCAGCCGGGTCAAGCCGCCTCTTCCTGGTAGGCCAGGATGGCACGCTGAAAACAGGTGGGAGCTTGAAATAGTCTCAAGCCGTCAGAGATCCGAATCCACAAAAGGCGCAAGAAACCGCTTCTTGCGCCTTTTTCCATGAATGGAATACTTCCGGGACAGACACCGAATTCTGGGATCCTGCTAGAATGGCAGGCTGGACAATGTCATGAACAGGCTACCTTCTGATGGCAAGATCCTGATTACCGGAGGCGAAGGCTTCATTGGAAGCGCTTTGATATGGGCGCTCAATGAACGAGGCCGAGAGGACATTATTGTTTCCGGTTTTCTGGGTCAGAGCGAGAAGTGGAGGAATCTGGCTCCACTGCGTTTTGAGGACTACATCGACGCCGATCTTCTGTTTCAGTTCCTTGATTCGCCGCGCCTTCAGAACGTCCGTACGATCTTTCACCTCGGCGCATGTTCCGACACAACGGAGACGGATGCCGCGTACCTCCTTAAGAACAATTTCGAATACACGCGGCGTCTTGCGGAGTGGGCCATCGCGGAAGGAAAGCGCTTTGTCTACGCTTCGTCGGCTGCGACCTACGGTGACGGATCCGCGGGGATGAAAGACGGCGATGAAGATCTGGATTCTCTTCGGCCGTTGAACATGTATGGATACTCGAAGCATCTCTTCGACATTCACGCGAAACGGCAAGGCTGGCTGGATCGAATTGCCGGCATCAAGTACTTCAATGTCTTCGGCCCCAACGAAAGCCATAAAGGCGAAATGCGCAGCGTCGTTCACAAGGCCTTTGAGCAAATTCGGGAAACAGCCAGAGTGCGGCTGTTCAAGAGCGAACACCTGGATTACCGGGACGGAGAACAGAAGCGCGACTTCCTTTACGTCAAGGATGCGGCCGATGCGACGCTGCACATCGCGTTCACACCTCAATCCGTGGGCATCTACAACCTTGGATCGGGAGTCGCTTCGACATGGATCGAGCTCGTCACTCCCATCTTCGAGCAGATGGGGCTGCCGGTGAACATCGAGTTCATCGAAATGCCGGAAGCTCTGCGGGGGAAGTATCAATACTTCACGTGCGCAGACATATCGCGATTGCGAAAGAGCGGATGGGCCGGTCCGAGTTTTCCGCTCGATCGGGCAGTGAGAGACTATGTCGGCCGGTATCTCATTCCCGGCGTTCCGTTGCAACCCCGTCTGAGCGAGGTTGCGATTCCATGAGCCGGTTCGGTAACACGCTTCGGGAGCTCTCTTCCCTTCTCGAATTGTGCGGGCAACTGGAAAACTCCGTCGACAAGGCGGGAGAAGCGATTCTGAATTGTCTCCACAAAGGAGGAAAACTCCTGACCTGCGGAAACGGCGGCAGCGCTGCCGACGCGATGCATCTGGCGGAAGAACTGGTTGGACTTTACGACACCAAACGCCGGCCGCTGCCGGCGATTTGCCTCAATGCGGATGCCGCGGCCCTGACCTGCATCGGAAATGATTATGGTTTCGAACATTTGTTTTCACGTCAGGTTGAGGCTCTCGGCAGTCCCGGCGACGTTCTGGTCGGCTTCAGCACCAGCGGCAACAGTCCGAATGTCCTGGCCGCTTTCCAGAGGGCTCACGGCATCCGCATGACAACGATATTCCTTGGGGGAAAAGAAGGGGGAAAGGCAAAGGGCCTTTGCAGCCACGAAATCATCGTTCCCAGTTCGACGACTGCGCGCATTCAGGAAGTCCACACGCTGATCCTGCATCAGTGGCTGGAAATGATCGATGGAGAGGATTGGTGAATGAACCAATGCTGACTCATTTACAGCGGCTCGAAGCCGAGAGTATTCACATCATGCGCGAGGTGGTGGCCGAGTGTGAAAACCCGGTCATGATGTATTCGATCGGCAAGGACAGCGGTGTCATGCTGCACCTGGCGATGAAAGCGTTCTATCCCGCTCTGCCGCCGTTTCCGTTATTGCATGTCGATACGACATGGAAATTCCGGGCGATGTATGAATTTCGCGATGCCATGGCGAAGAAGCTCGGAATGAATCTCATCGTCTACACGAATCAGGAAGGTCTTCATCAGGGCGTCACGCCGTTCACGCATGGATCGCGAGTCTACACGGACATCATGAAAACCGAAGCGCTGAAGCAGGCGCTGAGCAAGTATCGCTTCGACGCGGCTTTCGGCGGAGCCCGGCGCGATGAGGAAAAAAGCAGGGCCAAGGAACGCATTTTTTCTTTTCGATCGGCGCAACACCGCTTGACCTGCAGTTCCCGCACCGGCCCACGACGGCTG
>CAZWGA010000088.1:0-27284 GCA_964633285.1 uncultured Solibacteraceae bacterium | reverse complement strand
CGTCGTAATCCTTTTCCGCAAAGCCGATCGAAAACGTTTTCACGGGACTCGCACTGATGCGCGACATCGCCGCGACGACGGAACTGGAATCAATGCCTCCGCTGAGAAAGGCCCCCACCGGCACATCGGCAATCAAACGGAGACGTACCGATTCCTCGAGAAGATCCCGAAGCCGCTCGACGAAATACTCTTCGCTCTTGCCATAGTCCGGATCGAACTCCACGTCCCAGTACCGCCGGATTTGAATGCCGCGCTTTGGCGACGCTGTGAGCGTGTGTCCCGGCTTCAATTTGTGCACATCGCCGATGATGCTTTCGGCAGATGGTGTACACAGCGCGCTGAACAAATGATTCACCGAAGCCCAGTTCAACCTGCGTTCCACTTCGGGAAGCTGCAGGAGCACCTTCAGCTCGGATCCGAACGCGAGCCTTCCTCCGGCGATCGTATAAAAGAGCGGCTTGATGCCAAGGCGGTCGCGCGCCAGCAGGAGTGTTTTGCGTTTATCGTCCCAGACTGCAAATGCGAACATGCCGCGCATCTTTTCAACGCACGCTTCGCCGTATTGTTCATAGAGATGGACAATCACTTCGGTGTCGGTTTCTGTATAAAAGCGATGGCCCTGCCGTTCGAGCGATGCGCGGAGAGACTTGAAGTTGTAGATCTCGCCGTTGAAGACGACCCACACCGATTCGTCTTCGTTGTGAACGGGCTGATGCCCTGTGGCGAGATCGATAATGCTCAGCCGGCGCATTCCGAGAACAACGTCCGGTACGGCGTAATAGCCGGCATCGTCCGGACCACGGTGCGTCATCGCGTCGCACATTGCAGCGGCTTCCTGTTCCGACACCGGCTTGCCGGCAAGACTAAGCAATCCTGCGATACCGCACATAAAAAGACCTCAACGCTTCCTTCTCTTCTTCGCTCAACAGGCCCAGCGCCATGATGAGGACGCAATATGCCGCCATGTACACCACCCCGGAAACGGGCAGAATCAACAGCGGCGGTAACCCGTCGAACTTCGCATTCAGTATTAAAGCCGGCACCGCACTGAGCATGGACACCACCAGAACCCAGCCGAGGCTGCCCCACGGCAGAACCCCGAGCAGCGTAGTCCGGAGTAATTTCCGGATCCGGATGATTGCCAGTGTTTTCGCAATCGCAATGCCGATCAGAGTCAGAACGACCGCGCCGATCAAATAAAACGTTGTCAGGAACCAGCTCATCAACGTCACGATCAGCAGAAGACGGATGACATTGATGACGATCAGATAGCGATTCTGCGCGAATGTACGCAGGACGCCGTCGGTCTGAAATGCCGCCTGAAGGATCGACAACGACCAGACCATAAAGATAGGCACGCTCGCGGCATACGCCGACGTGAACAGCAGCGTGATCAGATGGTGCGCATTGACGACAAGCAACCCCACTAGCGGAAAGAAAACGAAGGCCAGCTTCCGCGTGGTGTCGTGCCACACCCCGAGAAGTTTTTCGGGCCTTCCTTCTCTGAGATCTTCGCCCATTTGAACCATCATCACGTTGGCTGCAGGGGTAGCCATGAAGTCCACAAGTGGAACCTGGAGGCAGCCGACGGAATAGATGGCGAATGTCGCTGCGTCGAAATGCCACGAAACGCTGTATTGGTGATAGTTCTGCTGGATGATGTAAATCACGACCGAACAGAAAAACGGAATCGCGTACGCAAGCTGTTCCTTGAGAACAGCGAAATCAAATCGAAGGCCGGGGCCGAATTCGGTGCGAAAATACGCGAAGATTCCAAAAACCCGCAAAACGCAGAACGCGACCGCGCCAACGAGCGTCCACTCCAGGTTCCGGAAGATCAGGGCGGGCAATACGAGAAGCGCCGCGCGAAGGATATCGGAAACGACATACGTTGCCGTTGCAAGACGAAAGTTCTTGCGCGTGATCATCGTGATTTCGAGAACGGTTCCCATGAGCAGGAAGATCAGATAAACAGAAGCGAGCGGCAGGTACGCCGCGAGCGGATCGTTGTTGAGCCAGTGCGCGACACGCTCGGTGTTGAGCAGCAGGCCCCCCGAGAAAACCAGGCCCATCACTCCAAGCATCACAAGGGAATTGAATGCGTAGCGGCCGGCGCGTCCGGGATTCGCGGGCAAAAAGTAGAAGAGACATTCAGCAAGGCCGAATTGGCCGAAGCTGAACAACGTATACGTGATCAGAACGAACTGTTTGTAAGTTCCGAACTCGCTTTGACTGAACACCCGCGCCAGCACCGGCGGAACGAAGAATGTGATCGCAAACGCGATCGCTCTCCCCGACATGAGCATCAATGCGGGTTTGAACGTGGAATTAGCAGACATGACCCTCCGTCGAAATGTGTCTCGCCGCCATTACAAGTCCGATGAGAATGTAAGGCCACCAGGTGTACGTGAAACCGCCGGACAGACTGCAGATCACGAAGCCCCACAACGCGATTTCAAGCGCGACTGCTTCATTAGCGAGGGGACCTTTCTGCAGTTTCCGCGCATCCAGGATGGAATAGCCGAGGAACAACATGAAAACCGCGAAACCGAAGATACCGACTTCGCTCAGCACTTGAACGAAGGAGTTGTGGATTACCAGTTGTGACTGGCATCCGCAATGCGCCGCTATTGGAACGTACAAGGGATAAGCAACAATGGAACATCCGGGTCCGACACCGAACAGCGGCTTCGCTTCGAACATCGCAATGCCCGCTTTGATCGTGGCGATTCGCTGCATGTACGTGGTGTCCTGCGAAATGTCCGTGAACCCCTGACTGCGTCCCCAATGCACACCAGCGAAGGAAACGGCAAGGATCAGGCCCGCAACGATGACCGCGCGAATCGCCGTGGATTTCTGTCTCCAGCCGATCAATGCAAAGACAGCCAGAAGCGCCAGCAACCCGCCGCGGGAAAAGGTAAGAAATATGGCGATCAAATATGTTCCGAGCGCGCCGAACAGGGCCACTCGTGTTACAAATCGGGCTTTGCTCGCAAGCGCTACCGCAATCGGAACCAGAACGATGAGTCCGTATGCGGCTTCATTGGGGTTTCCGAAAAGACCTTTCCATGCTGCACGAGTGTGTTCGATCAAAATGCCGTGGGCATAGTTGTAGATCACACCCAGAGACGGGATGACTCCGCCCGCTACCATCGCGAGCATAACCTTGCGAAGACGGTCTTCGCTCGTGACGGCATTTTCGAGGAGAACATAAATAAGAAGAATCTTTCCGATGTCCGACGTCCGGTCGAAAGCCAGCCGCGCCCACATGGCATCAAAACTCGATACGAATGCCACTCCCAGAAATGCCACCAGCAAAAAGCCCTGCGGTCCCAAGAAGTAAAAGCGGCGGTGTGACTGCCCGAGCTCGACAACCAGCATGAATATAGCGGCGAGCGCCACGACCAGCGCCGGACGGAACGGATCAAGCGCCTTGTAGACCACGGCGATGTTGGAATACAGCGTCAACAAAAACAGAATGAGAAGTTTGAATGCAACCTTCGGCCCTTCCGAAACGCTGCTTTGTTGTGTATTCTCCCGCACCCAGGTAAAACGCAAGGCACGCGGTGTGAGAGTCGCCCCGGAGGCGTCAACTTCGAGATAGTGTTCCATGACGGCCTTCCTTGCGAATCGTCAAATGGTCATGCCCGCACTCGTTCCTGGAATCGAATACACCCTGCGTCTGGCAATGCATGACCGCAGGCGAAAACCGGCCGAGAGCATTGAGGCATGACCGCTCCCAGAGAACTTTTCGGGGGATCGTCATCGCCGGCAGCGCTGCATCGCGCGAACCGCAGATGCCATAGCCGTAGCGATAACCTGCGGCCTTCACGGCCTGAACGACCATGGGATTAAATCTTCCGTCGGGATAGGCGAAGTGAGCGATTCGCGACTTCAACCTGCTTTCAAGCGTGTGTTTGGATTCGACGAGTTCCGTTCGGATCGTCTCTTCGCTTTCGCCGGTCAGAAGCAAATGCGACTTCGTGTGCGAACCAATAGTCATTCCGCCGCGATGCATCGTTTCGATCATGTCCCACGTCATAGGCTCCGTTTGTTGAATCACAGCGCGCGGCAGTGAGAGCTGCGCCTCGAGGACGCCCAGCGCCTGGTCGATCTGTCCGTTGGGAAGCGTTCCGAGCACCACCGTCAGCACGGCGAGAGGATCGTCGTTTTTCGAATCGATGTAACGCAAATCCGCCGCGTTGGCGCCCGCTGATCTCAAGGCTCCCTTCAAGGTCCGGGCAAGAGGCATGTCGTGCCGATGCAGCACCTGAAAAACCAGATAAAGGCGATCGAAGATCTGAGCCCGCCCGGTATCAACGTAGCCGGTCACGGTGAAGATGGCTGCGGGAATTCCTTTACGCCTGAGGATGGGATACGCGTTGTGGTAGACGTCGCTATACCCGTCGTCGAAGGTGAGCGCGGCCACAGGCCGGTGGAACGGCCGATCGGCTTCGAACATCGATCCGATCTCATCGAGCGAAGCAAACGAAAATCGTTTTCCCAGCCAATCAATGTGCCGCTCCAGCATTTTCTTGCTGATGAGAAGCGACGGGATTGCGACCTGCGCGGTCTGCGCGAAGTCTTCAACAACACGGTGATAGCAGACGATAAACGGCAGCCGGAGAGAACGCGTCTTCCGCCTCAGAATGCGGCCCGCACCCGACCACGTATACGCGCACGCCAAGCAGGTTTTTCCCAGAGCCCGTAGCATCTTAGGGCTTATTCAGCACTCTCCGTGCCAACCGCCGGGCTGCTCGATTCCAGCCGATCGCGCGCCTGTAAATGTCGCCACGGTAGTGCGGCGGATATATTTCGAGGCGGCTCAGACCCCGCGTTTTGCGGGCCCAGTGGAACTTGTATTCCTCATCGCCATGCAGCAAGTCGTACTCGGAAACACCCTCTTCGATCGCCGACTGGATCGACAGACCCATCGTCACAAGACCCAGACTGTTCCTGGCGTACAGAGGATCGAACCCGGATTGATAAAAGTAGAACACCGATTCATACCGCAAACCGTAAATGGCCGCGGCAGGCGTTCCATCCAGGGAAAGAATGAACACGCGCAGCCATCCTCGAGCCGCGGCAAGCCGTACGAATTCCCGATGGAACGCGATCACATCCGGGGTTTGAAATGCCTCGCTGGTCCCCCACCGTTTTCGATGCAGATCGATCACGGTATCGAGCGCGCGCTCCGAGTCTTCAACCGAGCGTATGCACTTCAATTCCACATGGAATTCCCTGTGGAGATTCCGAAGCCTTCGATTGAAGTTGTATCGATGACTTGAGCCGAGCGTTGCCAGAAAGCTCTCCCAGGTGTGACCCGCAAGCGCGATGTAGGGACACACGTTTACCGCCGAAGTTGAAGCTTTCCATCCACTCCGCTCCAGAATCGGCGCGACGGTCTCCACGAATGACCCCTCTTTCTTCAATTGGGCGAGGTGCAACACCCGCGCGCGTTGCCGGCTTTCTTCCCCGAGCGCCTCCGCCACAAGTGCCTCGCAACCGCGGCGCGCAATCGCATCCAGATAATCCGAACCGATCACACCGCCGCCGATGAATTCGAGAAGCCGCGGTGTCATCCGGAGATACTGAGCCTGCCGCAGGCACAAAGGCATGATGCCGATAATCCGCGTTCCCTCCTGCACAACGACAATCGACAAACGCCTGCCTTCCCGAAGGTGCTTCCACCACGTCATCAGCCATTCGTGCGTGAGAAAAACGCAGTTCGATGAACTCGAGGCCAGGAGTTCGTTCCAGCGCTCATACAGATCTGCGAATCTATCCGTTGAATGGATAATCTCGATGTTCATTCACCCACCGCCAGTCCAACGCCGAGTCTCAGAATTTCTGCGGCTGTATACTCGGCTGCTTCCTCCGTCACATCCTGGTGAATCGGCACTTCCAACACATGCCGGCGCAAAAACGCCGCATCCGAACCCTCGCGCACGGATTCCGGCGCTCCTTCATTCCAGAATTCGACTGTCTCAATTCCGCTCTGCCGGAGAGCTTTGGCCGCGGCCCGTTTATCCTTCACAAGAAGGGGAAAGAACAGCGGACATACCCCTTCCACCAGTTCTTTCTCGATCGGCCGTACAACTCCGCGCAACCGGTCCTGCAGAACGGCAAAGTTTCGGCGCCGAGCTTCTTTGATTCGCGCATATCGAAAACGGGGCAGGAGCGAATGACAGACCGAAGACATGCCGACATTCGCGCTGGAAACGTCAAAGCCGGTGTTGCCGATCGCGACTCGCTGGATGTTTCCCGCAGAGAGAATGCGGCCCGCCATTCTTTTCAGCGGAAACAGGGCACGGCCGGCCGTCTCCGATCTTGATCGCACCCACTGAAGCATCAATTCAGCGCTGCGGCCCGCGGTGGTCACCGCCGAGCAGCGCGACAATGGGAGAGACTTGTTGCTTGAACCGGCAACGACGCCTCCATTCGGAACCGGCAGCGATTTGTACAGACAGAAGACCGAATAAGCTCCGAAGGTCCCGAGAGGTCTTCCACCAACCGTACTCATGAACGAGAGAGCGCAATCTTCGATAAGCGTCAAATTGTTTTCACTGCAAAGAGCTTCGATTTCCCTCAGAGGCTGGGGCCACCCGATGAAATGTGTCACGTATAACGCCCGAGGACGGGGATCCTGATTGCACAGCGTCCGGATAACATCGAGATCCACATCGAGATTCTTTTTTACCGGGTAGTACTGCAGGTGGGCGCCGGCAGCCTTCATCGCGTGGATTTCGTTTCCGTGATGGTAATCGGGCGCCAGAATGCTTTGCCCTGCGGCCAGGTGAAGAGAACGAACCAGATGATAGATGCCGCTCCGGGCGACGCAGAAAAATGTGCGATGCGGTGACTCCAGTGGAAACGGCAGCGGATCCGCCAGGCAAGGCTCGAGAAACGTTCCCGGACTCAAACTCGGCCACGCCGCTATGTACATAACCTTTCCAGCCGCGCTTTGACTTCAGGACCCATTTCACACTTCAGAAAATGCAACAGACGGGCGCGAGGACGATTTCTGAATAGAAACAGCCATCGGTGGCCGCGCGTTTCCCGCGTCCAGTCGAGCTTCCATTCGTCGTCGTCGCCGAGGAAGTCGTACTCCGTCATGCCTTCTTCGATGGCGTCCTTCAGGATGAGATTCAGAAGCATGGTGCCCGGCGAATAGGCGTGATAATCGGGATCGTAGCCGATCTTGACGGCGCAAAGTTTGTTTCCACCGCGCAGGATATAGCTGAACGATATTCGTTTCCCTGCAATGCGCAGGAACGTCAGGCGGAGTTGCCCACGGTCGGCCTGTCGTTCGGCCAGGCGCACGTAAAACTCCGAAACAGCGGGATCGCAGATCATCGCCGTGCCGCGGCCGCCCTTCCATGCCGCTGCTTCGATTCGTAAGCCATCGCGCATCGCATCTGCAACAGCATGTCTTTCCGTTATGACTTCAACATCAACGCAGCCTTTTCCCTGCAGCCGCTCGTAACGTTTACGCAGGTTGTATCGATCCGTCCCTTTCAAATTCGCGAGGAGGTCCTCATGACTGTTTCCCAGGCGGACATACGGCGAACGTCTCGGTTTCCACTCACCGGCACGCCATCCGTCCGAGACGGCGATGCGCTCGATCACCCTGTGAGTAGCGGATTCTTCAGGAATCTGTTTCAGTGCAACCGCGTCGCACTCGACCTGATCGCGGAGCCCGCTCCAGATGCTGCGATAAAGAACATCGTTGCGCCGATCCGCGATGATGAAGTCACAACGCGGCACATGGGGGTTGTAGATGGATTCGAGGAGATGGAGCCGGATGCCGAACATTCTCGGCCGCGTCTTCATCATCGGCGCTGCGGCAACGAGTTCTCTGCCCGCACGAACGGTTATGATGTGAAGTTGTTTGCCTGAACCGAATGATTCCCACCATGTGCGGAACCATGCATGAGATGAAAAGACGCGGTCGCCCCCGGAACGTTCGACGAGACGATCCCACTCCGGTTCAATCGCGTTGAAACGCTCAATATCGTGGATAGCTTCAACCTGGAGACCGGACTGAGCTATTTCCCATGTCGGTGTGAGGAGCTGTTCTTCAACCAAATGTCTTTCTTTCCTGTAACGAAATAATAGAGACCCACAACGGCAGCCCAGTTCATCAACACAAAGGTGTACGGCAATGAGACCAGTCGTTTCATGCGGCCTTCCGGACATCATCAGAGACAAGGAACTGGGGAGCTTCGCGCTTCGAGAACATGAAACCGATACAGGCGAACACATACCAGGACGCCTGCATCGCCAGGGTCAGCGCGTATATCCCATGGGGCATCGACAAATTGGCTGCGAACAGCATGACGAGGGCGTACGGAACGAGGAGCCGTCCGAGCTTGTGCGATACAAACTGGAAGAAGATCGGATTCCGCCACGGCAATAACACCTGGGGACATTGACTGATGAGCTGATAGTTGCCCGCAAGAGTCCGGACCTTTCTTCCATATTCAGCGCGCGGACAGCACGCAACGTTGTCGTATGCCTTTGCCGACGGATCCAAAATGGCCCGCTTCCCGTCAAGAACAATTCGCAACGGCGTCAGCACATCATCGAGTATCGTGTCTTCGGGCAGCTCTCGATAGGATGCGCGCCGTATCGCATATATGGCGCCGCTTGCGCCCGCGACAGAATGAATTTCACTCTCCATGGATCGAAGCGCTTTTTCATACCGCCAGTAGAGACCCACATCCGTGGCCGCTTCAG
Organism: uncultured Solibacteraceae bacterium; assembly: GCA_964633285.1. Classification (GTDB taxonomy): domain Bacteria; phylum Acidobacteriota; class Terriglobia; order 20CM-2-55-15; family 20CM-2-55-15; genus 20CM-2-55-15. The sequence continues at coordinate 18,545 of CAZWGA010000088.1, read as the reverse complement.
CTCCGGAGTCCATCAGGACGAGCTCACCGCTGACGGCGCCTACCTGCTCGTCCGAAAAATTTGCCACGAGTTCGCGGATCGCCATACGGTCGAACAACTGTCTCGCGTCGGCGAAAACGATGATCTCGCCTCTTGCCTGACGCAGCGCACAATTCAAAGCCGCGGCTTTACCCTTGTGCTCCTTCGAGAGAATCATCTCGACGCCGTGCCCGGCCCATTTCCACACGAGGAACTCCGAACCGTCGGTGGGACCGTCAAGCGACACAATGATCTGAAGCTTGCGGCGTGGATAATCGAGTTCCAGACAATTTCTTAGTTTGTTTTCGATCGAAGCGCGTTCGTTATGCGCGGCGATCACGATCGTCACATCCGGCTGCCGGTACTCTTTGTTCACGGGCCGTTTCGCGACATGCCGCAACAGAACGAGCATGGCGGGATATCCGGCATACACATAGAGCACGAGAGCAAGGCTGAGCCAGAACAGCACTTCAGCCGGACCGGTCATAACTTCACCAGGTTCTGCGCTGCGATTCCGTCAGCGGCGTTGCGTGTATCGAACACCAACGGTGCTGAACGGACGATCTCCGGGTAATTGAACGCCGTGTGATTGGTAAGAATCATCACCAGATCACAGGCAGCCAGAGTCTCCGGATCCGGAGGAACGGCGTTCAGACGGTGGCCATCGGCATTCAATGCCGGGACGAACGGATCGCTGTAGGTCACATGCGCCCCTAATCCAAAGAGCAGCTTGATGACTTCGATGGCGGGGGATTCCCGGCTATCGCTGATGTCCTTCTTATACGTAATACCGAGGACGTGAACATTTGCGCCACGCATCGCTTTACCGCTCTCGTTCAGCAACTCCATCGCGCGCGTGACGACAAAGCGCGGCATCCCGCTATTGATTTTGTCGGCCAGGCCGATGAAGCGGGATTCGAATCCGTCGAGCTTCGACTTCCACTCCAGATAGAGTGGATCGATCGGAATGCAATGACCGCCGAGGCCCGGCCCGGGATAGAACGGCATGAAGCCGAACGGCTTCGATGAAGCGCCTTTGATGACTTCCCATACGTCGATCTTCATGTTGGCGCACATCAGGGCGATCTCGTTGGCCAAAGCAATGTTGACGCTGCGAAATGTGTTCTCGAGTAGCTTGACCATTTCGGCAACGCGGGTGGACGAAACCCGTACAACGGATTTCATGGCCGATCCGTAAAGCATCGCCGCCAACTCTGCACACTGCGGCGTCACACCGCCGATGACCTTCGGGATATCCTTCGTCGAGAAATTGGGATTACCGGGGTCGACGCGCTCCGGCGAATAAGCAAGAAAGAAGTCTTTGCCCACTTTCAACCCGCCTGCTTCGAGCGCGGGCAGCAACAACTCTTCGGTGGTTCCCGGATAGGTCGTGCTTTCCAGAATGACAAGCTGCCCCGGCCGCAGCTCTTTTGCAATGGCATCGGTGGCTGCGACAACGTAGGACATATCGGGATCTTTTGTTTTGCGAAGTGGAGTCGGCACGCAGATGCTGACGGCATCGAGGCCTCGGATTTCACTCAAGTCCGTTGTGGCGCGGAATCGCTTCCTGTGTCCGGCGCTCTCCAGTTCCCGATCCGCGACATCGGTAATGTAGGAGCGGCATGCGCGAATCGCTTCAACACGCGCCGTATCGATATCGATGCCGGTAACATCAAAGCCGGCGTCGCACAGCGTTAAACCCAGCGGCAATCCCACGTAGCCAAGACCAATAACGCCACACCTTGCCTTTCGGGTTTTGATTCTGGTCTTAAGCCTCGCACAGGCATCGATTCCAACGGGCACAGAGTGGTCCACAATCGTGTTCATGACGCGTTCTCCTCACTCTACGGTTACACTCTTCGCCAGATTGCGCGGCTTATCGACATCACATCCGCGCAAGAGCGCCACATGGTATGCGAACAACTGCAGTGGAATCGTCGACAGCACCGGGTTAATCAGCGGATCAGCTTCCGGAATGCAGATCGTGTAATCCGCTTTCTCGACTATTTCGCTGTCGCCTTCCGTCGCGACGCCAATCACGATGCCGTCACGTACCTTTACTTCTTCAATGTTGCCCATCGTCTTCCGGTACGTTCCGTCCTTGGGACACAAAACAAACACCGGCATTTCCGAATCAATTAATGCAATCGGGCCATGCTTCATTTCACCGGCTGCATACCCTTCCGCATGGATATAGGAGATTTCCTTCAGCTTGAGCGCGCCTTCGAGCGCGATCGGATGATGAATGCCCCGGCCCAGATATAGAAAGTTCCGGACATTCCAAAAACGCTCGGCGATATCCGCTATGGCTTTCCTTTGATCGAGGATCCTGTTGATTTGATCGGGAAGGGCGCGAAGCTGTTTGACGTGACGTTGAATTTCAAGCTCCGGCAGCGTGCCGCGCAATTGCGCCAGCCGCAACGCGATCAGATAGAGCGCCACAAGTTGAGTCGTGAAAGCTTTGGTTGACGCGACCCCGATCTCCGGGCCGGCATGAGTGTAAAGAACGGCGTCCGACTGGCGCGCAGCCTGGCTCCCCACGACGTTGCAAATCGAGAGGAGAAACGCGCCTTTATCGCGCGCTTCCTTCATCGCGGCCAGGGTGTCGGCAGTCTCACCCGATTGGCTGATGCCGGCAACGAGACTCTTTGGACCGACGAGAGGATCTCGATATCGAAACTCCGAAGCGTTATCGACCTCGACAGGAATTCGCGCCAGGGACTCGATCATGAATCTGCCCGCAAGAGCCGCGTGAAGCGATGTTCCCATCGCAACAAGATGAAGCCGGTCCGCAGCCGTCACACTCGCGCCATTGACGAAGTCTGCATCGAGCATGAGCTTGCCTTCCGCGGTCGTGCGGCCAAGCAACGTGTCGCGAATGGCTCGAGGCTGTTCGTAGATTTCCTTAAGCATGAAGTGGTCGTAGCCTTCTTTTTCCGCCATGTCGGCGGTCCAGGTGATCGTCTCCGGCGCGCGGCACGTGCACCGGCCATCAGCATCGGCAATTTTGATCTTGTCGCCGGCGACGACAGCCACTTCACCATCATTCAAAAACAACATATCGCGCGTGTAAGGCAGAAGGGCGGGAACATCGGACGCCACGAAGTTCTCTCCGGCTCCAACTCCAACCACAATGGGCGGGCCATTCCGAGCGACAACGATTTTCTTTCCACCCTCCACGGTCGAAACCACAACGATTCCGTACACACCTTCGACATCGCGCAGAGTTCGCCTCACTGCCTGTTCCAGATCGCCTTCGTAATAGGTCTCGATGAGATGCGGCAGAACCTCGGTGTCCGTTGCTGTATTAAACCGATGTCCCGCGGCAATGAGGCGATTCTTCAGGTGGATATAGTTCTCGATGATGCCATTGTGCGCAACGTAGAAACGGCCCGTGCAGTCGCGATGCGGATGAGCGTTACCTTCGCTTGGCCGTCCATGTGTCGCCCATCGCGTGTGTCCAATGCCGCATTTGACGGATCCGTTCTTCGGATGGATTTCCCTGATTTTGTCTTCAAGAGTGCCGATGCGGCCTACCGACCGGACGAGCTTCGGCTCGCCCTCGTCCATGATCGCGATTCCGCACGAGTCGTACCCGCGATATTCGAGCCGCTTCAATCCGTCGACCAGTACACTGGACACTTCGCGTGAACCGATATAACCCACGATTCCGCACATTAGTTACCTCCCGTTCCCTTGTCCGCAAACGATTTCCCGCTCTCCCGCAAAACTTCGCGCCAAAGACACCACAAGCCGGGCGAGCTTTGCGGGGTCATGTCTGGCTTTCATTTCGCCGTCTTTGAGAAGCGGTAATGCGACTGGAACGACGCCGAGGCGTTGAATTTCTTTTTCGTCTCTCATGTTTCCCGAAATCATTGCAGAGCCAGACTCCAGATAACGCTCAGCAACTCCAGTACCGATGCGTGTTGAGTTGAGGAGGCAGAGCATCGGGGAACGGGAATGACCCGGCAAATAACTCAGCAGGGCCTCCAGGTGCTGCGCGGCTGTGTAGCCGTCCGTCTCGCCGGGCTGCGTCATCAGATTGCAAACGTAAATCTTCACGGCAGGCGAGGCTTGGATCGCCTCTGCGACGCCTCGCACTAGCAAATTCGGAATAATGCTCGTATAAAGACTGCCGGGGCCGATGACGATCACGTCTGCCTGTTGAATCGCTTCGATCACGCCTGCAGCCGGCGCTGGATTCTCCGGCTTCAGCCAGACATCTTGAATCCTTTGACCCGGGCGGGGAATTCCGGCTTCGCCCTCCATCATCGATCCATCTTCGTAGGAAGCGCACAGTGTGACTCCGTGTTCAGTAGCCGGCAAGACGCACCCTTTGAGGTAAAGCATGTCCGACGCCTGGCGGACAGCGCTGCTGAAGTTACCGGACATTTGAAACAACGCCGAAAGAATCAGGTTGCCGACGGAATGGCCCGCAAATCCCTCGGGATTCTCGAAACGGTGCTGGCAGACAGACGATAAGACCGACTCTTTTGCCGCAAGCGCGACCAGGCAGTTGCGAATATCGCCCATCGCAGGAATGTCGAAAGCCTGCCGAAGGACGCCGGTTGAACCGCCGCTGTCGGAAACAGCAACGATGGCGGTAAGGTCGGCGCCGGAAAACTCCCGAAGTCCTCTCAGCAACACCGGCAATCCCGTGCCGCCGCCGATGCCGACGATCTTCATCGTCCCTCACCGGCGAGAACAACTCCGAGCGTCTTGGCCAGAATCAGGAGATCGAGTTGTAAGGATGCATGCTTGGCGTAATACAGATCGTATTGAAGCTTGCGATGGGAATCTTCGACGGAAGCGCCGTATGTGTACATCACCTGCGCCCAACCCGTAATCCCCGGCTTGACGTAGTGGCGAAGGTCGTAAAAAGGGACTTTGTTCTTCAGCAGCTCCACAAAATACGGGCGCTCGGGGCGCGGCCCGATGAGACTCATTTCACCGCGGAGTACGTTCCAGATTTGCGGAAGTTCATCAAGCCGGCTCTTCCTGAGGAATGCGCCGAAGCGTGTGATCCGATCGTCGTTTTCCCTTGCCCACGTCGGACCCGTATCGCGCTCGGCATCCTGCTTCATCGAGCGGAACTTATAAACCGGGAAGCGGCGGCCCAGGAATCCGATGCGCTCCTGCTCGAAGATTGCCGGGCCCGGCGTTTCAAGCTTGATGACAATCGCGATGATGGCCATGAGCGGAGCCATAAACAGCAGAAGCGCGCCGCACACAACGATATCGAGCGTCCGTTTCAATGCGCAGTACAAAGACGACAGCCGAAAGCCATCCGTAAACAGCAGACGATCCGCTGAAAGGCCGTCGATCCAGATCTTGCGGCTCATCCGCTCGAACGAATCGACAGCGCTTTCGATTTGAACACCGCGCAGCTTCAAATCGATCAGCGCCTGAGCCGCGGGTGTTTCCGCGTGGAGTGCGTTGTCCGCAACCACTACTCGCGAGATGGCGCGCTCATGAACGAAATCGCTGAGACGCTCATAACTGACGAAGCGAAAGTTTTCCGGGGCTTCCCGTTCGATTATTTCCGCGTAAAGCTTCCGCGCCAACAACTCCGAGCCGACAATGATCGTCCTTCTATGTTCTGCGGCGGCACTGACCGAGCGAACGAGCGGACGAAGCACGACGACCGAAAATATCAGGAAACATACAGAGGCAAATGCAGCCGCGTAGCCCGGTGAAAGCATGGGAAAGATATAAAAAAGCGAAGCAGCCAGGAAGAGACCCGCGCCGGCAGATTCGAGAATTTTTTGAATGAAGATCTGCGGTTTCGATTCAACCAGCAGCTCATCCACACCGTTGAGATGAAAACAGATCTGGCACGAAAGCAAAACAATGACGAGCCCGATGCTCTCGCCCATGAACTGCGCGCTTGCGCCGCTGAGGTGCCTTGCCCCCAGAAGAATGCCGAGAGAGAAGACAGAGGCAATGGAATAGAGCCACACTTTAGTCATGCCGTTTTCTTGTAGTACTCGTACGCATAGGCGTAACGGCTTCTTTGATAATCGACATCATTGAGAACCGCACCCAGCAGATTCGAAGCGTCGAAGCTGTCCGCCGCGTGCTGGAAGAGTTCCCGCGGCGTCTGTCGCGCGCGGATTACAAATAGGACCTTGTCGGACAGACCGCTCAAAAGATGACTATCCGCAATCGGAAGAGTCGGCGGCGCATCCACAATGACAATCGAGAAATCCTGCTTCAACTTATCGAAAAGAGTTCGCGCCCTGGGCGACGTGAGAGCCGCCACCGGATTCGATGAAGGCACCACTCCGGGAATCACGTCAACGTGATGCGCTTTCTCGATGTAGTCTTCAAGCCGCGCGTCGGGATTCTGAAGCAGATTGTAGAATCCTTTCGCAGGCGGCACAGTGAATCCGAGGTATTCGTGGATGCGGGGTTTTCGCATATCGGCATCCACCAGCAATACTTTTTTCTGGGTGGTCGCCGCAAGAGCCACGGCAATATTGATGGCGGTGAGCGACTTGCCCTCTCCACCCGCAGAACTGGTGATCATGACCACTTTGGAGTTCGCCGATTCGCACTGCTGACTTACTTTTAACGAAAGCAGGCGATACTGTTCCGCGGCTACCGAATCGGGCTCGGTGATGGTGATAATCGGAGCTCTGCGACCCTTCTTCCCTTTCGCGCTGACATTGGGAATAACACCGATCACAGGAAGCGTCGTGTATGCCTGAAAATCATCGACCGTCCCAAAAGTGGTGTCGTTCTGTTCGAGAACAAATGCCATAACCAGACCAAGGCCGAGTCCCGCGCAGATACCCATCAACAGCAGGCGTTCGCGCTGCGGGCTGAACGGCGTGGTCGGCAGGTTGGCCGGCTCCACAATCGCGAATGCAATGCCGCTGTCCGACGACGCCAGGCCTTTGGCCAGCTTCGCATCAAGCTGCTTGTCGAGGAGCGCGTGGAATTGAGATTCGCCCACCTGATATTCACGCTTCATATCCTCAATGACTTTTTCGTGCTGCGGCGCCGCTTCTACACGATGGCTTGCGCTGGCCAGGTCCGCCGAAATGCGATGCATATCGCGACGGTATCCTTCAACTCGCTGGTTAATCCCATCCAATTCCGACTTCAGTTCGAGGTACTTGATGTACGTCGCGCTGGGCTCGGTCCGCCCTTTCACGGGCTGTGAAGCGATTTCCTTTTCGAGGTCCGCAATCTGGCGCCGAACTTTGATCACATCCGGGTGCTGCGACGTGTAGCGCCCCGACAGTTCCCGCTCCGTTATTCGCAGGTCGTCGAGTTTTATTTCCGCCGCGGTTTTTTCATGAACCATCGGCTGCTGAACTACACCTTTTGCTTCGAGGTCCAGGATTTCTTTCTGAATCGAGGTCTTTTTGGCTTCCTCGTCGGAAATCTTCATCTCTCGATCGTGAAATTCCTGCTTCGCTTCCTGAGCGGCCCGTATGTTGTCATCCACGTGTTCTGGAAGTTCGTGAGCGTTCTGCCCCTTGTAATCGTGCAGTTGCTTTCCCTGCTGTTCGAGGCGCTTCGTCAGAGCGTCGATCTGACCGTTGATCACGCCTTCGGCTTCGTCATTCTTTTCCTCGCGTTTCGCCGAAGCCTGTTGCGTGAACAGTTCGGCAAGCTTGTTCGTGACGTTCATCGCTTCATTGCGGTCCAACGCGTCAAACGCCAGTTGAAATGTGTGCTCGCCGTCAACCTTGATATTGATATTGGTTTTGAATTCTTCGAGTGCCGATTCCGGCAGCTTGCCTGGAACGCCGTGATACTGCTTGAGCTGCCGCGCCGCTTCTTCCAACAGCGGAGGGCTGAAGAGCACTTCGCGGACTGTCCACAGGTGATCCTGAATATTCAGCGGCGGAGGAGCAACGTGTTTCAGGTATTCAGGAGGAGTGGTCTGTTCCGCCGCGATCAAAGCAGTCGCACGGAACCGGTTCGGCTGCGTATACGCATAGAAGGCGAAGCCGGCTGTGAGCAATATGGTCGGAATGAGAACGAACATTTTGCGGCGCCGCAGCGCCTCGAGCAGCGAAAAGATCGAAATGGACTGGTCTGCGGTCGCCATGGCTTCTCCTACTGCGGTTGCTGCCGCCTTCTGATGTGATCTGTCAAGGCGACATACTGTTCATCCTGATTCAGATGATTGGTACGCCGCTCGGTTTCATCCGAGAGCGAGAATTCGAGTCCGATCGTGAGGCGGTTTCGCGCCAGGGGAGTCCTGACGTAGTCGTTCCGATTCTGCTGAAATGTTTCGACGCCGGCAAACCACACAGTCCGGTCGGTCAACCGGTAATCAAACCGGACGGATCCCAATAATGCTCTGCTTCGGCGGGCAAGCCTGCCGGCGGAATCCTGCGCTGCGCGCATGTTGAACTGCAATCCGGTATTGCTTGTGAGCTGCCCTCTAAGCGTCACAAACAGGACATCGTAAAAGCCCGGCGCCTGGAGGCCGTTTGCAAAACTCCGCGGCTCGCCCGCCGTATATGAAAGCGACCGCGAAAATCCGGCCCCTGCCCACATCAGACCCAGACGTTTGTCTCCCATGACGCGAAAACCGTAATTCGTTCCCGTGTCCATATTCGTCAAGCTACCCGCGAACGTGAGATACGTGCTGGGGTTCATGCGAACGCGATACTCCACATCGCCGCCCCGGATCGGCCTTTCAAAAGAACGGCGAACATCCACCGCATCGTCGTTCGGCCTGGCGCGGTTAATAGGTTCAATCTTGAAATACGAATATGTGAAGCGCAGGCGTTGAGTGCGGCTGAGCATGTGAGTTAAGGAGAACGACAGCCCGTTGGATTTGTTATCGAGAAGACGTTCCTGAAACGGATCGGTTTGTCCGAATGTGGACCTCGTTTTGTCGTATCGAATCCGGAAGCCCGTGCGGGGCGTTGTCTGGACGTCGAGTGCTCCGCGCAGCGCCTGCTGTTCGAAACGGCTGCGCGGTAGAAGCAAAAAGACGTTTTGCAGAATTCGCGAGGGATCTTTCGATGATTTGTAATCGGCGCCTGCGGACACCTGGACATTCCTCGCGACTTCGTACAGGAAACTTCCGGTTGCGTCGTGATTCCACGAATTCTGGTCGCCGTTTTGCCGGTAGATTTCGAAATCCGGAACGTAAGTCATCGTCAGGTCAGACCGGCGCGAATTGTTTTGAAACCCGATTTTCGGCAGCGTCAGCCACAGAATCTGGTCGTCGAGTTTTTTCGGCACGATGCTTGGCGCAAGCGGCTGGACACTGGGAGGCAACGATAGAACGAGGAGCCTTTCATTGGGATTCGTGCGGTCCACGAGAAAGTTGCTGTCATAGACACCCGCAATCCGCAGTGGCGCGACGAAAGAAAATCCCGGAGGACCGACGCTGGCTTGTTGCGCCAGAAGCGGGCCCGCCATCAACAAAACACAGAAAATGAAAACGGATGTCCTCATACAATTCTTATTGAACGTAAATCTTGTCGTAAGGCTGGACATAGAACGGATCCCGTGTCTTGCCTTTGATTTGCTCCTCAACATTGATCGGAATGCGTTGCTGAACGCCGTTGAAATCGACGCGGTACACGGTCACCTTGTCCCGTTTGGCGTATTCCGTAAAACCGCCGGCCAGGGCAAGAGCATCAAACAATGTCGCCCGGTCTTTGATCTTGTACACACCGGGAGTCTTTACTTCTCCCATCACCGAGACCTTGGCGCTGTTCACTTCCTTGACGATGACATTCACCGCGGGATCCGACACAAATCGAACAAGCTTTTGAGCGATCTCCTTCTGTAACTCCGTGGCCGTCTTTCCGCTGACGGGTAGTTCGCCGATGAGCGGCAATGAGATCTTGCCGTCCGGCCGGACCACGACTGTGGGTGTGGACAAATCGGGCTCCTTGTAGACGAACACCTCGAGTACATCATCGGGGCCCAGGCGATATTCGGAATCGCCGTATGCGCGTGGAACGGAATTCGCCGCCGGAAGCTGTCCATAGACGGCGCAAACCAGTCCCAAGGACAGTACCGCCATTGCAAAGAATAAGATGGAGAATCTCATGGTGACTCCTGTTTGCATTTCACTGTGAAAGATGCAAACGACTTGCCGCTCGAAATAGCGGGAGTTTTCAAGGGATTACGAACGCGCGGGATGTGAATTCACGTTCTACTTCGGTATACAAGGACATCAGCGGGCGAAACCTTATCGCAGGTGCCGTTAAAGCCACTGCCTATCGCAAATATGGAAGATTTATTAGCCAACAATGGAAAATGGAAATTCCAAAATCTCTGATCTCAAATCCGCATGAGGAGGGCCAACCGAGGTTCGCGAAGCGCGCCCGACGTGTAATGTTGCAATGCAGGCAAGGGTCCGGCACGTGCCGGACCCCTCTTGAGCTTCGTTTCGCTCTTCTTCAATACGGCAGGGGTTCGAGGTCCCGGCCTGGGGCCGGACGGCCGAGTGCCGATTGCATGCTGTGGCGATTATCGATCTGCCAGCGCTTGAGTTTATTGAGAAGCGCCTTGTAACAGATATTCAAACGACGGGCCGCCTGCTTGCGATTCCAACTGGTTTCTTCAAGCACGCGAAGGACAAGCTCCTTCTCCGCCTGCTCGGCAGCGCGAGATCCGACATCCTTCAGCGACATGTTGTCTTCCTTGGGTTTAAGAAGGACAGGCGCTGTGCTGGGCTGCTGTTCCTTCATTTCCAGAAGATTCATGTTCGATTCAGGAAGTATCAGATAGCGCTTGAGAGCGTTCTCAAGCTGCCGGATATTTCCCGGCCAGTCGTAGCGCAGGAATGAATCGAGGAGGGACGGGGAAATATCCTCAACATTGCTCTTGTAGCGGTCGCGATATTTGTTGAGGAAGTAATTGCAAAGGACGGGAATATCTTCGCGGCGTTCGCGAAGGGGCGGTATCTCGACACGAATGACGTTCAAGCGAAAGTAGAGATCCTCACGGAATTTTCCGCTCGCCACCGCTTCTTCAAGATTGACGTTGGTGGAAGCGAGAACTCGCGCATCCACACGAACCGTTCGCTTTCCACCCAGGCGGGTGTACTCCGAGTCCTGCAGAACATGGAGCAGCTTGGCTTGCAGATGCGGTGTCATCTCTCCGATTTCATCGAGCAATATGGTGCCTTTGTCCGCAAGTTCGAACTTGCCGGGTTTGTCATTCATAGCGCCCGTGAACGCACCGCGTTCATAACCGAAGAGTTCGGATTCGAGCAGTTCGTCGGGCAGAGCGGCGCAGTTCACTTTGACGAAAGGCTTGTCGTGCCGCGAAGAATGCGCGTGAATGAATCGTGCGACAACTTCCTTGCCGACACCCGATTCTCCGCTGATCAACACCGGCACGTCCGTGTCTGCAACCTGCCGCGCGATTTCCTTGATCTTAAGAACTTTGGGATTGGTTGAGAGGATGTCGCCCGCCTCAACATACGAATCCAGTTGACGCTTGAGCGTCTTCACTTCTTCTTTCAGTTTTTGTTTCTCGATGACGTTCTCAATTGCAAGTTCGAGCTCCTGCTCCTCGAAAGGCTTGACCAGAAAATCAGCCGCACCCATCTTCATTGCGTCAACAACCATTTTTGTTTGCCCGCCGGCAGATAGAATGATCACGGGAATGGATGAATTGATTTTTTTTAAGCTCTCGAGCGTTTCAATGCCGCTGAGGCCCGGCATTACGATGTCGAGAATAACCAGCGACGGAACATGTCCCGCCGATAGCCTCATCACCGCCTGATCACCTGAATCCGCACAATCCACGTTGTAACCGCACGAAGTCAGAAAATCTGAAAGATAACTACGAACGCTACGATCATCGTCTACAACCAAAATCGATCGTTTACTCATTTCAATGCCTACCCTCCACTTCTTGGTAGTACCGCGGAATAAGCATGCTTCCCGATGGAATCCACATGCCGCGGGATTGCTGGTGGGAAGTGCAATGGGAGTTCCAACCTGAGAAGACAGATGGACTTGCCGGAGAAGTTCTGTATTAAGTGTATGGTTCTATGGAATCTTCGCTTCTGTCGCCGCTCGTCCTACAATGGAATGCCCCATCTTCTGACCGCCTCAAACCCACGCCCGGTGGGCGTTTGAACACCACTATGTGTCTTCTAGGGTCCTCGCGGTGGGCGTTTGCCAGAGAGATCAGTTACCGGGCGCCCAGCGCCGAATCGTGGAAAACAGGACGTTCATGTCGAGAATCGGCTTGGCCACATAGTCGTTGAAGCCTGCAGCAAGATACTTTTCGCGGTCTCCAACCATAGCGTGTGCGGTGAGGGCAATCACAGGCAGGTGTTTCAAATCTGCATCTTCACGAAGCCGGCGAAGGATCTCGGTTCCATCCATTTCGGGAAGAGAGATGTCCATGATGACGACGTCAGGCTTGTCATTCTTAAATCCTTCAATCGCCTCGATCCCGCTCGAAAACTCAACGATCTCATACTGATCTTCGAGGATCGTGCGGATGATCAGGCGATTGTCCGCATTGTCATCCACCACGGCAACTTTGCGCATGCCGAAAATCATATCACGCCGTTTCGAAGCGGCAGGGATGCAGGCAAGGAGGTTTTCCATGGTTGCCGTTGTTGCTTCGACCGGCTTCGGCCGAACAATCTACCCGGTTCCCCTGGTATTCAAATAATTCACGTACCACCCCACCATCCTGTTGATGAACTCCACCGTTACTCGCGGACATTCGATTCCCGTACCTTCCAGTGCCTGGATCGCGCGGCTGCAATCGAAGCGGGGCTCACCCTGCAGGTACAGGTAATAAAACGCCATCTGTTTTTGAAAGAGCGTTTCCAGTTTGATCATCGGCGATCGGGCAAAGGCACTCACGTCGACAAATTGGATGCCATCGACACCAAGGATTCGGCAAATATTGGGGAGCCAGACGCGATTCTCGGTCGGCCAGGGATTTACCAGATGATACGTTCCGCCGGCGCTTCCGGCTTGCCGGGATATTTCCATCATTCCGTCGACGACGTAATCGATCGGAACAAAGTTGAGTGTTTGACTTTCGTTTCCGAGAACCCGGAGCGGCAAATGAACACGGCCACCTTCAGGCAGCCGGCGCCGCATTCGTTCAAGCACCGCCCACAAACCGCGTATGAATGCATAAACGCCATGAAAGTGCGTTACTCTTCCGGTTTTGGAATCGCCGATAACGATGCTCGGACGGTATACCGTTGCGGACACCACTCCGCTTCGATGCGCGCCGGCGATTAACAATTCGGCGCGGCACTTGGACTCTTCATAAGCATTCTTGAACGTCTGCCCGACATCGATTTCCGATTCCATTGCGGGATCCGTCCGGTTTCCGGCAATGTAAGCCGTGCTGACATGGTGAAGGCGTGGACTGTGAAGTTCTTTGACAAGATCCAGCACGTGCCGCGTGCCGTCCAGATTCATCCGGAAGATTTCGCCCCGGTCCTCCTGTTGAAACGACAGGGAAGCCGCGCAGTGCCACACCTCATCGGTGGAGGATACGATCTGCTTTCGGGCAGAATCGCTCAGCCCAAGATCTGCGGCCGCGATATCGCCCTCGAACACCTGCAGATTCTGAAGCGAAACATCATCGATCTCGCGCAACGTTTCTTCGACGCGGCTTCGAGCTGAAACATTTTTTGTAGGGCGAGCGAGGGCGCTGACATGATATCCGTCCTGAAGAAGCCGAGCGGCGAGATGACTGCCCAGGAAACCCGTCGCTCCCGTTACGAAGGCGTTCTTAGGCTTCGACATGCGCGGGCAGAATCCTCTCGATCAATTCACTTGCGGAGCTGGGCCGGTAGAATTGACCAATCGATTCGCGTTTGCGATTCCACGCGCCGCGGCCACGTTCGATGACAGTTCTCAACTCTTCAAAGGTCCGCGCGCCAAATCCGAAATCGTAATGGTCGGCAGCCGCAAACAGCCCCGATTCCTGGGGCATCAAACAACGCAAACCGGTAAGCAGCACCGGAACGCCGCACGCAAGCGCTTCGTAAGTGGACAAGGCGCCCGGCTTGGTCACGACAAGGTCCGCCGCCGCCACGTAGCGATGAATATCATCGACAAAACCGAAGGTTCTCGTTCGAGCATCCTTCACCTGTTCAATCCTCGCGCGCAGCGTTTCGTTGTGGCCGCAGATCACAACGATGTTCGCGCCGCCACCCGCAGAACGGATCGTGTCGTACACCTTCAACATGGGCCCGCCGCCACGGGCGCCGGCGTTGATAAGAATGATGCTGCCGTCATCGAGATGCAGCGAATTGCGGGTTTGTCGGGTCTCCGCCGTCGTCGCAGCGGCAAATTCTGGCCGTACCGGCATCGGAACGCGCTCGATACGCCACGCGGGAACTCCGGTCGCCGTCAGAGCCTGCAATGCTTCATCGGTCGGCACGAAATACCGGTCGATGTAAGGTGATGTCCATCCCATCCAGAACGGAGGAAACGGGTCGGTCAGAAAGGTGTAGCACGGAATTCCCAGCCGCTCTTCCTTGATGAAGCGTTGAATGAAGTGATTCAACATCGGATGAACCGAGAGGACAATATCCGGCTTTTCGGAATCTACAAATCGGCCTATATACCTTCGGACTTTAGCGTAAAAGAAATGACGCTCGTTCGGGCGCGCTCGATCGATAAACCGGAAATACCAGTGCATCCACTGGGGCCGATGCGTCAAAAGCGTGTTGTAAAAACCCGCCAGCCAGCAATTGACCTTCGTGGACTCTTCCAAAGGTTTTCGAATTTGAGTGAGGAACCCGGCAGACTTTGCAGCATTTTGAATGGCGGCTGCCGCGCTGTTGTGTCCTTCCCCGGTGTCCGAGGACAAGATTAACAGTTTGGTCATAAAATAAGCCCTCATTTATAACACATTTCCTGCCGATGAGACTGTAGCGGCGGCCTGCGGGTACGCGCATATCGAACGCCGCTACCGAAACCAGGTCATTTATGAAACGGCCACCAATTGCCATTCTTTGGCTTTATCAGGGACGAGACCGGGAGACACGTCTGGCCCAGATCGAACAATGGGATTATCCCGAGTTTGAACTGCTGGACGTTGGAGCAAAGGGACAGTGGTCTCGCGCCATCAAAGCCGTTTCGAAACATGTCGAGGTCTGCATCTTCTGGATCGATGATGGAAAACCGATCGGACGTGACTTCCTCGAAGAGATGGTGCGGCCGCTGATCGCAAGCAGACAATTGCGCGCGGTAATGCACTTCTGGTCGGGCAACGCGATTTCAGTCCCAAAGGATTTGCTCGATGCTTCGCCGATTCATGACGATCAACTGGGCATGCATTCCCTCCTGAAACTTCTACTGCCGCTGCTGGAAGACTCCACGAAGGGACCTGGCGGTCGAGCGCATGTTGCATTCTCCTCAACAGAGAGACTTGCCCCGATGAGCATGGAGCCATTAGGATTCCCGTCCTGATGGCCGATGTACAGCGTCTCTGCTGTATCCATTGTTATGGTTCCCTGAGTTCCGATCTGCGATGCAGCCGGTGCGGTACGCAATACGAACGTGCTGCGAACGGCGTACCCATCCTGATGACGCCGGAAGATTGTTCCCGATTCGGCGCGCTCCTTCACCGGGAAGCGTCCGCCCCGATGCAGGCGGACTACGCGCGGCGCCGAGTCCAGGGCGCGCGGGCCTGGATCCGAAAGCTGTATCCTCCCGAACCCGTATATGTGAATCCCCTGGCGCCCCCTTTGCCGGCGCCACGGCCTGGACTGAATTTGTGGATCGGCGGTGGAGGTCTTGAACTGCCGGGTTTCGTGAATGTCGACGTTGCCGCAGTTCCGGGAGTGGATGTCATCGCGAATGCGTCACGATTGCCGTTCGGCGAATCCACATGCGACAGCATCGCGTGCCTGGCGCTGCTCGAACACGTGATTGATCCGGAACGCGTAGTCGAAGAAATCCATCGTGCATTGAAGCCGGGCGGTGAAGCTCAAATCGTGGTTCCTTTCTGTCATCCGTATCACGCCTACCCCGCCGACTACTCACGCTTTTCGCGTGAACGCCTCGAGAAGCTCCTTCATCGGTTCGCCGTTGTAGACATCGGTATCCGCACGGGTCCGACGGTGACGATGCTCACTTTCCTCACCTACTACCTGAAAATTCTACTTCCCGTTCACGGTGGGCCGGCCATTCGCCGGGGATTCAATCGGCTGGCCGTCGGCGGGATCGGCTGGTTGATATTCCCGCTAAAGTATCTGGACAAGTGGATGAACAGGCTGCCTGGCGCAGAGGTTCTGGCGAATCATTTTTACGCAGTCGCGCGGAAGTAGGGTTGAAGCGAAAACATTACTGGGGATGCGCTTCCATCCGCTTCATAAACAGGCGGTACCGCTCCCCCAATCTTTCGGGGCGGAACTCCTCACGAAAACGTTGTCTCATGGCTTCGGCATGCCGGGCGCGCAGCGCGCCGTCTCGCAACAGGCGATCGGCAATCTCAAGGTAGTCCGCCTCCCCCGGAGCGATCAGCTCGCGGATGCCGACGAGTTCTGCCCCGGAGTTGTAGTGAGAGTCCGGCGGAAACCGTAAAACAACGACCGGCTTTCCCGCGCCCATCGCTTCAAGGATGGAATGTCCGCCGGAGTGAGGAAACGACGCGAAGTAAACATCGATCATGTCCAACATCGGCGCCACATCGCCAAGGTGCCCGAGGAAGCGTACGCGCGGCAGAACTCCTTCCGAATGAAGATGCGATCGAATCGCTTTAACGTTGCCGGCTCCCGCGAACAGATGAAAATGTTTTGGAAACCGCTTCATGATTTCAGAAAGAACTTTCAGGTATCCGCTGCCGGCAACCTTATATAGATTCCCGAATGTCGCAGAAACCGTACCGGCGGATTCCAGTCCCATCGATCGCCGTGTCACGGGCTCGCTCATCTGGAGCCGGGATTCGACGTCGGAAGCCAGAGGAATCCATTCCGAACTCTCGGCGGAAAATCGAGTCCGTTCCAGCGCATTCTGGAAAAGGTGAATGCGGCCCTCGAAAAGGTCTGCATCCATTTCGGTACCATGATTCACGTTAATCTGAATCGGCACAGGACGGAGCGCCGCCACACGTGCCGTGATCTGTTCGGCAAGGCTCGCGTGAAAGAATGCGATCTGGATTCCGGAAGCGCGAATCGCCGCACCAATCCTCTCTGCCCTTTCAAGGAAGTCTCCCTCAACGGATGCGATGCGTACCTCCGCATCGATAGGCATATCCTGACTCTGCGGAACACCCGCCGGATTGAAGAACCATGAGGCCGCCCATTCCGTGGTGAAAACGGTGGATTCAATTCCTTGCAGTTTCAGGCTCGAAACCAACATCTTCAGGTATTGCGTCGGCGCATGGCCCGGCAGCAAACATCCCACCACATGCGCAACACGAGACACAGGGGGCAAAGGGGTCAGACCCCTTGTCCCCTTTGGGGACGAGGGGTCCAACCCCTTTGCCCCCCAACGTTCAAAGATTTCACCGATCTGACGGACGCGTTTGGAATCGAGGCCGGCAAACATGGCGCGCTGGAAGTAATCCATGGCAGAGCCGGGATCATGTTCCATCAGCAAAGTGGCGACACGAAATGAAATGTCCGCTAATCGAGGCTTTTGATCGGCATGATAGAGAGCGACCGTGTACGCGTGATTGATGATGTCGGAAGAGTAGCCGGTTTCTCGCGCGGCTTTCTCGAGCAACGGAACGGCAGCGTGAAAATCGCGATTCTTCAGCGCCTCGAAGGCTTCTTCGTAACCCACGCGGCTCTCATGATGATTGGATTAAGTGGCTTGCTGTCCCTTGCGCGCCTGGAAATGTTCCTGGGCGCGGCGCTTTAATCGTGACTTTTTTTTCGCACGATTGACACGGCGCTTTTTCAGGATTTCGTACTTCGTGGTCATGATTTCCCTATAATACCGGTTCCGGAAGTGAGTAGGGTCCGGTGACTCTCCTGGCCTTCAAAGCCTGTGGGGCGTCGGGGAACCGGCGTTCGGTGGGTTCGACTCCCACGCACTTCCGCCAACTTCGGTGAACGCTACGCAGATGTCGTGGAACCTTTCAACGCGTTAACAGCTTTGGTCTCGTCGTCATACACATCGAAAACCGTGAGCAACTTGGTCATCTGTAAAAGATCTTTGGCCTTTGCTGTCAGATTCAACAGTTTCACATCGCCTTGCTTGTTTCGAACCGTCGTAAATGCGGAAACAAGTTCTCCAAGTCCCGAGCTGTCGATGTAAGACACATCGCCTAGATTCAAAATGAATTGCCGGGAACCATCGTTCACTTGCACTCGAAGAGTCTCGCGCAGCAGCAATACGGGCTCGCCTATCGTCAAGCGCCCCGACATATCGACGACACAGATGTTGTTGTCGACTTTTCGAGTCTTCACATTCAAACTCATACAACCTCCCTCATATTAGTTCCACACCCACCCAGCCCTAAGCAGTGCTGAAAAGTAGAGGGCGTAGGTTACCTTTATCAGTCTTGGACTTCAAGCGGATTCCGGCTGACTCAGCCGTTTCGGAACTCATGATGATCGAGACAGCGGAGGTCGGGATTGGGCGGGT
>CAZWGA010000087.1:0-27927 GCA_964633285.1 uncultured Solibacteraceae bacterium | reverse complement strand
ACATCGAGAATCACGGCGTCCATCATCACGATTGTGTCCGGCAACAACCAGTCCGCTCAGATCAGCACACCATTGAACGCGCCGCTCAAAGTGCATGTAACGAACGCAGGAAATCTCCCAATCGCGAATGTGGCCATCAACTGGGCCGTAGCGTCCGGAGGCGGATCGATTTCGCAGACACAGACCACGACGGATGCGAATGGCGATACACAAATCACGGCCACGGTCGGAGCGGTTGCGGGAACAAATACGTTTACTGCGACGAACGCCAGTCTCACCGGATCGCCGCTCACATTCACCGCGACCGGAACGCCTCCGCCTGCGAACCCTCCGACGCTCTCGAGCATGTCGGTCACCTCGGGAATTCAGGGAGCGTCTGTGCTGACGACATTGACTGGAACGAACTTCACCGTGGGGACATCTTCCCTTTCGATCAGCGGAACCGGGGTCCTTGCGAGCCGTCTCACGGTGCTCAATCCAACGACAGCGGAAGCGCTTCTGGTATTGCCGGGTGCAACCGGTTCGCGAACCATATCCGTCGTGACTCCGAACGGCACGAGCAACACGCTGTCGTTCTCGGTGAATGCGAATTCGCTCTCCTCGCAGAATTCCATGCTCGTATCGACTGCCTTCGGATCCGCCGGAATCGCGGATTATGTCGATGCGACAGGCACTGCGTCGCGCTTCACGTTGCCGAATGCCGTCTGGGGCGACAGCAACAGTATCTACGTCACCGAGAGTGTCGGGACCATTCGAAAGATTCAATTGGGAACCGGCGCCGTCAGCACGCAGGCAGGACAGCAATACCAGCAGGACTCTCTCGATGGAAGCGGAACCAATGCGCACTTCGGCCTGCCGGGTGGTATCTGGAGCGACGGGAATAATGTGTATGTCGCGGATACGGGCCATGACACGATTCGGAAAATCGTGCTTGCCACCGGAGTGGTGTCGACGATTGCCGGCCAGGTCGACACGCCGGGGTTCACGAACGGCACGGGCAATGCCGCGCTGTTCGATCAGCCTGCCGGACTGTGGGGCGACGGCGTCAATCTCTATATCGCCGATCAGAACAATTCCACGATCCGCAGAATGAATCTCACGACGCTTGCCGTCGATACCATTGCAGGACAGGCAGGACTCATCGGCAACGCGGATGGATTCGACATTCATGCGCGCTTCAACAGACCCAGCGGACTATGGGGGGACGGCGTCAATCTCTATATCGCCGATCAATCCAACCATCGGATTCGAGTGTTGAATCTTTCCAATAACGGCGTTTCGACCTTTGCGGGCCAGGCCCTGGGCACGTCGGATGGTATCGGCACGGCCGCACAATTCAATCAGCCCTCGTTCCTGTGGGGCGACGGCGTGAATCTGTACGTTACCGATCAATCGCACCGCGTACGAAAGATTGCTTTGTCCACGGCGACTGTCATCAGCGTTGCCGGCCAGGCTTCCGTTGCCGGCACCGCGAACGGACTTGCCAATATTGCACAATTCAACCAGCCGTCAGGAATCTGGGGCGATGGAAACAACCTGTATGTCGCCGACTATGGAAATCACACTGTCCGGAAACTAACCAGTCCCTCGACGATCAGTTGGATTGGCGGAGATGCCTCCGGACCGACGGATTGGTCCAAACCTGGAAACTGGTCGCCGGCCCAAGTGCCGACACGAAACGACAACGTGGTCATCCCGATTCGCCCCAATCAGCCGGTATTATCCGCGGACTCGAATGCGCTGAACCTGACCGTGCAAACCGGTGCGCGGCTCAACACCGGCGATGCTCCGCTCAATGTTTATGGAAATCTCGATGTCACGGGAAGCATTACCAAAAGCAGTTTCGGCCGAGTTGTGATGTTGGGGCCGGCGTCTACGATTCGCGGCCTCGTACCCGATCTTTATATCGAACCGGGAAATCTCGGATATGTAACCTTGATCGGCAATGTAACGGTCACTGGAGACGTCAGCATTGGAAACTTCGGCCGCCGTCTGGTACTCAACGGCAAAACCATGACAGTAAGCGGCAGCTTTGGCGGCGATCACGGCCTCGATATGCAAAACGCCGCGGACCACCTCGTTGTGAATGGCGGTCTTTATGGCAGCTTCGGCTCGTCGCAGCCGCAAGGCGGCCGGTTGACGAACGGTCTCATCGAAGTCGCTAATGATTTCTGCATCTATTACGAATTCAACGCATCGGGCTCGCACAAGGTCCTTTTAAACGGTTCCACTCAGCAGAAGATTTCCGATTGCGGCGATTCGGCAACGAAATTCCAGGATCTCGAATTTGCAAATCCGGTTGGAGTGTCGAATCAGAGGGCCGTGAGCTACACGAACAAAGTGACGGTCAACGGTAACTGGACACTCTCCGCAGGAACCTACAGTGGACTGGGTTCAGCGGCTCTCACCGCCACCCTCGACATCAAAGGAAATGCGACGACCCTTTCAGGCACGACGGTGGCGCCGGAAACTTCTCTCTGGGTCGGCGGCGCGCTATCAGCGAGTGGAACGTTCACGCCCAATTCGGTTCGCTTCACAGGAGTTTCTCAGACCATTCCGTCCGGACTGCCGTACAAGAGCCTTGAAATCGGCGGTTCGGGCACACCCGTTTTTCCAGGCCCGGTGACTGCGGACTCCTTCTGGATGACGTCCAGCGCAAATGTCTCTCTTGCCGGACCATTCACCGTCAATGGGAGCGCCTACATGTATGGAGGCAGCATCACCCTGAACGGGCAAACCATGACGGTGAACGGAGCCGAGTTCTATATTCAGGGCGGTCACATCATCATGCAGAACAGCGCGGACCGCTTCATCTCGAAAGGAACAACCAAGTTCAATTACGAAGACAACAACGGTTCTCTCCAAACCGCCGGCGTAATTGAAGTGGGAGGCGACCTGAAGTTCTACAGCAACTTCATGGCATCGGGTAATCACAAGGTACGGTTGAATGGCACGGCAAGACAGTCGATCGAGTCGACATCGGGATTTCAGACTCTGCTGGATCTGGAAATTGCGAACCCTGTTGAGGTGTCCTTCGTCAGCTCGACCGAAATCTCAGTGAGTCGAAATCTCACAGTCTCAAGTACGGGCGTGCTTTCCGGCGATCTGGGTACGATCCACGTGGCCGGCAACGTGAACACGGTTTCTGGAAGCACTGTGACCATCGGCGCCATCGATGTCGCCGGGACATTGTCGGCAAGCGGGACATTCTCACCTTTCAAAGTCCGGTTTACCGGCGATTCGCAAACCATTCCCGCGGGGCTGGCCTACAAACAGCTCGAGTGGCGCGGATCCGGTTCCGTCGTGTTGCCGAGTCCCCTCACGCTGACAGCGCTGTACATCGGAGCGAGTGGAACGGACCCGTCACTCACGCTTTCCGGACCAGTGACCGTGACGGGTAACGTGTGGATGTTCTACCCCGGCGGCAAACTCGTTCTCAATGGACAGACACTGACCGTTCAGGGCGATGTATTCCTGGACGGAAGGGGCCGTGTTGTCATGCAGAATGCCGCGGACCGGCTAACCATATCCGGGAACGCGACATTCACAGGCGATGACGAGCAGGGTTTCTTGTCCGCCGGAACCGTCGAAGTCAAAGGTAATGTCGACACGAAGGGTTTCGCCGCGTCGGGTTCCCATACGTTCCGATTCAACGGAACGGCGCAACAAACGGTCATCCGCGAAAACACAACCGATAATTTCCAGAATGTCGAAATCACGAATGCGGCGGGCGCGAAACTGCTGAGCAACGTGCGTGTCACCGGCACGCTCACGGGCAGCTTCATTCTGAATGGATTCCAGGTCCTGCCGTAACGTCTCTGCAAAATGTCGCGGATTCAACGGACTTTTATTCGGCAATTCCGCGGACTATCATCTGCAACATTTCACATCTGCAGGATTTTCCAGCCTCAAACATTGGTCCGCAACATGCCATCACGATGTCCGGAGATGGCGCGTGCGTAGACGAAGAGTTATGATAGGTCGCATGAGTTCCGAAACCGGTATTAAGAAACTCTTCACGATCGAGGAGTTTATGCAGATCGAAGCCGCCGGTGTCTTTCCGCCCGACAGCCGTTTCGAATTGATCCGTGGAGAAATCATCGAAATGCCTTGGCACAGTTGGGTGCACATGGGGCGCGTGAACAAGCTCAATCGCGTGTTCACGTCCAGGCTTGGCGAGTCGGTTGTGGTGAGCGTCCAGAACGAAGTTCACATTCCGGACCTGAAACCCATGTCGCGGCCCAAACCGGATGTTGCGCTGCTCAAGCCGTTGCCGGAATTCTTTGGACCATGGGCTCCAGTTCCGGATGAAGTACTTCTGCTGGTCGAAATCTCCGATACCTCGCTGCGCTACGATAGAACGACGAAGACTCCGCTTTATGCAGAAGCCGGAATTCAGGAGTACTGGATCCTGAACATCGTCGAACAGGTTCTGGAAGTCTATGCAGAGCCGGTTAACGGTGAATACCGCCGGACTCAAATCCTCAAACCCGGCGACACCATTACGCTCCAGGCCTTACCGGCTGTCACATTCGCCGTAGACGACATCCTGAAGTAATCCTCAGGTCGCGATTTCCTCGAGCTGCCGCGCGCGAGTTTCGATCATGCGAGTGGCCGCAAGTGCGCCGGCAGCAGCGATGATGGCGAACATCAGGAAGACGTAACCGGTTCCATGGGAGTTCACCGCCACTCCGACGATCGACGGACCGACGGCTGAAGCCAGGCGCAGCCAGCACGTCGCCACGCCTGTTCCGATTGCGCGCATTCGTGTGGGATAGATCTCCGGAGTGTAGAGATACAAAACCGCATTGACGGAACCGATGATTCCATAGCTCAGCGTTGCAAGCACCATCACGCTCCGTACGTTTCCCGCTCCGGCAACACCCAGAAACATCAGAGCAGCGGCGCCGGCCGCGAGCGCGGCGATCGTCCAGTATCGTCTACCGACTTTGTCGATGCAGAAAACGCAGACCAGAAGCACGGCCACCTGCGCAACATTCGTCATTGATGCGGCGCGCAGCGATTGCCGCAATTCGAGGCGATAAATCGTGTTGTAGAGGCTGGGCAGCCAGTTGTTCAAGCTGTTCGCAACGAAGAACGTCGTCGCCCAGAGTATCCAGACGACGATCGTTCGCGGCAGGTAAGCCCTGCCGAGTACTGCGGTCCAATGACCCGATTCCCGCCGTAGCAACGGCAGATGCGCCGATTCGGTGGTTGGCACGCGGCGATCCGTGCTCGCTTCGATTTGCCTGATGATTGTTTCGGCTTCCGTCAGACGACCTTTCGAAATCAACCACCGCGGTGATTCCGGCAGACGCAACAGCACGAATGCGATAACAAGGCCCGGAATTCCGCCGACCCAGAAGATCGACTTCCATCCGAATTCCGGAACAACCCAGGCGCCGATCTGGCCCGTCGCCATGAGGCCGATCGGAAAAATCATTTCGTAGAGCATGAAGAATCGCCCGCGCCCGTGCGCCTTCGACAATTCACTGATGTACGCGGCCGCGACAGGCATTTCGCCGCCGACACCGATCCCCTGCACGAATCGGCACACCAGCAAAGACCGAAAGCTGCCCGCGAGCGCGCAAGCGAGACTCATGATCGACATCAGTCCGGTCGCGGCCGCGGCGCTCGGAACGCGGCCGAATCTTTCGGCCAGCGAGCTGAAGATCAAAGCTCCGATCAACTGTCCAATGTAACTCGATCCGATGAGGACTCCGCTTTGTCCTGGTGAGATGTGCCAGGCACCGATCAATACGGGCAGCGCGAATGCCAGCGACAGCGCGCTGAATGCATCGAAGAAGGTAGCGCTGCCCACAATAATGCGGGCACGCGCGTGCCATCGGGAAAACGGAACACTTTCGATGCGCGCGATCAATTCCGCTGCATCAGTCACAATGTTTCAACGTATTCGGTCGGCGTCAGTGTGACGGTCCAGGCGTCGTAGCCGTAAAGCCACGTTGGATCGTTATCTCCGCCCTTCATCCATGTGTTTGCGCTTGAAATGGCCTGGATGCGCGAAGTGCGCGGCTTCCGGTGCGCTTCGTAACGATGGAATGCGGCTTCAAAATTCCCTCCTTCGAGATCGATACATCGCGCCAGAATCGCAGCATCTTCAATAGCGGTGGCGGCTCCCTGCGCCATATACGGCGTCATCGGATGACACGCATCACCGAGCAACACAACACGTCCATCGCTCCAGCGCGGCAACGGCTCGCGTTCGAGAATCGCCCACTTGTGACAATCCGGACAGGCTTCAAGCACGGCCATCACATCGGGATGAAATCCTTCGTACGCCTTGCACACATCGCGAACAACTCCTTTCGCGGACCAGGATTCCTGAGTCAGCCATTCGGCCGGCTCGGGAACGCTCGTAACGAAGTAAATCTCGCTGCGGGCGCGCGTCGTGTAATAGATGACGATGTGACGGTCGGGACCCCACCACTTGGTGCGCGACGAACCGATATCCCGGCCATTCAGTAACGCCGCTGGATAAACCGCGCGATAAGCGATGCGTCCCTTGTGAATCGGCCTGTCCGGGCCAATGATAAGTTCCCGCACAACAGAATGAATGCCGTCTGCACCGATAACGGCATCCGCAGTTGCCGTCGTGCCGTCGCCGAATCGGAGCGTCACGCGATCTTTCTGCGGATCAAGGCCAATCAGTTTCTTGCTTAAGTGAATGATGCCGCCGGGAAGGATCGAAAGGAGCGCGTCATGCAACTCTGCGCGATGCATGCAAAGATAAGGAGCGCCGAAAGCGCTTTCCTGCATCGGCAGCTCTCTCATGAGCTCGCCGGTATCCCAGATTCGATTCAAATGCGAAACCGGCTCGAATGAGACACGCCGCAAACGTTCCTCGATACCCAGTCCGCGTAGCACTTTCATCGAATTCGGCAGCATCTGAATGCCCGCGCCGACACGCGCAAACTGGTGCGCCTGTTCGTAGACTTGAACGTCAACGCCGATGCGCCGGAGTGCAGCCGCCGCGGCGAGGCCTCCCATGCCTGCGCCGGCAATCGCAATGGAAGTTTTGTCCATGCTGGTGGCGTCGAATATAATCCGCCGCATGAATCGCCGCAAACTTCTAAAAATCTTGAGCGCAGGCACAGCGGCCGGCGCTCTGCGAGGAGAATTTGCCATGTCCGCATCGGTGACACCGAAAGCGCTCATCTTCGATACATTCGGAACGGTTGTGGACTGGCGTGGATCGATCATTGCCGAAGGCAAGGCGTGGAATAAGGCAAAGGGCATCGATATCGACTGGGCCAGCTTCGCCGACCGGTGGCGTGCCGGATACGCTCCCGCCATGGAAAAAGTCCGCCGCGGTGAACTGCCATGGACGAAGCTCGACGATCTGCATCGAATGATTCTCGATACGCTTCTTCCGGAATTCCGCATGATGCCGGCTCTAAGCGCCGAGGAAAAAGATCACCTCAATCGCGTGTGGCATCGTCTGAAACCCTGGCCGGATTCCGTTGCCGGCCTGACTCGTCTCAAAAAGAAATTCATAATCGCTCCGCTCTCGAACGGCAACGTTGCGTTGCTCAACGACATGGCGAAGAACGCAGGTCTGCCCTGGGATTTGATTCTGTCCGCTGAACTCGCGCGCCACTACAAGCCCGACCGCGAATCCTATCTGACCGCCGTCGATCTTCTGGGTTTGAAACCGGAAGAAGTCATGATGTGCGCCGCGCACATCAACGATCTGAATTCCGCGCGCAGTTTTGGACTGCGCACGGGATTTATTCACCGCCCGAATGAATACGGCCCCACACGTCAGGCAGACAAAGCAAATCCCGGCCAGTTCGATGTCGTGTCAAAGGACATCATCGACCTCGCGGCACAACTGGGCGTGTAGAGTCTCTCCAAAAGATAAGAGCTCGGAAACCTCTGATTTCTTAACCGGTGGAAGTCCGCACTGCCCTTACAGATGCACCTATGATGCGACAAAGTTCCTGATTTTCCGCGACTATTCCAGAGGTCATTTCGTGCGAAAGCAAGGAACACTCGGCGATCAACTGAAGCCAGACTTCGGTTTCGTTGAGCTCTTTCAAGACGATCCTCAACTTGTGAATAAAGTCGGATCGGCTTTCTGCTCCACGTGCTTCGCCATAGTTCGCGGCAGTGGCTGTTCCCGCTTGCAATAGCTGGTTTGAAATGTGTCTTCCTTCGGCTGTGCGGGGCAGTTTCGAACAAATCTCGACAATTCTTGCCGCGAACGAAATCAGGCGCTTTTGAAGCTCATCTGAACGAGTGATTATAGGTGTGCTCATAGCGGCGATGCTCTGTGCAAGTATCCCTCCATTCCCTGCCGATAAGAGATCGGAGCTTTTCGATTTCTTATTTAGAGAACCAGTAGGAAAAGCGCACGAGGAAGATGTCGTCGGGATGTGCGGTAAACAGGCGGGCCGCGTCGCGTCGAAGTGAATAGTGTCCGGGATCGGACAAGTCCTGACGATTCTCGGTCCACACGAGATATAGTGTCGAGCCGAGTTTCCATTCCCATCGAAATACGGCATTCACCCGAAGAGATTTGAAATTGAAACTGGGGTCGGGCACGTTGAATGCGGGCCGCGGAAGTTCGTAACCATAGCGCGAAAATGAAAATGAATCCGGCCGATCGAGTTCCTTGAAATCCCAATAGCGGCCCGCGGAAATCAAAGGTTGCGCAAATACCTGCAATGACATTTTCGGACTGAGGATCCAGTTTACGCGCGTCGTCAGCGATACCTGCGATTGATCGAGATCGGAAAAGATATATCGCGCGCCGAAGGTTTTCGCGGCCGCCGGATCAGCCACCGTCGAAACATACTGCGCCACGTTCCTTGAACGAAACACTTCGGGGCCGGTTGAAATGGAAATCGAGGGAAGCGGCTTGAGATTCACGCCCACGTTGGCGTTGTAGTCCCATCCATGCACGCTGTTCCAGCTATGGCCGCCTCCGAAATTCAAAGACACTTTCTTTCGGCCGTCCGTGTACATGCTCATATTGGCGAAGCCTGAGGATGGAGCCGTCACGATAGGGCCACCGCGCGTCAGATGATCGTCCAGGGCTTGTCGAAACAGGCCCAGGCCTCCGTTGATTCCCCAATAATTGAGAAGCGTCGCGCCACCGAATGCAAAGAAACCGTCGTTCGTTTTCTGCCGGCCATAATTCCAGGTCCAGGACTTGGCAAGGAGAATGTTGCGTTCGCGGGTCAAACGATCGGGCGTCGGTTTTCGCCATCCCCAGGCGAAGTGCCCGCCTGCCGCATCTCCGCCGGTTTGGAATCCGATATCGTTGGATTCGAATCCCGGGCTCGTGCCCCATAGAGCGGTGTTGATCGTCATGTTGCCCTGGTTCTTATTGAGATTGATGCTTCCCGTCCAGCCGCTCATCGAGGTTCGCGCCGGATCGAGCCGTACATGTGAAGTATCCGGACGCTGAAAATAATGTTGAGGCTCGCGCTGCAGGGCATCCATCGCGGTTGCGCTTCCGCTGACATTGCTGCCGGACAATCTTCCGGTCACAACCCAATCCCGTTTGGAATCCAGAAACAAATAGCCATCTCCGCCGACGACATAAGCCTTCTTCGTGAGCACATCGCGCAGCGACGTCTCACGGAAATCGCGATGAACACCCGTGGTCAAAAAACCAAAGCCGCTGCGTCCCTTCTCATGCAGGACGCGGGCAACATAGTAATTCGTGAAAGGTTCGACTTCCTGTTGGGACCTGATCCCGGATGTGCTGACCTTCGCGTATTCCCTTCCGGTGGCGGCTTCAATGAGACCGAACGTCCAACCGTTACTCGTTTTGCCGGTAAGTTTCCCGGCGCCAAGAATCGTTGTCGATCTGGGTATATCGATAAAGCCTCCGAAAACGTCTACAAATCCCTGAGGCGCGCGCCCGATGCGGCGTGAATAAAACAAGTTTGGCTCGGCGCGATTGAAACCCATGAAATTGTTTGCGCCTCCCGTTCCGAAATTTCCGAAGATATTGGCTCCTTCGAGAAAGAACGGCCGCTTCTCGGGAAAGAATGTTTCAAACTGGCTGAGATTCACGACCGCGGGATCCACTTCGACCTGACCGAAATCCGGATTCACTGTGGCATCCAGCGTGATATTGCTGCTGACGCCGTACTTGATATCCAGCCCGGTCGAAGCAAACATCCGGGAGCCGTCGTTAAACGGATCGTTTGGCGCTGAAGGACGAATGAACTCGCCACGGCTGGCAACGTAAGGCATCAGGTCGAGGTGCCGATGCGATTCGAGGCCGTCGAGTCCCACGAGGTCGTCCATTCGAGACGCAGTTCCGCTTTCATTCTTCGGCACCAATTGAAGCCACACCGTTTCGTTCTTGCGATGGATATACCGCGAGGCGTTAATGCCCCAGATCTGTTTCCGGGCCGCTGGAAATCGCAGTTGCGAAAACGGGATGCGCAGTTCGGCGATCCATCCGTCATCCGTGATGCGAACGGCGGATTCCCAGACACCTTCCCACGAATAATCCGTGTTCGTGTCATTTGAAATAATCGCGTCGCGTTGAACTCCGGCAGCGCTGATTTCAAACTGCGCGCCGGTAAGACGGTCATGATAGGGACTGAGCTGGATTGTAAAGAAGTCGGCATCCGGATAGTCGTCGCGGCGTGAGAGCCGCCGTACAATTTCTTTTGGGGCGCTGTCGAAGAGGTGAATACCGAAGTAAATGTTCGTGTCGTCGTAAGCGACGCGGAGTTCAGTTCTTTCGGTCGGCGGCTGTCCCTGGTCCGGATCTTTTTGAGTAAACTCGATTGCCGGCGGCGCGCTTTCCCAGACTTTATCGTTGAGAATTCCGTCGACAACAATTTTTTCAGATGACGGAACTGCCTGAATCGTCCGGATGGGCCGGCTCGGCGTATTCTGGCCCGCTGCAGGGATGAGCCCGGCGATCAGAATTGAAATGACGACGACACCTGGTCGAAACATTCGCGCGAAATAATATCAGCGTTTAACTTGCGTCCGGTTTCCAGTTGCTATCAAATCTCTGAGACTAGGATTTCCCTTCCTCGCGGACAAGAGTGAGGTAGACGTGCGAACTGTACATTTGTTTCTGTTTGCGTTGTTCTTTCATCATTCGTTCCAGGCTGAGTACGATGCGTCGAAACCGGTGACGCTTACCGGCGTGGTCACAAAACTCGAATGGACCAACCCTCACGCGCATTTCTACATCGATGTGAAAGAAGCGACCGGCAGCGTCACGAACTGGAATCTGGAACTCGCCAGCCCCAACGTGCTTCGGCGGCTCGGCTGGACCAGGGACGTATTCAAGGCAGGCGACGTTATCACCGTCCAGGGATCCCTTGCCAAAGACGGTTCCAAAATGGCAAATGCGAGATCGGTCGTTTTAGCCGATGGCCGAAAGATGCTGGCAGGATCCTCGGCGGATGAGGCCAATCCGCAAAAATAACTTATGCGTGTCCTATTACCGGCGTCACTAATGGGTGTCGTTCTCTTTTGTGTTCCCGCGGCGGGCCAGGTTGATCCGGAAGGTGGTGGACAGGCTTTCGCCAGCTTGAATCATCTGCGATCGAATTCCACCGCGCCCACGCCGCGAACCGCGAACGGCAAACCGGATCTCTCCGGAATCTGGGGACCTGACCGCGGATTCACGATCGATATCTCAAACGCCCTTAAACCGGGCGATGAACTGCCCCTGCAGCCCTGGGCGCTCCAGGTCACTAAAGAAAGGATGTCGAAAGACGATCCGGATGCAAACTGCCTTCCGACGGGTGTTCCGCGGATGTCGCCCTATCCGTGGAAGATCGTTCAGACTCCAGGCCTGATCGTGTTTCTGTATGAAGGAAACATGCACAGCTACCGGCAAATCTTTTTGGACGGCCGCGATCATCCGAAGGATCCCGACCCCACATGGTTCGGCGATTCGATCGGCAAATGGGACGGCGACACTCTGGTTGTCGATACGATCGGCTTCAACGATAAATTCTGGTTTGACGATGCCGCTCACCCGCACACAGAAAAACTCCATGTCACCGAGCGGTATCGGCGCACCGATTTCGGTCATCTTGATTTTGAAGTGACCATCGACGACCCGGGCGCTTATACACGGCCTTTCACGCTATACGGACATGCACCGCTGCTCGTGAACACCGAACTCATGGAGTATGTGTGCAACGAGAACAATCAGGACCCGAGCCACATCGTAGGGAAGGATTTACGGAGGTAGAGTAATGCGGGACAAGGGGACGCACCACGCATTTGAGAGTGGAGATCCCAGGATCTGAGATCTCAAATATTGGGTTCTCCATTCTCAAATGCGTGGTGCGTCCCTTTAATTCCCCGTCTCGATCCGCCTCATCGTTCTGACTTCTTCAACGCGCGCTCGATTTCTTCGGCAAATGCCTCGACCGTAGGCGACATGGACTCGAGCACTTTTCCGTTCAGAATGAACGTCGGTGTTGCCTGCACTCCAAGCGAGCGTCCCATGTCGGCCTGCTTTTCGACTCGCGATCGAATCTGAGGATCGCGCAATGATTTCTCGAACTTCTCTTTATCCAATCCAAACTGTCCGGCCATGTCGATAAACTGCCTTTCGGCATCGGGCGCATTTTTCCATTTGCTCTGCATCTGGAACAGCAAGTCGTGCATTTCCCAGAAATGATCCTGGTCGCCGGCTGCTTCGGCGGCTGTCGCCGCAAGTACAGCATTGGGATGAATTGCCGAAAGCGGAAAATGCCGGAACTCCAGGCTCACTTTGCCTTCAAAACGCTCGAGCACTTTGCGCACGACAGGTTCATATGTGCCGCAGGGTGGACATTCGAAATCGCCGTATTCCACGAGAGACACCGTTGCTGTAGACGAACCGCGGACGTGACTTTGTAAATCCACCGGTGTCTTCGACAATTCTTCGCCGGCCGGAACGACCTCCCCGTGGCCTCCCGGGCATGCCAGAGCCAGCCCACATCGGCTGAAGAACATGGTCGCACCCGTTGCTAATGCAATGAGTAGCGCAATGACTGAAATCGGTTTTGCCGCCTGACGCATAGTGAATCTCCTGTAAGGTTGTTGTGGATTATTAAGAGCAGCCATAAAACGCGACCGCATGGCCGCAGAATCCGGCTGCGGGACCGGAACGTGATCGAGATCCGACCAAATGGCCTTGAGGTCTTCGAACTCGATTCGGCATTCTTCACACTCCATCAAATGCTGCGTGAACTCTGCCTCGGCCGCCGGATCGAGCGCTCCTGTTAAATGGTCCGCAAGATATTCGCTGATTTCTTCACATCGCATTTTGATTTTTCACCTGACATTTTGAAGAACACTTCCCGAAGCTCTTTCATGGCGCGATGCACTCGCCCCTTCACGGTGCCGGCATCGATCCCGAGGAGCGCCGCAATCTCTTCGTATTTCATTTCCTGATAACGCGCGAGAATCAGAATCTCCCGCTTCTGTTCCGGCAGTGCAAGCAAGGCGCGTTCGAGAAGCATGTTGCCGGCTTCGAATGGATGCTCGCAGCCGCCGATCTCGACTGCCTCAACGGGAATGTAGGTTTGCGGGCCACGTTTCTTGAGATCATCGATTCGGGCATTTCGCGCGATCTGATACATCCAGCCCCGGAACTGGCTGTCATCGTGAAACGATGCGCGATACCGCAGCATCTTGAGGAACACCTCCTGAACGAGGTCCTCGCTCACACTCCGCTCACCCGTCATTCGATAAAAGAAGGCGAAAAGAGCCCCATGATGCCGCTCGAACAGCAAGCCCAGTTGCTCGGTCGCGCCGGCTCTCACCGCCAGCATGATTTCGTTGTCGGTCCGTTCCATTCAGATTCCGGAAGTGAAGACTCGCACCCAACGAAAAGGTTACAGAAAAAGTGCTAAGATGCGGAACATTGTGAAACCCATTGCGAGTTACATGGAAGAAGCCGGCATCAATGCCGATCAGCTTGCCGTAAGCGCGAAACTCGACAGCAAACTCGTGAAAGCCATAGCCACAGGCAATTACACGCCGAGCCCCGCCGAGCGGCAGCGGTTGGCCGGAGCGCTTGGCGTTTCCATCGAAGACATATCCTGGGGCCACGCGGTCGAGGTTCAACACCTTCGAGGCAACGGCCCGCAAACCGGACGCGCGACGTAGGCGGGTTCTTCCGGCGCGAAGTTTACGGCGTATTGAACTGGAATTCCTCAAGCCAATCCCTGAACAAATCAATGTTTGGAACTGATATTGCCGCTGGGATTCCATGGGCTACGCTCGCCGTTGAGCACGAAACAAGCATTTAAGGAGAAAGTTGAGTATGAAAGCCATTGCGATCGTCGGAATCGTACTGTTGGTGTTCGGCCTTGTTACTCTCGTGTCTGGCGGATTTCCCGTCAGCTCGAATACCGTTGACTCGATCGACATTGGTCCGCTGCAGGCAACGATCAAGAAGGAAAAACATTTTCCGGTTCCTGCCGTCTTCTCCATCGCCGCCATCGGCGCCGGAATCACCCTGCTGGTGCTGGGCCGAAAGTGAACCGTTGTTCCGGCTTGATCACAGAAAAAATCCCCACTCCGAACAAAAAACGGCCTTCATGTTTTTCGCCTGCGCGATACATAATCTGAGCTAACATACGGAAAAATCCCAGGGTCCAATTAAGTAAAAGGTTAAAAGGAGAATTCAAGTGAAAGGTCGATTGAATTCCACGATCGTTCTTGCCGCTGCGCTCGGCGTATTGTGCGCGATGCCTGAAGCGTCGGCGCAAAACGGACAGCGAGGCCGCGGAAACAGACCGGAATTGAACGGTCCCGCACCGCGTCTTCCGAACGGAAAACCCAGCATGTCGGGTGTCTGGGGGCAGGTGCGGAGAGCCGATGTCACGGACAGCAAGATTCCGGGCTTCGTCAAAGAGCTTCCCTACACCGAATGGGGCAGGAAACAGTGGGATTCGTACGATGCGGCGAAAGGCGATTACACGGGAACCTGCCTGCCTTTCGGATTGTCTCGAACAATCTATGGTCCGCATCCGATCCAGGTCATTCAGGACAACGACTACTTCGTCTTTCTTGCGGAACAGAACACCTGGTTCCACATTGTTCCAACCGATGGACGGCAGTACGACAAGGATCTTCCACCTTCATGGTTTGGAGAATCGATCGGACACTGGGACGGCGACACGCTGGTGATCGAAACGCGCAATATGAATGGATACGTTCGGGTGGATACCATCGGACATCCGTTAAGCAATCAGGCGCGGATTATTCAGACTTTCAAGCGTGTCGATCTGGGTCATGCCGAACATACCTATACCGTGGATGATCCCAAGACCTATACACGGCCCTGGACTATCACCGAAACGTGGACTCTCCGGGCAGGCGACAGAATCATGGAATATTCCTGCGAAGAGGGTAATCACGATTTATTCAACGGACACATCAAACCGTGGAAGCCACCGGAGGATGATGAAACCTCCAGAAAGGATTAGTTGATGAAACGAATTCTGGGAATTCTTGTTGGAACGATGGTTCTGCTGCTTGGCACGCTCGTCCTGATCGCGCAGGCGCCGCAAGGCGCAGCCGGCGGACAGGCGCCGGGACGCGGAGGCGCCCAAACTCCGCCACCGCCGATGAGTTTCTTCATCACCAGCGTCGGTAAAGGTGACGGCGCGAATTACGGCGGTCTCACCGGCGCAGATGCGTACTGCCAGTCCATGGCTGCTGCTGCAGGCCGCGGCTCGTCCACGTGGCATGCATACCTCAGCACTCAGGGGCCGGGTGCGGTCAATGCCCGCGATCGCATCGGAACGGGACCGTGGTACAACGCGCGTGGACAGCGCGTTGCCATGGGAGTCGCCGATCTCCATGGCGATACCATCGATCAGGCGCGCATCGGTAATGCGCTTGGAAAACAATTCTCATTGACGGAGAAGAACACCATCGTCAACGGCGTCGGTGATATGCCCAACCAGCATGACATCCTGACGGGATCCATGCCCGATGGCCGCGCGTACACCGACACCGCCGACCACACATGCAGCAACTACACCAGCAATGCGGATGGGGCGACTGGACGTGGCGCTGTACAACTCGGCCACTCCGATAAACAAGGCGGCAATAACAGCTCGTGGAATTCAACTCACGCCAGCCGCGGCTGCAGCCAGCCCAATCTGGTCGCCACCGGCGGCGCCGGCCTGTTGTACTGCTTCGCAACCAACTAACAATTCGAGGTAACAATTCGAGGGACGCACCCCGGAATTCGAAGGTCAGAATTCGAGGGTGCGTCCCTCGAATTGTTCCGGCATACTAGGCGCTCATGATTTCCAGAATTCACTGGGCAAGAAGCATTGCGATCCTGGCCTTTGCATGCGTGGAGCTTCTGCTCTTTCTTATTCCAGGTATCAGCCGCAATCAGAGGCGCGATCCGCGAATTGGAGATTCGCCTGAAGCCGAGTTTCATCTTGCTCGCGTGATCTATCGAACGAACCGGCGCGCCGGCTCTCACGGGTATATCCAGCCGATGTGGGCGGTGGATTATCCGCTTGCGGACGAGCACTTCCTCACGACTCTCGAGCGCTATACGAAAGTCCAAACAACGGAAGACAGCCGTCATCTGGAATTGACCGATGACCGCCTGTTTCAATATCCATTCCTCTGGCTTCAGCAGCCCGCGGCGGGCGGCTGGAATCCAACAAGACAGGAATCGCAGAAGTTAAGGGAATATCTGCTGCGCGGCGGATTCCTCATGGTCGATGATTTCCACGGTGAATATGAATGGGAATATTTTGAAGCCGTGATGAAGAGAGTGTTTCCGGAGAAGCAGTTCGTGGACGTTCCCGCATCGGATCCGATCATGCATATCTTTTTCGATATCGATCAAACCGTCCCGATCCCCGGAGACCGGCACCTTCGTTTTGGCGGGCCGCCGCAAATGCAGGGCCCATCGCATTGGCGCGCGCTTTACGACGATCGCGGGCGTGTGATCGTGATGGCCAACCACAATATGGATATCGGCGATGGATGGGAGCACGCGGACGATCCCGAATATCCACTGCCCTATACGAAGGCGGCCTACGAACTTGGCGTCAATTACGTCATCTACGCGATGACGCACTGATTTCCGTCAATTCTGCCCTTCTGTACCCTGCTCGCGAAGAACGCGTACGATGTCGGCGTGGCCATTCCGTTCGGCAAGCGCGATGGGCTGGGCCCAATCCGGTACGGACGGATGGACCTTTGCCCCTTTCGCAATGAGATATTCCACAATTTCTTTGTTGCCTGCGCGCGCCGCGACACTCAACAGGGTGAACTGCTCAGTTTGATAATGGACATCCGCGCCACAATCTTCGACCAGAAACCGGACGCAGCGAAGCTGCTCGGCCACGCTTCCGTATCGGCGGCGCATATCTCCTGCGATGCCATATAAAGGGGACTCCGGTTTGGCGCCGTGTTGCTGAAGGAGACGAAATACGTTGGGGTATTTAAGAATTGTCCAGCGAAGGTTCCATTCGGAAGCGTTCTCGAATCGCGCTCCGTGCCGGACTGCAAGACTCATGATGTTGAAGGCAAGCTCCTCGCTGCCATTGTCGTCCCAGCCGTAAGGTAGAACTTCGTTCGCCTTCGATGAGTCGAGGTTCAGGACTTCTCCGATAACGTCAATCCGGTGCCTCGCTGCATAAACTTTCAGCTCCATCGTCCCTCCATGCGCATAAAGCAGATGGAGAATGTCCTCGTGGCCCTGAGCTGCGAATAACGAATCACCTGAAGAGTCGACCCAATGGTTCGGCACAGCGCCGTACTCCAGCAACAACCGCACGACTTCCTTGAACCCTTGTCCGGCCGCGGTACGTAACGAAAGGCCGCCCTGACAAATCGCCTCTTTGGCGTTTGGATCCGCGCCATACTCGAGCAACGTCTTCACAACATCCACCTGGTTACGGGAAACGGCGCCGGACAGCGGCCTGCGCCAGCACGGGTCTGCCGCATTTGCCAGAGCGGAATCGGCAAGAAGCAATTCTCTGACCCGTGTGAGGTCCCCGGTCGTGGCCGCAGCAAGCATCGTGTACTCGGCCCCACTCTTGAGAAGCAGTTCGAAGATCTCCGGCTTCCATTCGTCACGCCACCACCTGTGAAATCCAAACATCGCAACGACCAGAGGCGTCCGGCCATTGCCATTCTGAACATCCATCGCCGCCCCGCTTTCAATGAGCAAACGCGTCATTGCCGGATTGTTTGCGGCTACGGCGACATGCAGGGGACTATTCGCAGCAGCATCGATCTGGCGCACGCGTTCCGGTTTCTCTGCGATGAGAGTTCTTGCGCGATGGAGATCTCCATCCGATACGGCCTTGCAGATATTTGCGTCGTCGACCAGTGGTCCATAGCGTTTCCTCATCGCCGCTTCAATTTTCCGAACGATGGAATCGTATCCACGGGCAAGCGGTTCTTTGGTCCAATCGGCATAGGTATGCTGGTGGTATTGCGCCGCGACTTCAAACGGCACCGGGTTGGCTCCCGTTTCGAGAAGCCATTCCACAATCGCTTCGCGTCCGTGCATCGCCGCGATGAAAAGCGGCGACCACAAACAGGACTCCGGATACACGAACCTGGTGTCGTAATCCGGACTATCCAGAACCTCGGGATGTTTCAGCAGCAATTCCTGTACACGGGCGAGATCGCCGGTTTTGCAAACTCCGGGCAATTCGCTGATCTCTTCAAAACGCGGATCGATGGATGTCATAAGGATTCAGGATTATTCATCTTGCGTTAGAATGCGCATCATTATCCATGGAGGATGTCTATGGCCCGTCTCCTGTTTGTCTTTATTGCCGTGATCAGCGCGCCCGCCGCAGGGTTTGGCCAGTGGATACATTATCCGACCGACGGCGTTCCGAGAAAGGCTGACGGCAGTCCCAATTTGACCGCACCCGCACCGCGACTGGCGGACGGGAAGCCGGACTTTTCCGGCATCTGGCACACGGCAAGACTCAATCCGTGCACTCCGGAATCCGCAAAGTTCCTGCCGTGCGGCAGTGAAATCGGCGGCTCGCCGCTCGCGCGCAACCTGGGCCTGGATTTGCCGGGCGGCAGCCTGCCCTACCAACCGTGGGCTGCAGCGCTCGCAAAGCAGCGGTCCTCGGATGAAGGCGTCGACGATCCTCACGTACGATGCCTGCCGGACAATCCGCCGCGAACGTGGGGAATGCCTCATATGACCAAGGCCGTGCATACTCCAAAACTCCTGGTGCTGCTCTACGAAGTGAATGCCATGTACCGGCAGATCTTCATCGACGGCCGCCCCTTGCCGGATGATCCGACGCCGGGTTGGAACGGTTACTCGACCGCGGCCTGGGAAGGCGACACGCTGGTTGTGCACACGGCCGGCTTCCGCGACGGTTTGTGGATTGATATGGGCGGCAGTCCGATGAGCGATGCCGCCAAAATGACTGAACGCATCCGGCGCCCGAACTACGGAACCCTCGAACTGGAAATCACAGTTGAGGATTCCAAGGTGTACACGAAACCCTGGACCGTCAAGATGACTCAGGCCATCAAGCTCGATACCGAATTGATCGACGAGATCTGCCTCGAAAATGAAAAATCATGGCAGCGGATGCAGCAAGTCCGGCCGAAGAGATGAAACACAGAGGAAGATTGACTTCGAAATCATTCATTCCTTAGAGTCAGCAGAAGCAATTTGCGGAGGCATTTACGATGAAACGAAATCTTCTGGCCGTTCTAATTCTTATCGCAATCGCTGCTCCCGTTTTCGCGCACCACTCGGAAGCGGCCGAGTACGACTCCACCAAACCGGTGAAAGTCACCGGCATCATCACGAAAGTCGAGTGGCAGAATCCACACATCTGGTTTTACGTCGATGTGAAGGATGAAAACGGAAAGATCACGACGTGGGGATTTTCCGGAGCGCCTCCGGGAGCACTGATGCGTCGCGGTATTACGAAAGACGCCTTGAAAATCGGGGCCGTCGTCAATGTCCAGGGTTCTCGCGCGCGCGACGGTTCAACCAACGCGTCCGGCCGCAACGTCACATTCGAAGACGGCAGAAACGTATTTACGGCAACCGGCGAGGCGGGACGATGAAAAACCAATGGCTCTGGTCCGGAATTATCGCGACCGCGCTTTTGGCCGCGACCGTTACGTCACATGCTCAGGAGATTCCGCGCATGCCGGGCGGCAAGCCGGATTTTTCCGGTATCTATACACAGCCCTCGACGGTAAACCCATCAGGCCCGCGCGGCAACCTCATTTTCAACGCGGACAAAATGGCTCCGGTGAAGCCCGGCGCCGAGAGTCTGCTCTATGAACCCCGGAACGGTGATCCACGTCATGATGAACCTCGCGCGATGTGTCTGCCGTCGGGCTTTCCTTCAGGGATGCTGTACATCCTGCCGATTCAGATCGTACAAAACCCGAAATACATTGTGATCATTCCGGAACTCCAGCGAGCAGCCCGAATCATTCCCACTGACGGACGTCCGCATCGGATGGGTCTGGAGCCTTCGTACTACGGTGATTCGGTCGGGAAATGGGAAGGCGATACGCTGGTCATCGATACCGTCAATTTCAAGCGATGGATCCTCGATGACTATCACTACACCGATCCGACAAAGACCCGCTGGCACAGCGACGCGCTCCACACGATCGAACAACTGAAGCGCGAAGGCAACAAGCTCGCGTATAGAATCACCATCGACGATCCGAAGATCTTCACGAAGCCTTTCTCGCAGGACTTCGAACTGACGCTTCGTCCGGATTGGGACGAACTGGGACTTCTCGAATACGTCTGCGAGGAAAACAATCGATGTGCAGGCGGCAACTGCCGTAAATCGGACGGGCAGTAGCCTTCGATACCAAATCCTGTTTTAAGGCTCAACCGGGAAGCGGATTTACAGATCGAGACGCCCGGTGCTGGCGCCGAACTTCTCGATCTCAGCGCCGTAGAGGTGCGCGATCGCAAGCAGCAGGTTCGCGGTCGGTTCTTTTTTCGCGACGATATGCCGGCCGCTTTTCAGCTTGCCGTTCGCGCCGCCGAGCAGAAGCGCGGGCGGGTTGCTGCGATCGTGAAGGTTACCGTTGCTCATGCCGCTGCCGAAGTAGATCAGCGAGTGATCGAGCAGCGTGCCGTCGCCGTCCGGAGTGTTCTTCAACTTCTCCATGAATTCCGACAGCTTCACCATTTGATACGTCGCGATCTTGGCGTACTTGGTCATCTTCTCCGCGTCGTTCCCGTGGTGTGAAACGCTGTGATGTGTCTCCGGGATTCCGAGGAACGGATAACTGCGATCGGTCGGCTCGTGTCCGATCATGAATGTAAACACGCGAGTGATGTCGCCCTGCAGCGCGAGATGCATCAGGTTGTACGTGACCGCCATGTGGTCGTCGAACGCCTCGGGCAGACCGACCGGCGCATCGGGAATTCCGGTAAGCGTGCCAAGCCGCTTCTCCATGCGAGTGAGCTGTTGCTCGACGTCGCGAATGTTGCTCAGGTATTCATCGAGAATCACGCGATCGGGCGCGCCGAGCTTGCCTTTGAGCCGATGTGTTTCGGCGTTGACCGAGTCCAGCAGACTCTGCTTCTCTTTCAGGCGGGCTGAACGCTGATCGGGCGAACCCGCCTCGCCGAACATCCGCTCGAATGTCACGCGCGGATTGATGCCGACAGGCAACGGGCTCGTGTCGCTGCGCCAGGCCAGAGTGTTGAAGAACGTGCACGGGAAGCCGTCGCACGCGCCGACCGACGTTCCCATGTCTTCGGTGCCTACTTCGATGGATCGCAGCGGCGTGTCTCCAGCGACCATATCGGCGATGTACTGGTCGAGGGTTTTCTTCGACTGAATTTTGCCGAACATGTCGCCGGTGCCCTGGCGATCTCCCGCCGGTCCGACGCCGTTAAGGAACGCGGTGCTGGCTCCGACGTGCACGGACTCACCCCACGGCGCAGTCATGTTGCTGATCGTTACAAGATGCGACCGGAGGTTTTCGAGCGGCTGCATCACCGGTTTGAACTCGAAGTCCGAGCCGGCCTTTTCAGGGTGCCACGTATCCGGATAGATTCCGCACGGAAGGTACACTGTCCCGAACCGGAACGGAGTGCCGGCAGTAGCAGACTCCGCAGTCAGAGCCGGCGCCATCGCATCCAGCATCGGCAGCGCGACAGTCGCGCCCAAAGCGCCGCGCAGGAAAGTGCGCCGGGACAAATGCCTTTTCGTAATGATCATCGTATTTACTCCACTTGAGCCGGTTCCAGCCGCGTTCGCATCTGGAACGGCGCGCTCTCGATAATTTCGTTAACGATGCTGCTGAGGCGGTATCCGTTCTGTCCCGCCTTCTTAACGATGCGTCGCACGACCGGCATATCCGCCGGCTCGAGTCCACGTCCCAGCGCGTAGACCATCATACGCTCGGTGACGACGGTTACAAAAGCTTCAGGGCGGCTGAGAATAGCCTGCCGCAGATCCACCGGGCCATTCGTTGTCGAACCGTCCGCCAGCACTCCCCTGGCATCGATCTTTGCCCCGTTGGGCATGGCGCTGCGCCACTGTCCCGCCGAGTTGAAGTTCTCGAGCGCAAATCCCGGAGGATCGATGACCCGGTGACATCCCGCACACGTTGCGTTCTGACGGTGCAGTTCGAGTTGTTCGCGCACCGACTTCGGCGCCGAATCTGTTCCTTTGTTGCTCTCCTCCAGTGTCGGCACGTTCGGAGGAGGAGGGAGCGGCGGCGTGTTCAAAAATGTTGTCAGCACGTACGCGCCACGGAACACCGGCGAAGTCCGCGTGGCCAGCGCCGTGAGCGAGAGGATACTGCCTTGACCAAGCAGGCCGAACCGGTTCGGATCCGTCAGGCGGACCTGTCGGAAACGCTCACCGTAGACACCGGGAATCCCATAGTGTTTCGCAAGCCGCT
The DNA here is from genome assembly GCA_964633285.1 of uncultured Solibacteraceae bacterium. Lineage (GTDB taxonomy): Bacteria > Acidobacteriota > Terriglobia > 20CM-2-55-15 > 20CM-2-55-15 > 20CM-2-55-15. The sequence continues at coordinate 5,046 of CAZWGA010000087.1, read as the reverse complement.
CGTTGACGAACGTGTAATCGGCGCTCAACAGCTCCAGCGTGCTGCGGTCGGTGCGCAGAATATGGGCGAAGAGCATCTCGGTTTCCCGCCGGAAGCCTTTGCGGATGTTGTCATCGAAATCCGGGAACATCAGCAAGTCGGGTGAAACTTTCGATTCAAGGTTGCGGAGCTGCAGCCACTGGCCGGTGAAGTTGCTGACGAGAGCGTCCGCGCGTTCATCCGCGATCATGCGCTTCACCTGCGCCGCGAGCACGCCGGGTTGCCGGAGACGTCCCGCTGCCGCCAGGCTGAGCAGCGTTTCGTCCGGAATACTGCTCCACAGGAAAAACGACAAACGCGACGCCAGATCCACATCGCTCACCGCGTGTGCCGCCCCCGGCTGGATTCCGGCGGGATCGCTTTCCATGCGGTACAGGAATGAAGTACTCGACAGCACGCGCGCCAGGCCGGCGCGGATTCCCGCATCGAAAGTCTCGCCAATCTGCCGGGCTTGCTTGTAGAAGGCGAGCGGCGCCTGCACATCGTCGCCGGCTGCTGGGCGGCGATACGCGCGGCGCGTCAGGTTCGTGAAAATGCGCTCGGCGCATGCCGTTTCTTCAGAGCTTGAGGCCGGCCGGCACACGAAAATGCGATCGCGGCTCGGCGTCGCACTGACGCCGGTGACGTTGTACGGTCCTTCAATCATGGCGGTTCGGATCTTCGGCAGCCCGCCAACCATGTGGATTTCCTGACTGTCCCGGAGTGAAGGCTGCCACACATCCTGCCGCTGGGCGGGACGTTCGCGCCACGTGTAACCTACTTCGTGCGGCCCCGCAGTCACCTGAACACGAGCGGTCATTCGAGCATCGATAACCGGCTGCCATTCGGTGAGCGACTTGCCCTGTTCCTCATGATCCTTCGGACCACCGATCGCCGTCGAGAACACCTCGGCGCCATCAATCGTGATCACAAACGTGTGGGGCGTGTCGTTGCCTTCAACGCCCGCGTATCCCTCTTCCACACCCCGGAACAAACGCGCGGCCAGTTTATATTCGCCGTCTGCCGGGAAGATGTGATGTACAACGGCGCCTCCGCGCGTGCCGAGCGGAAGGCCTTCGATATACGCGCTCTGGCTCAATTCGCGGCTGATGGAGTACTCGGAAGCAGAGGGCAGGGCTTTCGGATTGCCCACAGCCAGGGTGCTGATGCGCTGCGCCGCGGTCACATACCGGTCGAGCAGCATCGGCGATGTCTTCAATGACGCCGCGATGTTGTCGAATCCGAAGTCGGCATCGTCGCTGGGCAGGAGCGAGGCAGCGTCGATGTTCATCGCAAGCAGATCACGAACGGCATTGCCGTATTCCGCGCGATTCAAACGATGCACCACGTATCGGCCGGGCGAACTGCCGCGCGATGCCCACGCGCGATCGAGCGAGTTCGCCAGCCAGGCCGTGAAGGCCGCGTATTCGGATTCCTGCGGATGCTTCGCGCCCTGCGGCGGCATTGCCCGCACGCTGAGTTTGCGCAGCACGCGCTCCCATGTGGCCGCATCGGCCAGCACGTCGTCGAGGCTGGCTTTCTCAAGATCCACGGGATGCGACGCGGGCTGCGCGCTGCGCGTGTTGTGACAGCCGATGCAATACTGACTGACAAACGCCCGGGAAGTCGTGTCTTCGAGTCTTTGTGTCTTCGTGTTGACCAGCGCCTGAGAGCGCGCAGCGCCTGCCTGCAGGAGCAACACAGTCGCTCCCACAACGGCAATAGCGGTTGTGGCAATCCGGCTCGTCATTTAGTTTCCCCGCCTTTTTTGGCAGCAGCAGGTTTCGCAGTATCCGGGAGGGGCGGCGGCACCGGCGCGGGATCATTGGGTCCGAGGTGCATCAGGTCGCGCAAAGTCGCAATGACCTCTTCGCGCGAGTCACGCTTCGGTTTCCAGGCGCGCGAATCGGTGTTGTTTCCAGGCGGAGGCGGCGGCTCCGGCTTTTCAGCCAGCAGAAGCGGTGTGAGATTGTCCTTGTTGACGGCGTCCAGCTTTGCGCCGGCGGCGGCGAGTGCCTTGATGATATCGGTTCTGCGCGCCGTCACGGCCTGATGCAGCAGTGTCGCGCCGTCATTGGACTTTGCATTCGGGTTGGCGCCCGCATCGAGCAGCACCTTGAGCGCTGCGCCCGGATCGCGATTCGAAGGCTCGCGGAACGGAGGAGCGATCAATCGCTCAAATCCGGGTCCTGCGGCAAATGCCGCGCCGCGCCCGCCAACCATCGCCATCATTGCGGGCGTCTTGCCGACATTGGCGTTGGCTCCGCGTCCTCCACCGCCACCGGCCGCATCACCCTCTTTTTGTTTTTTAACTTCCGACGGACTCCAGTCGAGTTGCGCTCCGTGCTTGATCATCAGCCTGAGAGCCTCGACGTCGGCGGCAACCGCCGCGCGGAAGAACGGCGAAGCGTTCTGCTCGGCATCGCAGCACAGGGAAGAGTTGTGGATCTGGCCTATGAACGGCTTGTTCGGATCGGCCCCGCGATCGAGCAACAGCGCGACCAGATCGAGCGCGGTGAGCCGATTGGGATGCTCGGCGCGCAATTGTGAACCATCGTGGGCGCGCATGTCGGACGTCGCATCGTGCATGTCGACGGCGAAGAACAAAGCTCCATCGTTCGGATCGGCGCCAAGATCGAGCAGTGTCTGCGCGAGATCGAAGCGATCGTTGACGATTGCAATCGATGTCGCCGTGAGACCGTCGCCGTTGGCCGTCTTCATGTCCGCGCCCCCTTTGACGAGCGCGCGCACCACATTTTCATGGCCGTTGCGCACGGCGAACATCAGGGCCGTGAATCCGCCGGTCGCATGGTCGGCATGCTTCCGTTCACTGAGCGATGAAACGTGCGCTTTCGTGTTCGGATTGGCTCCCGCTGCCAGCAGCGCATTCGTCACATCGACATGACCTTCTTCGGCGGCCCGCATCAGCGCCGTTTCGTTCTGATAGTTGTCCGCAGCGTTCGGATCGGAACCGGCCTCGAGCAGCAACTCGACCGCATCGATTCTGCCGGTCCGTGACGCCGCCATCAGGGGTGTCTCGCCTTCAGGATGAACAGCCCGCCGTACGTCTGCGCCCGCCTTCATCAGCTCCGCGATGATCGGCGTATCGCCACTGCGGCTGGCTTCCAGCAAAGGCGTGACGCCATAGTGATTCGGCGTAACAAAGTTCGCACCGGCCGCAATGAGCGCCCGCACCGTCTGCAGGTCCGAGTGATGCACGGCCCAAAGCAGCGCCGTGGAGCCGTCGCGCGCAGGTTCGTTGACATTGGCGTGCTTTGCGATCAGCGCGCGGACGGCGTCGAAGTCACCGTCTCTCGCGGCGCCGACGATTGCAGGATCACCCGTCGCGTGCACGAGAACCGCTACAGATATCGGCATGAAGATCAGCGGCAGCAAGATCAGCAGCCATCGCATTGAAGATCCTGGTTTACCCATGCTGGCATTCCCTCTAAGAACGGATAAGTTGCACTTGGGGCTGATCTTAACTCCTGTGCACTCGGTTGAACAAGGTCTTTTGGGAATTGCAGGGATGCACACGCCATTTGAGAGTGGAGATCCCAAGATCTGAGATCTCAAATATTGGGTTCTCCACTCTCAAATGGCGTGCGTCCCCGCAATTCCCCTTGTCCCCTTTTACGTGGCAGAACGGGCGTATTGATTGAACCACTCGATCGTGCGGGCCCAGGCCTGAGGCGCAGTGACTTTGTTGTAGCGCTCCGGTGTGGCGTCATTGAAGAAGCCGTGAACGGAGTTCGGCCAGATATGGCCTTCATGCGGAATGTTGTTCTTCTTGAGTTCCGCTTCATATGCCGGCCACGCATTCACAAGCCCGGTATCCAATCCGCCGTGGTGCACCAGTATCGCGGCTTTGATTTTGGCCACGTCTGCCGCCATGGGCGCGCCGCCGTAGAATGGCGCGGCGGCCGCGAGATCCGGACCGAGCAGGGTCGCCAGGGTATTGCAGACGCCACCGCCAAAGCAGAAACCGGTCGTACAAACTTTGCCGTTGGAGAGCGCGTGAGCCTTCAACCACTGCGCGCAGGTGACGAAATCCTGAGTCAGCTTTGGCTTGTCAATTTTGTTGAATAACACTCCGCCCTTGTAGTCATCGCTCGGATAGCCGCCCACTGTCGAGAGCGCGTCCGGAGCGAATGCGATGAAGTTTTCGAGGGCAAACCGCCTCGCGACATCTTCCGTGTGCGGATTGAGTCCCCGATTCTCATGGACGACGAGAACCGCGGGCAATTTGGTCGGCTTCTCGGCGCGTGTGTCCTGGCTGAAGGGCCGGACGAAATAGCCGCGGATGTAGCCGTTTCCTTTCGGCGACTCGATCGTTTCGTAGCTCGCTTTGATGCGCTCGTCATCCTTGCGAACCTGCTGCCCCAATGCGTAGTTCGGCATCAGCCTTTCGACAATCGCCGTCGCAGTAAGGCCCGCTACGGCGAATCGCGACACCTTCTCGAAAAACTCCCGGCGATCAATCTCGCCGTGAATGTAACGAGAATAAAGTTCCACCGCCTCTGCGGGGATTTTGATTTTCTCCTGTTCCATTGAATGCTCCTTTCCGGCACGTACGATATCACCACAAACTGCTGCAGCCGACATTAATCATTCATGAATCGTTCGTGGATAATTTCCCTCGCGTGGGGTTCTGTTCTAGAATTCCCCAGAGGAGGAGAGCCGTGACAAACACCTTATTCCTTCGGGCAGTTGTCATTCTTGCGTTGGTCTCCGTTGCCGTGCCGGTGTCCGCACATCACTCGTGGCCGGTGAACATGTCGCAGCTCGTGACGGTGAAGGGCACCGTGACCGAGTTCATGTGGGCAAACCCACATCCAATGATTACGATCGAAGTTAAAACCAATGACGGCGGGACCGAAAAGTGGTTGATCGGCGGACCCGCAGTCAATCGGATGGAGGCGAACGGCTGGACCAAGACGACAGTCAAGCCTGGAGACGTCATCACCGGCATCGGCTATCAGTTTGCCGACTGCCAGAAGATCGTCCGGATGGAGTGAGCGATCCCGT
>CAZWGA010000086.1:0-28106 GCA_964633285.1 uncultured Solibacteraceae bacterium | reverse complement strand
TTCAGGGACAACGCATTTGAGAGTGGAGATCCCAGAATCTGAGATCTCAAATATTGGGTTCTCCACTCTCAAATGCGTTGTCGCTGAAATTCTATTGCGCGGGTTTCGCGCGGCCGACGAAGGCGCCGCGCGCGATGATTTTGCCTTCCATCGCCTTTTCCACATCGGCGCGTGTTGCGCCGGGGGCCACATCCAGCGTGGCATTCAGCGCGTACACCTGAAAGATGTAGTGATGATACGGATGCCCGGCCGGGGGCTGGGGTCCCATGTATTGAGGACCGCGGAGGCTGTATTGATTCGCTCCGGTGGGAACCGGTCCGCCTTCCGGAATACTCGTGCTCGCTGCGGGAATGTTCCAGACGACCCAATGCGAAATGTCGTTTGAAAGGCTGCCGGCGGGGATCGCGGCATCCACATCGTGCATGATCACCACGAAACTCATCGTGGTCATGGGAGCGCCGGTCCAGCTCAGTTGCGGCGAGGTGCCGGTGCCGCCGGTGTACTTCGCAGGTATTTCCGCGCCGTCCGCAAACGACGTGGACGACACCGCAAGCGTCACGATTCCTCCACCGCCGCCGCGTCCGCCACCACCGCGGCCCTGACCGCCGCCACCACCACGTCCTCCACCCGCGCCGCCCTGGGGCGGGCCCTGCGCAAACATCAGAGTCGAAGCCATTGCCACGACTGCAATCAACGAGACCAGAATTCGCAGACGATTTTTGTTCATGATTTCTCCTGTTTTGTGAGCCGTTACTTACCGTCGATTGAAAAAGCTAACATGACATTCCCGGACAATGCATTCCCGGAATAACCGGAAGTGATAAAGAGCATCCCGCCGGCAATCGCCGGCGCCATGCTGTTGATCGATCCACCGTGCGCCCGGATACCGTTCGCCGTTTCGAAATCACGAGCGGTATCAAAATCCCAGATGATGGTGCCCGATTTTGTGTCGTAGCCGCGAATGTGTCCGTCCCAGGAGCCAAGGAACGCGACTCCGGGAATCACGGTGACCGGCGCGGGTTGAGCCGCGCTGCAACCCGGCGATGAAAGACACGTGGGCTTTGGCGAAGGCGTCATCCACACTTTTTCGCCCGTCGCCAGCTTCAATGCAACGAGGCCTCCGCCGGCTTCCGGTTTGCCGGCGGTGAAATCCGAAATGCCGATGTAGCCAACACCCTGATCGTCGGAAGCTCCACCCCACATGGTTCCGCCCTGCACGCCGCCCGCACCGATCTTCTGTTTCCAGAGAACGGCGCCTTCACGATCCGGATCGATGCCATACACTGTGCCGCCTTTGTCGCTTGCCACCAGAATGCGTTTCCCGCCGCCGATCGATCGAAGCATGCCGGAATTTCCGAGATCGACATCGACGAACGGATCGCGCGGACAATTCGTCTTGTCCTCGGCGCCGCAGGCGAAGTTGTAGGTGTCCATCGCAGTGAATTGACGCGTCCACAGCAGACGGCCGCTGTCCATATCGAAAGCGAGAATCGCGTCGCTTGTATCCGTTGAGGGCTTGGAGTAATTCACTCCGGTTCCGGCGTAAACAACTTTGCGTTGCAGGTCGAGTGTGGGTGATGACCACACCGCAGCGCCGGACGGTCCCCACGTCTTCGCGCCTGCTTTGTTTTGCCCGGTGGGTTTGGCTTCATCGGGAATCGCGTACGCTTTCCAGATTTGTTTGCCGGTTGCGGCATCGAGCGCGACGACACTTCCCCTGAACATACAGCACTCGTACTTTGGATTCGTGGCAGCGATCGATTCGTCTCTGCCGGATACAGGGACGTACAAACGGCCCGCATCCAGCTTGGGCGATCCCGTAATGACTGCGAGCGGATGCGCATCGGCGCGAGTCTTCCAGTTCAAGGCGCCTGTTGCTGCATTCAACGAATAAACGTTTCCGCGCAGATCGCCGAAGTAGACCGATCCGTTTCCGATGACCGGAGAAACCCGGACGCCGGAGACGGCCGTGTAGATCCAGTGAATGCATCCCGTGCGCGCATCCAATGAATAGACGCTTCCATCGGCGGATCCCACGAAAACCTTCCCGCCATAAACCGCGGGCGTACCGAAGGCCGTGGTTGCGCCCGGAAAACCGAATGCCCATTTGAGTTTCAACCTGGGAGTGGTTTGCCGTGTGACGCCGGCTTGCGGCGCAGGCTGGAAGCGCGTGTTGGCGGGGTCCGCCCAGCCGTTCCATTCACCGGACAATGGTTTTTCCGGGAGTGACGAGCATCGAGCCCGGTCGGCGATCGCCTGCGAATCGGATTTTCCGAGAAATTTGGCAATCGATTCGCGCTGCGTTGCAGTCAGCGCGTCGCCGATGCCTTTCATCTTTCCGGTTTCGAGCGCTGCAAGAACGGACTGCCACGGCATTTGCCGCAGCGTTTCGGGAAGCGGCGCGTTTACGGAATTGCCTGTGGCATGGCACTGTTCGCAGCGCGTTTGAAAGATCGCTTCTGGAGTCTGCGCGAGCGCGGACGTGGTGATGCAAAGAAGAAACACCAACATTCCCCTCCTCAAAGAGGAGGGGTGGCTGCGCCGCACGAAGAGCGAGCCCGATGGGGCGAGCATCAAAAAATGGCGCAGACGGGGTGGTCCGTAAGACGAGACTTGAAAGGCGCGCCAACCCGACCACCCCGGCGCCTTCTCTTGATGCTCGCCCTGCCGGGCTCGCGCTCCGAGGCGCCACCCCTCCTCCTTGAGGAGGGGAATGTTGCGGACCCCCATACTACTTCCCGATCTCCACAAGCCCGACGATGTTGAGCGCGCTCTCCGCGATCACAATGTTTCCGTCGCGCGTCGTCATCATGTTGCGAACAACGCCGCCGCCTTTCGGGATGACCCAGCTTTGAAACTTTTCCGTCTTCGGATCAAATCGGACCAGGGTGTTCGGTTTGACCGCGGACTCGTTGTACCAGATCACACCATTTAAGAACGTGATGCCATAGGGCTGCGATCGGGGTCCGCTCGGCGACAACCATTCCTTCATCGCGCCCGTTTTCGGATCGACACGTCCCAGATAACCCCGAGCGTAATCGGCGTAGTAGATAACATCGTCGTTCGTTATCGCAATGCGGCGTGGACGGGCGTCGGGATCTTTGAGCGTCCATTCCTTGATCGCCATCGTGTTCGGATCGATTGCGGCAATTTTCGGCGCGCCGAACTCGCAGTAGTAGGGCGTGCCCCTCGAATCGATCACCATGCCGTAGGGCAGCGATCTGGGCGTCGGCGATTCGACAAGCTTGATTTCACCTGTCTGCGGATTCAATCGGCCGACACGATTCGCGCCCTGCACGGTGAACCACAGCGTGCCTTTCTGATCGAACAACGGTGTATGCGGATCCGCGGCCTCCGCGGGAAGTTTGTATTCAGTTACTTTTTCCGTTTTCGGATCCAGCTTCCCGATATATCCCTTCGAGTTCGCTGTAAACCAGATGTTGCCGTCCTTGTCTTCGACCAATCCGTGCGGCCCGGATCGCGGAGTCGTGGGATGAAACTCTTTAATCTGTCCTGTTTTCGTATCGACGCGGCCCAGGACGTTCGCATACTGGCCGGAATACCAAAGATAGCCGTCGTGTGTTGCGAGCGGATCGTGCGGCCGTGAACCCACGGTAGGAACGGTCCATTCCTTGAAGGTCACTTTCATCGAGCCTGGAACAACGACGGCCTTCGGCACATTTCCTTCAGGAAAATTCTTCGAGAGGTATGCGTTCACTGTCGCAATCTGATTCGCGGGAACGTCCGCTCCCGCGGATACCATCCGTTCGACGAGAAGCTTCCAGTCTTCAGGCGTGTGTCCCGCGCTCGTGATCATCGTGGCTGCATGGCAGGTCGTGCAGGCATTTTCGACGATCGCCTTGCCGGTTCCATCCGGCAGAGATGCCGCCTGCTGCGCGCCACCACGGGTTTGAGCCGAAACGGCAAAAGAAAGGACTACAACGGTCAAAAGACCGCCAAAAAGATTCCGGGTCATGTGCGCCTCCTGAAGTGTGATTCGTATTCTAGGTTTTCCCGGCATTTTTTCCTATGGAGAAGCAACAGCAATTCGTGCTCGAATGTTGGCCGCTATGCGATACGTTCTGTGCCTTTTGTTCCTCTTGCAGTCCGCCAAACCCGCCGGCACGCTGCCGCGAACCGTGGATGGCAAACCGAACCTCCAGGGAATCTGGCAGGTTCGGAATCGCGCGTCGTACGACCTGCAGGATCATGCGGCGAAGGATGGACGGCCCGCGGGCAAAGGGGTTGTCGAAGGCGGTGAGATTCCATACCAGACGTGGGCGGCATCGAAGAAACTAGAAAATCTCGCGAACCGCGACAAGCTGGATCCGCTGGCAAAATGTTTTATGCCGGGTGTGCCGCGGATCATGTACATGGAGTTTCCTTTTCAGATTTTTCAAACGGCCAATCACATCGCAATCACTTTCGAGTGGTCGCAGGTCTTTCGCCTGATCTACACCAATGGCACGCGCGCTCCCGCCGGGCTCGATTTCTGGATGGGCGATTCCCGCGGACATTGGGAAGGGGACACGCTCGTGGTGGATGTCGCCGATCACAACGACAAAACGTGGTTTGACATGGCCGGGAACTTTCACAGCGAGAAAATGCATCTGGTCGAGCGATATACGATGCTGGATGCGGATACGATTCGATACGAAGTTACGATTGAAGACTCGAAGGTTTTCACGAGGCCGTGGAAAATCAGCATGCCGCTTTACCGGCAGAAAGACATGGACCGGATTCTCGAATATCAATGTCAGGCGGAGGCGGAGGAAGCCAGCGGCGCCTTCGAGCGCGACACACGAACGTGGTATCCCAAGCCGTGAAAATTCTCATGCAGAAACGTAGCGCCGCATTTTTTTGTCTCTTGCTGACGGCAGCTTCCATAACGCTTGGAGCGCAAGGCCGCGGCGGACGCGGTCAGGCTCCGGCGGCAAAGGCCGGCCCCATCCGACGAATGCCCGATGGGAAACCCGACCTGTCCGGTTACTACACGACGAATGCGGGTGGCGCCAATTATGGCCTCGAGCGTCACGATCGGGATTTCCTCACTCCGGCGACGCGAGGCGTGGTGGTCGATCCTCCGGACGGCAAACTTCCATATCAGGACTGGGCGCGAGCCGAACGCATCGAACGCGAGTTGCCGCATCGCGGTTACGATGATCCAACGGCTCACTGCTTCGTGGCGGGCATTCCGCGATCGATGTACACGCCGTCGCCCTATCAGATTCTTCAACCGCCGGGATACGTCGTTCTCTTGTTCGAGCGGATGTCGTGGCGGCAGATCCCACTCGATGGACGTGCCCATCTTCCCGACAACGTACGCCTCTGGATGGGCGATTCCGTCGGACATTGGGAAGGCGACACCCTCGTGGTGGATACAACAAATCTCAACGGCAAGGCGTGGATGAACGAAGTCGGTGATGTGCTGAGCTATGCGGCTCACGTCGTCGAGCGATTCACTCCGGTGGATGCCGATAACATTACTTATCGAGCGACAGTCACGGACCCCGTTGCTTTCACGCGTCCGTGGACGATTGAGATTCCGTTGAGACGTACTCCGGAAGAACTGCTCGAAATCGCCTGTCACGAAGACAACGGGGATTTACCGAATCTTAAAGCTGTCAGGGATGCCTGGCGGGAAGAACACAAGAAGGAGAAGTAGCCGATGATCGTCAAAACAGCCGGCGCACGCGCCGTACTGCTGGTTCTTTTATTTGGGGCGTCCGCATTCGCTCATCATTCTTTTACTGCCGAATTCGATCAGAACAAACCCATCAAACTCAGCGGGAAGATAACGGAGATGAGATGGTCGAATCCGCATGGCTGGCTCTATGTGGACGTCGCGGGTTCTGACGGGAAAGTGGTCAACTGGGCCCTCGAAACCGGAGCGGCCAACGCGTTGTATCGGCGTGGATGGAGAAAGGAAGACCTTCCTGTCGGTGAAGTCGTCTACTTTGAAGGATGGCAGGCGCGGAACGGTACACCTACAGCGAACGTCAACAGCATCACATTCAAGGATGGCCGCCGGCTTTTTGCCGGCACTTCCAACAGCGCCGCACCGCAATAATAGACGGATCCATTCCGGTCAAGCATGTAGTCGCGGGTTTTATACCCGCGTTCCAACTCAAAAACAGCGCTGGGCCGCGTGGCCACAAGTTGCCGATCAATGCTGCCATTCATACGGAATGATTCGAAAATTTTTCCAGATTGCCGGACCTGGATTCTCTTTTCTCAGGACAATTCCTTCCGTTGACAACGATACGGATCCCTTTCCTTCGAGGTCGTATGTGACCTTCACATTACGCGGAATGCGAGTAGGGAATCGCATCTCGGGTTCGACCTGTTTCAGCAACACTCCGCCCGGGAACCATACAGGAACGGTCGAAAAATCGGGAGGTACGCTTTGTGGCAGGCTCGTGACGAACGGACTCACCTCTTCGATTTCGACTTGGTCCAAGGGTTGACGAGAAATAGTGAACGGCACAAGTCCGAAATGGCTGTCATGAAAACCTGCACCTGCATCCCGCGAGAATGTGCGCAAGATGTAAGTGTCTGTCAGGTCGGTTCGAAGCAGATTCATCAGAAGCGGTTCCAGTTCCTTCGAAAGAATGTAGCGAAACGATGTCTGTCTTACGATGAGATCTCCCCCTCGTGGCCGGAGGTCGCTGCTGCTCAGCGTCTGTACTCCGTTCTGCTCCAGGTAATACCGCATGCCGGATTCGCCTCCGTTCCAGACGCGGAATCCTTGTTGCTGCAGTGGAACAATCGTTTCCTGAACCCACCGGGGATAGGAATTGACCAGACGATAGTCCGCGACCGACAAAGCCAGAGACAGAATGGCCGTGGCTCCCACCGCAGCCATCGTGGGCCTGGGGCGAATCCGGTCGAAGGCCACCAGGAACAACGGAGGCAAAGCCAGAAGGATGTATCGCGCCGCGATCATTTCAGCAAACACGAGGAGGAAGAGAAGCATTGCCGGAAACCACAGCACCAGGAAGCCGTAACCCATCGCTCTCGGCTGCGTGCCCTTTGAAAGCGCTTTTCGGACGAAGAGAATCAGCAGTCCAATCCCGGAGGAAGCGAGAAGAACGAACCACAATCGATCGCTAATAGAATTCCACTCGCGTGTAATGGTCAGCGCGAACGCTGCAGGAATACTCAGGAAGACGATAGAGCGTCTGGAGCCTGTCTCCGCGAACGCAGGCCACGACCATGGAACGAGTGAGACCCCTCCCATGAAGCTGAGCATCGGAAGAACAAGCTGACTGAATGAAAAATGCGATGTGTAGTAGTCCGCCATTTCTTTTGCCGCCAATTGTCCGAAGTGGATCTTCATCACGGTGAGCCAGACGGCAATGACAAATGGAGCCACGGCGATTGCAATCCATTCCCGTGCCGGACGGCGATTAGCGGCAGACCATGTGAATAAACATGCCAGTGGAACCAGCATCACGTAGCCGGCTCCCACCGCGAGAATAAAACAAAGCGAGGATGGCCAAAGCCGCTTGCGGCGCTCGATAGCATCGAAGTAAAAACACAAGCCGGTCAGCAGAAAAGCAAGCATGGGAATGTCCATCATCAACGTCGGGCTCAGAACAAAGAATGCAGGGCTGACAGCGAACAGGCACGCGGTGGGTAGAGGATTCGACGTAAACCGTTGGGCAATTCGATAAAAACTGAAGACGGCCAGGAGCGGGAAAACCGCGAACAGCGCGCGAAACTCGATGGGATCAAAACGGCCCGCCAGTTTAAAGATTCCGGCAAGGTAGTATTCAACAACCTGCAAGTGCGTCTGCGTGCCGAGATTCTCATAAGCCTTGCCGAAGAAAGTCCATTTTGTGTCTTGTGGAAACAGCCAATCCTTCTCGATGACGGAACGCGCTACGAAGAGGTATTGATGTTCATCGATATAAACAGCGCGAGAAAGAAACGGCAGGATCCCGCTGAGCACCAGTGCCGCGAGGAGGGCTTTGGCCTGCCATGGTTTGATCATGCAGGAATCCGCTCTTGTAAAAACTCCAAAAGGACTGCGATATTTTTGCGGACTTCCGTTATTGGATACTCCGGATACGTCGGCAGCAACACCAGTTCCCGCGACGCCGCGCGAGCGTTCGGGCAATTGGAGTGGAACTCCGAGAACTCGGCCAGGTCCGCGCAGTTTCGAAGATACTGTCGAGAGAAATCGCGGTTTCGGGTTCTCGCATAGCGGAGCAGGTCGTCTCTCTGTTCGCACTGAAGTGGATAGTGGGTAAAGATGTGCGAAAGACCTTCATGGCCGCGTGGCGTTATCAATTCAGGGCGCCCGTGCAGCGCTTCATGATAGTGATGGGCCCGCTCGATGCGATGCGCGCTGTCGATATCCACACGGTGGAGTTGATTCAGGCACAGCATTCCCTGCGCCGGTCTCATGGCGCGAAAATAATCGTCGGGCATCTGATGCAATCGATGCGCGCTCCTTTCAGGATCGAGGTAAGCATCGATGAACCTCGTTAGCGGATGGATCAGGTGGGAAAAAATCGGCGGCCATGTGGCCGCCGCGATCAGGAGACCGGCTGCACTTTTCGCTGTCCATTGAAATCGGGAAAGTTTTCGCATCAGCATCACGCGCTGACGAATCTTCTGGATCAATGTGGGATCTTTTGCGACTACCATTCCACCAGACCATGCGCTGATGTTTTTATAGAAACCAAAACTGTAAATCCCGGCATCGCCGATGGTGCCAAGCCGCTGTTGATTCTCGACGGCGCCGAATGCCTGCGATGCATCCTCTATTAAGGGCACTCCCCGCCTCCGGCAGATTTCCAGGAAGCGGTATGCCCCGGCCGTTTCGCCATGAAGATGCGTCAGCAATACAGCTCCGGTCCGCGTATCGATGCGGGATTCGGCTGTTTCCGGACTCATTGCGCACGACGCGCGGTCAATATCCGCGAAAGCCGGAACACCGCCGGCGAGAACGACGGCGTTGACGACATCGACAATTGTCAGAGGAGACATGACGATCGTTTGGCCCGGCTTGATGACTTCGCTCAACACCAGGAATAAGCCCGTGCGCGCCATCGGAACGCACACAGCGTTCTCCACCTCGAACAGGTTGCAGACCTTTTCCTCGAGTTCCACGACGGCGTTTTTATTTTCGAACCAGGGCGGACGATAGCTGTAACGCGAGGTGTAAAGCCGGTAGCGGGCGTGCGGTGTCGAGCTATCGAACATCGGGAATCGGACATTCGGATGCAATGCGGTGTGCGTTCGCCATCGACGTAAATGCGATGGGTCCTGCGGCAATGGACGGCAGGACGCTCGCATCCACAACGTGCACTCGTGCCAGACCCGGCAGTCGCCCAATCGGATCGGTTTCCTGTACGGCAGGCGACGGTTTCATCGGCAGCGATCCTCCGCTCCGAAAACTGGCGCCGGGAGCATCAAAACGCAGTGCGAAGGAAAGCGGAAGAGCCCGGAAGTATTTTCGATTTTGAAAAAGCCTCTTCACAATGGCGCGGCCAATGCGGCGGCTTTCAGGATTGATTTGACCTTCGAGATGGAGACGGCCGCCATTCGCGGACCGAACCAGGCGGACGCTCGAAGATACATCCGAATGCAGGTATCCGAATGCGACAAAGAGGCGATCGGCCAGGGTTCTCAGTGTTGGTTTCAGCGGGATCCCCAGCGGGCCTGCCCGCCTTTCGAGAATCTTCATATAAAGATCGTTATATCCGTACAACTGCAGATGGACCGCATGCGGAGAGATTCCGGCGTCGTCGATCCGCAACACAAGCTGCGCCAGCGTGCTGAGTCTTTCGCGATCGAATAGACCAGGCGATCGATAGCGAATGAGGGGAACGGTGAAAATATCGCTCTGTTGAATTCGGATTGCGTCAGTCCGCGATTTTGTCGAGTTCAGAACAATCCGAGTGCTCTCCAGCAAGCCGGCGGCCAGAAACACGACTTGTCCTTCGAAAGTGTGGGGAGCTCCCGAGTCGAGGTTCCGCACTTCAATTTTCACGGATCGATCGGATGCCGACAGGCTATCGACGATGACTCCCGGCACATAAGATACCGAGCCCTGTCTGATTAACTTCGACAACATGCTCGTGGAATTGAAAATCGAATCGTAAGGGCATCCATAAAGACACAACCCGCAAGAACGGCATCCTTTCTGGTCTTCGTTGTCACTCGTACGAACGGCGGTGCGCGCATAGTCAAATTGAATGCCTCGTTGTCCGAGATCGTAGCGATACCTGGCAAGGTCTTCGAAGAACTGTTGGGCTTGTGTGGTCGCCCGAACCGGCCTTTCCGAATCATGGAACATCAATCGACGAATGGCGTCGTAGTGAGGAGCAAGGTCTCTGAATCCGACCGGCCAGTTTCGAAATTCAGATTCGGGAAATTGCTGAACCACGGCGCCCCACACATTGCTGAAGCCGCCACGAGCGAATGATCGCGTCATCGTGGCGTATTCGGCCAGCGGCGAGGTCGACTTGTCGGCGTCGCGATATGCAAAGTCGGATCCGAAATAGAGTTTTTGAGGAATGCCACTCGATGTTTCAGGGCCGGTGCGTTTGAGGTATGCGACATCATCAGGGTTCCAGTCCTCGGGTTCGACTGACGCCAACTTTGCCTTGAGAGAGGTAACCTCACGATCAGGATTCAGTCCGGCATCGAGAATCGTCGGGCGAAAGCCACGCTTGACCAGAGCTACGGCTGCAGCGATACCAGACAGACCCGAACCGATGATGTAGATCATCTTTAGTCCCGAAGCGTCAGCTCACGGACATCGATTTGAAATCGGCGAAGAAGCCTCAACATCTCCCGATTGGACAACCGCCGCGTACGTTGGATTTCACGCCGGCGCCGCAAAGCTTCAGGCAGAAGGCGCGCGGCGCTCATATAAGACCATGCCAGATTGAACAGGGTTTGACGCCATCCATTCGTCTGGACAAACCGTGCGGCCGAACCCCTCCCGCGAATGATGGCATAGGCATTCCAAAAGAAACGGCGCACGGTCCAGAACGGATTCTGCAGCAGCAGCGGCCATGAGAAGTTTTTGATCGCAAGCAGAAGCCGATTGCGTTCGACCAGCATCACTTTCAGCGGCGAGTAGGCGCCGAAGCTTGCGGAATGTTTGTGATAAACAACGGCGGTCGGCACATACAACGCGGCCCAGCCGAGCAGCCGCGCGCGCATTCCAAGATCGGCATCATCGCCGAAAGCGAAGAAAGTTTCATCGAAGCCGCCGGTTTCCTCGAACACACGGCGGTGATACATCGCTGCACACGCATCGGGCCAGAGAATCTCTTCGGCCCGATCGTACTGTCCGACGTCTTTTTCCATCGTGCCGCGGCCGCGATTCTGGCCATCCCAATAAATAAGATGGCCGACCTTATCGATTACGCCGCGTGGATTCTGAAACAGGATTTTGCTGGCGAGCATTCCAATGCGGCGCGAAGCGTCGCCGTGGCGCACGAGCTCTTCGAGCCAGGCCGGCTCCGCCATTGCGTCGCTGTTGATCAGCGCGATCCATTCGCCGCGCGCTTCGGCGAATGCCAGGTTGTTTCCCCGGCAAAAGCCCGTGTTGTCCGGCAGGAGAAGCGTGCGCGCATTCGGAAGGCGTTTTGACCACGAGATCACAAGTTCCCGGCTGCCATCGGTCGAACCATTGTCGACGAGGATGAATTCCTTCTCACGCCAGGTCTGCAGCATGAGCGATTCAAAACACTCGTCCAGCAGCTTCAGGCCATTCCAGTTAACGACGATGACACTGATTAACGGTTGGGTGTCCATACTTCAAGGCCGCAGCGCGATGCCTATCGTATAATCACATGCACTCAATCGCATATGTCAATCGCGGCCACGATCTCGACAGTTCCCGCAGTCCATCGGATGAGGCTGTTGTCGCGATACCTGCGCGGATCCACGGTGTGTCCGGGTCTCCCGCCAACCGTCGTCATTGCGAATACGCACGCCTGCAATCATTTTTGCCGCATGTGCATCCGGGAAGCTGTTACGTTCGACGGACCGAATATTGAAGCGCGGTTGTTTGAAAGACTCATCGATGAGGGTTCTTCCTACTTCCGTTACATTTCTCTCGATGGGCCCGGGGAAACGATCATGAATCCGGATGCCTTTCGATTAATCCGTTATGCAAAATCGAAGGGTATCCGGATGGTGTTTTCGACGAACGCCACGCTCATGGGCGATGACATCGTCGAGGCCATCCTTGATTCAGGTCTGGATCACATCATCTTCTCGCTGAATGGAACAACGCGGGAGGTCTACGCTTCCGTTCACGGAGTGGACGCGTTCGACAGCGCGGTCGCCAACATTCGACGCTTCATCGCCCGCAAGCTCGAGCGGCGCGCGAAGACACTCGTGACTCTGCAAATGGTGTGCCTGCAGCAAACGTTGTCGCAGGTAGATGATTTCTATCGAACCTGGAGAGGCGCCGCGGGCGTGAATTCGGTGCGCGTCAAAAAAGATGTCGTCGCCGTGGAACGAGTGCAGGCAGGTGATCGCACCTCGCGCGCTTCACGGCGCAATGCCTGCGCGCGCTTGTGGTACGGCCCGGTTTTTATCGAAACCAACGGTGATGTCTATGCTTCACCCGGAGTTCTGTACAAAGCGCCACCCGTCGGGAATGTCTGGAAGAATTCGCTTTCCGAGATCTGGAACAACAAAACGATGCAAGCCATGCGACGCGCTCACGCGAAGGGTGACGAGTCTCCGTTTCCGGAGTGTGTTGATTGTTCGTACTCCCGTCCGCGCCTTCCCCTGATTATCGGAGGCTTTGTGTTGGATCCTTTTTTTGTCGGCAGGCTGATGCCCATCGCTGAAAGACTCTCGTATTGGAACAGCCTGCCTCTCTACGAAAGGTTTCAATGGAAAGCGGAATTCAGCAGAATCCTGCGGCGCACTGGAGCCAGCAAAAAAACTCGCTGATGTCGGCGCTGGGTCAGACCTCCCTCGCGAAAGGGATCCCGTTGCAGGTGTGTCGTCACGTTGCCAACGGGGGTCTGACCCTACGGCCCCAAAACGCCTACAGCGGAGTCGCCACGTACCATTGATTGCCCCACGCATCCGATACCCCACCGTTTCGATCGCCATAAGAATGATCTGCAGGCGGATAGATTGAAGTCGCGCCGGCGCGAATCGCTTGATCGTAGAGAGCATCGGCATCGGGGACGTACAAATACATCATCGTGGGCATGGGCTTCCACTTTTCGGATGGCTCACCGATTTCGACGGTGGAATCACCGATTCGAACTTTGGCGTGGAGCACCCTGCCTTCCGGTGAGTCATAGCGGAACAATTCGTTCGCGCCGAAAGCCCGTTTGAGGAAGTCGATGAATTCCGCGGCTCCCTTTGGATGGAAGTAAGGCGTGACAGTGCGCAGATTCTCCGGAACGTAGTGCGCGCCGAGATGGGTTGCGATGTACCACTGATTGCCCGCCGGATCCTGGATGCAGCCGAGACGATCGCCGTGGTCTTCGATCATCGGATTCAACGAAGTCGCTCCCGCTTCGAGAGCGCGCTGATAAACCTCATCGGCGTTCGGAACGTAGACATGCAGCGCCGCCGGGAGGGACTTGCCGGAGCCGACGCCGATCATCAGCATGGAATCGCCGATCAGCAGCTCGGCATGGAAACTGGTCGGCGACGTGACCGTCCTCTCGGTTTCCTGCGCTCCGAAAACGCGCTTCGCGAAATCGATGAATCCCTCATCCGGGGGCAACAGGTAGGGCGTGACGGTTCGGAAATTTTGACGAAACTGGACGACTTTTGTGCTCATGGATAAGTTCCTTTCAAGACCGGTCCGGAGCCGCGCTTTGAAATCGGGATTGGGAAGCTCGCGGAGATCCTGTGCGATGCCGACCAGATCCACCAGACCGGCATCCACTGCCGGCGCGGTGCCGGAACTCGCAAGGATTTCCGTAATCGCGCGGTCGAGTTGCTCGATCAATGGCTGCTTACTCATGGGCACCACCTGCACGGGTCCGCAAACTTTCCAGCGCCCGGTACTGAAGCTGTTTGATGGCTCCTTCGGATCGGCCGAATTGTTGTGCGATGTCTCGAATACTCTTTTGTTCGACGAATCTTTGAATAATGACGGAGCGCTGATCCTCAGGAAGGCTGTTCACGAGCTGAAACAACACGGCGCGGCGTTCGATGTCCTGCCAACTGGACGAATCCAGGTGGTCTTCGGAAATCGGCTCGGCGGCATGCGTGGCTTTCCGCCGCCATCGATCCGCGATCGCATTTGCTGCAATGCGATACAACCAGACCGCAAACGGCACACCTCGCCATTCAAATCGGGAAAGATTCGCAAGAGCGTGCTGGAACACTTCGGCCGTGAGATCTTCGGCTTCGGTCCGATCCTGGACACGCCGCACGACAAACGCATAAACACGTTCGAAGTTCGACTCGTACAGTTCGGCGAAGCGGCTTGGATCTTTTTGCGCAGCCTCGATTAATAAGCGTTCCCGCTCCATCATTAATGTAAACGCGTGGAGATGCCGGAAAGTCACGGCCTACAAAATTGTAAATATCGTAAAAAAAAGCCAAACAGGGTTCAACTTCCGATAGACCTCATTGTCTAATGACGAGTCGGCAGGATGTGGACCCTGATTTGCTTGTGCTCGACCGCAGAGGCGTTCCCGGAGCGCCGGCATAAGCAAAAGCATTCTAAAGGATGGAGAAACAGTTAGTGCGGCTCATCAAATGGATAGACTTTCCCAACCTCGTGTTCGGTTTCCTGGGCTTTTGCGCCTTGTGTATTCCTGCATCGGCCCAGACTCTCGAACAGTTTTTCGACGACACCGTTCTTCAGGAAATCCGGCTGGATGTGAATCCGAAGGACTGGGCGTTGATCCAGGCCAATCCGAGATCGGATAACTATTACGCGGCCAATTTCAAATGGCGGGGCATCGAAGTCGATAACGTCGCGATCCGGCATCGTGGAAACTCGACGCGCAATGGGACGAAGCCCGGTCTTCGCGTGGATTTCAATCGTTTTCAGCCGAACCAGACCTTCCTGGGATTGGCGGTAGTCGGCCTCGACAACAACGCGCAGGATGCATCGATGATTAAGGAGCGCGTTGTTATGGAAACATTCACCAGGCTGGGCTTGCCCGCTCCCCGCGAAACAAGCGCGCGCGTTTACGTGAATGACGAGTATTACGGTGTGTACACGATCATCGAAGGCATCGAGAAGGAATTTGCGCAATACAAATTTGGCGAGGATGGCTACATCTTCGAGTCTCAGGGACCGATGAACTACAGGTTCGAGTACCTGGGATCGGATCCAACGATGTACGTGCCGGTATATTTCGATCCCAAAAATCATCAGAGCGATCCGGGATCCGATCAACTCGTTGCGATGATCCGGACGATGAACCAGTCTACCGATGCTCAATTCGCCTCCGCGATGGCGCCCTACATGGACCTTAGTCTCGCCATGAAACATCTCGCAACCGAAGATTTCATGGGAGAGACCGACGGCATTCTGAGCGCGATGAACAATTTTTATCTTTACCGCTACTTGAACAAGATGTGGCAGTTCATCCCCAAGGATAAGGATTTGACGTTCGGAGGAGATCCGCTGAACCAAAACCGCCCTCAGACGCCGCTGCTTCAGCACGCCAACGAAAATATTCTGATCCGGCGCGCTCTTGCCGTTCCGGCTGCGCGCGATGCCTACTTCAAAACGATTGCGAATGCCGCCCAGTTCACCGGAGCCGGAAACTGGATGGAATCCGAAATCACCAGGATGTACAACCAGGTTCGCGATGCTGCGCTCGCCGATCCCAAAAAACAATGTCAGGTGGGCGGAATCATCGGCGGATGCACGAACGACCGGTTCGAGAGCGAAATTGCGGCGGACTTGCAGTTCGCCCGCGAACGCGGCAACTACGCTTTGGCCGCCAGTGCTTCATTGTCGGGCCAGCGCCTCTACGCGTTTGTGGATCGGGGCGGTGTTTCGATCACCAGAGCGAGCAGCGCAGCGAACATCTCTGTCGGGTATGGAACCGTGGATCCAGATAACGGTAATTCGACACCCGCAGGCGTCGAGATATTTACGTATCGTCAAAATGGAATCGTCGTCACCGAGACCAGTGTTCCTGCAAGCGCTGCGATTCAACATGGCCTGATCTACGGAGAGATTTCGGGCAACGCGAAAACGGGAATCGCCCTGGCGAATCCGGGCACAACACCGGCATCGATTTCGTTTACCTACACGGGAGCGGATGGAAAGTCGATGGGTTCGGGAACTTTCAATTTGGCGGCTGGAGCTCAAATGGCGCGATTCCTGGATGAAGCGCCTTTCAATCTTGCTGCGGGATCGAGAGTGGGCTTTACTTTCGATGCATCGTCGCCCGTTTACATCATTGCGCTTCGCGGACTGGCTAATGAACGTTCGGAATTCATCCTGAGCACGCTTCCTGTCGCGGATTCGACGGCCATCCAGGGTTCTATCGTCATACCGCACTTTGCCGACGGCGGCGGATGGTCCACACAGGCGATTCTTCTCAATCCTTCCTCGCAGGCAATGCAGGGAACCCTTCAATTTGTGGATCAGAAAACGCAGCAGACCGCAGCATCCACGCCTTACTCCATCGCGCCAGGCAGTTTTTTCCGATTTCAAACGGCTGGCGCCGGCAGCGACGTGCAAGTGGGATTTGTAAGGATCGTTCCCGGTTCGAACACCGGAACGCCGGCAGGTTTCGGAATCTTTTCATTTCGCAAAGACGGTATTACCGTCAGCGAAGCTTCGATGACAGCCACGGCGGGCACAACCGCTTACCGGATGTACGTTGAGAATTCCGATACGATTCAAACCGGAATCGCCATTGCGAATCCTTCATCGAATCCTGCGACGGTCACACTCGAGGCAACTACGCTGGACGGCACCACAGCAGGACTCAGCGGGACGTTGACGATTCCCGGAAACGGACAAACGGCGCAGTTCCTGTCGCAGATTCCAGGCTTCGAAAAGATCGGGACATTTCAGGGAGTGTTGAGAATTACAACCACTGGAGCAACGGGAGTGGCAGTATCGGGACTGCGCGGCCGCTTCAACGAACGAAACGATTTTCTTATCGCCTCGTTGCCATCGGCCGACGAAAACATTTCCCCGGGCCGCAACCGCGTGGTATTTCCGCACTATGTGGAAGGCGCCGGCTACACGACGCAATTCATTCTTTTCAGCGGCGCGAAAAGCACGGCGGCCTCGGGTACGATCCGTTTGTATAACCAATCCGGAATTCTGATCACGACGTGGTGAAATGTTTTAGCGCCGGTCAGTTCAGGCTGTTGTTTTCTCTCGCCTTGGTTGCCTGCTTGCTTTTGTACATGACTTCATCCGCCTCATCGATGGCTTTGTGAAGGTTCGTCATCGTGTCGAAAGACGACAGGCCGTGGGAAACCGTGATCCGCACGGGCGAAATGGCGCTTGGCAACCGCGTGTCGGTGAGCAGTGAATTGAGCGCATCCAGGCGATCGCGGGCAAGGGGTTCGGGAATTCCAAACATCAGGACAAGAAACTCGTCTCCGCCCCACCGGAAGAGCAGATCATCCGCGCGGGTGACCGTTTTAACGGCCCGCGCAACTGCACGAATTGCCGCATCGCCTGCGGCGTGGCCGTAATTGTCATTGATGGGTTTCAGATTATCGACATCGATCACGGCCGCGCAACCGGCCTGACTGCTTTCCTCGTTCGAAACCAGAGCCTGAAAAGCATGACGTGTGAGCGCCTGCGTCAACGGATCCACTCGCGCGATTTGCTCAAGGCGATCCCGCGCCGTCCTTAATTCCAGATTCACCACTTCGACTTCCCGGCGGACTCCCTCCATCAGAACCATGATCGTTGCAAATCCGAGCAGGATTTCGAGAATCAGGTCGAAGATCGACGTGTACTTGAAATAGCCTGACGGCACTATCAGGCCCCACGTGCCTTCCCGTGAACCGAAGATCAGAACGTAATGCAGAAAATCCAGTGACAGGAGGAACAACGCCACACTCATCACACGGACGCCGGGGCTTGAATGCTCGCGAGACTTGCGAAGGGCGTACAAAGCCAGCGCGAACAGCGCGGACATTACCGAAGCCTGCACGATGAAGAGCGTGTTGAAATCGCCGGAAGCGTAAGGCAGAAGGGCCGCCAGAATAGTCAGAGGCGTGAATTTCCAGAGGCTCCTGAAATCCAGACGCTTGCCCGTCGCGTGATACCGGCAGCCGGCAAGAATCATGAGGCCGAATATGTATTCACCCAGAAAATAACAGGAGTAGAAGATCCGCTTTCCCGCGCCCTCAATATGAAATCCGGTGTAGAGACTGGCGAGTGAAAGAAACAGGGACGTCCATGCAATGGTCCAGTACTTTGTCGCGCCGCTTTGAAACCATCGCATCATGAAAAACGACAGAAGCGCCACTAGTAAAATCCCGACGCATTGAATTGCCAAACCGACAGAAGAATCCATTGTGTTTGAAGAAGCCTCGAAGGATTTACCGTGTGCTCAGGAGCGGCGCAATTGAAGACGTGGCCGCGAACATCATGATCGCTCGTACCGCGCATAATAATGGGTTCATCTTTTTGTCACCTCCGTGTAACGTCCGAGAATCATAGCAAATCGAGTCGAAGTTTTGTGGTCAAGTTTGGAGTGGCGCCCGGGGTCAGGCACTTGTCTTAGGAACTATCACCCGACGATTTTGTATCTTTTGACGCTAATCTGTTTTTGCTACGCTAACAGGATCCCTATGGCGACCGTTCGTTTCACCCGAAATATCCAGCGTCACGTGGAGTGTCCAACCCGCGATGTTTCGGGTTCGACGCTGCGCGAAGTGCTCGATGCCTATTTTCAACACAACGAACGGGCGCGCGGTTACGTGCTCGATGAGCAGGGCAAGATCCGGCAACACATGGTCGTTTTCATTGACGGTGAATTGGTCGAGGATCGCGATCGTTTATCCGATGCCGTGAAGCCGAATTCCACCATTGATGTCATACAGGCCTTATCTGGAGGATAAATTTCCTATGAGTGATCGATGTTACGTTGCAACGCGAAAAGGATTGTTCACGATAGATCGCGGTTCTTCAAAATGGGCTATCAGCCGCGCTGCATTTGTCGGCGATAACGTTACTTTGATAATGCACGATCCGCGAAACGGGAATCTGTTCGCGGCCCTGAACCACGGCCATTTTGGCATCAAAGTGCATCGGTCCACCGATAATGCCGAGACGTGGAACGAGATTGCAGTGCCTCAGTATCCGCCGATGCCGGAAGGGTACGTTCCCAAGCCGATTCCTTTTTTCGGCAAGACGCTCGAATGGGCGCTGAAACTCATCTGGGGTTTGGCGCCGGGCGGCCCTGATGAACCGGGCACAATCTGGTGCGGAACCATGCCGGGCGGTTTGTTCAAGTCGGAAAACAACGGCGACTCATGGGAATTGAATCGTCCGCTTTGGGATCATCCGAAACGCGAAGAGTGGGGACCCAACGGCGCCGAGTGGCCGGGCATTCATTCCATCTGTGTCGATCCGCGCGATTCGCGTCACGTGAGCATCGGTGTATCGACCGGCGGCGTGTGGATTACACGAGACAGCGGAAAGTCCTGGACCGCGACCGGCGGCGGAATGCGCGCCGAATATTACCCGCCGGAGCAGCAGGGCGATCCGAATGTGCAGGATGTTCACTGCCTGGTTCAGTGCCGCGCTAATCCTGAAGCGTTCTGGGTCCAGCATCACAACGGCATTTTCAGGTCGACCGATGGCGCCGCATCGTGGACGGAGATCAAGGACGTGAAGCCGTCCGTTTTTGGATTTCCCGTCGCCGTCCATCCTAACGAGCCCAATACCGCGTGGTTCGTTCCATCCACGAAAGACGAGAAGCGCTGCCCGACCGATGGCCGCGTGGTGGTGAACCGCACGCGCGATGGCGGAAAAACCTTCGAGACACTGCGGAAGGGATTGCCGCAGGAGTATGCCTACGATCTTGTTTATCGTCACGGCCTCGACATCGACGAATCCGGGAACCGGCTGGTCTTCGGATCAACGACCGGTTCGG
Source organism: uncultured Solibacteraceae bacterium (assembly GCA_964633285.1). Classification (GTDB taxonomy): domain Bacteria; phylum Acidobacteriota; class Terriglobia; order 20CM-2-55-15; family 20CM-2-55-15; genus 20CM-2-55-15. The sequence goes on along the minus strand of CAZWGA010000086.1, from coordinate 8,049 downwards.
TGTGGATCACCGAAGACGGCGGCGATTCCTGGCAGACGATCTCTTCGAACCTGCCGCCTGTTTACGCCGTGCGGTTTGTCAAGTCATCGTGAGACAAGTGTTCGGCTAGTGGGTTGCGCACTGTCTTCATGTCTGACATACTGTCAGACATGAAGACAATTACGCTACGCTCACTGCGGCGTGACTCATCTCTTTTGGATCTTGCTGCCAAAGGCGAAGAGATTCTGGTTACTCGCTTCGGCAAACCTTACGTTCATATTGTGGCGGCAAAGCAGCCGCGGTCCTTCGTCGGCGCAGGCAAGCATCTCGGTCAAAAAAAGCCGGTCTCCTGCGACCCTATACCATCGTCCGAATGGAAAGGTTTGCGGTGAAGTACTTGCTCGACACGGCGGCATGGATCAATGCCGTGACGATGCCGGAAGTATTGCCCTTGCGCATCCGCCGCTATCTGGAGAGCCGGGAAATCAAAGGACTCTGCAGCGTCAGTCTTCTGGAAACCGCGATTCTGCACCGGCTGGGCCGCTTAACACTTGATGGTGCTCTACCGCATTTCTTTGCGGCCGGGCTTTCGGCGGATGTCCGCCTGCTTGAACTGACTCCTGCCATCGCTGCAAAGACGAATGAACTTCCCAGAGGTTTTCCCGGAGATCCTTTTGACAGAACCATTGTGTCTACAGCCTCTGCCCTGAATTTGATTCTGATAACCGCGGATTCCGCAATTCATGAAGCCAGGGTTTGCGCCGTGGAGTACTACCCGTTTAAGGCTGGCCGCCGGAAGAACTGATTCTCCGTTCCAGATGCCAGGAAAAGTATCCCCGATACTTTTCCTGCAAATCTTTTCTCCGCCAATCCTGGCCTGTGATGACTTTCCGGCAGTTCGCCGCTCCGCATCGGCATTCCATTTCGTAAGTATCGTCGTCGGTGGTAGCCCAGTCGTGAGTCAATTCCTCGCCGGATTGAATGTCGCGCATCGCGACGAAGACGATCTGGCCTTGAACGCCGATATTCGGATCGCAGGAATGATTGCTGAAGATCATGCTGCCTTCACGCTCGTCACTGTTCAATGGACCGATGAATAAATTTTCATCGATCTGAATTTCGGCAGGCCCGAGCTTCTCGCTCACCGCGCGAAGCATTTCGCGAGTAAAGATGTGACCTCCCTTGATGGCTACGATTTCGTCTTTCGCGATGGGTTCAACGGCAAACAGGCCGAGGCCGTGTATTGGACTCGATTGAACGGTTGTTTTGGGAGAGAGGTATGAAAGCGGATTCACTCCACGGCCTTGAACAGGCGTTCATCCAGAGGACTGCCCGCGATGGGCGCGATTCCATCGCGGTATTGCTTCGTGTGTGCGGCTGAGGCGTGTGCGTCGGCGGCTTTCGCTGTTTGCCAGGTTTCGATGACCGTGAAGTGATTCGCGCGCATCGCATGCTGCAGCACATCGAATCGCAGATTGCCTTCTTCCTTGCGGCTTTCTTCCGCGAGTTTCTTCAGCAACTCCGCTGCATTCGTGCCTTGCCCGCCGATATCGACGTGGCTGATCACGTGGATCGCGGAAGGGGGCAGAGGGGTCTGACCCCTTGTCCCCGTTCCGAGAGAAAGCGTTTTATAGGGCCGCTGGTCGTAGTCGCTGATGCGAATCGAGTCGAAACTCGATCGCATTTGCCGGGTCGATGCAGCCGCGGCGTGAACTTCCACAGCCTTCGGATTCGCCCACGTTTCGATGATGTTGAAATGCGCGGGCCGGCCGGTCTGTTCGAAGAATTCCATCCGGACGAAGCCGTCTTCTTTGCGGGTTGCCTCGCGGTATTGCTTGAGAGCCGTGACCAGGGCAGGGCGCGACGCCGGCGCTACTTCGATGTATGCCACCGTGTACGCGGTTGTATCCGGAGCCGCCTGAGCACCGGAAAGAAAAACGGCGAAGAGTAAGGCCAGCACGTTATTTTTTCCCGTAATTGACTTTGGCCGCCCCGTCCATCAGGGACTGGGTTTCGATGCCGGAGCAGTTCAGTTCCATGATCTGATCGAACGGCGCCAGATACAAAGTCTGTTTGGGCGCGGTCCACGCCGCCGTCAGTACTTTCGGATCCGTGACGGTGGCTTCGATCTCCAGCGTATTGGCATCCACGCGACGATATCGTTCCACGATATGCAGCTCATCGGAATGGAACGACACTCTTCCTTCGGCATACATCCACGGCACAGGGCTGTAATTGTTCGTGTCGACGACGAGCGTATCGCCCTCCCAGTGTCCGACCGAGTCGCCGCGGTATGCCGGAGGCACATCGTCGCGATGCGCGCGTCCATCGGTGGGGATGATCTTGAAGCTGTGATAGGTCTCCGTGAGCAGGACCACGAATTTCGGGTTCTGCACAATTTGTGCCACGGCGCCGACACCGAACATGCTGACGTTCAAAGTTCCGAACGATGTGGGAATGCACCGAAGCGTCGGATCATCCTTGTCGCTGAGTGTTTTCGCCTTCTGCTGAGCCTCGGCGTTATACAGGCTGTTATAAGTAGGAGGCGGGGTACCGTTTCCGCGAGGACCCGCGCCGAGCGCGCCCGGTGTGCCGGGCTGAGGCCGGCCGCCCACATCGCTGCCACGCCACCACACGCCTGAAAGATCCGGATGACCGTCAGCCATTCGAGGAACCGGCCCGGCCGGTTTTGCCGTTGCCTGCGCCGCCGGAGCCGTACCCCCCGGAGCCGTACCTCTTTGTCCGGCGGTTAAATCAAAGGTGTTCAGGGCAGCCCAGGCCAGAATCATCATCGACGCTATGAGGATGCGCTTCATATTTGGAAATCTCCTTCGCCGTTACCGCGATTCCTGCGAACCGAATGTGCTGTAAACCTTGCCATCGGGTGTGATCAGTTCTCTCAGTAATCCCATTTTCTGAGAAGCGTCACGCGCGCGAATGCCTTTGATGGTGACTTCGGTTCCGGCTTTGATGATGTTCTTGTTGAATCCATTGCGAATCATTCCGCTGGGCGTGCCGGCTTCGAATCCCCACTTTTCCGCTTTGCCGTTCGCGTCCTTGACTTCAAGGAAGAACCACGAATGCGGGTTTTCCAGCCGGATTTCAGTGATCACGCCTTTGACCGTTACCGGTTGATCCTGATCGAACGTTGCTGCAAAAGAATGATGCGCCAGCGCCGGCACTGCGAGTTGAAGCAACGCCAGGCTTGCGAGAAGTACACGAAGAACACTTCGTTTCATACCGCACCTCATTTAGGGAAGTGAGCTTGTTTCTACTACGTGCATGCTGGCAAGGTCAAGGAACACCGGCACCGCGCTTCAATCGCGCCTCTGGATCGCGTCATAGTAGTTTTCGACTTTGCCTGCTTCGAAGGCTGCGATCAGAGGGCGGATGGAAAACAACAACGTGTCCCAGTGAAATCCGGCGCGGAACTGCGGCGACGACGAGTATCCGAGACTGGTGTTGATCAGCGGGCGAATGAAAACGCTTTTGGAATCGAGTGGAAGTTTCGAAACATTCGTATAGAAATTCTTCCAGTCATCGGCCGTCATAAAAAGGTACTGCTCGACGTTGGATGTGTAGAACGCGCTGACCACCGTGCTGTGATCCTTCAAATACGTACCGATCGCGCGAATGGCTTTCGGACCGGCAAAGTCTCCGACGAGAGGCACGATGAGGTTGTCCTTCTCGAACTGCCGCAGGGTTTGAAAAGTTTCTTCGTTGGCCAGATAGCTTCGCTGGTGGCCGTCTTCGTCGCGATCGATCATCAGCTCTTCGTAGGTCGGCAGAATTCGCGCCACTTCCGGACGATTTGCCTGACTGGGTCCCGGATACCCGAGATTCGGCCCGCCGGTATAAAACGCGGCAAGCACGTACTGAAGGTTGGTCAGATCTTCACTCGACAAATTGAAACCATGCGTTTTAGTCAGGTGATCCTTTACCGCGAGAATCGTGTCATCAAACATCGCCGAATCAGGATCGACTTCCTGGTAAGCCCGGAACAGCGCGGTTACCGTCGAGTCTTTGCCGAGGTTAGAGGGCTTCGGGCGGGAGAACAGTTTCGAAAGAAACTCCGCGCGGTCCGACGACAGTTCGATGAGCGCTTTGTATAACAGGTGCTCGATCATGTTCTGGCGCCGGATATCGATGATGAATGCGATCTTCGGCTTTAAGGCTGCGATGTAGGTAAAGTTCTGTTCGGGTCCGACTCCGATGTATGCGCCGGCGGATTTCCGTCCTTCGGTCAGCTCTCCGAGAATGGCCTGAATGCGAAGTTCGTTCGATACGAAATTCTCGGAAAGAAATTTCCCACCGGGTTCCGAAAGGTCCGTGATGAGCTTCCAGTAGGCGTCGTCGCTGAGCCGCGACGGCAGATCTTCCGCGGATCGAGCAACTGTCGCAAAGAAGCAGACGACAAACAGAATGACCAGACGAGTTGTGCGTTTCGATAAAAACATACGGTCGCGTTCAATATTTACATAGAAACACGAAGACACAAAGGCGCGAAGATGAGCTACAGGGTTTTCAGCTCTTCGGCCGCACGCTCGAGGCTCTCCGGCTTTCCCAGATCGCGCCAGTACGAGGCATCCGCGCGGAACGGGATGATGGCTTCTCCGCGAGCTGCCAGATTGAGGTAGGACGTGATGATGGAAAACGATCCTTCTTCGGTCATCAACGGCAGCATTCGCGGCGAAATGACCTGAATTCCGCAGAAGGCAAGCGACGTCCGATGGGGATCCGGAACCGCTTCGCGTCCGCAAAGCCGGAGCTTTTGATCAAAGATTAAATATCGCGAGGTTTTGCGATCCTGCATGGCAAGTGTTGCGAGCGCGCGATTCTCCGTGTGGAAGTGCGCCATCTCGCGCAGGTCGATGGCGCTGGCAACATCGACGTTGTGGACGATGAACGGTTCCTGATCAAAGAACCATGCCGCTTTTTTAAGGCCGCCACCCGTATCCAGCAAGGTGTCTTCGCGGGAGATGGCGATGTTCATGCCGAAGTTCGAATTCGCCTGAAGGTAATCCACGATCATGTCCGCAAAATGATGCACGTTGATGATGACATCGCGGATGTCGAACGCAGCGAGCCTGTCCAGGGTGATTTGCAGCATCGTGCGGCCCGCCACTTCAACGAGAGCTTTCGGCCGCGTGTCCGTCAATGGACGCAATCGAGTTCCGAGACCCGCTGCCAGCACCATGCCTTTCACTGCGATCGAGTCTCCAGGACGAAGTGCGACACCATAACCTCGAGCCCGCTTCTCATCCGCAGATGCTTTGCGAGTTGTTCTGCAAGGAACACCGACCGGTGTTCACCGCCGGTACAGCCAAACGACACCATGAGGTTTTTGAAGCCCCGGGCCGCGTAACTTTCGATGCCCGCATCGATCAGCGACATGACGTTCGCCAGGAATTGATGCACGCTCTCCTGTTGAACGAGATATTCGATCACCGGCAGATCTTTTCCCGTGAGACTGCGGAAACGCTCGTGCCTGCCGGGATTCGGCAGGCTCCGGCAATCGAAAACAAACCCGCCGCCGTTTCCCGTTTCATCCTTCGGATGTTCTTTGTGAAACGAAAAACTGAAAATGCGCACAACGAGAGTTTCCGTTTCCGAAGACAGCGATTGAAGTTTCTGCGAGGACAGCATGTTCCTGAATGCGCCGATCAGCGCGGGAACTTCGATCGGCAACTGAACGTTGTGCAGCAGCCATCTCAGATTCTTCATCGCATACGGAACGCTTTGCAGGAAGTGCGCTTTGCGTTCGAAGAAACCACGATAGCCGTAAGCCCCCAGCGCCTGCATGATGCGCACGTAGACATACGGATAGTAATCGCGGAGAAACGCTTCGCGGTCGAGCTCGATAAAGCCCGCGAGCGTGTCGAGATAATGGTCCAGCAGCAGCCGGCGCAATTCCGGAGGAAGGTCGGCCTTTGCGTCATACAGCAACGAAGCGATGTCGTATTGAAGCGCACCTTTGCGTCCGCCCTGATAATCGAGGAAATAAGGATCGCCGCCGCGCAGCATGATGTTTCGTGATTGAAAATCGCGATAGAGAAAATAGTCGCGTGGCGCGCTTAGTAGAAAACCAGTGAGCCGGTCGAAGTCGTCTTCCAGGGCCTGCTCGTTGAATGGAATTCCCGCGAGCCTCAGAAAATAGTATTTGAAGTAATTCAGATCCCAGGAAATGGACTGCCGGTCGAAGCTGTCTCGCGGATAGCAGACCTTGTAGTTCAAGCCGCGTCCGGCTTCGACCTGAAAGCGCGGCAGCGTCGCCACAACCTTTCGATAGACCTCGACAACTTCCGGAGACAGGTTATCTCCCGATCGATTTCTGGAAAGGAATTCGAAAAGGGAGACGTCGCCGAAATCTTCTTCGAGATAAGCATCGTGATCGAGATCTTCTTCGTAAATTTCCGGGACCGGCAATCCGTGAGCCCGGAAATGCCGGGAAAACTCGAGAAACGCGAGGTTCTCTTCGCGGACGCCGTAAAGAATGCCAATGGCGCTGAGCGGGCCGTTTGCCAGGCGAATGATGTTTCTGCCGGATCCGCCGAGCCTGCCCTGGAGCGGCAGCATGCGCTCGGGAGCCGAACCGAAGTGTTTCTCGAAAAGCTTTTTGAGAACCTCCATAAAGACCTAATATACGCGCATGGAAGTACGTCTTTTCTCCAATTCGAGCCGTCCGGGCGTCGGCATGAAACCGCGCCGGGACAGTCAGCGGCCGCTTCTGCCGCAGCATGCGCGTCATTGTCCAGTGCTGGAAGCGGGAAGCGCTGTCGGTTTTCTGGTGTATCCGGCGCTCGAGCCGAATGAATCGTTTCACATCGAGTATCAGGGCGAAGGACGGTATCAGTTTGTTTACCTCATGAGCACTCCGCGTGGAGAATGGATGCCGATCTTCACGGTTGTCCTCACGATGCCGATGGGAAGCATCGGAATGATGAAAGAAGATGTGAACATCGTGAACCGCAAAGCGCCCATAACGCGAGAAGGGGCCCTGGGCATCATGCGCGCGATGATTGTGCCCGAGGACCTGGGCACGCCTCCCGGCGCCATCGCCCTTCGGGGCGCCACTAATTTTCAAACGCCGCCGGGCTGGGACACGGTATACACATCGATCTTCAACATGACCCACAGGCCGGTTGCGCCCATGCTGGCGATCCGCCTCCAAACCGACTTGTATACCCCCGAAACGGAATTCCGTTACGTGCTGCAGCCCGGTGAAGGAATTCCCGGAGCCCACAACATGCCGATCGGCCAGGTCTTCTTTGTCCCGCGTGAAGAAATCACCACGCGTGAATGTACGGAAGAAGAACTGGCGGGAATCCGCAAAGCCCGGGATGAATTCTACAAAGAGAAGGCCGCGGCGAAGGTCATGACTCCGCATGGACTCCAGGTCAGTCCTCATTACTCACGGCAAAGCCGAGCCCAGAAACAACAGGAGTAAATAATGACGAATAAGAAATCCCTCCCTTTGATATTTTCATTCGGCGTTTTCCTCCTGACTGCGGCCGCTCAGCAATCGCGAATTGATCCCGATGCAGTTCCTGTTGACAAAGAGCCGCGGCATCATCTTGTCTTCACGAACGATTTTGTGCGTGTCGTCGATGCGAGATTCGAGCCGGGATACAAAAGCCTGAGCCATACGCACTCTCAGGACAATGTTGCGATCACAATCTCGCCGGGCCGCAATGATGCTGCGTCTCAGGCGCGCATCGGCCGCGCCGGTTTTTCGAAGGGCGGCTATTCACACACCGTGACGAATTCCGGAGACATCGAGCTGCGGTTCATCGATGTGGAAATTCTGCGCGCCGATAAGCCGAACGGCACTGCGTTTCCCAATTCCGCAAGGCATATGCTCGAAACTGAAAACGACCGCGTGCGTATTTATCGCATCAAACTCGCGCCCGGCGAGTCGATGCCTTCTCATCACCACACGGCAGGCTGGCTCGCCGTGACGGTTACCGGCGGCCCGGGGCCCGGCTCGTACCGGTGGAATGCCGGCGGAACCGACAATCCGGTCACTGCCGGTGCAAGCGCCGTCGAGATCGTCGAACTCGAACCCCGATA
>CAZWGA010000085.1:0-28269 GCA_964633285.1 uncultured Solibacteraceae bacterium | reverse complement strand
GTGGGTCTTCGACCTGCGCGACGAAGACACGTACTGGTGCACCGCGGACATCGGATGGGTGACGGGCCACAGCTACATTGTTTATGGTCCATTGCTGAACGGTGCGACGACGTTGATGTACGAAGGCGCCCCGAATTATCCGGAACCGGATCGCCTGTGGTCGATCATCGACAAGTACAGGGTCAACATCTTCTACACCGCGCCGACAGCGATCCGCGCGTTTATCAAATGGGGCGACGTCTGGCCGGCGAAGCACGATCTCTCCAGTCTGCGGCTATTGGGAACGGTCGGCGAACCCATCAATCCTGAAGCGTGGATCTGGTATCGGAAGAACATCGGCCACGAACGATGCCCGATCGTGGACACATGGTGGCAAACCGAAACGGGAGCCATCATGATTTCACCGGTTCCCGGCGCGGTTGCGGCCAAACCCGGTTCCGCTACACGGCCGCTGCCGGGTATCGTTGTTGATGTCGTCGACAGGCAGGGGAATTCCGTGGGGACAAATCAAGGCGGATTCCTTGTGATCAAGCGGCCGTGGCCATCGATGTTGCGCACCATTTATGGGGATCCCGATCGTTACAAGAAACAATACTGGAGCGAAATTCCAGGCATGTATTTCACCGGCGACGGCGCGCGCCGCGATGAAGATGGTTATTTGTGGATCATGGGACGCATTGATGATGTGATCAATGTTTCCGGACATCGCATCGGCACAATGGAAGTTGAGAGTTCGCTCGTCAGCCATCCGACTGTTGCCGAAGCTGCCGTCGTGGGGCGGCCCGACGAAATGAAAGGACAGGGCATCGTTGCATTCGTCACGCTTGCCGCAGGTCATCAGGCGAATCCGAAGCTGAAAGACGAATTGAAGGGTCACGTCGGCAAAACCATCGGCAGTTTTGCAAAGCCGGACGAAATCCGGTTTACGGATGCCCTTCCCAAAACCCGAAGCGGCAAGATCATGCGGCGGTTGCTGCGCGATCTTGCTTCCGGGCAATCCACGACGGGCGATACAACGACGCTCGAGGATTTCTCGGTGCTGGCAAAACTACGAGAAGAGGAGGAATAGGAACGAACGCGCGTTCCAATCCCGTTATGCAACCTAGAATCGGATTTATCGGTCTTGGCATCATGGGTAAGCCCATGGCGAAGAATCTTCTGAAAGCCGGTTTCCCGCTTACGGTCCACAATCGAAGCCGGTCAAGTGTCGATGAACTTGCGAAACTCGGCGCAACACCTGCAACCTCGTCGCGCGACGTGGCTGGCGCTTCCGACGTGATCATAACAATGCTTCCCAATTCGCCGGACGTCGAACGGGTCGTTCTCGGAGAAAATGGAATCAAGGAAGGAGCAAAGCAAGGCCAGCTCTTCATCGACATGAGCACGATCAATCCGATCGTGTCCCGGAGAATTGCGAACGAACTCCAGCCACTCGGCGTTGCGATGGTCGATGCCCCGGTCAGCGGCGGTGAAAAAGGCGCCATCGATGCGGCTTTATCCATCATGGCAGGCGGCGAAGCGCAGGATTTCGAGCGCGCGTTGCCGATCTTCAATGCGCTTGGCAAAACGATAACGCACATGGGACCGATTGGAGCCGGCGGCTTCACAAAACTCGCGAATCAAATTATCGTCGCAATCAATTTAACGGCTATCGGCGAGGCGCTTGTCTTCGGAACCAAGGCCGGCGTTGATCCGCAGAAGATGATTCGGGCGCTGGCGGGAGGCCTGGCCGGCAGCAAGTGTCTGGATCAGAAATCCGAAAAGATTCTGACCGGCGATTTTGCGCCGGGTTTCAAAATCGATCTTCATGCGAAGGATCTCAATCTGATTCAGGACGCCGCCCGATCCGTCGGCGCGCCCATTCCCACCGCTGCATTCGTGGAGCAGGTCTTCGCTGCGCTTCGCGTTCGTGGCCGCGGCGGTTTCGATCATTCCGGTGTGGTTACGTTCTTTGAAGACATGGCCGGCGTTCAGGTGCGAAAGACTTCATGACGTCGGAAATAGGCAGTTACATCCGCCGGCACGAGGCGGTCATTATTCCGCTCCATCAAGATTACAGTCTCAAGTTCTGGGAACTATCGCGAACGGGCAATCCGGAGATGGAAAAAGCGCTCGTTGAAGCGAAGGAAAAATATCTGAAGGTTTACAACAACCACGAAGAATTCCGCCGGATACGCGCCTGGAAGACATCAAGTATCCAACTCGACGAGCTTGAAGCGCGGCAGTTGAAACTGATTCACGATGCTTTTGTTCCCAATCAAATTCCCGAAGATGTGTTGCGCGACATTGTCGAACGAGAGACTCAAATCGAAAATCTCTTCAACACATTTCGCGCGAATTTCGAAGGTGGTAAAGCTTCCGATAACCAGTTGCGCGACATCCTTCGCGGCGAGCATGACATTCAGCGCCGCCGGCTTGCATGGGAAGCCGCAAAACAAGTCGGTCACGAAGTCGCGGCGCAGCTGCTGGAGCTCATTGAAATCCGCAATCGTGAAGCGCGCAACCTGGGTTATAGCGATTACTACGCAATGATGTTCGAGCTGCAGGAGCTCGATGAGAAATCAGTGTTTTCTCTTTTCGATCGTCTGGAGAAGCTTTCCGAGAACGCTTTCACCGAGATGAAAGCCGAACTCGATGCGGCACTCAAGAAGAAATACGGAGTTTCGGACGCCCAGAGCTATCCGTGGCTTTACAGCGATCCGTTCTTTCAGGAATTTCCTGCCGTTGCAGGGAGTGAATCCCTCGATGACGTGTTCAAGGATTCGAACATCGAGGCCCTGACGCGCGCTCATTACACGAGCATCGGCCTCGATATCGAGGACCTTTTAAAACGGGCCGATCTTTATGAGCGGGAAGGCAAATCGCAACACGCTTTCTGTATGGATGTCGATCGTGAAGGCGATGTACGGGTCCTGTGCAACATCCGGAAGAATGAACGTTGGATGAGCACGATGCTTCATGAATTCGGCCATGCCGTTTATGACAAGTACAACGATCGATCGCTTCCGTTTCTGCTCCGTTCGCCGGCGCACACGCTGACGACCGAAGCGATTGCAATGCTCAACGGCCGCATGTCGAAGAATCCGGAGTGGCTGATGAGGATCGCGGGACTTTCTGAGGGCGATGCGAAACGCGTCAGCGCGAGCGCTTTCAAAGCGCTCCGGTCGGAGATGTTGATCTTCCTTCGGTGGGCGATCACTCTCGTGCGTTTTGAAAGAGAGCTGTACAGGAACAGCCAGCAGAATCTCAATCGATTGTGGTGGGAATATGTGGAGCGATTCCAGAAAGTTTCGCCGCCACCGGACCGCGACAAACCGGATTGGGCGTCCAAGAACCATCTTGCGACCGCTCCGGTCTACTATCAGAACTACGTTCTGGGAGAGTTGATGGCATCTCAGGTTCTAAAGCACATCGATCGATATGCCGGCAATCCTCACGCGGGGCAGTTTCTCGTGGAGAAGATCTTCAAGCCCGGCTGCCGATACGATTGGAATACGATGCTGAAAAGAGCCACAGACGAAGACCTGAATCCCGAACACTTCGTCGCTCAATTCATTTCATAAAAAAAGCCGGCAATCCACGATTGCCGGCTTTGTGTCTTCGTGTTCCTTTATCTTTGTGTTCTATCGCTTGAGGCTTTTTGCGTAAGCGAGATACGTTTTCGCGAGTTGGTCGTTGCTATCGAGGTATTGTCTCCATTGTTCATCGGTATAGCCTTGCTGCGGCGGCTGGGCCTTCAGTTTGGCAAGTTCATCGACAGCTTTTTGCGCATTTTGAATGGCGCGATCGAGGCTCGCGGGTTTTCCTTCCATCGAGTAGGCTCGCGCGACGGTCAATAACGCCACGAGATTGCTCGGATCGGCCTTGATGGCCTTCGTGCCGAATTCCATGATTTTCGCCTGGTCGTTCTTCTGGCTATAGATCTGGATCAGCTGCAGGTACGCTTCGCGCAGCGCTTTCGACTGTGGGAATTGCTTCTCGAAATCCAGGAGAAGGCCGATTTTCGCGTCGACACTGTTTTCGGCGTCGATTTTTTGAAACGCCTTATCTTCGGGACTTCCCGCCTGCACCTGCGCACCGGCATTCGAGACCAGCCCCCAGACAAAGACAACAAACAACGTCAAAACGACTTTTGTCTTCATTTGGTATTCCTCCGTGACACTCCTCTGTCAGGTTGGCTGCAACTCTATCAGAACTGCCCGGACAGGAAGCAAGATTTTTGCGGCACTCGGCCTATGGAAAAATCCCCAGTTGCTCGTAGGTCAGGGCGACCTTTTTGATGGCAATGATAAAGGCCGCCGTCCGCATGCTTTCCTTGGGTACCCGTGTCTGATGGACCTCCCGGATCCCTCTGTACGCACTGACCATCGTCTCTTCGAGGCCTGAATTGACCAGGTCGATTTCGTCCGGGCCACGCACAAGATACTTCTTGTCCGATTCCGGAACCGGTTTTCCGATCATTTTTTCGATCGTTTGGACAAGTTTCTGATTCTTGATTTCCTCCAGATGTTTCTGGAGCCGGCCAAAACGCATATGCGACAGATTCTTTCCCCATTCGAAGTAGGAGACCGTAACGCCGCCTGCATTAAGGAAGATATCCGGAATGATGAATACGCCGCGTGCGTGGAGACGTTCTTCGGCGCCGGGAGTGGTGGGCCCGTTGGCGGCTTCCGCCAGGACCTTACAGTTGATTCGATCGCAGTTTCCCAGAGTGACCTGATTCTCAAGCGCCGCCGGAATGAGAATGTCACACGGAATATCCCAGATCGAGTCGGGGCCGGGCAATGTTTCAGCTCCCGGATAGTTCTTGATGGAACCCGTTTCCTTCCGGAAAGTGTTCAATTCTTCAATATGGAGTCCCTGCGGGTTGTAGACCGCGGCATCCCATTCAGCAATTCCGATGACTTTGCAGCCGTCTTCCTCGGACAGGAATTTTGAAGCGTAGTAGCCGACATTTCCGAAGCCCTGCAGGACAACGGTTTTGCCTTCCAGGCCTGGTGTCAATCCGAGCTTTGTCAAGTCTTCGGAATATTGAAAGGCTTCGCGAATACCGAATTGAACTCCACGGCCGGTTGCTTCACGGCGTCCATGAATGCCGCCTTGCGAGACGGGCTTGCCCGTCACACAAGCCAGATTGTCGATGCCGCCCGGATTGAACATCTCGTAGGTATCCGCCATCCACGCCATTTCACGTTCACCCGTGCCGACATCCGGTCCGGGGACATTCTCGCCGGGTCCGATGTATTCCTTGCGAATCAATTCGGCTGTAAATCGTCTCGTGATCTTTTCGATTTGTTCTTCGCTGTATTTTTTCGGATTGAATCGGACACCCCCCTTCGATCCGCCGAAGGGTACGTCGACGATCGCGCATTTGTACGTCATCAAGGCAGCCAGCGCCATGATCTCGTCCTGATTGACCAGTTCGCTGTATCGCGTTCCGCCTTTGACAGGCTTCTTGTGCTGGCTGTGTTCGGCGCGCCAGCCTTCGAAGATTTCGTAGTTGTCGCCCCCGAATCGTACGGGGAATTGAAAATAATAAACGTTATTGCAGGCCTTGATCTGGCTGAGAAGCGCCGGATGGATTTTCAGATACTGTGCTGCCCGGTCGAATTGCCGGGAGACGATGCGATTGAAATTGAGGTCCTCTTTCGCAGCGAGAGTTGTTGGCATTCAATCCCTTTCTATGGCGGCGGTCATCATTTTCCGAATTTGGTTTCCAGATACTCATCGACGATTGCTTTGAAGTCACTAACAATGCCGGGTCCCTTCAAAGTCGTCATCAGCCGTCCGTCCACGTAGACCGGTGCTTTCGGTTCTTCACCTGTTCCGGGAAGAGAGATTCCGACGTTGGCATGCTTGGATTCGCCGGGTCCATTGACCACGCAGCCCATTACAGCAATTTTCATTTTCTCGACGCCGGGATATGTGGTCTTCCAAACCGGCATTTGCGAACTGAGATATTCCTGAATATCGTCGGCCATTTCCTGAAAAAGCGTACTTGTCGTGCGGCCGCATCCGGGACAGGCGGTCACGCGAGGTGTGAACGTCCGAATGCCGAGGCTTTGAAGAACGTCCTGGCAGGTGCGAACTTCTTCGCTTCGATCTCCGCCGGGCGCAGGCGTGAGGCTGACGCGAATCGTATCGCCAATGCCTTCCTGCAAAAGCACGGAAAGCGCGGCAGTGCTCGAAACAATCCCGCTTCGGCCCATGCCGGCCTCAGTGAGACCCAGATGCAGAGGATAGCGGGAACGCTTCGCGAGTTCGCGATATACATCGATGAGATCTTGAACGCCCGATACCTTGGCGCTGAGGATGATTCGATTCTCCCCCATTCCGTAGGAACAAGCCATCTCCGCGGATTCGACAGCGCTGACCACCATCGCTTCCATAATGACGTCGCGCGAATCCCGGGGATCCGAGCTGCGGGCGTTTTCGTCCATCAACCGCGTGACCAGCGATTGATCCAGCGAGCCCCAGTTGACGCCGATTCGAACAGGCTTATCGTGCTCGAGCGCGATTTCGATGATCGCCCGGAAATTATCATCATGCTGACGGCCCATTCCCACATTTCCCGGATTGATGCGGTACTTGTCGAGCGCTCGCGCGCAGTCCGGATACTCACGGAGCAGAATGTGTCCGTTGTAGTGAAAGTCGCCGATGATCGGGGCATGCACGTGCAGATCCTGAAGCCGGGTCACAATCTCAGGAACTGCGCGGGCGGCTTCGCGGGTATTTACCGTTATCCGGACCAGTTCTGAACCTGCTTGAGCTAATGCTGCTGCTTGTGCGGCCGTCGCTTTGGCGTCTGCCGTATCGGTGTTGGTCATGGACTGGACGGCAATAGGGTGGTCTCCTCCAATCCAGACTCCTCTGACATTCACGGGGATGGATGCGCGTCGATGAATTTCAGCCATTACGCCCTATTATAAACACTTGTATAATTGCCGTCCCATTTGAGGACTATGAGCGAGCAGTTGCACCATCAGCGCGTGAATCTTGGATGGATTGAAGTCATCTGCGGCAGCATGTTCAGCGGAAAAAGCGAAGAACTCATCCGCCGGCTGCGCCGCGCGCAAATTGCCCGCCAGCGCGTGCAAATCTTCAAACCGCGCATGGACGATCGATACAGCGAAGACCACATCGTCAGTCACAGCGAGATGAAAATCAAGTCACAGCTCGTCTCGCAGCCCCGTGAGATTCTGGACCTGCTTGATGGCCGGACTCAGGTGATTGGTATCGATGAAGGCCAGTTCTTCGATATGGATCTGGTTTGCGTGTGCAACAAACTGGCGGATGCGGGCAAACGCGTCATTGTGGCAGGCCTCGATCAGGATTTCCGGGGAAAGCCGTTTGATCCGATGCCGCAGTTGTTGTCGATTGCCGAATACATTACCAAAACACTGGCCATTTGCGTCCGGTGCGGTGCACCCGCCAACCGGACCCAGCGGCTCGTTGAAAATCCCGACAGGCTCCTGGTCGGCGCCATGGATGCCTACGAAGCGCGCTGCCGTCTGTGCTTCGAACCTCCTCTGGATTAGCTGATGCTCGACGTTCCGATTCACAAGCTGATCATCCACTTTCCAATCGCCCTGACACTGATCGCGGCCGTGTACGACTCCTGGGCTCTCTACGCCAGAAAACCCGAACTGCATCGGGCTACTTACGGAATGACTCTGTGGGCTGCCGCGGGCGCGCTTGCCGCAGCCGGTACGGGTTTGCAGTTGGCGGAATTGATACGAGTGGATAAGGGTGCGGTTACCGGCCATGCCGGCTTTGCACTTACTGCGACGATCCTCCTCGCCGCACTGGCAGGGATGCGGTATTCCGCGCGCGCTCAGGAAAAGAAAGAATACCGAATCGGCTGGCTTGTTTTGGAGTTGGCTGCCGCGGTCCTGATCGCTGCCACCGCCCTCACCGGCCATCGGCTGTGAATTCTGCGGCGTAATTCGGTGTCAGAGGCCTAAATCACCCAAATTCGTTTCCGGGTTGTTCATCCGAATTTAGGTGATTTAGGCCTCTGACACCGAATTACTGATTCCGGAATTGGGGGCGCTCGGCGGACAGTGCTTTGTCTTTTGGGGCGCTGAGATAACCCCGGATGCGATCCTTATCGACGAAATTCACGACAACCTCATAGCGAAGTTTGTCGCGGCCAACCAGGAACTGAACGGGTTCATTGGCGGTTCGATCCTTTTTTTCCAGCCTGCTGTCATCGACCTGAATGAGCATGTCGTATTTTGCTCTTTTCGGATCGGTCTTTCGAAGTTGCAGTTGGACATCGGCCACTCGTGTCATTTCATTTTTCTTCGGCTTCGCGATATCGAATTCGAAGAAATCGCGTTCGCCCTTCTTGCGAAGTTCAGCCAGTTCGCCGGCGTTGCGTGCGATTTGAGCACTGAGCGTTGTTTTGACATCCGTGATTTCCCGGCGGCTGTCGGCGAGGGTGCGGTTGGTTGTTTCAAGATCCGCTCTGACGACCTTGACGTCGTTCGAGACAGCGCCAATCTTCGTGTCCGCGACCTGCTGCACTTCCACCGCTTTTGCTGTTGCTTCCTGCCGAACGGCGGCTACGTCTGTTGTGTTCGCCTTGGTGGCGATTTGAGTAGCAAGCTGTTCATCCGCCTTTTCCTGTTCGGCCTTCAGCTTCGCCGCAAATTTGCGAGCGCCGTCCAACTCCTGTGAGGTGACGCCAAGTTTTTTGCCGACGACATCGATGTCGGCGGACATGTCGGTTGCATGCTTCTTGACGGTCTTCATTTGATCGGCCTGATCGGCCAGTTGATGCTCAAGAGTCGCGATCCGCTCTTCAAGAGTGTTGCGAGTGGAATATGCGTTGTAGCCAAGACCCAGAATCAGGACGAGCGACAATGCGATTCCGCCTATCAACAGGTTGTTTTTTGCAGGGGGGGCAGGCGGTGGGGGAGGGGCGGCAGAACCGCCTTCTTTTGGTTTCAGACTGAACATTGATTATCCTTTCCGTAGACTCGCGTCATGCGACGGACGATTATCCACGATTTCAGCCGATTAGACGAGGGAGTTATCCGATTCGTAAGCCGACAATACGCAACACTATTTACGGGCTCGTCCGGCGGATTCCGCGTGGCCGGGTTTTGTCGTATGGAGAGATCGGACGGATTGTCGGCACGGGTCCGCGCCAGGTTGCTGCCGCCATGCGCGAGTGTCCCGCGGGTCTTCCATGGCATCGGGTTGTCGGAGCCGGTGGAAAGATTCGAACGCCGGGTGAATACGCCTGGATACAGCGTGAACGATTGATAGCGGATGGCGTCCGCTTCCGGGGACTGGGATTCTCCTATGAAGTCTACCGCTGGAAAACACCTCGATAAGCGAATCGAGCGCGATTCGATGGGACAGGTCCTCGTTCCCGCGAACGCGCTCTATGGCGCGCAAACGCAGCGTGCTCGCGAGAACTTCCCAATCAGTAGTCTGCGGTTTCCCCGCGAATTCATCCGGGCCATGGGTCTCATCAAGCTCGCAGCCGCTCAAACAAACATGAGTCTGGGGTTGCTCGAGCGGAAGCTGGGAAACAGCATCGTTCATGCCTCCCGTGAAGTCATCGACGGGAAGCTTGACGATCAGTTCGTTCTCGATATCTTCCAAACCGGCTCGGGAACCTCAACGAACATGAATGCCAATGAAGTGATCTCAAACCGGGCCATTCAGATTCTGGGCGGCGTTGTTGGTTCGAAAAAGCCCGTGCATCCCAACGATCACGTCAACATGGGGCAGTCCAGCAATGATGTGATTCCGGCCGCCATTCATATTGCGGCGATGGAATCGATCGAACGAAATTTGATTCCCGCGCTGCGGCGCCTCGAGAAAGCACTGTCCGCAAAAGAGCGCCAGTTCGATTCGATCGTGAAAATCGGAAGAACGCATTTGCAGGATGCAACGCCGATTCGATTGGGTCAGGAATTCAGCGGATACGCGCGGCAGGTGCAGCTTGGAATACAACGGATCGAGAAACTCAGGAATACGTTGAGCGAACTGGCTCTTGGAGGAACCGCCGTAGGAACCGGCATCAACACGCATCCGAAGTTTGCCGCCAAAACCATTCAGCTTTTGTCCAAACTCACCGGCCTCAAACTCCGTAAGGCGGTAAATCATTTCGAAGCTCAGGCGGCGAAGGATGCCATTGTGGAAACCAGCGGCGCCTTGAAGACGATTGCCGTCAGCCTTACAAAAATCGCGAACGACATTCGCTGGCTGGCCTCGGGCCCACGGTGCGGTATCGGAGAGATCGCTTTGCCCGAGACGCAGCCCGGTTCGTCGATCATGCCGGGAAAAGTGAATCCGGTTATTGCGGAGTCTTTGCTGATGGTGGCGGCCCAGGTGATCGGAAACGATTTGACTGTAACAATCGGCGGTCAGTCTGGCGTATTTGAGTTAAATGTAATGATGCCGGTGATGGCGCACAACCTTCTCGAGTCGATCCGGCTTCTCGCTGCAAGCGCGGCGAACATGACTGATCGATGCGTGTCAGGTATTCAAGCCAATGAGGATCGCTGCCGGGAAATGGTCGAAATGAGTCTGGCAATGTGCACGGCTTTGGCTCCCGAAATCGGGTATGACGCTGCCGCAGCCATCGCAAAAGAATCGTATAAAACGGGCCGGACCGTTCGCGAAATCGCACTTGAGAAAAAAATTCTGCCGGTTAAACGTCTGAATGAAATTCTGGATCCGATGCGAATGACAAAACCCGGCATAGCCGCCAAAGGGGATTAGCGTTGCAAGAACGAGATTATTTCAACGAGAAGACAGAAAGCAAGCCGCACACAATCAACTGCCCGTCATGCAAACAGGCCGCGGAATACCAGATCCGATGGATTCGCCGGACCAAGAAGCCGTCGTTGCCTCCGCGCGCCAACGAAGAAGATCGCATTCGGTTTAAAGCCGCGCGCGACTACATGGTTCGAATCGACGACGTGTTGAGATGCAGCAATCCCCGGTGCGGGAAGAGAATCGAAATCACAAGCCTGCAGACCGTGGTGCTCCTGTAAGACGGCGCCCGATCATTCCGATACCCCACACGATTTCCATTAAGACGAATACGCCGAGCGGTTCCCATGTCAGGCCGCCGACGAAGTGGCCGATGGTGTGAAGACGGATGTTGACGCCGAAAGAATATTCTTTTGCGTGAAAAATCGTTTCGTGACCTGAAGCCCACGAGTATCCGAGAGCTGCAACTTCGATGATCATGTACGGAATCAACAGGAGGTAGGCGTCCTTCAAACGTTCTTTGTGCGATGCCGACGCGAAAGCGAAGTAAATCGTACCGGCCATGATGATAACGGTCATGCTGAAGTACTTGACGATACCGTTGTCGACTCCGGCCATTGTGAGCGCAAACCGGATGATTCCCATTACGACAATCGCCAGCATGAAGGCTTTGATCGAGGTTTTCATCGCCGCTATCTTTTGATTGCTACGTAGTGAAACTCCTGTGCCTTTTCTTTCTCGGACCCGTCGCCCTCGACACGCGCGGTCAAAGACCCATCCGGGTTTCGTCTATAAATGATTCGCTTGGGAAAATCGTGAGCCAGGTTTTCAAACACGGCTTCGTCTTTCTCCGCGCGCACGAGTTTGAAGTCGGTTCCCGGAGACTGCGCTCGGGGATGCGCAACGTAATAGATGCCATCGGGCCGGGTTTCGATGCGCAGATACTCGAAAGAAAGTGTTCGATCGCCCGCAACCGTCCGGCTCATTCCCATCATTGTGCCGCCGGCGGCCGAGGTCCAATGTTCATCAATGCGGCGGTTTCCGGACGTGAGTTCCCAGTCTCCGCTGATCCACGAGAGATCCTGAATTGTTGCGGGCGCAGGTGCGCTTGCCAGCAACGCAAGCATGAGGCAGACGATTCGCATGAGAGTCACCGATATTCTTTTGTAATGATGGAACCTGGCTCGACAGGATAACGCATGAGGCCCAGGGCATCCTTCAGAATCTGCATCTGCAAAGCAGGATCGTTGGGACGGCCCAACGAGGATCCGGGCTGAAATGGTTTGGGGTACAACGCTCGTGGGGGACCCGCGGGCTCGGACTCATTAGGAGAAACCGTAATGAGCACGGTGGCAATGCCCTGACTCTCGATAGCGCGTTGAATCGTGACGACCGTCCGATGGCAAAGGGGTCAGCCACCGGTCAACACCACCACATCGGGCCGCAGTTTCATCACAGCTTCGGCAATTTCCCAGCTCACCACTTCCTTCAGTTTTCGAAGTTCTGTCGTGAGTCCCATTGAGATGTGATGGTCTGCGATCTTTCGGATCTCTCCGGCAGCCAGGAGTTCTCGCAGACGGTCAAGGGGAAGCATAATGTTGGCGTCCTCGGCGCCTTTCGACGTATCGAAATGGCCGGGCACGAAACGGATCTGCTTCGTATCCGTATCGGCGGGAATGAGGCGGAAGGTGAGATCGTTATCGCTGAAAGGCTGCATGCCCTCGACGTACGCTCCAGATGTACTGACGAGGGCGATGCGGCAATCCTTCAAGTCACGCTTCAGTGGAGTGTATGGAATACAACTGCGTGCGAGTTCCACGTCACCCCTGGATCTTCTTTAGCTCTTCGAACAGGACCGAGTTCTTCGGCTGATCTCCAATGGGATGGATATCGATATAACGGATGTCTCCCTTCTTATCGACGATGAAAAGAGCCCGCTCCGTAAATCCTTCCCCTCGCAGGACGCCGTATTTCAGTGCGGTCAATCCGTGCGGCCAGAAGTCGCTCAACAGCGGATATGAAATTCCTCCCAGTGACTTCGCCCACGCTTTGATTGTAGGAATCGTGTCGATGCTTAAGCCCAGAACCTGGGCATCATACCGGCCAAAGTCGGAAAGATCTTCCTCGTATGCCGGCATCTGGACCGTTCAAACAGGAGTAAAAGCGAGGGGATAGAACGCCAGTACAACGTTCTTTTTGCCCCGGAAATCCGAGAGCTTCACGTTGCTGTCCAGGTGCGAGCTCAAGGTGAAATCCGGCGCTTCCTCGCCAATTTTTGGAGCATTGACAGGTTTCGCCATAGATGGTCTCCTCAATTCGAATCTATCATATTATTTCCGTCCAGCCAGATGAAGATCGCACTACTTGGAGCAAACGGACAACTCGGAACCGACTTGCGAGCGGCGCTGAAGGACCTGCAGGTCTTTCCACTGACGCGAAAGGATATGGATGTGACGGATCACGCGCGCGCGCGGGCCGCGATGGTCGATATCCATCCCGACGTGATACTGAACACGACTGCTTTTCATCGCGTGGATGATTGCGAGAGTCAGCCGGAGATGGCGTATCGCGTCAATACGCTTGCGGTTCTCAACCTCGTTCGAATCGCAAACGAAATCGACGCTGTCCTCCTGCACATCAGCACCGATTATGTCTTCGATGGAAAGCAGGCCGAACCCTATACGGAAAAAAGCGTACCGTTCCCGCTCAGCGTCTACGGAAATTCAAAGCTCTCGGGCGAGCTGCTTGTTCGGGCGCTGGCTGAGAACTACGTGCAAATTCGAAGTGGTGGTCTTTATGGGGTTGCGGGAAGCCAGGGCAAGGGCGGTAATTTCGTTGAAACGATGCTGGCCAAAGCGCGCCGGGGCGATCCGCTCAAGGTTGTGGACGATCAGCTCATCACACCCACCTACACGGTCGATCTCGCCGATCAGATTGCTCGCTTGCTCGCCACGCCGCACCGGGGCTTGTTTCACATGACGAACGAAGGTTCCTGCACGTGGTTCCAGTTTGCGCAAGCTATCTTCGAGCTCTCCGGAATTGATGCCGACCTGTCGCCAACCTCGACGGATGCCTATAACGCGCCTGCCGGCCGGCCGCGTAACTCAGTGATGGAGAATGCGCGCCTCAAAGAACTCGGTCTCAATCAAATGAGACACTGGCGTGAAGCGCTTGGCGCCTATCTCAAACAGAAGAGCTCGATCGGATGAGGTCGAAGCTCCGCGTGCTTCCCTACGTTGCCTTGCTTCTGCCGTTCGATGTGATGGTGGGATTGGGTCTGGGGATTGCGCAGTTGCTGGGTCTTATGAAGCGCGGGTCCAAACCGGCGACGGCGTACTCCGATAATCGTGGAGGAGATTTCCGGCGTTCCGTCACCATCGTTATTGTGAATTGGGATGGAAAGCATCTCCTCGAGGAATGCCTGCCATCCGTTATCCGGGCCGTCGAGTGCGCGGGCAGCGCGCACGAGATTCTGGTTGTCGACAACGGGAGTACGGACGGAAGCGTCGATTTCATTCACAGGAATTTCCCCGGAGTGCGCGTTCTGGCGCTCGATCGCAATTACGGTTTTGGAGGCGGCAACAACCGTGGCGTCGAGGCCGTTCAAACGGACATCGTCGTTCTCCTCAACAACGACATGACCGTGGACAGTCAATTCCTGCAGCCGCTCCTGAAAAGTTTTACCGATACTTCTGTTTTTGCCGTCACGTCTCAGATCTTTCTTGCGGATCCCGGCCGCCGCCGTGAGGAAACCGGCAAAACCCGAGCCCGGTTCGAACGCGGCTTTATTGACGTGTGGCACGACGAAATCACATCTGACGATCAACAGCAAACGTCAATCCCGGTTTTCTGGGCCGGCGGTGGATCCTGCGCCGTTGACCGCGCAAAGTTCCTTTCGATCGGAGGCTTCGATGAGCTTTACCACCCGTTTTATGTGGAGGACACCGATCTCTCTTATCAGGCCTGGAAACGCGGGTGGCGCTGTCTGCTTGCGCCTTCGAGCCGCGTCGTCCATAAACACCGGAGTACGAGCACTCGAAAGTTCGGCGAGTCGTTTGTTGAAAACACGATTCGCAGGAACCAGTATCTCTTCATCTGGAAGAATGTGACCGATACTGCGATGATCTTCGACCACCTGATCCACCTGCCTCAGATCCATGGCCGCGCGATGATGCATGGCGCGTGGCAGAGTGAGTGCCGCGCATTCCTTCGAGCGCTGCGGCAGTTGCCGGAAGCTGTCACGAAAAGGCTTTCGAACATTTCCGCATACGTTCTTTCGGATCGAGAAGTCATGACTCGAAGTCAACGGTCATGAATATCCTGATTCTCACAGCGTACCCGCCGGTCCTGCACATGCACGGCGGCGGTGTCCGGATGTTCCACAACATTCGGATTCTCGCGTCGCAGCACAAAGTCCGGCTCATTTCATTTATCGAAAACGATCAGGAAGCGGAGATCCTTCGTCCGCTCGAGGGGATTTGCGAATCCGTGACCGCAGTGCGCCGAATTCCGGACTTCCGGCCCCACTGGTTGTCTGTCGCGCCTTTTCTAGTACGCGAGTTCAGCACTCCCGCGATGTATCAGGCGGTCGAAAAGGAATTTGAGAGAGAACGCATCGACGTCCTGCAATGTGAGTATCTGCAGATGGCTCAATTCCACCGCCGTGGCGTTTTCAGCATTCTCACATTGCACGAAATGCTTTCCGCCAACGCCTACGAAGCATTCTCCCGCGCATCGGATCCCTTCGACAAACTCAGGTTGTACTATCGATGGATGCAGCTCCTGCGTTACGAAGCCATCATGCCGAAACGATTCGATCGTGTCGTGACCATGACCGGCCATGATGCGGATTATCTCCGTTCCTATGTTCCTTCCGCCGATATTCGGCCGATACCTATCGGAATCGATCCCGTGGAATTTTCCCCCAAGGCCGAAGAAGACAGTCGTCCTGTGGAAATCCTTTTCGTTGGGAATTTCAGACATCAGCCGAATGTGGAAGCGGCTGAGTTTCTCGTTCGGGAAATTGCCCCGCATTTCGAGGGAGTTCAGTTTGTCATTCCGGGATCCGTCGTACCGGAGCATCTGGCCGGCAATTCCGGCGTTTCATTTCCGGGATACATTCCCGACACTCGTGTCCTTTACCACAGGCCAAACACCATTGTTGTGGCGCCGTTGTTCTCGGGGACCGGTCAACGCGTCAAACTTCTCGAAGCATTTTCGATGGCGTGTCCCGTGGTTACGAGTTCGATAGGCGCCCTGGGGTTTCCCGTGACGAATGGCGCGGAAGCGTTGATCGCGGATACCGGGGGCGATTTTGTGAGAGCCCTTCGAACTCTTGTATCTTCGAAGGACTTGAGAACGGAATTGGGTCACAATGCGCGCGCCATGATATTGAGAGACTTTACATGGGAGAAGATCGGCAAGGGGCTCCTGGGTCTGATGCCCGCTCCTCCGGGAAGGGCCCTGGATTAATGCGTACGCTGCTATTCCCGATCAAACTTGTGACACTCATCTGGAGGTTTCTCGTCCTCCTGCTCTGGACGGCGTATCTGGAAGGCACTCGTGTCGTCAAGAGTTGACCTCCTGGTGATCGTGCACAATTGCCGGCAGTTGATTCCTTCGCTGGTGGAAAATCTTCGAACGATTTCAATTCCTGTCACAGCTTACTTTCTGGATAACCATTCCCATGACGGCACACCGGAGGTTCTTGCCGAAGCGATAAAGAAACTGCCTTTTCGATCGTTCGTTTTTCGTTCGCTTCGGAATAACGGTTTCGCGCGGGGAATGAATCTTCTTTCGCGGCAGGGTAGTGCCGAATTCATGTTTCTGTTAAATCCCGACGCTGAGGTTGAAGCCGGTTGCCTGGAGAAGCTCCTTGAGCGATGCGGCTCCGATCCGCAAATTGCTATTTGCGAAGCGCGGCAAACGCCCCGGGAACATCACAAGGCCGTGGATGCTGTCACTGGCGAGACGACGTGGTGTTCCGGCGCCGCGGCGCTGATCCGCCGGAAGGCGTTTGAAGAGATCGGCGGTTTTGATGAAAAGCTCTACTTTATGTACTGCGAAGACGTGGATTTGAGCTGGAAGCTCTGGATTAAGGGATGGAAGTGCATCTATGTTCGCGATGCCGTAGTCCGGCATCTGACGCAGGATCTTTCCCCCGGCAAACGCCGCACGATCGAAAATTACTTCTCCTTCAGGAACTCTCTCTTTCTTTTCTATCGATTTGCGTCCTGGAAAGAATGGGTGGTTCTCCGAAGTTATTTGTCGAAAAGATTTTTGTCCCGATCCTATTCTTTTCGGAGCAAAATACTGTTCGCGTTTGCTTTAGTGGATCATATCCGGTATATTCCGTATCTCTTTCAAAGCAGGGATACTTGGGGAGATCAAAAGCATTCCTGGATACGCCTGAAAGAAACGTCGTTGTCGCAGTAATCCTGCCCTCTTTAAAGGACGTGGTGTGACTAAAGTAAGTGTCGTTATACCGACTTGGAACCGCGCAGATCTTCTCGCCCGGACTATTGAAGAGATCGAGCAGCAGACGGTCAGCCGGGAACTCTATGAAGTTATCGTTGTAGATAATGCTTCGACCGATCACACCCAAAGCGTTCTGGATCAAAAAACGAGCAAATACTCCAACCTCAAAGCTCTTTCCCAACCCAAGCGGGGCGCGGCGGCAACCCGCAACGTTGG
The DNA here is from genome assembly GCA_964633285.1 of uncultured Solibacteraceae bacterium. Lineage (GTDB taxonomy): Bacteria > Acidobacteriota > Terriglobia > 20CM-2-55-15 > 20CM-2-55-15 > 20CM-2-55-15. The sequence goes on along the minus strand of CAZWGA010000085.1, from coordinate 10,839 downwards.
AATTCGTGCCGCAAAGGGCGATGTGGTGCTGTTCATCGATGACGACATTATTGCGAAACCCAATCTGATCGAGGCGCACTGGAACTATCACTGCAAAAATGGCGATGCGTCGATCATTGGCGCCGTTATTTCGCCGTGGAGTGAATCACGCAATCCGTTTCTTCGTTATCTTCGCGACCGGAGAATTTTTAATCCGTACAGCATTGCGTGCGGACCAATGGACTTTTCGTACTATCACACCGGCAATGTTTCAACCGCTCGCGCCGTGCTGAACCGTGTTGGCGGCTTCAACGAAGAGTTTGCGGTTTACGGCATGGAAGATATCGAACTGGGTTACCGGCTCGAAACGAATGGCAGCCGGATGATTCATGGTCCCGAAGCCGAGGCGACTCACGAATACTTTCCGACTTACGAACAGTTCATTCAACGATGCGAACAAGCCGGTTATTCGCTCGGAAAGCTGATTGAGCTGCATCCGGAATTACGCGGCAGGTTCATCGAAAACGGCAAGCGAACACGTTTCCTGAAGCGTTTTCACGGTCTGTATCAGGTGTTTTCAGCAGCAGTACGACCCATCTCTCGGGCTCTCAGCCGGCGGGAAGAGGGCCGTGGCTCCGGCCGTGTCTCACCAATCCTCGATTTGCATTATTGCTGGGCTGTCCGGTATCACTTCTTTCTGGGATATACCCACTATCGCCGTGCCAGCACCAATGGCCGGCGTCAACATGCCACGCTTCACTTTCCTGGCCAGCATGTGCCAGAACTCGCGATTACGGATCCAAAAACGTTCAGGCAATGAACGGCAGTATTACGTTTCTCGGAGAATTCTCTAAGAAACTCGCGACGAATACGTTCTTCAACGTTCTCGGACGATGCTGGACATTTGTCATAACGCTGCTCCTCACGCCGTATATCCTGTCGCATCTTAGCGTTCATGAATTTGGAACATGGGTTCTGCTGAGCGTTTTCATCAGCTCGTTTAATCTCCTGGACCTCGGGCTTGGGTCGTCTTTCGTGAAATACATTTCCGAGTACTACACGTATCAGGACTATGTCCGCATCAGCCGTGTTCTGTTTTCAGGATTGGTGTTCTACGGATTTTTTGGCGTGTTTCTGGTACTCGCCGGTGTGATTCTGGAAAAACCGCTGTTCGGTTTGTTCCACATTTCCAATGCTTCGGATGCTTATTTTCTGATTCTTCTGGCATGCGCTGTTTCGAATATCAGCATGATGTTCCTTTCGGTATTCAAGGGCATTCAACGCATGGACAAGTCGAATTCACTTCAGATCCAGATCAGCCTCCTGAATGCCATCGGTACGGTGTTGTTTCTTGAAATGGGCTGGGGAATGTTCGGTCTTGCGGCGAATGCGCTGATCAATACGTGTTGCGCGCTTTTGTTAACCTGGTGGGCGGTCCGGCAAACACTTCCTCAGGTCTCGATCGGCTGGCACTTTGACGGGAAGCTCTTGCGCGAAATGTTTTCGTATGGATTGAAGATGCAGGTGAGCACGTTGGGTGGGCTCATTTGTTTCGGCGGTGTGGACAAACTGATCCTCTCGCGATTTCTCGGTGTGGCTTCGGTGTCATTCTATGAAGTCAGCGCGCGGCTGGCTTCTTTCATGCGCGCTGTTCCGCTGGTGATGATTTCCGCGCTGATTCCGGTCACGTCGGAACTCAGCGCGCGCAAGGATCGCGCCAAAATTCTTCAGACGTATGTCCTGGCCTCCAGGTACGTCGCCATGCTGACTGTTGCCATGGCGGCCTTCCTGATTGTTGAGGCGCGTTCGGTCCTGACTTTCTGGCTGGGAAAAGGCTTTGACGACTCCGTCGTCTTGATTCAGATCCTCGCGATCGGATACGGCGTGAACATTCTTGGTGGCGCCGCGAGCCAGACGGGCGCCGGCGTCGGCCGCCCGGAATTCGACATGCGGAGCACCGTCATACTGACGATCCTGAATCCGATCCTGAGCATCCTGCTGGTTCGCCGGTTTGGCGCCGCCGGCACGGCGGCAGGCACTTCGCTGGCGCTGGTGGTGGCCGCCGGATATCTGTTGGTCACCTTCCATCGGAATTACATCGGAAACTCGGTTCGAACGATCCTTCAGGACGTTTACCTGCGTCCCGTCGCGGCTGGAATCTTTGCGAGTCTTGCGGTTCTTGGTTTACGCGAAACTGTTCCTGTTGTGGGCGCATGGGAACCGGTTCGATATCTCATTCCGATGAAAATGGCCATCGACTTTTGCGTCTTTGCCCCTACCTATGTCGTGCTTCTCGTTGTCCTGCGTCAAGTGACTGCGATTGACTGGAACAACTTCGTGAGCCTGATGCTGTTCGGCTTCGAGTTTGTCCGCCATCCTTTCCGCGAGCGGGTAAAGATCTATCGCTAATCTCGTCGAACTTCCGCAAGTATTTCGCTGTCACAATAGGGTTGTTCGTCTTTTTGACCTTTCACTGAGTCTTTAGATTGTGAGGATAAGGTTTGAAGCTTTCCGGCCTGAAGCCTGTCGATGATCGAAAAATCATCGAACGAGTTCTCAAGGGAGATACCGAGGCTTTCAATCTCCTGGTCCGGCAGTGGGAAAAACCGATCTACAACTTCATCTTAAGGATGATTGGAGACCGGGACGAAGCAATGGACCTCTGCCAGGATTCGTTCATGAAGGCCTATCGCGAACTGGACACGTTGAAGGACCGCGACCGGTTTTCAGCCTGGCTGTATCGCATTGCCCATAACACGTGCTTTTCGAAACTACGGAAAGATCAGGGCAAGTTCTTTGTCGAACTTGAACCGGAGACGCGGGCATCGAAAACATCGATCGAAAGCCGGCTTGCGGTCGAGAAAGCGCTTCAGCAGTTGCCGGAAGACCAGCGTGAGGTAGTTATTCTCAAGGTTTATCAGAATTTGAAGTTCGAAGAGATCGCAGTCATTCAAGACGCTCCTGTATCGACGGTGAAATCCCGCTTGTACATGGGATTCGAGAAACTGCGATCGATTCTGGGTTGAAAAACTTCGGGAAGAAGGTAGTCATGTCACATTTGAATGAAAGAATTGCAGAGTTCGTTTTCGAAGAACTGTCTCCATCGGAAATGACCGAGGCTCGCCGGCACATTGCGGAATGTTCCGATTGCCGCGAACAGGTGAAACAATTCCAACTGACGTATGCCACGCTGAAAACCTCGCCGGTCGTGAATCTCCCGCGCCCGCTGGTTTTCGAATTCGAGAAACCTCGAGTTGTTTCGTGGATGTGGCGATGGCTGGCTCCGATGTCGGCTTCCGCAGCGGTTGCGTTCGCTGTTGCAAGTCTTACTTCACACCCGCAAATACAAATCGCCGCGCCTGCGGTTCAACCTCCGGCTGTGGTCCAGCCTGCCGCACTGCCTGCGGTTCAACCGGTGGACTATCAAAAGATCATCAACGATCTTCGTGCCGAGTTAAAGGAGCGCGATACGGCACACACCAGGGAAATTCAACGTGTCGCAGGAAAGGTCGATCTGCTGGACAGCTATCAGTTGGTCAACGAACGCGAGACTTTGGATAACTCGAGATCGATTCAATTGCTTGCATCACGAACCGATACACGGGAATAAAAACTATGATTAAAACTTTACTTTGCATTTTAGTCTTCGCAACCACGAGCTTCGCTCAGATCGACAGGACTCAACTGGATCAGTTCAAGAAGGAATCCGCCTCTCTGCGCGGGGCCATCGACGACATCATGAATGCGAGTGTGCCCGGCCGCGGGAATCTCGAAGCCGCGAAGGCCACGTATCTTCCGGGATACGGCGCCGTCATTACGCTCGAAGCATCACTCGAGCCGACCCGAAGTCCATTCACGAGCCCCAAGACTCCTTCGGAGATACGAAAGGTCGTTTCCGAGAGGCGCACGGCTATCGAGGGAAAACTGAAAGATCTGCTGAAAAAGCGGGCTGCGACGTTGCAGTCGGTCGGTTCCGGCGAGTCGGTCAGCGTTGTTCTTTATTTGTTCAATGCCAATCCGGCCGATCTTACCGATCTTCCCAGTCAGATTGTGTTCACCGTCAAGAAACAAGACCCGGAGCAGGTTACGGTACTGGCATTTTGATGAATGCAGTCGCAACAGACAAGAAACTGTTCGGCGAAATGCTTCTGGATCGCGGGCTGATTTCTGAAGACGACCTGAAGAATGCGTTGACGCTGCAGAAAGAACGAAAAGACAAGCTCGGCCGCATTCTCATCGATCTGGGATATGTGGCCGAGCGTGACGTTCTCAGTGTCTTAAGCGATCAATTGAAACTCCCGGTCTTCAGTGGTGACTATCCCGCCGTTCCCGTCGAAGGCAACAAGCTGTCGTACCGGTTTCTGCGCTCGTTTCATGTCATTCCGGTTCACGTTGAATCCAACACATTGTCGCTGGTAATGGGTGATCCGCTGGATTCCGAGACTCAGGCGGCAGTCCGGCTTCGCACGGGACTCGACTTGAATGTTTATCTTGGATTGGAATCGGAGATTCTGGAGAAGCTCGAGAGGCTGTACGGCGGTGAAGAAAGCGGGAACGACAAACTGATTGAAGCGATCGGCGACAGCTTCGGCGCCGACGACGAGAATATCGAACATCTTCGCGATCTGGCTTCCGAAGTTCCCGTCATCCGCATGGTCAATCTGATCATCTCGCGGGCTGTCGAATCGAGAGCGAGCGATATCCATATCGAGCCTTTTGAACGTGACCTCCGGCTGCGATATCGCGTGGATGGCGTTCTCCACAACATCGACCCGCCGCCGAACGCGCTTCGCGCCGCCATCATTTCCCGAATCAAACTCATGGCGAAGCTCAATATTGCCGAGCGCCGTCTACCGCAGGATGGCCGCATCAAGCTCAAGGTGTTGGGGAAGGAGATAGATCTGCGTGTTTCAACTCTGCCGACGATGTATGGCGAGAGCGTGGTGATGCGTATTCTGGATCAATCGAATTCGTCGCTTATCGATTTGCGGCGGCTTGGATTTCCTGAAGACTCGTACGGCAAAGTGTGCGAAATGACTTCGAAACCGCACGGCATTTTTCTCGTTACCGGGCCGACAGGCAGCGGGAAAACCACGACGCTGTACAGCGCGCTGAAGCGAATCAATATTCCCGATCGCAAGATCATTACCATCGAGGATCCGGTTGAATATCAGATGGACGGCATCAATCAGATTCAGGTGAATCCGCAGATCGGCCTGACGTTCGGGACAGGTCTTCGCCACATTGTGCGGCAGGATCCCGATGTGATCATGATCGGAGAAATCCGCGACCTCGAGACCGCCGAAATCGCTATCCGTTCCGCTCTTACCGGACATCTCGTTTTCAGCACGCTTCACACGAATGACGCGCCAAGCGCGGTGACGCGGCTTGTGGATATGGGAGTCGAGGATTATCTGCTCGCATCGTCGTTGATCGGTATCCTTGCGCAGCGTCTTGTACGCGCGAATTGCAGGGAATGTACCGTCACGGAAGTCACGACTGCCGAGGCTTTGCGCGATGCCGGGTTTTCCACAGAAGGTCTCGGCGAAACCGTGGAACTCAAGCGGGGAAGGGGCTGCGCGGTGTGCGACAACTCCGGTTATGAAAGCCGCGTTGGAATTTTTGAACTGCTGGATGTTGACGAGGATCTGCGCCGCCTGATGGGAACGAAAGCCGATTCAAACGTTCTTAAAGCGCAGGCAATCAAGTCGGGCATGCGCACGCTCAAAGAAGACGGCTGGAAGAAGGTGCTCGCGGGGATAACAACGCCGGATGAGGTGTTGAGAGTGACGCAGGAAGTCTGAACGCGGGTTTCATACCCGCGTTCGAGGAATCCAGATATGCCAAGTTACATCTACAAAGCCGTGAACACGCAGGGCCGCTTTTCCGAGGGCCGTCTTGATGCTTCGGATAAGCGCGCGGCCGTGTTGCAGCTCGAAACCAAAGGTCTGATTCCTGTCCTTGTTGAAGAACCGGTGAAGACAAGCACGCCTGGCTTTCGCGGGTTTCAAATTCGCCGAATTACCCGCCGGGATATTCTCTTGTTCACCGAAGAACTCTCAACACTGGTGCACGCCGGACTTCCGCTCGACCGGACGCTGACGATCACAGCGCAGACCGTGCGGAAACCCGCGTTGCGCGCTTTGATTGAAAGCATTCTGAAGCAGATTAAAGGCGGCAAGTCCCTGGCTGAAGCGCTTGCGGCGCATCCGAAATACTTCTCAAAACTTTACGTCAACATGATTCGAGCCGGTGAAACCGGTGGAGTGCTCGATCCGATTCTGGCGCGGCTTGTGGAATTCGAGCGTGCGGCCGATGAATTACGCGGATATCTGCTCGCGTCGTTGATATACCCGGCGCTCCTGGCTTGTGTCGGACTGGGATCTATCGGGATTCTGTTTTATTTCGTCATTCCAAAGTTTGCCACCATCTTTCATGATGCCGGCGCAGCGATTCCGGCCGGCACGATGTTGTTGTTGTCGATCTCCGAAATGACGAGGTCGTATTGGTGGGTGGGTCTCGCGGGCATCGCCGGCGTCATCGTTGCATTTCGAGCATGGCTGCGGACACCGAAGGGCAGCCGGATGTGGGATTCCATCCGTCTTCGTGTGCCCCTGCTCGGGCCAACGATCCTGAAAATCGAAGTCGCGAGGTTTGCGCGGACTCTGGGTACTTTGACCACAAGCGCCGTCCCCCTGATCACCGCCGTTCGAATCGTTCAGGACATCGTCCGCAATCAGATTGTGGCCGAAGGCATTTCAAAAATCGCGGCCGGTGCAAAGCGAGGTGAGGGAGTCGCGAAACCCATGCGGGAGGCCGGGGTGTTTCCGGAGCTCGCGGTACATCTGGTCGAAGTGGGTGAAGAAACCGGACGGATTGATACCATGTTGCTGCAAATTGCCGACTCTTATGACAAGGACGTGAAGACGTCGGTCAAGGCGCTTACTTCCGTATTTGAGCCCGCCATCATTCTGGTTATGGGTGTGATTGTTGGCGCAGTCGTACTTTCCATGCTGATGGCTATTTTCAGCATCAACGAGATCGGGTTTTGACCATGCTTAAGACTTCATTCAAGACACGAAACCGCGGCATCACGCTGATCGAGCTTCTCGTCGTGATGGTGATTATTGCCCTCTTTGCCACACTTGTCGGCGCCAGGCTTTTCCGAAATGTTGAAAAAGGACGGCAGACCGTGGCGAAAGACCAGATTGCAGAGTTCGAGAGCACACTCGATCTCTTCCGTCTGGATGTCGGCCGGTATCCCACAACGGACGAAGGTCTCCAGGCTCTGCGTGTGAAGCCCAGCGGCGCCGAGAACTGGGACGGCCCCTATCTGCGAAAGGATGTCCCCCTCGACCCCTGGAATCACCCCTATGTCTACCGTTGCCCCGGGCAACATGGCGATTTTGATCTCCTGTCCTATGGAGGCGACGGCCAGGAAGGCGGCGACGGCGATGCCGCGGACGTTAAAAACTGGAAGTAGCGCAGAGAAAAGTTGGAAATACGTTCGGTCAGGTCCACACGCGGGGCATAATTGAAGCTTTGCTATGTCGATTCAATCCAAATTTAAAGCTGCGTTCTCGGCTGTGGCTGCTTTTCAAACCAAGGTGGTCCTTACGGTCGCCTACGTCTTCCTCACGCCAGTTGGGTTCTATCTTCGTTTCGCCGACCCCTTAAGAAAGAAGGCGAAGCCAGACACGCAGTGGATGACACGCACAATCCAGCCCGACGGCATCGGTTGGTTCAGGAGAATGTTCTAGCATTGAAGGTTGTAGGACTTTCATTTGATTACCACGATGCTGCCGCTGCCCTTGTGGAGGATGGAAACGTCACAGCCGCGGCAGAAGAAGAAAGGTTTACAAGGGTAAAACACGACGCCGGCTTTCCCCGCTTGGCCACGCAATATTGCCTTCGTTCTTCGGGATTGAAATCATCGGACATCGATTATTTTGTCTTCTACGAGAAACCGATCCTGAAACTCGATCGAATCTTAACCACGCTTCTCGCGGAACACCCAAGAACAGTGAAACCATTCTTGAGGGCCGTCCCCTTGTGGGTGAAAAAACGGTTGTGGATAGAGTCGGAGATATCCCGAGAGCTCGATGTTGAAAGAGAGCGGATTTTGTTTTCACAACATCATTTGTCACACGCTGCGAGCGCCTTTTATCTTTCTCCGTTCGACCGATCCGGCGTTTTGACGCTCGATGGGATCGGCGAGTGGGCGAGTGGAACTGTCGGCTGGGGAGAGCGGACAAGACTACGTGTGGATCATGAACTCCGGTTTCCACATTCGATCGGTTTATTTTATAGCCTCATCACGGCGTACCTTGGATTCAAAGTAAATGACGGCGAGTGGAAAGTCATGGGGCTCGCAGCCTATGGTCAGCCAAACTACGTGGAGAAACTCAGAGACATCATCGCGATTTTTGAAGATGGCAGCGTTCATCTGAACCACAGGTACCTCGGGTTCCTACGGAGTGAATCCAGAATGTTCTCCTCCGAAAATATTGAATCCCTGCTGGGAATCCCCGGAAGAGCACCTTCATCGGAAATGCTGCCGCATCACGCCGATCTCGCCGCCTCTGTACAGAAGCTTTTTGAGGAGTGCTTGATCAACAGTGTTCGTTTCCTGGCTCGTCAGTACGAAACAAATCGCTTGTGCTACGCTGGTGGTGCCGCGCTGAACAGCGTTGCAAACCGGTTAATCCTCACGCAGACACCCATCTCAGAAGTGTTTATCCAACCGGCCGCGGGAGACAGTGGTGCTGCGATCGGTGCCGCGCTGCTGGCTTATAACAATCTGGCTGAGCGTCCCGAACGCTTTGACATGAGACATGCATTTCTCGGCCCGGAGTTTGACGATGATGCGATCCGTGCGGCATGTGTGGAGGCCGGTGTCGAAGGCATATACATACCTGATGACACCACGCTTCTCCGGAGAGCCGTTGAGTTGCTGGCAGGCAGAAAGATTGTAGGGTGGTTTCAAGGCCGGATGGAATTTGGACCGAGAGCTTTGGGTAACCGAAGTATTCTGGCGGATCCGCAGTTAGCTTCAATGAAGGATGCAATAAACGCGAAAGTAAAATACCGGGAATCTTTCCGGCCGTTTGCGGCTTCCGTACCGCAAAAGCAATGCGCCAAATTCTTCGACCTTCCTTGTGAATCTTCCCCGTTTATGCTCATCGTTTGCCCAGTCCGTGAAGAATGGAAAGACCGTCTGAGAGCCATTACCCATATTGATGGGACTTGCCGGGTTCAAACCGTAGAATCCGATTCCTCCCCGCTTTATTTCAAGCTGCTGCATCTATACGGGACAGAGACTGGCATTCCGGTACTTTTGAACACGTCCTTCAATATTCGCGGCGAACCGATCGTATGCACACCAGCGGAAGCGATCCATTGTTTCCTGAAAACCAAACTGGATGCCTTGATTCTCGGTCATTATCTCATCGAGGCCAAGCCGGACGGGGTCCCTTACACCTTTGAAGAGGTGGACCGTCTGGACACAGTTCCCTGATCAAGATCCGGAATGAAGTCGTCGCAAAAACTCCTGTTTTCGTTGGTTACAGTAGTCTTGTTTTTCGGTTTGCTGGAGGGCATCCTTCGGCTTGTCTATCGACCCGATCAGCCATTTCGATTCTACTCGCCGCATCCACAATCGGTCGTTCAATACGATTCCGAGCTGGGATATCGGCTGCGGCCGAACTTCAAAGGGCAGGCGTACGCGAGCTCGGTTCAAGTAAATAGTCTGGGATTTCGCGGTCCGGAATTTGATCCGGATAGAAAAACAGGGCTGAGAGTGGTTGCCTTGGGAGACTCCTGCACCTTTGGTTTTGGGGTTTCCGACAACGACCACACGTACCCGGCACGATTGGCGGCATTCCTGAATCAAACGCACGGCCCTGCAGAAGTGATCAATGCCGGAGTTGTAGGTTACACCTCGAATCAGGCGTTGAGATTGCTGCAAACGCGAGTATCCCACTACCACGCCGACATTCTTTTGATCTTTGTCGGTTGGAATGACCTGGGTAACTCAATGTTGCCGAACTGGACGCCGACGATGACGCAAGACATCGAAGCCCCCAATGCGCTGATCCGGTACGCGCCGTATCTCGTCCTGGCCCTCTCGGACTTGTTTTCCAGATTCCGGGCACCCCGAGCCCTCGGTTTCAGGGCCGAGGCCATTGAAGCATACTCGGTGAACCTTGGCATGATTGTCGACGCGGCCCGAAAAAGTGGTACTGCGCCGGTGCTCGTCACGTGGCCGACTCGAGTTTTTCGGCAAATTGAGCAGTTACGTCAAGTTGAAGTGATGCGAGGGTCTGGCGTGAGGTTTGCCTCATGGTTTGACTACTACGAAAGGTATCAACGGAAGCTACGGGATCTTGCTGGCACAAAACAGGTCCGAGTGATTGACCTTGCGGAAAAAATGAATCAAAAAGACGCGACATACTATTTCGATGAGATCCATTTTAGCGATGTTGGTACAATGGAGGCCGCTCAAGTGATTTTCGACGGTCTCGGGGATTTACTGTCACAGAGCGAAAAGGGACATTGAAAGCCGCACTCTCGATCTTACTTCAGTTCGTTGACTTTATCAGGCACGAGAAAAAGTGGTGGCTCATTCCGGTTGCCGTACTTTTGATTTTCGTGTCGTGTTTGGCTCTGGCACTCCAGAATCCCTGGCTGGCTCCTTTTATCTACCCACTCTTTTAACTGCGTATACTCCTCGCTAAGTCTCAAGCAAAGAATCCGGCATCCCGCCAGAAAGGAATGCCTAAACCAAATCGATTCTGATCACGATTTGTGCAGAATGCATGCGGTGTGAGCTTCTTGGTTGACAGCTCCGAAGAAGGCGAT
>CAZWGA010000084.1:0-28346 GCA_964633285.1 uncultured Solibacteraceae bacterium | reverse complement strand
GTCAACGCGGTGGAGGCGGCGACGAATTGGCAGCGCCTGCGGCGCCGCGAGGCGCTCCTCCCGCGGGCGCGGCTGCAGCCGGAGCCGGACGCGGCGGCGCGGGTGGTGGACGTGGCGGACGTGGAGCCGCGCCACAGAACATCCTTTACGCTTCGTGGGAGGATTTCAGCTACTACATTCGCTGCATCACGGGCGGGCCCGCCGGTTCGATACTTCCCGTGATCTACGGCAATGGAACGCAAATCGTGCAGGCGCCGGGTTACGTCACGCTTCTGCAGGAAATGGTTCATGAAGCCCGCGTCGTACCGCTCGATGGACGTCCGCACGCCAACTCGAACATCAGATCGTATATGGGCGATGCGCGAGGCCATTGGGAAGGCAACACGCTCGTGGTCGAAACGACGAACTTCATCGGAGGCAAGACGGGCATCGGACTTAACGGCGGAGGCACTCCAACAAGCGATGCACTCAAGCTTACTGAACGTTTTACCCGGGTGGATCCCAACACGATCAATTACGAAATGACGATCGACGATCCAAAGGTCTACACCAAGCCGTGGAAAGTCGCCTTCCCGATTACGCAGGAAGCGGGCTATCAGAATTTTGAGTATGCGTGCCACGAAGGAAATCATGCGATGTACGATTCCCTCAGCGGCGCTCGCGCTCTGGAAAAAGCCGCGGAAGAAGCTGCGAAGAAGAAATAGAGGTGTGATGATGAAACATCGATTTTTCTCATTGATCGTTTTGTCGCTGGCAGCCGTAACCGTTTATGCACAGACTCCGAAGGCCGCCGCGCCTGCAGCGGCGGCGAAGACGGGAGTGGCGGTCGCGAAGACACCCTGGGGCGATCCGGATCTGCAGGGGACCTGGACGAGCGATGACTGCATCGGCACGCCGCTTCAACGCGCCGAGAACCTCGGTGAAAAGCGATATTGGACCGAGCAGGAACTGGCTCAGCGAGAATCCCAACTGGCCCGGCAGGCGGAAAACGACAAGCAGGAGTTTGTCGCCGACAACGCCCGCGCCGGCACAGGTCCTCCGGGACACTGGGGCGAGCGCGCACGCCGGCCGTGCAAACAAACATCACTGATCATAGATCCGCCGAACGGAAGAATGCCCGACATGCTCGCTGAGGCGAAAGCCCGCCCCGTTCCCGAAGGAGCCGGCAATGCCAATCCGAAGGCGGATTCGTGGGAAGACTTCAGTTATTACATTCGCTGCATCACTCGCGGCGTTCCGGGATCGATCTTTCCGGTGATTTACGGCAATGGACAACAGATCGTCCAGGCTCCCGGTTTTGTGACGATCCTTCAGGAAATGGTCCATGAAGCGCGCGTGATCCCGGTGGACGGGCGTCCGCATACAAGCTCCAACATCCGCTCCTACATGGGCGATGCGCGCGGGCACTGGGAAGGCAACACGCTCGTGGTTGAAACGACGAACTTCCTTGGAAACCGCACCGGCCTTGTCGGCAACGGCGGCGGGACTCCCACGAGTGACGCAATGAAGGTGACGGAAAGGTTCACGCGAATCGGCCCTGACGAACTGTCGTATGAAATGACGATTGACGATCCTAAAACTTTTGTGAAGCCGTTCAAGGTCGCATTCCCGCTGACTCAGGAACCGGGCTATCAGAATTTCGAATATGCGTGCCATGAAGGAAATCACGCCATGTACGATTCCCTCAGCGGCGCTCGAGCAATTGAAAAAAGAGCGGCTGAAGCCGCCGCAAAGAAAAAGTAAAGGAGATGAAGACCATGAAGAAGAGACTCGCAATTATCGTTGCAGGCGCTGCTGTGTTGATGGCTGCAATCCCGGTTTGGGCACATCACGCATTTGATGCGGAATTCGACAGAACCAAGCCGGTCAAGTTTCATGGAACAGTGACGAAGATGGAATGGATCAATCCGCATGCATGGATCCACATCGACGTGAAGGGGGACGATGGCAAGGTCACTCCATGGATGATCGAAGCTGCAGCTCCCAATGCGCTTCTCCGGCGCGGATGGACGAAGAGCTCTTTGCCGGCGGGCGTTGAAATCGTCGTCGAAGGATTTCAGGCCAAGAACGGTGAGAATCGGGCAAACGGCAGCATCATTACCTTCACTGACGGAAAGAAGCTGTTCGTCGGCTCTTCGGCAGGCGATCCCGGAGCGGCTCCCGGCGCACCGAAACAGTAGTTCGTGGCAGCGGTGTCAGACCCCTCCTTTATCCAGCTTTCGGGTCTGACACCGGATTGACGGGCTTGCGGGACTAGTTTCCCTTCCCGATACTCTTCAGCAGGTCGGCTTTCGTCACTTCTCGATCACCGCCTCCCGGTTGATGCACTGAGATAATCGACGCGACATCCAGCTTGAGCCGATCCAATTCGGACGCAAACAGTTTTTCCAAACCATTCACCGTCGCCGGCGGATTGGCATTCGCGGCCGGAGGATTGAACGCATCCGCTTCGATCACGGTTTTGATCTTCGGCAGATACGCGATGATCATGTCTTCCGCATGAACCACGCCTTTCAAGTGATAAAGCTCGATGGTATTCATGCTGTCCTTGAGAACTTTCTTGTCACCCATGTATTCGAATTTCGCTTTCTTACCGGACTTCGACAAGTCATCGGCCACAACCAGCGTGCGCGGATTTGAAAACCATTTTTCATAAAGCGGTTTGTTCAATTCCTGCGTGATGATCGTTGCGCCTTCGGCTGCGGCCTCTCGAAGCCCGCCCGCATGATCGCCATGCTGATGCGTGTTTACGACCAATGTGATCGGCTTATTGGGAATCGCTTTTTTGGTTTCCGCAATGATGGCTTTCGTTGTCGCTTCGCTTTGCGGCGCCTCGATCAAAACGATGTGATCCTTCATCTCCACAGCGACACTGCGATATCCGCCGGTAATCAGGAAGATGCCGTCGCCCAGTTTTTTGGATCCGACGGCCGGTGCAGCCGCCCCGCGACCGCCACCTCCACCCGGCGCGCCGCCACGACCTTCCGGAGCGGCTCCACGAGCAGCATCGCCTCCGCGGCCGCCACCTCCGGCACCACGGCCTTCCGGTGCGGCCCCTCTTCCATCACCACCACGTCCCGCGCCGCCGCCCGCGCCACCGCCGCCCGCGCCGCCACGGCCGGCAGCAGGAGCCGGAGGCGGAGGAGCAGGAGCGTTCGCTTTCACTTCCGTTACAGTTAGATCGGTCCATGCAAGTCCCGCGCGTTTCTGGATGATCTTCGTCGGAAATTTCACTCCCGCAAAATCCTTGTATCCGGAGTAATTCTGTTCGACCACCATGTCCCCGATGAGATTGTCGTCAAGCAGCGTGTCGACTCGCTCGATCATGTTTTCCTTGTTGATATATCCATTCACAGGAAACGGAAGTCCTGCAGGCGATTTCGCATCAGACAGGAAAGAGACAACAGTGTATTTCTTCCCGTTCAGATTCCGGAACGACACCATCGCATTACCAGCAGTCGAAGCGAGTTTCAGAAACCCGGGAGGCGAAAGGACGACGTCCAATTTCTGATTCCAGCCGGCATTTGCGCCGATGACAGTGGTCTGCTGCGATTCCGCTACCGCCGTAAGTCCGCCGCCGCCGGCAAGCTGTCCATCCGGCTCGGTGGGCCGTGAACGCAGTGCGGTCTGCTGGCCGGTTCCGGCATTCACGTCGACATAACGCGAAAAATTCTTGAGCGTAAAGTGAGGCCATCCCTTCGTCGCGCTCTCTGCCTGATCGATAGCCGTTCCTTCAACTCCCGAACCGGAATATTCGATGGACTTCAACTGGTCGTAACCCATCGCTTTTGAAACGTTCCCCAGAACTGTCTTCGCATCCTGCGCCGCGGCAACACACGCAGCCGCTGTAATGATGACCAACGCTGTCATCGATTTCTTGATCATGTTCGCCTCCGCTGCGTACTTATGTCAGCGCAAAACTGCAATGTCAACTATTAGTACTTTGCTAGAATGCTGACTTTCATAAAGATAAAGAGGAGTTTCCAATGTCTCAGCGCAATGCAATTGTCTGGTTGTGTGCGGTTATTCTGGCCGGGATTCAGATCCCCGCCATCACCGCGCAACAGGCCGTCAAGGGTCCGAATCCCGCAACCGATTGGCCTATGTTCAGTCATGATTTGTCGGCGACACGGTTTTCTCCCCTGAAACAAATTACGGCCGGCAATGTGAGCCGGTTGAAGCTTGCGTGGAGCATGCCGTATCGAGCGAATCGCAACGGCGCCGCAGCCGGCGGTCTTGGGGGCTTGACGGAAGTCACGCCCGTTGTGGTCAACGGCGTGATGTATCTGCCGGCCGAGAATCGCGTGCTTGCTTTGGATGCGGCAACCGGAAAAGAAATCTGGAAATTTGAAGTGGCGGCGGGCCCGGGTGGGGCGCTTTCCAAGCGCGGAGTAACTTATTGGCCGGGTGAACCGAACATTCCGGCGCGAATCTTTGTTACTGCGGGACGAAGACTGATTGCGCTCAATGCAACGACCGGCGAATCCGTTCTCGGCTTCGGCGAGAAAGGTGAAGTCGATATCGTTGTGCCCTATAACTCGCCGCCGACGATCTACAAAAACCTTCTGTTCATCGGCGCGAACGTGCCTGAACAACCTGCCACGGGTCAGCCGGGCAACACGCGCGCGTACGATGCGCGCACCGGCGCGAAGGTTTGGGAATTCCAATCCGTGCCGCGGCCGGGTGAACCCGGCAATGAAACGTGGCCGGCGGATGGCTGGAAGGATCGAACGGGAGCGAACAACTGGGGCTTCTACATGAGCGTGGATACCGAGCGCGGTTTGCTCTACACCATTTTTGGAAGTCCTGCGAGCGACTACTACGGATTCGATCGGAAAGGTAACAACCTCTTTGGAAATTCCGTTGTCGCTCTCGATGCGATGACGGGAAAAATGAAGTGGTACTTCCAGACGGTCCATCACGATTTGTGGGATATGGATTTGCCGCCCGCGCCCATCCTGATGGACATCACCGTCAAGGGAAAGAGAATTCCCGCACTCGTTCAAACCGGCAAACTCGGACTCATTTTCATTCTCAATCGCGTGACAGGCGAACCCGTCTTCGGCGTCGAAGAACGCCCTGTACCGCAAAGCGACGCGCCGGGAGAATTCACGTCGGCGACTCAGCCGTTTCCTTTGAAACCCGCACCGCTGGGCAAACACGACTACAAAGCCGAAGACCTGGTCACGGCAGCAGACACAACGGAAGAACACGCCAGGGCGTGCCGTGATCTTGTCGAAAAGAGCGGCGGCAACCTTATTAATAAAGGTCCATACACACCCTGGGCCTATCGAGCGCCCGGCGCTGCTCCTCGAACGGCGATCAACTTTCCCGGCGACATCGGCGGAACCGACTGGGGCGGGATCTCCGCAGACCCGAACACCGGATACGTTTTCGTGAACACGCTGAATTACGGCAGTCTCGGCTGGATCGAGAAACGCCCGGACACATCACGCGTTCCCTACGATCGCGCCAGCGTTTGGGGAAATCCCGTCGCTTCAAAATTCTGGGACAGGAAGACGAATGCCCAGGGCCAGTTGCTCGGCGAACAAAGCTGGCCGTGCCAGAAACCACCCTGGGGTGAATTCCAGGCGATCAATGCAAACACGGGCGACATTGTGTGGAAGGTCACGCTCGGCATCACCGATGAACTTCCTGAAGGCAGGAAAAACACGGGCCGCATCAATATGGGCGGTTCAATCGCAACAGCCGGTGGCGTGGTTTTCATCGGGGCCACGAATGACAAACGTTTCCGTGCTTTCGATGCGAAGACGGGAAAAGAATTATGGATTACCAAACTGGACAACAGCGCGATTTCCGTTCCTGTAACGTATCAGGCAAAGAACGGAAAACAATATGTTGCTGTAACGGCGTCAGGTGGCGGCGGAATCACGGACCCCGATCCGGCAAGAAACGAATCGTTGTACGTGTATACGCTGCCGTAGCGCGCGCGACGCGCGCCGGGGCCTCTCCCAGGCGTGAGAGGCAGAAGGGACTTCGATGAAAAAGAGCTTTGTTCTCGCAATCGCGGTATTGTTCGCCGCCGCCGTCACATCTCTGGTTCACATCGCACAGTCACAACCGCAGCAGGCGCCGCAGGCTCCCGCCGCACCGCCCGCAGGACAGCGCGGAGCGCCGGGGACGGAGAATGGAATTGCGGTGTTTCAAACACAATGTGTGGCGTGCCATGGCAATCCCAACGTCGAGCGCGCGCCTTCTCCGGCGGCGATTCGGGAAATGTCTCCGGAGAGAATCTACGATGCCCTGGCCACCGGCATCATGAAAGAACAGGGAAACAAACTTTCCGACAGCGACAAAAAAGGTGTTGCGGAGTTCATGAGTGGACGTCCGCTCGGCAGTTCGAAGCAGGGCGATGCGAAGAACATGCCGAATCCGTGCCGCAACAATCCTTCACTCACGGATCCCGCCCGCGGAGCGGCATGGAACGGCTGGGGCTCCGATATGTCGAATACCCGATCGCAATCCGCGCAGGCCGCCGGACTCACAGCAGCACAGGTTTCGCGATTGAAACTGAAATGGGCCTTCGGCTTTCCGACAGGTGTATCTGCAAACGCACAGCCTACAGTCGCGTCAGGCCGCGTGTTTGTGGGCAGCGATAACGGGTACGTTTACTCCCTTGATGCCGCGACCGGATGCGTGTATTGGTCTTTTGAGAACGCGTCGATCGTGCGCAACGCTCTGACGATTGGCCCGGTCACGGGGCAAGGCTCGACACGATATGCCGTATTCTTCGGTGACGGCCGCGCGGACGTCTTCGCGCTCGATGCTCAAAACGGAAAACTGCTCTGGAAAACCAAGGTCGATTCCCACTTCGTCGCTCGGATTACAGCAGGCGCGAAGTTCTATAACGGAAAACTGTTCGTGCCTGTTTCGTCTTCAGAGGAATTTCGAAGCGGCAATCCGGATTATCCCTGCTGTACTTCGCGAGGCAGCGTTGTTGCGCTGGATGCCAACACAGGAAAGCAAATCTGGAAAGCCTGGGTCATTCCCGACGAACCGAAACCTTACAAGACGATGGCCAACGGCGTAACGCTGTACAAGCCCGCCGGCGGCGCCGTATGGAATTCACCGACGATCGATCCGGCGCGCAATGCGATTTACTTCGGAACCGGTGACGCGACGACAGCGCCTTCGCCGAAAACAACAGACGGCATCATGGCGGTGAACATCAATACCGGAGAATTTCTCTGGGCCTATCAGGCCACAGAGAACGACGTGTTCATGGGCGGTTGTAATGGGCCGGTGAAGAGTGAAGCGTGTCCAACACCGATGGGGCCCGATATGGACATCGGAAATTCACCGATTCTGAAAACATTACCGAACGGCAAGCGCATCCTGATGGGGGGAACCAAAGGCGGCGATGTGTTCGGTCTCGATCCGGATAACAATGGCGCGCTGCTCTATCGCATTAACGTTGGTGGCGTGCCTGTCGGCACAAACCGCGGCGGACGCGGATCGATTGTCTGGGGCGGTGCAGTGGACGATCAACACGTTTATTACGGCGCCGGCGGCGCGGGCCTTGCCGCACTTCAGCCGGGAACGGGTCAGAGTGCTTGGGTGTTTACTCCGCCTCCGCCGGCAACCGGCGGCCGTGGCGCTTCCCTTGGCGCCGCGCCGACGGTGATTCCGGGAGTCGTGTTCGAAGGCGCTTCCGATGGACGATTGTTCGCAATCTCCGCGGCTGATGGAAAACAGCTCTGGGAATTCAACACGGCGCAACAGTTCGATACCGTCAACAAAGTGCCGGCCCATGGCGGAGCGATCGCGACTTCAGGCGCCGTCGTGGCCGGCGGAATGTTGTTCGTGGGATCCGGCTACGCCGTCGGGAGCGGCGCGAGCGGCGGAAACGTGCTGCTGGCGTTTGGGGTGGAGTAGGTCACGGCTTTCGGAAATTCAAAACTCCAATGAAACCCTTCACGCTGGACCAGCCGGCGTCACGCATCATTTTCGCCACTGGCTCAGTCTCGCGTCTTCGCGAAGAACTCGAACGGCTCACCGTCACTCGTCCGTTGTTCATTTCGACTCCCGGCCGCCGCTCGAGCGTTGAACAATCCGCTCAAGGACTCACTGGAATGGCGGTAGCCATCCACGCCGAGTCGCTGCCTGTTCTCATCAAGAACCCGGGCGATCTGGAGGCGCGTTCCGAAGCGCTGTATGGAGGTTGGTTGGCGGGTGTTGTTCTTGGATCAGTCGGAATGGCGCTTCATCACAACATCAGTCATGTGCTCGGCGGATCTTTCAATCTTCCTCATGCGAATGTCCACACGATCGTGTTGCCGCATGCGATCGCGTTTAATCGCGAAGCTGTGCCCGAAGCGATGCGCGCCGTTGCGGACGCGCTTGGCGCGACCGACGCCGCGCAGGGCATCTACGACCTCATTTTGCGAATCGAAGCGCCTGTGGCATTGAAGGACATCGGCATGCCCGAAAATCAACTCGAGCGCGCCGCCCGGATTGTGATGGATCACGCTTACTACAATCCGCGGCCGTTGGATTGGGCGGGCGTGCGGGGGGTGCTGGAGGCGGCGTATCAGGGGGCCCGGCCTTCTACGTCAAATTAAGCTGCCTCACAATCGGTTCCCCTTCGTCCTCGTACACAATGCGAAGCGTCTGGTCTTGAATATATTTTCGATAGGCTGAAAATCCCGCCAATGCCAGCGATACGAAAATCGTGAAACCCGCAATTCGCTGAGGACTGCGGGAAACCCAGACCTCCATACTCGACATCGTGAACGTATAAATCGTGAATCCGTACAGGTACGCCGCGCCGAGAAATGCGAGATGCGATTTCGCCGGCAGATAGGAACACGTGAAAGGAACCTTGTTGAAGTTGAAGAAAAACACTTCAGTGAGAAGCGCCGCGACGGCAAGGCCGAAACCCAGGTGCATGGCGGCGCTGGCCGGATCGAGCAGGCCGAATTCCAGCAAAGCCAGAATCGCGTAAGAAGGAAGAATGCCGCGCAGGAACACCCACCGGCGCGCGGCTTTGAGATACTCCGCGGGATCCCTGCCGCTGGTAATCTGAAACATCCAGTTCGCGCCAAGCTCGTAAGGAATATTGAAAGTGGCGCGCAGGCCGGAAACGGCAAAAAACGAGAGAATCAACGGCGCATCGATCAGACCCGTATCCGAAATCGACAGCACGATGCCCGAGTCGCGGCGCAACACAAACAAAGACGAAATCGTCAACGCCAGGCCGATGCCGCCGTACATGGCGATGAACAACCGGTGTTTGGCGCTTCTCGCGAAGACTCTTCCTATGAAATGGAACGATGCCCGTTGAAATGGATGTGTGAGAACGAATGCATTCAGTAGCGACGTTGCCGCGCGTTGATGCCAGGCCGGCGAGAAGACGTCCGACTCAATGCCTTCGAGAATCTTCTTTGAATGCCGCCGGTACGCCACAAGGTATGTGAGAACAAAGACCGCTCCGGCAATCGCCGTCGCTGCTACGGCGGTACCGGCCCACGAGTACGCCGCCGGAATCAAGGTTCCGTCGGGATTCAGCGATTCATAGATGCCCAGGAACCAGAACATCGGAATGTAATCGATGACCCGCACGCGGCTGTCAACAAGCAAACGGACGTTGGACGAGATACCCGGCGTGATCAGCAACGCCGTAACCAGGATCATCATGGAAACCATCTGAATCCATGGCGAGATGCGCCTGAATGCGGCCGGCGAAAGCAGATTGATCAGGACGCCCTGAAAGGCCGCGAAGAGCAGCGCCATGAAAATCGATGCGCCGAGAACGGCTGAGGCGTGTGCGATGAAGCCTGGAATGACAACGTCGATTCGATTGTCCCAGACCAGATACACATACGGAATGATCAGGCACGAGAAGAAATTGATCGCGACAACGAAACATACCAGGAACTGGCAAAGCGCCGCGATCTTGGCAACAAAGAACTGGCGGAGGGAAATCGGCAGCGGCGTGAGGATCAGATAATCGCGGCGGTCGGGAAAGACGGAATCCCATTTGAAAGTCATGACGAACCCCATCACGACCATCGAGTAGCAAACCAGCGTGTAACGGTCGCCCGCGCGCAGCCACAGCCGCACAACTTCGAGCCGGATGAGCGGATGATCGGCAGTCATGAAGAGAGAAAGAATCGCGCCGGGAAGCGCGAGTATCGCAATAATCTGAATCACGTTCGCTTTTTCGTCAGCGCCCGGCGTGATGGAATCCTTATCGAAGAAGCGGCTGAAGAAATGCCGTCGCAGATTCCGGTTCATGCGGCACCGCGGCCGATCGCCTGAGCGATATCTTTCGCCACGGCCTCCATGTCCTCCTGCTGTACGAGCTGCGCAAAGATGTCCTCGAGCGACGGCATATGCATCAGATCGCGAAGCCGTCCGACGCTGTCTTCCGCCTTGATCTGCCCCTTATAAATAATGATGACTTTCGCGCAGATCCTTTCGACGACTTCGAGGACGTGAGAAATATAAAGAATGATCTTTCCGCGCGACGCGAGTTCGGCAACGAGATGTTTGAACAAAAGCGCCGAGGCCACATCGAGGCCCGAGAGCGGCTCATCGAAAATAAGAATATCCGGATCATGCAGCAAGGCCGCGGAAATCAAAACGCGCTGCTTCATGCCTTTCGAATAGGAAGCCAGCGGCGAATGCCGGTGCGGATGTAATGAGAAAAGATTCAGAAGATCACCGGCTTTCTCGTTCACAACGCGTTCCGGTAACTCGCGAAGTCTGCCCATGAGCTGCAGGTACTCGATTCCACTGAGCGCGGGATACACATGCGCTTCTTCCGGCACATATCCCATGCGCCTCTTGAAGGCAATGAAGTCGCGCCGCACATCGATACCGTCAAGAAGGATCTGTCCGGTTGAAGGCTCGACCAGGCCTGTCAGCATTTTCACGGTGGTGGATTTGCCGGAGCCGTTCGGACCGAGATAACCGGTTACTTCTCCGGCTTGAATGCTGAAGTGGACTTCATTCACCACGGCAACGCGGCGATAGTACTTCGTCAGTTTTTGAACTTCGAGAACCTGCATGAATTAATCCTTCAAGTGAATGGACTCGATGCGTTGACTGAACCGGACGTCCAGCGGGTGCCGAAATGTATAGACCAGGCCGAGCAATCCGATCTGGATCATCATTCCCGGCGCCAGCAGCGGAATCTTTCCGGATATTGCCGCATGAAGCAGCGTCCAACCGGCCAGCGCCGGCCTGGCCTTCAACGCGGCTTGAACTGCGGAATGGTAATGGGCCAACATGCCATCGATTCCAAAGACCAGGAAGAGGTACATCGCTACACGAAAAACAACAATGCTGGGCGTGTTGCGCGCAATGACATGCCACGTCGAGACAGCCAGTCCAATACCCACGAGAACAACCGCGATGATTTGTCCGTTATTGCTGTTCGTGTGCCCCACGTAAATCAGTTCGGCTTCGGTAACGATGAGGGCTGCCACCATCGCCGCAAGCACCAGGAGCCGGACCCGGCTCAATGTTTGATCTTCGGTTGAAACGCTTGCCATAAATCACCGCATCGTTATCGATTGAAAGTTGTGTCCGATCCGTTCTTCGAGATCCGGATGGCGGAACGTGAAAGCCAGGCCGAGCAAACCAATCGGCACCATGACCATCGGCGCGAGCGGCGGCGGTTCTTCTGTGAATTCCGGGCGGCGTCCGCGCGCCTTCCTGTCCCGCATCGAAGACAGGATGCCGGCATGGATAACAATGCCGAGCACGCCCACAACCGTGCACGCAATCAGAATCCCTTTGAGGATCCGCAGACTGGTTGCATTCGGAGAAATCCAATACCGCACGATCACCACTAATCCGCCGGCAGCCAGACCGGCCGGAAGCATTTGCAGCGGTGTTTTCAAATGATTCAGGAACAGGAGCTCGGCGAGAAGACCCGTGAGGACCAGCGCGATGATTCCGAGCAGAAACGATCGAATAACAGGGAGAACGCGATCGTCCTGTTCATCATTCCGCATTGCGAACTCCTGTGAATTCTCTCAGGCGGACAATTTCACCCACAACCGGACGGTCGGCCGAACTTTCGTGATGATCACGGAAGCAAGAATAGTCAGGATACCGACCGCAAAAGAAAAGAACGCAGACGTCATCACAAATTGATCCAGCGAGGTTTGGGAACCGCCCCGAACCAGCAGAGTCAGAATCGGACCCAGAGCGATCAGGTTTGCGGTGACCATGCTGGGAATCAGAAGCAAATCGATGATTCCGACAAGAGGATTTTCCGTGATGGGCCTCATGATCTCGCGCTTACGTTCACGGCATACCGAGAGCATGAGGTCTTTTAATGTGCGCAGGCAAAAGGCAACCACAATCGCGAATTGTCCCTGTTCCAGCGCGTCGTGCAGGCAATCGCGGAACAATTGACTCATCTCCGGGGCAAAGCGGACCCGAAAGGAACTTGGATATAGAGACAGCAATGCGTTGTAAATACGTTCGGAGTGCTGCACTGTAAGATTCATACTTTGCTCCCGTACGCTGGCTTGAGTTTACGAACACTTCTCGTCGCGCGCGCCGCGCGAACGAGTTCTGCCATTCTTTCCGTTTCGGCGGCGAGGACCTTCGCTCCGAATTTCGTCAACCGGTAATAACGGCGCCGCGTATCGTCCATTTCGGGATCGGGCCGTTCTTCGGATTCTTCGATAAGCCTGTCTTCGAGCAGCCGGCTGATGGCTCCGTACAACGTTCCCGGACCCAGTTTCACGGCGCCGCCGCTTCGCCTGTTCACATCCTGCATCATGGCGTAGCCGTGAGCTTCGCCGTCAGCGAGCGTCACGAGAATATGAAAAACAGCAGGCGTCAAGGGCAGAAGGCTCTCGACGGGCACTTCGGGCACTTTGAGTTTGCTGTGCGTGTTCATTAAATATGTCCTCGATCGATATAACGTGTGCCGATATAGTTAGTACTTCTCCCGCCTGTTGTCAACAAGTTTTTCGCCATCGGAACCGGTGTGTATAATGGCGCCAACTTTTAAAAAAACAGTCCGCAGTAAATCCGGGCTTGGGCCCGAATGGGGAGATGCGATGAAGAAACTTTTTCTGACCGCAGGCCTGCTTTGTTTTTTCCTTGCTGCAACGAATGCCTTGGCACAATCCAGAATCAGCGGAAGCGTCGCGGATCCTGCCGGAGCGTTGATACCCGGCGTGACGGTGACAGCCACAAATACTCAGACGGGCGTCGTTACCACGGTTCTGAGTAATGAAAGCGGCGCATATAACTTTGCCAGCCTTCAACCCGGTGCGTACAAGGTCGCTGCCGAACTTCCCGGCTTTCAAACGCGGACGTACGACAACGTCAATCTGGGCACTTCGGATGCGATCCGGTTGAATTTCACTTTGACGGTGGCGAACGTGGCGCAATCGGTGGAAGTATCCGTCGATGCTCAGGCATTGCTTACGACCACGTCGGCGTCGATCGGCGAAGTTCTCAGCGAGAAGCGGGTCGCGGATCTTCCGCTGACGAGAGGGGACGTGCTCGATCTTGTGCGGATCATGCCTGGAATGCGCGTGGATCCTTTCGGAGACCAGTTCAGCGCTTTCACCGGACTTCCGACGAATACGATCAACACGACCAGAGACGGTCTGAGCGTTACCGATACCCGGAACAATGTTCTGTCCGGCACCACTGTCATGAACCCCGACCTGATCGGCGAAGTTCGCGTGATTCTGTCGCCTGTCGATGCCGAGTTCGGACGTGGAAACGGCCAGGTTCAGATGATGACCCGGTCGGGCACCAATCAATTTCATGGGGCGGCGGTGTGGAACAATCGAAACACCGCGTTGTCGGCAAACAGTTGGCTGAATAACAGCAATCGCGATCCGCTCACTGGAAAAGCGAGTCCGACACCCATCGACTGGAGAAACACGAACCAGTACACGGTGAGTGCGGGCGGAGCAATCAAGAAGAACAAGACGTTTTTCTTTGCATTATGGGACCAGAACATCAGCCGCACGCGCACCATTGTCACAACACCGGTGCTGACAGACGCGGCGCGCAATGGAATCTTCCGGTATTTTGATTACTGGAATAACGCCGACGCGCACCAACTGCTTCCGGCGTTTCCAGCCACTCCGCCCGCAGTGTCGAACCCGGCCACATTTCCCACCACGGCGACCATCGCTGTGGTGGATACGGCCGGTAATCCGCTTCTTGGTGGAGGCATCATTCCGCCGAAGAATCCCGACGGCAATCCCTATTCCGGCAGTCTTCGATGCTTCAGCGTGTTTGGAAACGTGAAACTCGACGGCAGCGCGTTTACGCAGGCGGATTGTCCCGGGGGAATTGCGATGGTCTCAAACACGCCCTGGGATGGCTTGCGTCCGACGGCCGATCAAACGGGTTACATCCGCAAGTTTCTCGCGGCGATGCCTCACGCGAACTATTTCTATCAGGGAGCCACGCCACTCACCGGAATCACTCTCGATGGATTGAACATCGCCGGCTTCCAGTGGACACGAAGCGCAAGCGGTCTGAGCGGAACCGGCGGCCAGAACTCGACGTCTCCGGAATCCGTCGAGCGGAAACAGATCAATCTCAAGATCGACCACAACATCAATATGAGGCATCGGCTCAGCGCGGGCTGGACTCTTCAACACGATTCGAACGACGACAACCTGCCGAGCTGGCCCGGAGGATTCTACGGAGATTCGAAGCGAAGGCCCCAGGTCCTGACCGTCAACGTGGCTTCGACTTTGTCGGACCGGATTGTCAACGAAGCGCGTTACGGAATCAGTTACCAGGCCAATGAAGTCAATCCGCCCTGGTTGAGCAACGACGCGAGCGTGGCAAAGGGAGCGTCGGCATGGCTGCTGCAAGGCGGAAAAAGCGCGGGCGGGGGAACTTATCCGGTCGCTTACACTGCCGGATTCGGAAACTTCGCATTTGCAAACGCTCTCATCAATACAGGTTCGACGTTCAGCGGAAGCAGTTCTCCGCTCTACAACTATGCCGACACGCTCAGTTATACGAAAGGCAAACACGCATTTCGCATGGGCGCCGACCTTCGTTTCACGCGTTCCACGGGATACACCGGAACCGTGGTGCCCACTGCAGCGGGCGGCGCTGGTGGAAATGCATCCGCGCTCGGAAATGCTCTGGCCGGCTTGCCCAATGAACTGGCAAACAATCGCACGAATTCAGCGAACATGCTTTATCTGCTGGCCGGGTCTCTCAATACCGCCAGCACGTTCTACTGGATTCAAAGCCAGGACGACACGAAGAAAGGCGTGTGGCAGGATTACACAACCGTTCAGAAAAGAATCCGTGAGCAGGTTGAAAATGAGTGGGCAATGTTCTTCAAGGATGACTGGAAAATCAAACCGAGCCTTACATTCAACCTTGGCGCGCGTTACGAGATCTACGGCGCGCCTTATCTACGCGGAGGATATACCGCAGCGGTTCAAGACCAGGGTTATGGATTGTTCGGCGCAGGCCGCACGGGCAATGGAAGCCCCTTCAATAACTATTTGCTCGGAACCGGCCACATCTACCTGAGCGGCTATGGCCCCAATGTCAGCGCGGCCAGTGCGCTGCAGTGTTCAAACACAACGGCGGCTCAGAATCCATTTCTTCCAACGCCGAGCTGCGATCCATCCCGGTTGACGCAACTGGAATACGTCGGGCCTGGTTCCGATCACCCGAACAAAAGCGTCGTCCGCAAAGACTGGCACAACATTGGGCCTGCTATTGGATTTGCATGGCAGCTTCCGTGGTTCGGACAAGGAAAAACAACGATGCGCGGCGGCTTCAGCATGACGTACGGTCTTGCATCACGGAACGCCGCTACTGCTGAAAACGTCATTGGAAATGTAGCCGGAGCCAGCAGCACCGCAGCGCTTGTGACTTCGGATTTCCCGGCGCTGGTCACGAATCGAGCGCTTCAATTGAGCGACCTCGCGACGATTCTGCCGGTGACGCCGACGTCGCCCGCAAAACCAGGCGGACAGATTCCAATCTATAACCGCGCGACCGCGATCACGGCGTACGATCCGAACTTCAAGACGCCCTACACGGAAAACATGACGTTGTCGTTAACGCGAACAGTGACCAAGGATCTCGTCATCGATGTCCGTTATGAAGGCGCGCTCGGCAGGAGGAGAGCCGACGGCAACGGATTGAACGTCAATCTGCCGAATGTTTATTACAACAAGGAACTCTTCGACGCCCTTGAAATGACGCGCCGCGGAGAAGACGCCCCGTTGTTCGATCAAATGCTGGCCGGCTTGAATCTGAACCCGACAATCGCCGGCTACGCCGCCGTCGGAACAGCAAATGCCAACGGCGTTCCTCAACGCGGATCCGCACAGCTTCGCCGGAGCGCGACATTTACAACCGATCTCGCGCTCGGGAACTATCAGTCCATTGCGAACAATCTGAACACGCTGAACGTCGCGACAGGCCTTCGAAATCTGCCGGTGGGCGTAACGGGTGTGGGAGGAAGAGTGTTGCGCAACGGCTGCGACCGGATCGCTGAGGGTTTGTATAACCCGACGCTTCCGGTATCAGCCACGAATATTCCCACGAGATGTTTTCCTGAAGACTACATTGTTGCCAATCCGCAGCTCGGCACGGCCAACTTCCTCGGAAATTTCGGCAAGTCGAACTTCCATTCGCTGCAGACCCAAATCACGCTGAAGCCAACCACCACGGCGTCGTTCCAGACGACTTACATTTTTGCCAAAACGCTCGGTCTTGTGCCGGCGTTGTGGACCGATCCGCTGAACCGGAACGCCGACTACGCTCCGCCGTACCAGGCCGTGCGGCACGACCTGCGAACGAATGGCGTGTTCGAATTGCCTGTCGGACCCGGGAAAATGCTGTTCTCGAAAAGCTCCGGATGGATGGGACGGCTTCTTGAACATTGGCAGACGGGAGTGATCTTCAATGTCTCGAGCGGCAACCCCAGAACGATTATCGGTGCCCGAATGTTTTATGCGGGCGGCCTGACAGTCGGAACTCAGAGTCTCGACAGCGCACAGAATCGCGTGGATATCGTTTCGCCGTTGTTCGATCAGGCTATGAAAGGACACGTTGTCTGGAATGGTCCGAACAATAACTCCGGACTGTATTACGGCGACAAGTTCGGTTTTGTGGCTGATCCGCAATGTCAAATCACGAACCACACCGACTCGATGGGTTTCAACCTCTTTGGCAACGGAAGCTGCACGCTTCAAGCCGTCACCATGAAACAGGCCGATGGTTCGACACCGATCGTGCTGCAGAATCCACTTCCAGGGCATCGCGGCAACATGCCGTTTTCACTCGAAGCGCCGGGCAAATGGAAATTCGATGCAAATCTGAGCAAACGATTCAAGCTGACGGAATCGAAGTCTCTCCAGTTCCGGCTGGACGCGCTGAACGTGCTGAATCATCCGGATCTCGCCGATCCACAACCTCAGACCGGCCAGTCCATCAATACCGCAGGCATCACGTTCGGCCAGGTCCCCACGAAAGGCGGTTCCGGTTCCGGCGCGCTTCCGCGGAATTTCAATTTGTCGCTGAGACTGGACTTCTAGTTAACGCCGCGAGTTAATGAGGAATCTTGTCCGGAGCAAGTGGAGTGGGAGCCATGTTGTTGATGGCGGGAATCGTTTGCAGATAAGCAAACATAGCTCTCAGATCGCTGTCCGTCATTTCTTTATAGAGCGGCCACGGCATTGGTGGCAGGATCGGACGTCCGTCGCCACGATGTTTGCCGGTGCGCATGGCGCTGATGAACATCTCCGGAGTCCATGCCCCGAGACCGGTGGCTTTGTCCGGTGTCAAATTCGGCGAGAAACTCACACCCCAACCTCCAACCCAAGCGGTGAGATTGTTGTTGGTCAGCGCTCCCCACTTTGCCGGAGCGATGAGTCCCGCGGGAACTGGATTCAGTTTTTCGTTCGCGGGATGTCCCATGAGAAGCCGCTTCATATCGGGTTCCCCTGCCGGTGTCTTCGGAGTGTGGCAATCATTGCATCCACCGATGGTCACCAGATACTTGCCCCTCTCTACCGCAGACTGAGCGGGCGCAGCCTCGCTCTTTTTGGCTGGAGTTTGCGATAAGAATTGCTGGCACACCGCCAGAATCATCAGAACAGGCGCCAGTCGTACGAGTCCTCGGATGAACCGCATAGCATCTCCTTTTATTAGCGTCGGGCCGCCGGTCCCCCCACGCCTGGATACTGACCTTTAAATTGAGGACCGAATGTATTACGCGGCGGGCCGCAGCACAAGGCTGAAATCGACAACAGCTTCACCATTCGCAGGCACTGTCACTTCCTGGATCACTTCATACGGATCTTCGTATTCATAACGCTGAAGACTTTTGAGATTCCGCTTCAGCGTGACGCCTTCGTGCCACATCTTAATGTGATAGGTTCCCGCGGGAATACCCTCGATGACAAATTCTCCGGCATCATTCGTCAAACTGACGAATGGATGATTCGCGACAAGAACATATCCGTTCATCCACGGATGACCCGCTTCACACGTGAGAAAGACGATTCCGGGCGTACTCAGTGGAGACTGCACCGTGACAGGCTGCCGGGGGACGGGTTGCGCGATATTGAAGAGTGTTTGCGATCCTTCGCTGGTGACCTGTTGTCCATGGACGTTGTGCAGAATCGGATCGCTGTTCGTAATCTGGATCTTCGCTCCCACGGGAACAATCATGGCGTGTGGCGCATACTGGCAGTTCTTCTGATCGACAAGCAGGGATTCGCGCGCGTGGAAAGTATCGGAACTCTTCACGTCAACGAGATAAACGAACGCGTGCTGCACGCCCTTGTCTTTTCCCAATTGGAGACGCTGAAGCGAAACCTTGTCGCCGCATGTCGCTTGATTTTCAGCAATGCGATCGAATGCCGCAGCCGGCGCTTTGCCGTCCAAACGTACCGCACCGCGGATTTTTCCGGCCGGGCCGGAAGGAGCCGGCGCTTTAACGGCATCCGGCGTTGCATCTTTTCCTTTCTCCACGGTGCAGGCGAAACAAAACAGCGCGAGCGCGATAACTGAAACGAATCTCTTCATCAATACGTCTTTATTGGGGCGGCAGAGGATCCGGAATCGCGTTGTTGACAGGCGGCAACGACTGCAAATAAGCAAACACCGCTTTCAAATCTTCGTCGGTCATATTGCGATACCAGTACCAAGGCATTGGAGGCAGTATCGCGCGGCCGGTTCCTTGATGTTTTCCGGAACGAATCGCGCTGATGAACATCTCCTGAGTCCAGCTTCCCAGGCCTGTCGTCTTATCCGGCGTCAGGTTCATGGCAAAGCTCACGCCCCACGGACCGTTCCAGGCTGTGAGGTGCGCGTTCGTTACAGTTCCCCATTTGTTCTTTTCGATAAGAGCCGGAGAAGCGCGCTCGAACTTGTCACCAACCGGATGGCCGGAAAGTTCCTTCGACATGTCGGGCTCGGGACCATTGGGTCCGAATTTCTTCGGAGTGTGGCAGTCATTGCATCCACCGACGGTCGTCAGATACTTCCCGCGTTCAACGGGCGACTGGGCTGGAGCCGATTGAGCTGCAGACTGCGCCATGCTTGGCGATGATGTGGGCGCAGGCGCGGGTTGCTGACATCCCGCCAGTATCAACACGGATACAACTGGAATGAGTTCTCGCTTGAATCGCATAAGGTCCATGATTATGCGTGCGGAAATCCACGCTGGTCAAGGGAGGTGATTCGGTGTATTTGAGAGTGGAGATCCCAGAATCTGAGATCTCAAATATTGGGATCTCCACTCTCAAATACACCGAATCACCTCCCTTGAATTCCGATGAGCGGCGGAGTAGCATTTCTGATTCGCCTGACAACTGAAACGGCAATCATAGAAGGCCACTCGCCATTTTTAAGGAGCATCTAAACATGCCAAAGAAAATTGTAGACACTCTTTTACCGACCACCATGGTTGGGTCGTATCCGAGACCTCAATGGTACAAACATCAACTCCTGGGCCGGGATATTCGTGTTGCGTTCAAAGAAGTGCAGCACGAAGAGGCATATCACGATGCCGTGGCGACGGTCGTTCGAGACCAGGAAGAAGCCGGCCTGGATATCGTCACCGACGGTAACATGTGGTACGACGACTACGTCGGCGTCATCGGCTCCTTCTGCTGGTACATGTACGAGCGCATCGGCGGATTTGAACACGCCCGCGAAATTCATCCTTCGATGGTGGATGCACCTGCCAGCCAGGGCAAGGAGATACTCGACGACTGGGGCGGAGTTATCAACAGTGGTCCCGTCTCGCGCGGACCGATTCGCCTCGCAGACCTTTACAGGATCACCGCGAAACATTCGCACAAGCCGGTCAAAGTATCCGTGGGAGCCGGTCCGGCAAATCTCGCCTGGCATGTCTACTTCAAACATTACAAGAACGCGAAGGATCTCAGCTTCGCGCTGGCCCCGATTTTCAACGCTGAAATGAAAGACCTCGTTGCCGCGGGCGCCAAATATCTTCAGTTCGAGGATCTGGGCGCATGGCTGCCGTTGTTCACAAATAACAAAGACGACTACAAGTGGATTCGCGAAGTCGTCGAACAATGCTGCGATGGCGTCAATGCAAAAATCGGGTGGCACTTCTGTTTTGGAAACGCCTGGGGCAACGACATTCTCAGCGCGACATATCCTGACGGCTATCAGACGGTTCTTCCCCACTTCTTCGAAACCAAAGGGATCGATCAATTCGTGCTCGACTATGCGAACCGCGACATGGCGGGAGTCGATTTTCTGAAGAATCTTCCGAAAGACAAAGACGTTCAGGTCGGCGTTCTCGACATTCGTACGAATGCGATTGAAACGCCGGAAAAAATCGCAGGCCGAATTCGAAAAGTCATCGCTGCCGTGCCGCCGGATCGAGTCACGCTCAGCACGGATTGCGGCATGAAACCGCTTGCTCGCATGGTCGCCAAGATGAAGCTTAAGGCGCTGGCCGATGGCGCGGCGATCGTCCGCAAAGAAGTCATGGGGAAATAGCAACAAAGGGAAATATTGATTAAGGAGTGATAGATGGCCGATAAAAAGATCATTGCAGTCGTGGGCGCAACCGGCTCACAAGGTGGCGGACTCTGCCGGGCGATTCTCGGCGATCCCAGTGGAGGATTTGGCGTTCGGGCAATCACGCGTGATCCGAACAAAGACAAAGCGAAAGCTCTCGCATCGCAGGGCGCCGAAGTTGTATCCGCCAACCTCGATGACGTCGAAAGCCTGAAGAAAGCGTTCAGCGGCGCTTATGGCGCTTATTGTGTTACGAATTTCTGGGAACATTTTTCGGGCGAAAAGGAAAAAACTCAGGCGAAGAACATGGCGGATGCCGCGAAAGCCGCCGCTCTGAAGCACGTCATCTGGTCCACTCTTGAGGACACGAGAAAATTGATGAAGCCGGACGACAAACGCATGCCGATGCTTCAGGAAAAATATCGTGTGCCGCATTTTGACGCAAAGGCTGAAGCCGATGCTTACTTTTCCGGTTTGCCTGTGACCTATCTCGTCACGTCGTTCTACTGGGACAACCTCTACCTGTTCGGCCTCGCGCCGAAAAAAGGCGACGACGGTATTTACAGTTGGACTTACCCGATGGGCAACGCGAAGATGGCCGGCATTGCCGCCGAAGACATCGGCAAAGTTGCGTACGGCATCTTCAAAGCCGGACAGCAGTACATCGGAAAGACGGTAGGCATCACCGGCGAAAACCTGACTCTGGTTGAAATGGGTGAAAAGCTTTCCAAAGGTCTCGGTATCGGTCCCGTGAAGTACAACGCCGTAGACGCCGACGTTTTTCGCGGCTTCGGTTTTCCGGGCGCCGATGAAATGGGCAACATGTTTCAGGTCTATCGCGACTTTGAAAAGGAAGTCCTCGGCGCGAGAAGCCAGAATCTGGCGCGGCAACTGAATCCACAGCTGCAAACCTTCGATCAATGGATTGCAAACAAGAAAGCTGTGATTCCCGTTTAACACAGGAACCAACGCGGGTGTAAAACCCGCGACTACATCATGAGTCCAGGTATGTAGTCGCGGGCTTTATGCCCGCGTTCTCATTTAAAAGATGATTCGAATTCGCAAAGCTGAAGATCGCGGCCACGCTGATCGCGGATGGCTGCACGCGAATTTCTCGTTTTCATTCGCGGATTACAACGATCCGGAACACATGGGCTTCCGTGTACTGCGCGTGCTCAATGATGACCGGATCGATGCGGGAAAAGGATTCGGACCTCACGCGCATCGCGATATGGAAATCGTTACGTATGTCCTCGAAGGCGGACTCCTGCATCGAGACAGTACGGGCGAGCGGCACGTCCTCCGGCCGAACGAAGTTCAAACCATGTCGGCCGGAAGCGGAATCGTTCACAGCGAATTCAACGCCTCCGAAACCGAATCCGTTCATTCGATTCAGATCTGGATTAACACCGCCAAAGAAGACCTCGAACCCTCGTATCAGCAGACCGCGTTTTCCCCCGCAGAAAAACGAGGACGCTTCAAGCTTCTCGCGGCGCCTCGCGGGAGCGCGGACAACGCTTTAACTTTTATCAATCAGGATGCGCGTATCTCCGTGGCGCAACTCGCCCAGGGGGAATATATAAGGAAGAGACTCGTTCCGGAACGCCACGCATGGGTTCAGGTTCTTCGCGGAAAGCTCCGGATGAACGATGCAGAATTGAAACAAGGCGATGGCGCGGCAATCAGCAGCGAGCAGGAATTGTGGCTCACCGGCGATGATCCCGGCGGCTGCGAGTTGATGCTCTTCGATCTGCCATAAGGCAAGACGGAAATATGAATAAAGATGCTGTTCTGCAAATAAAGCCTTTCGGCTTTCCCTGGGAAACACTGGATCCGTTTCTTTTCTGCATGTATCACAACGATGCGTATCCGAAAGGCAATGATCGCCTGGGACCCGCAGCGTCGCTCGCCGGCCGGAACATCGGTCAGGATTTTGAAGGCAAAGATGGCTGGCGGATGTACCACGGTGATGTGGTCCCGGGTTTTCCTTCACATCCTCACCGCGGATTTGAGACTGTGACGATCATGCGGCACGGTTACATCGATCACTCCGACTCGCTCGGGGCAACGGCCCGCTTCGGTCCCGGCGACGTGCAGTGGCTGACGGCGGGTAAAGGCATTGTCCATTCTGAAATGTTCCCGTTGCTGCAAAGTGACGCGCCGAATCCACAGGAATTGTTTCAGATCTGGCTCAATCTGCCTCGCGAAGATAAATTTGTGGAACCGCACTTTGGGATGCTCTGGGACAAAACAATTCCAAAACACACCGCCGTCGACGAAGAGGGCCGCTCGACCGAAGTGGTCGTCGTAGCCGGACATCTGGGGGAAGTTAAGGCGCCACCACCACCGCCGCACTCATGGGCCGCACGAACCGATACCGACGTTGCCATATGGACCATCAAAATGGCTCCGCATGCACGGTTCACGCTGCCTCCGTCGCAACGAGGCACGAATCGCAACATCTATTTCTTTAACGGCAATACGATGTCGGCAGGAGAGACGAAGATTCCTCGCGGATCACGCGCCCAATTGAATCCCGAAGTTCCGGTCACCCTTCAAAACGGCGAGGGTCATGGTGAGTTGCTTTTGTTGCAGGGCCGGCCGATCGCCGAACCCGTGGTTCAATACGGTCCGTTCGTGATGAATTCGCGCTCGGAAATCCAGCAGGCCTTTGAAGACTATCAGCGCACCGGATTTGGGGGATGGCCCTGGCCCAGTCACGATCCCGTGCTGCCTCGCACCGAAGGCCGCTATGCCAAACATGCCGACGGCCGTGTCGAACGCGTGGGTTGATGGTGTAAAATTCACAATTCAGGAGATTTATGGCAACGGTAGTCGATCGATCTAAAACCGATTCAGGAGTGGACGCCGGCCGGTGGCTGGACATGTACCGGAGAATGGCGATGATTCGCCTGTTCGAAGAACAGGTGAACGATCTTTACACCCGCGCGCAAATGCCGGGTCTGGCTCACCTCTATATCGGCGAAGAAGCGGTGGCTGTTGGTGTATGCGAAGCATTGCGGCCCGACGATTACATCACAAGCACACACCGAGGTCACGGTCATTGCCTGGCGAAAGGCGCGGCTCTCGATCGCATGTTTGCCGAACTGCTCGGCAAAGAGGCCGGATACTGCAAAGGCAAGGGCGGATCGATGCACATTGCCGATCCCGATACCGGCAATCTCGGAGCAAACGCGATTGTCGGCGGTAGCGCAGGCATCGCGACCGGCGCCGCTTTCTCCGCGCAGCGGCTCGGCACCGGCCAGGTTGCCGTCTGTTTTTTCGGCGACGGCGCGATGGGCCAGGGTCTTCTCTACGAAGTCATGAATATGGCTGCGCTGTGGAAGCTGCCGGTGCTCTACGTGTGCGAAAACAATCTCTATAACGAATACACGCACAACTCCGAAACTCTTGCGGGCGACATGCTGACTCGAGCTGCCGGATTCGGTGTCGAAGGCAAGAGCATCGACGGCCAGGATGTGCGCACCGTTTATGCAACGGCAAAGGAAATGGTCGAACGCATCCGCAACGGAGGCGGACCCGGATTCCTTGTATGTCAGACGTATCGATTTCATGGCCACCACGTCGGCGACGTCAATCGCGAGTACTACCGGTCCAAACAGGAAGAGCAAACGTGGAAAACCCAACGTGATCCGATTGCTCTTTTCGGCGGGTGGCTGATCACAGAGAAACTGGCCGAACCTGCTCAATTGGAAGCCATTCAAAAAGAAATTAAGGCGGAAGTAGATCGTGCGGTTCAATTCGCGGTCGCGGCTCCGTATCCGAACATCGATGAGGTCGATGAGGACGTTTATGCCTGAAACACGGGAACTCACATTGGGCGAAGCGGTACGAGAAGCCCTCGCTGAAGAAATGCGGCGCGACTCCAGGGTATTTCTTTGCGGCGAAGATGTGGCGGAAGCAGGCACAGTTTACAAAGTTCTTACCGGAATGGTTGATGAATTCGGCAAAGACCGCATTCTCGACACGCCTATTTCGGAAGCGGGCTTCACGGGAATCGCGGTCGGCGCCGCAATGACGGGAATGCGGCCGGTTGTCGACATCATGTTCGGAGATTTCTCCACTCTGGTCATGGATCAGATGGTGAACCAGGCCGCGAAAGTTCATTACATGTCGGGCGGCAAGTGGAAAGTCCCAATGGTCATGCGCGCGACGCTCGGGGCAACTCGACGGTCTGCCGCACAACATTCGCAATCGCTGCACGCCTGGTTCTGCCATATTCCCGGCCTGAAGGTCGTGCTTCCTTCTACGCCCTACGATGCAAAGGGGCTGCTCAAGACTGCGATTCGCGATGAAAACCCGGTTGTCTTCTTCGAAGACAAAATGATGTACAAGCTGAAGGGCCCGGTGCCGAAGGAAGAGTACACGATTCCCTTCGGCGTCGCAGACATCAAGCGCGCCGGCACAGACATCACGATTGTGGCCACCAGCAGCATGGTTCAGGTGGCGCTGGGCGCGGCCAAACTTCTCGATGAAGACGGCATCAGCGCCGAAGTCATCGATCCGCGGACGATGTGGCCGCTTGATGAAAAAACGCTGATCGAATCCGCAAAGAAAACGTCGCGCGCGATCGTCGTCGATGAAGGTTACGGCCGCTATGGCGTGACGGCCGAACTGGCTTCCGTGATTGCCGAAGGGGCGTTCTTCGATCTCGAAGCTCCGGTAAAAAGAATGGGTGCGATGCATGTTCCCATTCCCTTCTCTCCACCTCTTGAAGATGCAACGGTTCCGACCGAGCAGTCGGTAGCCGAAGCTGCCCGCAAAATGTGTGGATAAATAACTATGGCAACTAGTGTCGTGATGCCTGCGCTCGAAATGGCGCAGGAAACGGGAAAGATTGTGTCCTGGCTGAAGAAGGAAGGCGAGACCCTCGCAAAAGGCGACATGCTGCTCGAGATCGAAACCGATAAAGCCGTCGTCGAAATCGAATCGCCGGCAGACGGAATCCTTGCCGCAGTTAAAGCTCACGAGGGTGACGTCATTCCCGTCGGCCAAACTATCGCCTGGATCGTTGCTCCGGGCGAAGCGGTTCCGGCAGAAACCGCCACGGCCGCTCCCGCCGCCCGCAAAATGACGGAAACCGTCTCTCCCGCTGGGAGAAGCCGCGGCGACAGCGAACCCGTGGCCGCCGCGGGTGAAGGACGCAAGTCTCCCCAAATCTCACCCAAAGCCCGCCGCCTCGCCAGGGAACACGGCGTCGATATCACCACACTTCGCGGCACCGGTCCCGATGGCACCATCACCAGCGAGGATGTTCTCGCCGCGGCCAATGCTCCGGCTGCCGCGGCAGCACCTTCCGCCGCGCTCAGTACCGTTGCCCGGCTGATGGCCGAGCGCACAACGGAAAGCTGGACTCACGTTCCACACTTTTTCCTTGTCCGCGATATCGATGCCGGCGCCCTTCAAACGATTCGCGAAAAGTTTCGTCCGGCCAGCATCACGGATCTGCTGATTGCGATCACCGCGCGAGTGCTTGCGAAGCATCCGAAAGTCAACGCGACCTGGACGGGCAGCCGCATCAAGCTCAATGCGGAAATCAACATCGGTGTGGCGATGGCTGTTACCGATGGTGTGGTGGCCGCGGTCATTCCCAACGCAAACAAGTCCCGGGTTGCAGACATCACGCCTCAGCGCAAGGACCTCAGTGAACGCGCACGCGACGGCAAGCTTCGCCCGCAGGATGTTGCGGGCGGAACATTCACGATCACCAACCTCGGCATGTACAACATCGATGCGTTTAACGCGATCATCGTTTCACCGCAGGCCGCAATTCTCGCTGTCGGCCGGGTTGCCGATCGCGTCGTTCCCGTCGATGGAAAGCCGGGAATCCGGCCGATGATGACTCTCACGTTGTCGGGCGATCATCGTGTAATCGACGGCGCGCAGGCGGCCGTTTTTCTGAACGATCTTGCCGAGGCGATTGCCGCGCCGGCGAACTGGCTCGAATAAGGAGACCTCTACAATGGCAAAGAAGGCGAGCAAACCGGAATTCCTTCCGGTTAACGAAGACGATCTGAAACCCGCGCATCGATGGCATCGCCCTCTTCAGGCGCCGGGCACAACACAGGTGGATTTCGAAGAGCGTGTCGACTTTCGCCGTCTTCATCGTTATCGCCTGGCGCGCACTCGGCAGGCTCTGAACACGTCCGGGCTCGGCGCAATGCTCTGCTTCGATCAATACAACATCCGATACATCTCAAGCACGGTCATCGGCGAGTGGGCGCGTGACAAGCTGATCCGGTACTGCCTGCTCACGGGCAATGGCGATCCGTGGGTTTGGGATTTCGGATCCGCGGCGCGTCACCACCGCATCTACTGCCCCTGGCTTCACGAGGATCACATCCGCGCCGGCAATCCGGGAATGCGCGGAGCCATCGGTCCGGAAGTCGGACTATTCAAGCAGGCAGCGAAAGAAATCAAAGAGATTCTCAAAAAAGAAGGCGTTGACGGCATGCCGCTCGGCCTCGACATCTGCGAACCGCCGATGCTTTTTGCTTTGCAGGAAGAAGGCATCGAAGTTCGCGACGGACAGCAGATGATGCTTGCGGCGCGAGAGATCAAAAGCCACGACGAAATCACGCTCATCAATATCGCCTCGAGCATGGTCGACGGGGTTTATCAGGACATTGCGGCCGAACTCAAACCCGGCGTGAAGGAAAGCCAGATTGTTGCGCTTGCGACGAAGCGTCTTTATGAAATGGGTTCGGATTGCGTTGAAGCGATCAACTCGATTTCGGGCGAACGCTGCAGCCCGCATCCGCATAACTTTACCGATCGATTGATTCGGCCGGGTGATCAGGCGTACTTCGATATCATCCATTCGTTCATCGGCTATCGGACGTGTTACTACCGCACATTCACCGTCGGCAGCTCGACGCAGCCGCAGCGCGATGCGTACAAGCGCGCGCGCCAATGGATGGACGATGCCATTGCCATGCTGAAACCCGGAATCAGTACGGAGAAAGCGGCGAAGCAACTGCCCAAAGCCTCCGAAATCGGTTTCGAAAGCGAGATGGCGGCGTTCGGTCTGAATTTCTGTCACGGACTCGGACTCGGACTTCATGAGCGGCCGTTGATCTCCCGTCTTAATTCTTTCGTTGAACCCTACGAGCTCAAAGCCGGAATGGTGTTCGCCGTTGAAACATTCTGTCCTGCAAAGGACGGAATCTCGGCCGCGCGCATCGAAGAGATGGTGGTGCTGACGCCGGATGGAGCAAAGATTATTTCGTTGTATCCCGCGAAGGAATTGCCGGTGGCGAATCGATATTAGTGTAGTGTCCCCTAAATAGCTGGACTATTGCCGATGGGGCTTGCGAGGCGAG
>CAZWGA010000083.1:0-28398 GCA_964633285.1 uncultured Solibacteraceae bacterium | reverse complement strand
GGCTTGGAGTTTCGAGTGACGAACTTGTACGCCATGCCGAGCAAATCCTTGAGCACCGCCGGACTGACCCGTGACAGCCGGACCAGCACGACGTTGTAAGGTGCATAGTGGTCCGTCAGGTAGTAAACATCAGGGTCTCCCTCAAGCAATTCGGCGCGATCGTCGACATGCACAAAAACGCCAAGCGAGCCGGGTTCGGCCGAACGATTGACGGCGATAGCCGCCATGAGTTTTCCATGGACTCTTAAGGCAGGTGACCCGTACGCCGTGCTTACCTCGACGCCCGGAAACGTGAGTCCGATCTTTCGTACCGTGTCGAAATTGACTTTGCTTTTCGGCATCAGTTTTTCGATGGTTTCTGCACACTGTCGACGACGAGAACTTCCAGCGGCACTTTCGCGGATTCCAGTTTCAGGCCGACTTCCTGAAGAGAAGAAAAGATCGAAGCGGCAGAAGTATCGTTAGCCGGCGAAGTGTTGGGTCCGACCGGCACGAGGGGACCTGCCGGATTGAAGCCGGGCGGGAGGGGATCGGGCACCCAATGCAAGGTGAAATCGAATAGTCCCGTCAGATTCGTCTGATTCACGACCGGCCGTCCCAGATTCCGCGCGAGAAAGTTTGCAAAGAAATCAAACGTGACGGCGCTGTTTATGAGATCGCTGCCCGTCGCGCGAATCATTCCGCGTGGCGTTCCTGATGACGCCGGCGTCTGAGGACGTGCTGCAATCGGACCGAACGGAGTCTGAATAGCGCCCGGCGGTGAAGGGGACGCGGGAGCGGGCGCCGCGCCAATCGGCGTCTGATCGGCGGATGGTTTGAACTTTGGTCCGTCCTTGCCGACCGAGAGAATATAGACCGGCGTTACCCGGGCTTCACGGTGAACCTTCAAAGCGAAACGATCTTCTAGGAGCGATTGAAGCATCAGTATCACTTGTTGCTGCGGGATCGTGCGATCTTCAGGTTTGCCTTCGATATCAAAGCGATCGGAATCGGCCCAACCCGGGGCTCCAATGATCAGCAATTCCTGGTCGCCGGGGTGACGGTACGCATACGTCATTAATAATCTCAACGTCACGTTCGTCGCAACAAATCGCCCTGCTACGCCATTGATCAGGGGGAAACCCGACGACGAGTCATGGGCCTTGACCGATGACACTTCGAACATCGGCTTCTGAGGGGCCGCGGCCTGCAAGAGCAGGAAAGCTACAACAATGAAGGCGCGTTCCATGTCGCGGATATTACCACTTGACCTTGCATAACGCATGTGCCGAAGATGTCAATTCAGTTTGCCATTCAGGAGACCGACATGACGCGAACACGGAAAATCATCGGGGCCGCTGCATTGATCGCCGCAACCGCGATAAACATTAACGCCCAGGCTTTTTCCGACTTGAAGTCTGCGCTCGTGGATTACTCAAAGGCCGATATGGAACCGCGCAAGGCCTGTGAAGCGATGGGCGGCTTCAAGTCGAAGGACATCGCTCAGATCACGGCAACGATGATTCCGGCTGCGGCCGCGGCGCCGGCGCATTGTCGCGTGTCGGGTCTGCTTTCCCCTGAGATTGCGTTTGAAGTGAGTTTGCCCGCGAAGTGGAACGGCCGTTTCTACATGATCGGCAATGGCGGGCACGCAGGTGAATCGCTCGATGACGCCGGGCGCGCCGGGCAGCGCAATGAGGCATTGAAGCTGGGATTCGCATTCGCGCAAACCAACACAGGACACGATGCGCGCAAAGAACCGGGCGCAACGTTTGTGCTGAGTAATCCGCAGAAGGCGATCGACTATGCCTATCGCGCCGTGCATCTCACCGCGACGACGGCCAAAGACATCACGAAGGACTACTACGGAAAACCTGTGGCGCATGCGTATTGGAACTCGTGTTCGAACGGTGGACGCCAGGGTTTGCTCGAGGCCCAGCGTTTTCCGGAAGACTTCGATGGAATCGTTGCCAACGCGCCGTGGGTCGATCAGACGGGATTCACGATCGGCGCCATGTGGAATCAGAAAGCCCTCAATGAAGCGCCGGTTACGCCGGCCAAGTTGGCTCTCGTCGGCGAGAAAGTCATGGCGAAGTGCGATGCGATCGATGGTCTCAAAGACGGTCTCATCGATGACCCGCGGAAGTGCAGCTTCGATCCCGCCCGCGACGTGCCCGCGTGCAGCGCAGGCGCGGACCGCCCGGACTGTCTTACTCCCGCGCAGGCAGCGGCGATCGCCAAGGTCTACAGCGGCCCTGTCAGCAACGGCAAGCCTTACTTTCCGGGTTACATGCCCGGCAGCGAACAAGTCGTGCAGGGGCTGTTCGGCGGCGGTACCGGCAGCGGTTGGATGAATGTCATCATCAGCGCGCAGCCGGACTCCAAGCCCGCCGACTTCAATCTGGCCGAGGGCACGATGCGATATCTCGTCCACACGCCACCGAAGGCCGACTACGACTACA
Organism: uncultured Solibacteraceae bacterium; assembly: GCA_964633285.1. Classification (GTDB taxonomy): domain Bacteria; phylum Acidobacteriota; class Terriglobia; order 20CM-2-55-15; family 20CM-2-55-15; genus 20CM-2-55-15. The sequence goes on along the minus strand of CAZWGA010000083.1, from coordinate 25,957 downwards.
AGACGTTCAACTACGATCGCGACATTCATCTGCTCGATGCCTGGAGCCAGAAGGCCGATGCCAAAAATCCCGATCTGAGCAAATTCAAGAATCGCGGCGGCAAGCTGCTGATGACGTACGGATGGGCGGACACGATTCTGCAGCCGATGATGGGCGTGAATTACTACGAGCAGGCCGTAACGAAGAATGGTCCGAACACAGCCGAATTCTTCCGGCTGTTCATGGTGCCCGGCATGGGACACTGCGGAGGCGGTTACGGTCCGGATCGGCACGATCCTGTTACGGCGATGATCAACTGGGTCGAGAAGGGCAAGGCTCCGGCATCGATGACGGCAAGCCGCGTCGTGAACAATCAGGTTGTGCGCACGCGCCCGCTTTGCCCTTACCCGCAGGTCGCGCGCTATTCCGGGCAAGGCAGCACCGACGATGCGGCGAACTTCCGGTGTGTGGCGCCATGAAGCGTATCGGCATTCTGACGGCCGGCGGCGATACACCGGCTCTGAACGCGACCATCCATGGCGCCGTCGTGCGCGCCAATCAACTGAAGATCGAGCTTTACGGATTCATCAAAGGCTTCAACTGCTTTTTCAATCCGCGTGTTCCTCATGTTCACTTGAACCCCCTGTTTCAGGGGATTCCCGAACTGGATCCCACAAAAGGCGGAACGCTGATCGGCTCGTCGCGCGACTACGTCGATCCCGAAAAAAAAGACGAACTCGATCTTGTGACGTCGCGGCTGCAGAAGCTCGGCATTGATGGCCTGATTGCGATCGGAGGCGACGGCACGCTGAATGGCCTGCAGCCGCTTGCGGAGCGGCTGCCCACGGTGCTGGCGCCGAAGACGATCGACAATGATCTCGGTTTGAATTATCCAAATGAACCCGATGAATGGGTGCGCGTTGACGATCCCGAATCGCATCATGGCTACAGCTACAAAAGGACGCCATCCGACGCCAGGTTCGAACTCGATCAAATCGTCAATTACATGACGCCGGGTTATGCCACCGCCGTCATGGTCAGCGCGCAGGGCGTCGAGCGCGTGCGGACGACCGCCGAAAGTCACCGGCGCATTGCAATTATCGAGGTGATGGGCCGCCAGTCCGGCTACATCGCCCTCGGGACGGCTTACGGGCAGCCGGACATCATCCTGATTCCCGAACATCCACTCGACATCGAGTGGCTCGTCGAACGCGTCCGGCACCTTTATGATTTACAGAAAAACGTCGTGATCGCTTGTGGCGAGGGAATTGTCGACGAGAAAGGGCGCGAGCTCGGCGCGATTACGCGATCGAGTGATCCTGCCGGGAACGTTGCTCTGAGCGGCGCTGCGGATGCGCTGCGGGCCAGGATGATCGAAATGCTCGGCGATAAATATTTTCAGCAATACCGCCGCGGCAATTCGGCAAAGGAAGCGATCTTCACCAGAAAAGTCGGCCACACCCAGCGGGGCGGCCGGCCGATTCTGTTCGATCGTTTCTATGCGGCATTGCTCGGCGCAAAAGCTGTCGATCTTCTTGTCGAAGGCCGCAATAACGCCGTGTCCGTTTTGCAGTATCAGTCGGAAAAGGGTTTTCACGTGGAGGGCTACGACGCGAACCGGTTTCGCGACCGTTGGGGCTTGATCCATCCGCGGTTCATGCATCCGGCCCTTTACGATCCGAAATTAATGAAGCCATCGAAACTTGGAATCGAATATCTGATGCCCATTTTCACGGATGCCATCGGAAACGACGATGCCGAACACATGCGTCAAACGCTTTTCGATCCCGGCAATCTCGCGCAGCCTTATCACTCGATCAACACCGACGTTCACAAGCGCATTCGTTACCTTCAAGCCTGATGTCTTCAGAGCAGGATCCTCTCTGGCATGCCGGCGATCAGACTGCCCGCCTGAATGAGCTTCTCGGGACTACCGCCGAGGCAAAAGAAGCGCCGCTGCGGCGCGATGTGCGTTCGCTCGGCCGTTTGCTCGGAAACGTGATCCGGGAACAGGAGGGCGCGGGTCTGTTCGATACGGTTGAGGCGCTGCGCAAACTCTGTATCGCGGCGCGGAACGGTGAAGTGGCTTTCGAGCCTCGTCCGGATATTTTTCAAGGTATGGATGCGGCCGTGGCGGCGAAGCTTGCGAAGGCCTTCGCAATGTATTTCGAATTAACGAATCTCGCCGAGACGAATCATCGAAAGCGACGCCGCCGCGCAGCGCGGTTGTCGCCGGGGTTCTCATCGCAGCCCGGAACGTTCAAGGGAACGCTCGTGCGCATGCGCGAGGCTGGAGTTCGTTTCGAGGACATTCGCAATGCATTGAATCGCATTCGCGTTGTCCCTGTTTTTACCGCTCATCCAACAGAGGTTGCCCGGCGGACCGTGCTCTGGAAGCGTCAGCACATTGCCGAACTTCTTGGACAGTTGGACAATCTTCCGCTTGCGGATACGCGCGCGCTCGATATTCAGAGGGAAATCACGGCGGAGATCATCGCATTGTGGCAAACCGATGAGGTGAGACGCGCTGCGCCGACGGTTTCGGATGAGATCCAGATGGGTCTCGATTACAGCCAAATCCTTTTCGATACCATTCCCGAGTTGTACGCGGAGATTCGAGACTCGCTCGAAGACGTCTATCAGCAGCCACTCGATCCGGAGTCCATACCACGGCTCGTGGAGTTCGGATCGTGGATCGGCGGCGATCAGGACGGCAATCCGAACGTGAAGCAGGAATCGACGGAGTATGCGCTGGTTCATGCGCGCGCCACCGTGCTCGGCCATTACGTTCAGTCGCTGAAAAAACTTCGCCGGGCCCTGAGTCCTTCGCGGAAACGCGTTCCGATAAATCCAGACCTGCAGGCGCGCCTGGATGAGTACGAAAAACGGCTCGAGTTTCACATCGCGGACAGAGCGGATGAGCCGTACCGCCGCTTCATCAGTTGCATGTTATTCAAGCTCGATCGCGCAGCCGCCGATCCGGATTCCAGTGGGGCCTACTCGGGCGCGCCGGATTTCGCCCACGATCTGCGCCTCATGTACGACAGCCTCATGAAGAATCGGGGAGAGCGGCTTGCGCGTCTTCTTGTCGAGCCGTTGCTTCGCAAGCTGGATACGTTTGGCTTCCACCTGTATACGCTAGATATCCGGCAACACGCGCGGGTGCACGCGAGCGCGGTGCGCGCACTGACTACGGCCGCGAAAGAAGAGGCGGGATGCGCGCGAGATTTGCTTGCCGAGCTCCGCGGCGCCGGCCGTCTGCAGCGGAAACATGAATCGAGAGCGATCCAGTCGTACGTCATCAGCGGAACGTCTTCGGCCGATGACATCTTCTCGTGGCTATGGCTTGCGGATCTGGGCGGCATCGATACAACCCGGCTGGCGCCGGTTCCCCTGTTCGAATCGATCGAAAGCTTGCGAAACAGCGCCGCCGTCTGCCGCGCCATGTGGACCGACACGGCATATTCGAAACTTCTGGATTCGCGCGAGCGCCGTCAGGAAGTGATGCTCGGATATTCCGATTCGAACAAAGACGGCGGCATGTTGACCAGCTCATGGGAATTGTATAACGCGCACGCCGCTCTTCACGACACCGCGCGGGAGTGCAATGTGAAGTTGCGTCTCTTTCACGGACGCGGAGGAACTGTCGGGCGCGGAGGCGGACCGACGCATCGCGCCATTGTGGCGCAGCCGCCTGGAGCGTTTTCCGGCGAGATCAAGATTACGGAACAAGGTGAAGTGCTCAACTGGAAATATTCCGACCGTGTTCTCGCCGAACGCAACCTGGAACTGATGGTTGCCGCGTCATTCGAGGCATTGGTGAGATTCGAGCAGCCGGCGCTCGAGCCCGAGTGGGCTTCCGCGATGGATGCAATGTCTCAGGACGCGTTTTCCTGTTACGCCCAAGCCGTCCGCGATAATCCGGACCTGCTGACGTACTTTTCCGAAGCGACACCGGCTACGGAGTTCGATCTCGCGAAAATCGGATCGCGCCCGGCACGCCGCGGTCTCGGGCACAGTCTGGAAGACCTTCGCGCCATTCCGTGGGTATTCGGCTGGATGCAGAGCAGGCACGGATTGCCGGGATGGTTCGGCGTTGGTCACGCCCTGAAGCGCTTCAGCGATCCATCGCTGCTGCGGAACATGTACGATCGCTTTCCGTGGTTCGCGGACATGATCGGCAACGTCGAGATGGTTCTCGCGAAATCGGACTTATCCATTGCCCGCCTGTATTCCGGTCTCGTGAATGATTCGGCGTTACGCGACCGCGCCTTCAATCTGATTCTCGAGGAATTTGAACGGACGTGCGAGGTGGTGCTTCAGATCACGGGACAATCGCGGCTCCTCGAGAACAGTCCGGTGCTCTCGCGATCGATTCGCCTTCGCAATCCTTATGTCGATGCAATGAGTCTGATCCAGGTGGAGCTGCTTCGCAGAAAACGCGCCGGTGAAGACACGATCGAACTGAATGACGCGCTGGCCGCGGCGATCAACGGGATTTCTGCGGGATTGAGGAACACGGGGTGAGGCTCAGCGGAGCCGTCATTCTGAAATCAAGAGCTACGTCAGTTCACCGCGAAGCACCGTGAGCGCTTTGCCGCCAAGGATCACGCGATCGCCGTTGATGTTCACCTGCACCGTTCCGCCGCGCGCCGACGCCTGATATCCGGTCATTGAAGTTTTGCCGAGGCCCCCGGCCCAGTATGGCGCGAGAGCGCAATGGGCCGAGCCGGTGACGGGATCTTCATTCAGGCCCATGATGGGGGCAAAGAACCGCGAAACGAAATCGAAGCGGGAATCGGCGGATCGGCTGGTGATAATGACTCCGCGGATTCCCTGAATCTGTCCGAGCGCCGTGAAGTCAGGCTTCACGGCGCGAACCGCTTCTTCAGAGTCGAGAACGACAAACTTATCGAACCTGGTCTGCCCCACGAACGACGCGCGAACACCGAGCGCCTCGATCAGGCCCGCCGGAGCCTCTGCCGGCACAGGTGGGGTCGCGGGAAAATCCAGTTCGATGAATTCGCCGGACTGTTTGCAGGTCAATCTTCCACCCTTCGTGTTAAATCGCAGAGAATCGGCCTTCGAAACAAGACCCTCAGTCCACAGAACGTGAGCCGTGGCCAGCGTTCCATGGCCGCAAAGTTCGATCTCGCGTCCCGGCGTGAACCATCGCAGATCGTAGTCGTTCCCCGCGCGGCGCACAAAAGCCGTTGCCGAGAGATTCATTTCGGCGGCGACAGATTGCATCCAGCCGCCCGGCTTTTCCTCCTCCAGAAGACAAACACCGGCCGGATTTCCTTCGAACGGCCGTTCGGCAAATGCATCAACGTGAAAAATCGAAAGCATGCAGACGACTATAGCTCATGCGGGGTTTTCTGTTCAGGTACAGATTCCTCGCAACGAAATTATGCACGCGTTCTAATTTGAACGCGGGTGTAAAACCCGCGACTACAGAATTAACTGGGCGTTCCGCAGTATCCCGGCGAAATTCCTATTTCTTCAATGAACGGGGACCACCGGCAGATCGATAAAGCTGGCCGAATCACCTCCGCGATAGACTCGTTGAGTGGCCTTGACGTAATCCTGTGGCTTCGCGAAAAAGATATTCGGCACGAATGTCTGCGGATTGCGATCGTACAGCGGGAACCAGGTCGATTGAATCTGCACCATGATTCGATGTCCGGTCAGGAAGACGTGATTTGCGGTAGGCAGCGCAAATTTGTAAGTCAGAGCCTTATTCGCGGCGATCGCCTTCGGAGTCTCAAAACTTTCTCGATATCGCCCACGGAAGATATCCATCGAGATGGGAAGCTGATAGCCACCCATCTCAGACTGGCTCGGAACTTCGTCAGGATAAACATCGATCAGTTTGACGACCCAATCCGAGTCGGTTCCTGTACTCGACGCAACGAGATTGACGATCGGCGCTCCGCTGATCCGCGAGGGTTCGGTCAATACTGGAGTTACGTAAGTCAGAACATCGGGCCGGTCTGCAACCGGCCGTTGATCGGTGACAAGCCATCGCCGCCACGCTTCCGAGTCCGAAAAGCGCACGGGCCGCGGGATGTAGGGCACGGGCTTTGCCGGGTCGGAAACATATTCATCGAATGCAGACGATCCGCCGGAGGCGGGACGAATAAACGACAGACTGAAACCGGCGCTCAGATAGAGTGGTTTCGATTTTGTGGCGCATCCGCTTTCGCAGGCGAGTGGCCACGACTTGAATCGATCCCAGTGATTTTCTCCGGTGTTGTAAATGAAGACGGGAGGTGTGTCGGCTTTGGGCGCGCCATCCTTGAGGTATTGATCGAAGAACGGCCTGAGCACGTCGCGCCGGAATTGCAGGGCCGTATCGCCTTCCCACTTCAGAGGTCCGAGCGATGCGCCTTCCACATTCACCTGGCTGTGGCGCCACGGACCCATGACGAGAAAGTTTTTGTCATTGTTGGTGTCCCTGGATTCGGTCGCCAGGTAACAATGGATGGCGCCCCACATGTCTTCCTGATCCCACAAACCCTGAATCCACATTGTCGGTACGGTCAGCGGCTGCGCAGCCATCGTTTTGTCGAGCGCCTGACCCTGCCAGAATGCGTCGTAGGCGGGATGTTCCGCGATTTTTTTCCACCACGGCAGTTGATCGAGTCCGGATGTTTTCGCGAAATCACCGGCGGAGCCCGCTCTGCGGAAGTTCTCGTAGTCGTCATAGCCCTGCCGGACGACGTTGCTCCCGAGGCCCTTCACCGTAGTCTGGTCCGTGAAGTAATCGAAATTCGTTTGCCTGAAAGCTCCATAGTGAAACCAGTCGTCGCCCATCCAGCCGTCGACCATGGGACTCATCGGCGCTGCGACTTTCAAGGCGGGATGCGGTTTTACCAGTCCCATCACAACCGTGAATCCTTCGTACGAGCTGCCCAGCATTCCAACCTTACCGTTCGATTCCGGGACATTCTTCACGAGCCAGTCGATGGTGTCCCACGCATCTGTGGAATGGTCCACGGCCGTTGGGTTGAGAGGCCCGCGCAGAGGGCGCGTCATCAGATAATCGCCCTCTGAACCATACTTGCCGCGGACGTCCTGAAAGACGCGTATATAGCCTGCTGCGGCGAAAACTTCGTCGCCCAGGGGAAGTGTGGCGAGCATGTGCGGCGATTCGTTCCGTTGGGCGCGATTGGAAGCGTTGTACGGCGTTCGAGTAAAGATGATCGGAGCGTTCTTCGCCCCTTTGGGCACGACAATGACGGTGTGAAGCTTCACTCCATCCCGCATCGGAATCATCACGTCTCGTTTGACGTAGTCGTACGAGGATGTCGGCGTTTCGTATTTGCCGGGAATATCCGGGGTCGCCGGGGAAATTTGAGCGCTGGCGGCCGTGACCGCGCTGACTACGACGGCAGCGATTAAGGTTTTGATCAGCATCCGGACATTGTATCGGGTTAAGGACAGGATTAAAATGCAGCCATTACACCGATGGCGCTCACGATTACTTCAAGAATCGTTTCAGATGTCGTGATACTGGATGTGACGGGCCGCTTCAATGTCAGCGAAACCGAATTGCGTCAACTTGTGACGACGTTCCTTGAGCAGGGCCGCCGGCATTTTCTGTTGAATCTTGCGGGCGTGCCTTATGTGGGAACGTGGGCCATCAGCCAGATGATTTCGGTATGGACATCGATCATCAAGAACGAAGGGACGATGGGCCTGGTGGCGCCGCCGAAGCCGGTCCTCGACGTACTCCGCATTACCCGGCTCGATCGCGTTTTCACGATTTACGGGACGGAAGCGGACGCCCTGAAACGCATTTCGAAATAGTCCATGTGTGGCGCCGCCTACTGCTGATTCAACACTGTCAGCGGATCCACGCGTGTCGCGCGCCGCGCCGGGAGCGAGCAGGCGGCAAGGGCGATTACTCCGAGAATCCCCATCACCGTTCCGATCACGCGTAGATCCATAGCGCCGAGTCCGTAGATCTGATTCTCCATTGCCTGACGCAGCGCGACAGTGCCGGCGAGCCCAATGACGAGACCTGCGGCGACAAGCAATGCACCTTCTCTAAGCACGAGTCTGAAGATGCCACGAGAGGTGCTGCCCAGTGCGATGCGGATGCCGATCTCACGTGAGCGTTGGGTGACGAGGAACGCGAGCACTCCATAGATGCCGATGGCGGAAAGAAACAGCGAAACCAAACCGAACGATGTCGCAAGGAGCATCGCTGCCCTGCGCGACATGAGCGAGAGCGCCGTGTATTCCTGCATCGTCCGGACATTATTGAGCGGCATTGCCGGATCCAGTTCCTTGATGTTGATGCGAGCCGCCCGCAGAACTGCAGCCGGATCGCCATTGGTTTTCAAGGCGATCACCAGACCGCGAGGCACAAGTTGCGTTGCAGGGAAGTAATAGGCGCCGACAGTTGTGATCCGTCCCGCCAGATCTTCCAGCCGAACTTCTCGAACGACGCCGACAACAGTGAGCCAGCGCGTGTTTTCATCCACCTTTAACAGGTCCTTTGGATTTCTCGGCTGATACATCCGCTTGCCAATCGGATCCGCTCCAGGCCAGAACTTCTGGGCGAGCCGCTCGTCCACAATCACGACTCCCTGACTCGAATCCGTGTCATGTTCGTTGAAGTATCGGCCGCGCAACAGCGGAGTGCCCATCGTTTCGAAGTAATCCGGCGTGATCATCATCTGCATCGGAGAAACCAGGGACTCGCTTGGTTTCATTTGATAGCCTTCAGCAAGAATCACGCTATCGCTGTGATTGCCGCTCAAAGGGAGAATCGTGGTTCCACCCGCATGGGTGACTCCGGGAATGCTGCGAAGGTTTTGAAGCAACCGATTCGTAAACGAGCGGACATCCGAGTCCATGGGATAACGTACTCGCGGCATTCCAATGCCGAATGTGACAACGCCCTCCGACTTGAATCCCGGATCAACGGAAAGCAGATTTCGAAAACTGGCGAGAAGTAATCCCGAGCCGATCAACAGGACAAAAGCAAACGCGACCTGAACCACTACAAGAGAACGGCGGACCGCGCGAGCCTTGCGGCCTCCCGTGCCCGTGCGGCTTTCTTCATGCAGAACGGAACTGAGATTCAATTTGAAAAGATGCGCAACCGGAACCAGGCCGATCAACACTCCGGCGATGAGCGAAACAGCGATCGCGGCGCTAATGACAATAAGATCCATTTGAATCTCGCCGGCGCGCGGCAGACGATCCAGCCCGATCATTGCAAGGGCTCGAAGAATTCCCGAGCCCGCCAGTATTCCCAGCAGCCCGCCTCCCATCGCAAGCAGGACACTTTCGATAATAAGCTGGCGCGCGATCTGGCTGCGCGATCCGCCGAGCGCCAGGCGCGTGGAAAGTTCCTTCATGCGAAGGTTGGATCGCGCAAGCGCAAGATTGGCGATATTCACTGCGCCGATCAGAAGCACAAATGCAGCTCCGCCCCAAAGCAGATACAGCGTTGGACGCACACTTCGGACAAGTACGTCCTGAAGTCTGTCGATGCGTGTGTGGAAACCGGAATTAATGAGAAGCTGCTTGTACTGAGGAAAACGATCAAGATTGGCGGCGTTGATCGCGTTCACCTGCTGCTGCGCCTGCTCGATCGTGGCGCCTGGCTTCAACCGGCCGACATTCGTCCAACTGTTGCCGTGTCGCCGGTCATCCGATTTCTGTTCATCCGTGAAGGCCAGCGGGATCCAGAACCTCGCCTCAGGATCCGAGAACTCGAAGCCTCGCGGCATCACTCCCACAATCGTAAAGGGCCGGCCGCCAAGGCGTGCCTGCTGGCCGATGATGCCGGGACTCCCCGCGTAAAGCTGCTGCCACAAGCCATAACTCAGGATGACCCTCTGCTCATTGCCGACTTTGCCTTCGTTCTCGTCGAAAATACGGCCCTGCACCGGCGAGACTTTTAAAAGGCGAAACAGGGAAGGCGTCGCGGACATTCCCCGAACCACTTCCGGTGAGCCGTTGATATCAAATGCTTGGTTCGTACCCTGGTACATTGCCTGTTCTTCGTACACGTTCATGTCACGAAGGCGATCGTAATAATCCGGAACTCCGCTGTTGGTCGAAAGCGTATAAGCGGTTCCCGAATTCGGATATTGATTCGACATCAGGAGAATCCGCGTGGAGTCCGGGACCGGAAGGGGCTTAAGAAGGACCGAATGGACGATCGTGAAGATCGCTGTATTCGCTCCGACACAGATAGCCAGTGTGAGTAGCGCAGTTGCCGCGTACCCGCGATCTTTCCAAAGCAGTTTCAAACCAAACCGGATATCACGCATCACGACACCACCTCCTCCGCGTATAGAAACAGAATACGGACGAACGGCTACCGCTGTTCCGCGGTTTTTGGGAAAAAAGGCAGGCGTCTCAGGGGAATTAAGGGGACGACACGCATTTGAGAGTGGAGATCCCAGAATCTGAGATCTCAAATATTGGGATCTCCACTCTCAAATGCGTGTCCCTTTAATTCTCCCTGAAATTTTTCAGTCGCAGGCGTCGGTGATGCAGATGGATTCGAGTGTGCGGCCCATCGGCGGAGGCACGAGTCCCTGGGCTGTCATCAGTTTTCGAATCAGCAGCCCTGTGTCCGGATGAGGAATCGCCGATTGCACGCCGACTCGAACGAGTCCGTCGGCGTAGTCCACTGCTTGCCATGTGTGAACCGCGAGTTTGCCGCCGCGATTGTCGGTGTTGCCGTAATCGCGAACGTCGAGCCGCGCTCCATGATCGAAGAGAACCTGAACTACATCCGAACGGCCTTTATGCGCAGCGCCGTGCATTGCAGTCCGGCCGGTATCCGCCTGAGCGTTCACATCCAGCCCGAGATCCACCAGCATCTTCACCGCTTGAAGTGTATTTTCCTGCGACCACTCATAAGTGATGCCCTCAACCCAACCGACTCCGGCGGCAACGTGCAAAGGCGTGACGCCAAGCACGGTGTTGATTTTGGGATCGGCTCCATGAGCAAGAAGGAACTTCATCAACTCGACGTCGCCGGATTGTGATGCGCGCAGGAACGCCGTCGCGCCATTTTCATCGAGCCACTGATTCGTGAAGACTGTTCGCGTCTCTGTGCTGTCCTTGATGCGCGCATTGACGTTGGCGCCTTTTGCGACGAGCAGCTTAATGAAATCCAGGTGATCCATGTCGCCTTTGCGGACCGGATAGTCACCGTTCTCGATATTCCTGTTGTCGGTTGCCAGATAGAGCGGAGTCCATCCGCCTTTGTTGGTGAGATTAGGATCGGCGCCGTGATCCAGGAGATAGGCGCCGAGTTTGTAATAGCGATTCTGAGTCGCGACCAGAAGCGGGCTCCAGCCGTATCCTGTGACCTGATTGATATCGACACCCGCAGCGAGCAGCACCTTCACGGATTCGAGATCGTTGGAACGGGCGGCATACGTGATGGCCGTCAATTGTCCGCCGTCTGTTGGAGCGGCGCGATTACGGAATCCGGCCGCTGCGGCGTCATCCTGACCATCCGGTGACGCTTCATCCACAGCCGCTCCGGCGCCTCCGCGCCCGCCGGCGTTGCCTCCGCGCGCTCCGGCGCCGCCACCACGTTGACCTTGAGCGGCCGCGCCACGCTGACCTTGAGCCTGGGCCGGAGGTGTCGCGGTTCCACCTTCGGTCGCCGCGCGAATGGCGGCCAGATCGAGGGCGTTACCGGCGGCAAGTGCCGCGCCCTGAGCGGCGACAGCTTTTCGGGGATCGTTCGCTTTGCCGAGAGCCGGGCCCCTTCCACGGGCGGCCTGACTGGAGCGTGCATTGATGTCGGCGCCATGATCGATCAGAAACTTCACGGCATCGGCATGCGCTTCATCCGCGGCCCACATCAGCGGCGTTGTCCCGCGCAATGTTTCTTTCGCGTTCACATCGGCGCCGTGCTCAACCAGGATTTTCATGGCTTCGACGTTGCCCGTGCGCGCTGCGATCATGAGGGGACTTCGTCCCAGCGGAAGCTTTTCATTCGCATCTGCGCCGGCATTAACAAGCGTTGCGATCATTGCCGCATCGCCATTCACACATGCGAGCCAAAGCGGCGTGGATCCTTCACGGTTCGACACTTTGACATTGGCTCCGGCGTGAATCAGCATATCGGCCATTTCCTTGTCGGCGCGATAGGCGGCCCAATGAATCGCCGTCGCGCCATCGGGCTGAGGCGCGTTGACATCGGCTTTCTGAGCGATCAGGGCGCGAACGGCTGCCTTGTCGCCTTTCATGGCAGCATCCGCGACGTCATAGCGGCCGGCTGCAAAAGCGGTTGTGGACATCAAAGCGATGATGGCCAGTGCCAGAATTCTCTTCATGAATCCTCCAACACCTACAGGTTTTCGATTCGGCCCGTACTGTCGCCGATGCTTTCTTGATGAATGTCGAATTTGTCCAGAATACTCAACAGCAGATTTCCCGTCGGCACGGTCTTTGATGGAAACGCGATATGCCGGTTGCCTTTCATCTTTCCATTGAGTTTGCCGACGAGAACGTGCGGCACATCGTAGTGAAGATGCTGATTTGAATTTCCCATATTGCTGCCGTACAAAACCAGCGAGTGATCCAGAACGGTGCCGTCGCCTTCCTTGATCTTCGAGAGATTCTCCACAAGGTACGCCACCATCTTCACGTGATACTGATTCAGCTTCGCGTACTGGTCGATGCGCCGCGGATCTTCACCGTGGTGCGATCCGCCGTGGAAACTCAGGGTTGGCGCTTCACACTCGGGATAGGTTCGTCCCGTCAGATCGCGGGCAAAAAGAAGCGTGCCGACGCGAGTGATATCCGCCTGGAAGGCCAGTGCAAGCAGATCGAACTGCAGTTTGATGTGTTCGTCGAACGATTGTGGAACGCCCACGGGAACTCTCATATCGGTAGGCGCAACCGTGGAAGCCTTCATTGCGATTTCCAGCCGGCGCTCGATTTCGCGAACATTCTCAGTGTAAGAGTCGAGCCGCGCACGGTCCGACGGACTCGATTCATTGCGCAAACGCGAAAGGCTTCCGGTCAGCGAGTCGAGAATGCTGCGATCCCGCTTTCGGCGCGCGGCGCGCTGTTCCACCGTGCTTCCATCGCCGAACATGCGTTCGAAGACGACCTGCGGATTCAGTTCCATCGGCAACGGATCGGTTGGCGAAGACCACGAGATGGTGTTCGTGTAGGTGCAACTGTAACCCTCGCCGCAGTTGCTCGAATTGGCGCCGGGATCTTCAACCGCCAGTTGCATCGACGGCATCAGGTTATTCTGGCCGATCTTTTGGGCGATCATCTGATCGATTGTTGTGCCGGCGTAAACGTCCGCGCCCGCAGTTTTCTTGGGTTTGTTGGCGCACAGGAAAGCGGCGGCCACCCAGTGATCGGCGCCGGTTACACCCGGGGGCGGTTCGGCCGAGCGGGAGTGAAGCCCGGTGAAAAGCGTCACACTTTCGCGATACGGTTCGAGCGGCTTGAAGCAGAATTTGAAATCAAAATCCTTGCCTTCCTTTTCGGGAACCCAGTAGCCGGGCGCCATGCCGTGCGGCACAAACAGCCCGACGAATCGAGGTTTCGGATTGGCTTCGGTTTGAGCCAACGCCGTTGCCGCCGGAACCATTGCTTCGAGGAAAGGCAGCGCAAGTGTGGCGCCTGCGCCTTTTAATACGGTCCGCCGTGATATGTGTTTCTTCGTTATGAACACAGTGCCTGTCTCCTTAACTTATAAGGTTACCGAGCCGCCTGCTGTCTGGCATCGGCCGGTTTCATCTTCATATTCGTTTGAAATGCGGGACTCTTCACGATGCTGAGAACCAGCGACGAGAATCTATATTTCGACGGTGCCGAACCGCGCACAATCGATCGTACCAGCGGCATATCTTCGTATTCGACGCCGCGGCCGAGCGCATAAGTGAGGAGCCGTTCGGTTACGACGCGCACAAAAGTATCGGAATAATGGATGAGTGAGTTCCGCAGACTGCCGATGCCGTCCACTTTTGTTCCATCGACAAGCACGCCGGTCGCATCAATAGGATTGCCTTCATCCTGTGTGCGCCACGCGCCGGTCGCATCAAAGTTTTCAAGCGCCAGTCCGATCGGCTCAAAAATGCGGTGGCATGTTGCGCACGTTGGATTGCTGTGATGCGCTTCCATGATGTCCCGCATTGTCGGGATCTTGAGGTTCCCGGTCGTGTCGGTCGAGGCTTTCTGCTTCAGCGTCGTGTCCACTCCCGGCGGCGGATCCGGCGGGCTCACACCGAGGAACGTCTGCAGATACCACTTGCCGCGCGCTACCGGCGACGTTCGCGCCGCAGCCGACGTCACCGTCAGCAGCGCGCCTTTTCCAAGAAGTCCGCGGCGCATATCCATATCGGGGCCGAGTGTCACGCGGCGGAACTGCGGTCCATACACGTTCGGGATGCCGTAATGTTTCGCAAGCCTTTCGTTGACGAATGTGTAATCGGCGGTCAACAAATCCAGGATGCTGCGGTCTTCATGAACAATGCTGCTGAAGAACAATTCGGCTTCCTGCTGGAACGCGTTCCGCAGATTATCGTCGAAATCCGGAAAGAGATTCACGACGGGTTCACTGGTCTTGAGGGAACGCACGCTCAGCCATTGCCCTGTGAAGTTGCTCACGAGAGCTTCAGCCTTCGGATCCTTGAGCATTCGTTTGACCTGCTGCTCGAGCACAACCGGATCCTTCAGCTTGCCCTGCGCGGCGACATCGATGAGTTCATCGTCCGGCACGCTGCTCCACAGGAAGAAAGACAGCCGCGACGCCAGCGCGAGATCGCTGACGCGATACGTCTTTCCATCGGCCAGGTTCGCCGGTTCCGCTTCTTCGCGATAGACAAATTCCGGATCAGCGAGGATGCGCTGCAGGGCCGCTTCGATGCCGTCGTCAAAAGTCCCGCCTTCCTGCCTGCCTTGAAGGTAGAAGTCCATCAACTGTTCGAGATCGGCCGGCTTCGGCGGACGCCGGTAAGCATGTTTGACAAGTGTCGAAACGATGGTGCGGGCGCAGGTTCCTTCCTCACGCGCATTCGCCGGACGGCACACAAAAATCTTGCGGCGGCTTTCCGTATCGGTGGCGCCCTGGGAGTTATAAGGGCCTTCAATAACAACCTGGCCGACGTGCGGATAAAACAGGAATCCTGGAATCTCGCCGGGTGTGTTCATCGTCCGCTGGAACGGACGGTTCAACTCGCTGCCGGGCACGTCGTTGGTTGCCAGGAAAGTAACGCCGACAGTATGAAGTCCCGCGCGAAGCGGAACCCTCGGACTTTTCGCGCCGACGCCACGCGTGCTCTGGACCTCGCGATCCCAGTCGTATACCTTCACGCGCTCGCCGTCGACGGTCACTTCAAGTTGCTCGCCTTTGATCTGTCCGAGCACCGCCTGGAAATATCCCGTGACACCCTTGACCGTGAATGTGTAGTCGCCGTCAGCAGGGAATTCGTGCTTGATGAGCATGCCTCCGCGCGTTCCAAACGGGAGTCCATCCACATGGAAGTTTTGCGCGGTGTCGGACGGCGCTTCGAAGACTGCTTGAGTCGGCCCGGAGACAGCGCCGATCGCCAGCCTGCTGATCTTTCCGGCGGCAGACAAATAAGCTTCCATCAACGCCGGCGACATGGTCAGCGTGCCGGCCTGATTATCGAATCCGTGAGTGGAATCGTCGGCAGGTAAAAACCTGGTGGCGTCCACGTCGAGCGCGAGGACGTCGTGGATCGCGTTCGCATATTCCGTTCGGTTGAGCCGGTGCAGTCCGGGCGCAGGCAGGTGCGTCACAGCTTTGCGATCCAGTTCGTTCTCCATCCATTCGATCAGCGCCTGCATTGTGGCCGGATCGGGCCGTTTCATATTGGTCGGGGGCATCATTCCCGCGCGGAGTTTACGGACGATCTTCTCGCCGATTTCAGCGTGATCGCCAAGATGCGCAAGATCGAGTTGATCCAGCATGAGGTTTCCGGTTTTCAGTCTTTCGTTGTGGCATGTGACGCAATACTGATCCAGAATTGCGCGCGGCTTCGCAAAGTCAGCTGCGGTTTGTGTTCCAGCCTGCGTTCGGCCTGCCGTGTTCGACGGCGCGGTCGGCACCCTTGCCACTTGTCCGGATTGTGCGGAAACCAGAAAACCGCACATCACTACCGCGCATCCTGCCGCGAGTATTCTCGTGTTCACAGATTACCCTCCAAGCTGACTCAAAGCTGGTCGCTGAAATCACACAGATAATAATGCGTATGTTCAGGAGTCCAAAGTACTTTTTGATCGGTGCCTGATATGTCAAATGGGCGGGCTTCTCCGCCTACGGATTTACCGTGAATGTAGCCGCCGCGCTTGTGATGCCGGCCGAAGTAACCGTCAAGCTTCGGGGCCCTGTCGTGGCCGACGCGCCAATTGTGAGATTCACGGTTAAGGACGTTGAGCTTGTGACCGAGACGGCCCCTACAGTGATCGCGGTTCCGACGTCAACAGTCGTTGATCCCGATATGAAGTTGGTGCCGTTCACGGTAACGGCCACAGTGGATCCACGGGCGGCGCTGGAGGGGCTTATCGAGGTTATGGTCGGTCTGGGAAAGTAAGACACCAACAATGAATAGTCGCCGGTATATGAGGATGCCCACCGGGTTGCTTCGATGACATAACTTCCGGTTGCGGGCAACGCCAACGTTCCAGAGTAAGGGATCCTTGCTGGATCTGAACCTCCACCGGATGCTGAGCCGACAACCTGACCTCCCGCGTCGATCAGATAGACATAAGGCCAGAACGAACTTGAACTCATGGAAATCGCCACCTGGTCCCCAACAGAGCCAGAAAACGTATAGCAGTCGGAATAGCTTCCAGACTGGCGGGAGGAGGGGTAATCGGTCACGCTCAGGCTGGCTTGAACGGTCTGACCCAACGTGATTGGAATACAAGTCGCAGGCGGCGGATCGGTTACGGTATATGTCAGGGGATCGCTGGTTACTCCCGCGACGGTGACAGTCACATTGCGAGGGCCGGTAGCCGCTGCGAGAGTAAATGAGAGGCCCACGGTCAGAGAAGTTGGACTTGTGACGTTGACAGTTCCCACTGTGACACCGCTTCCGCTGACCGCAACGGTCGTGGCGTCTGCCACAAAATTGGTTCCAGTCAACGTCACATTGACAGCCGATCCCGCTTGTGCGGAAGCAGGGCTGGCCGAGGTCAGGGCCGGCTTCGGAAAATACGTCACTGTTAGAGTGTAGGGTCCTGAGACAAATCCGTACGGGTAATAGGACGTTGCTTCGATCGTGTAAGCGCCGGTTCCTGGAAGCGTGACAGTCCCGCTGTTCGGGATGCGGGCATTGTTCGAAACACCGGAATAAGAGGCTACGGCTTGACCCGCGGCGTCCAGCAGGTACGGATGAGGGTAAAACCCCGAAGCGTTCATCGTGACAATTACCTGGTCGCCGGCATGAGCCGAGAAAGTGTAGCAATCGGAATACGTGCCCGATTGCTGCGTTGCGGGATGATCGGTAACGCTGAGACTCGCGTTGACGGCTTGATTGAAGTTGATCGGCACGCAAACCGGAGCTGGAGGCGCCGTCACAGTGAACGCCACTGTGTTACTGATCACTCCTGAAACGTTGACGTTCAGGCTGCGCGTGCCTGTTGCCGCTGCAAGCGTGAGGGAGAGGCTCACCGTCATCGAAGTCGGACTTGCAACCGTTACCGCTCCGGCCGTGATGCCGCTTCCGGTCACAGTCACTGTGGTCGAGCCTTGCGTAAAGTTCGTTCCCGTCAATGAGACCGTGACCGTTGAACCTGCGGCCGCTGTTGCGGGATTGATGGACGTTATCGTCGGCTTTGGAAAATACGTCACTGTGACGTCGTAAGAGCCTGTCACGAAACCGTAGGCGTAATACGACGTGGCCTCCACGGTGTAGGTTCCCGTAGCCGGTATCTCAAACGTTCCGCCATACGCAGGAATGCGGGCATTGTTGGACACGCTGGAATAATACGAAGCCACTTGTCCTCCAGCGTCGATCAAATAGAGTACCGGATAAAACGCGGATGCGTTCATCGACACCACGATTTGATCGCCAGCCCTGGCGGACAACGTGTAGCAGTCAGAGTAGGTGCCCGACTGCTGTGTCGCCGGATGATCGGTCGAGCTCAGTCCGGCATTCACAGCCTGATTAAATGCAATGGGAACGCACACCGGAGGGGGCGCCGCCGTCACATTGATTGTCAGGGCATTGCTCGTGATCCCGTTGGCCGTCACGGTAATGTTGCGCAAACCACTGGCGGCCGCCAGTGTGAAAGACAAATTAACGGTCAATGATGTTGGACTGTTGACGGTAACCGTGCCTGGGATTACTCCGCCACCACTGACACCAACAGTTGTCGATCCCGTAACGAAATTGGTGCCCGTCAATGTGACCGGCACTGTCGAGCCCGCCGCGGCGCTGGATGTGTTGATTGCGGTCAAAGTAGGTCTGGCGAAGTAGGTGACCATTAGTGAATAGTTGCCTGTTGGTCCAGACGCCCACCGGGTTGCTTCGATCGTGTAGGTCCCGGTGCCCGGAAGAGTAAAGGATCCTCCTGAGGGTATGCGGGCGTCACTGGATCCGTTGCCGTAACTCAGTACCTGACCTCCCGCGTCGAGCAAATAGAGGTACGGCCAAAATGCCGAGGTATTCATTGCAATGATGACCTGGTCGCCTGAATTACCGGCGAACGTATAACAATCGGCATAACTGCCGGTCTGCCGTGGTGACTGATAATCGCTTGTGGTAAGGCTGCCGTTCACGTTCTGGTTCAGTGCGATGGTGGGACAAGTCCGTGGCCCGCTGCCGCTGCCGCTGGAAGTTGCCGTCAGGATGTACGAACCAGTCGAGGAAGGTGAAAAACTGGTTGCTTCGACGACGTAGGTTCCGGTGGCCGGGAGCGTAATCGTACCGGTCCCCGGTATCCGCGTGTTGGACCCCGATCCTGAGCTGACCAACTGACCTGTGGCATTCAGCAATGCCAAATAATTTGTAAATGCAGAACTGCTCATCGTCAAAACGATCTGATCGCCGGCGTTGCCCGAGAACGTGTAACAGTCGGAGTAGCTTCCGGGATGTTGTGTCGATGGATAGTCGCTTGTGCTCAAATCGGCATTTACAGGCTGTCCCAGAGTAATTGGCGTGCACGCGGGCGGCCCCGGGGGATTGACAGTGAAGCTGACGGCATTGCTGAGTCCGCCGGAAGTGGTAACGGCGATGTTTCGCGGGCCTGCCGGCGCCGAAAGGGCTACCGACACGCTTGCGGTCAAAGACGTCGGGCTGGTTACTGTCACCGGCCCGAGGCTGACCCCGCTACCGGCGATTGTCACGGCCGTTCCGTCCGTCACAAAGTTCGTCCCGGTAAGAGTCATCGACACCGTGGAGCCGGCACTAACGGCCGTGGGGTCGATTGATGACAATGTAGGTGCGCGAGTATATGTCAGCGAGACCGAATAAGGGCCGAGGGAGGATGCGGCGAGGCCCATTACTTCGATTGTGTAAGTTCCGGTTGCGGGCAATCGCAGCGATCCCGTGGATGGAATTCGCGCGCTCGAGGAACCGGTCCCATATGTCACCGAGTCTCCGGTAGCACTGAGAAGAAATATGTAATTCGTGAACCCGGAAGCGTTCATTGAAATGACAATTTGATCGTTCACCGTTCCTGAGAACGTGTAGCAGTCAGAGTAGCCGTCCGAAGTTTGGGTCGATGGATAATCGCTCGTGCTCAAAGTGCCGTTGACAAGCTGGCCCGGACTGATCGGCAAACACGTACGGACGGGTGCGGCCGTGACATTGAAGCTAACGGCGCCGCTGGCGCCGCCGGCTGTCGTAACCGTGATATCGCGCGATCCCGTTGGCGCGGTGAGGGCGATCGAGAGAGTCACAGTCAGCGATGCGGTACTACTCACCGAAACAGCTCCAACGGTGATCCCGCTGCCCGAAACTGAAACAGCGGTTGCGTCTGCGACAAAGTTTGTTCCTGTCAGTCTGGCGACAATAGTAGAGCCCGCGGCCGCGCTCGTGATATCGATCGCGCTTAGAGTGGGTCGTTGAATATACGTCAGCGTCAGCGAATACGCTCCTACTGCTGAGGCGTAGAAAGAAGTTGCTTCGATGGTATAAGCGCCGGTCGAGGGCAGACTGAATGAACCGCTTGCCGGAATCCGCGCATCGCTAGAACTTCCTCCGGAGGTGCTCACAATCTGTCCCGATGAATTCAGTAAATACAAGTAAGCACTGGTGAGAGTCGACGACGTCATGGCGATACTGACCCGGTCGCCCGCTGTACCGGAGAACGTATAACAGTCGGCATAACTTCCGGCGCGCTGCCGCGAAGGGTAATCGCTAGCGCTCAGCGAGCCGACGACCGACTGGCCTGCCGTGATCAAGGCGCAAGAAGGCGGCGCCGCCGGAGTTACCGTGAGACTCACTGCCGCGGTCGTTCCGCCGGATGTCGTGACCGTAACATCGCGCGAACCCGGCGTTGCTGCGAGATTCGCCGACAGGTCGACCGTAAGCGAGGTTGCGCTGGTTAACGAAACCGTCCCAACGGTGAGGCCGTTTCCGGTCACCACGACGTTCGTGGCACCCGTTACGAAGTTGGTTCCCCGCAAAGTTGCTGTCACGTTGGTTCCCGCTGTGATACTCGTGGGGTCGATCGATGCCAGAGTGGGATGCGGAAACAGGGACACCGTGAGCGAATAGGTTCCGACGGCGGCTGAGAAATTCGACGTTGCTTCGATCGTGTACGTTCCCGTCGCCGGAAGCGCAAACGATCCGCTGGCCGGTATTCGCGAGTCCCGGAATCCGCTGCCGGTCGTTACCACCTGATTGTTGGAGTCGATCAGGTAGAGATAGGTGTTGAACACCGTGGAACTCATGGCAATGATCACGCGATCCCCAGTAGTGCCGGAGAAGGCATAACAATCGGAATAACTGCCGGACCGCTGTTGAGAAGGATTGTCACTGCTACTCAAGGCGCCATTGATGGCCTGGCCAAACGTCACCTGCGTACAAGTTGGCGGTAATGGCGCCGTCACCGTGAATGTCAGCGGATTGCTTGTTCCATCAGGCGTTGTAATGGTGAGGTTTCTCGCTCCTGTCGCGGCCGCCGGCGCGATTGTAAGACTCACGGTCAGGGACGTAGTGCTGATGACCGATGCCATCCCAACCGTGACCCCGCCGCCGCTCAATGAAACGGAAGTGGATTGGGCAACGAAGTTCGTTCCAGTCAGAGTCAAAGTTACCGTGGATCCTGCGGCGGCAGTCGCGGGATCCACCGATGAGAGGGTTGCTCCTCGCGGCAATACTGTGAACGTCACTGCGGCGCTGCTGCCGCCCGCGGTAGTGACGGTCAGGCCGCGTGACGTTGTCGCTGCGTCGAGAGCCAAGGATAAATCCGCGTCGATTCTTTCCGGAGAGACAAAACTCGTCGCAGTGGCGGAAACACCCGTCCCGCTCACTGTTACTGCTGTTGCGCCGGCAACGAAGTTGCTTCCGACAATAGTCACGGTTGCATTCCTTCCGGCATTGGCGGAATTCGGCAGAACCGATGTCACTGTTGGCGGCTGTGGAATCAGTAAGAACGTCAGTGGCGGACTCGTTCCGGCGTTTGTTGTCAGCGTGACGGCTCGCGGACCAGGCGCCGCGTCGGCCGCAAAATTGAGTGAAGCTGTAAGCAACGTGCTGTCCGTCAGTCTTATCGAGCCTATTGATACGCCCGCGCCTCCGATTGACAACGTTGCTCCCGAGTTGAAATTCGTTCCGTGGACGGTCAGCGTTACGGTCGATCCTGCCACAGCGCTCGAGGGTTCAATCGATGAAATGAGAGGGGACGGGTTTGCAATCAATGTGAGCGAATAGCTTCCCAGCGACGCTGACGAGTAACCCGCCGCCTCGATCGTGTACGTTCCCGTACGCGGCAGAACAAATGAGCCCAACGATGGAATTCGCGCACCATGGTTCGTGGGGGTCAACGACGAAGTCACTACCTGCCCCGTGGAGTTCAGAAGATACAGGTACGGATCGAAGGTGGTGGAATTCGCGGCTATCGAAATCCGGTCACCTGCTGCGGCGGTGAAGCGGTAACAGTCGGCATAACTTCCGGATCGGTTACGCGACAGATAATCGGACGTGGACAGAGTCGCGTTGATTGTCTGGTTCGCGGCAATCGTGCCGCATGGAAGTGAATCGACCGGTTGAATTGGAGGAGGCGGCGGCAATCGAATAGCGCGGATTCGTTTGTTGGCATCGTCCGCCACGAACAGGTTTCCATCCGAATCAACGGCAATTGCTTTTGCGCCTAACCCGGCACTGATGGCGGGGCCGTTGTCCCCAAGCGGCGTGTGCGCTCCATACTCACGGTAAGCCACAGTAGTAATGACGCCGGTAAGCGCATCGACCCGCAGGATACTGTTGGTCGTCAGGATATACACGTTGCCGGTGGTGTCCACGGCAACGTCGCTCGTATTGGGGAATCCGCCGCCGGGTCCTCCTGCCGCAGTGGTGATGATTCCAGACGTATCGACTTTGCGAATGCTGGCGCTGTCGTACTCTGCAACATAAAGATTCCCTGTGCCGGTCACATCCAGTCGCGTTGGCTGCGCCATCATCGCCGCGGTCGCGGGACCGCCGTCTCCGGCATAGCCCCATTGCCCGACTCCGGCGATTCGAGTCGATGTAGTGGAATCGGATTCCACTTTGGATATTCGATTTCCGCTCGTCGCATACAACAAACGGTCGCCGGCTCCAATGGCCAGCCCCGTCAGCATGTCGGATCCCGCGAACGTGAGTGCCCGGCTCAGATTCCCGGTAGCAGCATCTACCTTCCAGACGATCTGCTCCTGGAACGTCGTGCCCCAATCCAGGAAGAAAATGTTTCTGGAGCTGTCCGTCGCGACAAGAGAAGGTTGGTTGAATGAGGACTGCCGCGCGTTCTGACCGGCCGCCGGAACCAGGAACGCTGTATGGAGACCCGTTCCCGCGACTGTGTTGATCAGGCCCGATGCCGTAATAATTTTTCGCACGCGGCTGTCGCCCGTATCTACGATCACGAGATCTCCAGCCGCATCCAGCGTAATGTCCGTGGGCGCCACGAGACTCGCCTGGACGGCAGGGACTCCTTCGGCGATAGCGCGATCCGGCCGTCCTGCAACTGTTCGTACAACGCCGGTGCGAGTGTCGATCTTCGATATACCTTTTCGATCTTCCGTGGATACATAAAGATTGTCTGCACCGTCGATCGCAATACTTTCCGGGTTGTAGCTGAGTTGAACGACCGTCGATATGATGCCGGTCCTGTGATCGATCTTGCGAACTCTGCCCGATGCTTCACTGAAATAAATGTCGGCCGCCGCATTCACTGCAATTCCGCTCGGGTGTTCAAGCCCTGCCGAAGTCGCCAGACCGTTGTCCCCGGTTGAAACCGCTGAGCCAGTTCCGGCAATCGTCGAGATCGTTCCGCTGACCCGATCGACTCTCCGCACACGATTCTGAAGGCTGTCGGTAACGAGAACGTTTCCTGAGGAGTCGATGGCCAGTCCCGAAATATTCGCGAACGTGGCCTGAGTAGCCGGGAGTCCATCCCCCACACCGTCCGCCGGACTCCCTCCACCCGCAATGGTCACCGGAGTGCCTCCGTTGGCAGGGTGCTTCAAGATGATCTCGCCGAAGGGACGAGCTTTTTTGTAGAAGAGGCTGCTTTCTCCATCGACCGCGAGATAGTCGATGGATCTTTCGGAAAAGAGATTGATGATGCCGCCCGCATCGACCTGGTATGTATCGTTAAACAATCCCCCCGCGATGAGGAGATTCCCGGCTCCATCGACCGCGATGGACTTCACGGCGATGTCAACCGCGGTGGCCGGCACACCGAGGGACCCACCTTGCGCCTGCACGGGTTCGCGGCCGGTGCCTGCCACAGTGGTGATGATTCCTGTTTTGGAATCAATTCGGCGGACGCTGAAATGTCTCGTATCGGCGATGTAGAGATTTCCGTTACTGTCGATCGCGGTGCTTCCCGGTTCGCGAATCTCGGCTTGCGTGGCATCGCCGCCATCGCCTGCGAAGGTAGAACCGCCGGCAATCGTCGTGATGAAACCGGGTTGCAATTCGCTCAATCGAGCCGGTGTGACGACGAGCGATTTCTGAGCAATCCCGCCCCGGTTCATGATTGTCAATGTGCCCATGCCGCTGCTGGAAGGCGGCGCGGTGAAAGTAAGCTTCTCTGTATTCACTCTCTCGATCGCTGGGACCACAACTCCGTTTGCGACCACAATCGTGCCCGGGGCAAAGTTTCTGCCGGTGACTGTGACGAACGTTCCGCCGGCATTGATGATCGACCCTGGCGTCACCGCTTCGATTTCGGGCTGGCCAAACGTAATCGATTGAGCGGAGTTGCCTGCTGAAGCGACAATCACTCTCCCGCTGTCGGAAATTGCGACGCCCTGCGGCGATATGAATGTGTTTCGTGGAGCAGCCAGAACTGCCGTGCCGTTGGGCAGGATCGATTTCACGAGGCCCGTTGCGGGTTCAGTGACGAAGATGCTTCCAAACGAGTCCGTCGCGATTCCCCCTGGAGCGCTCAACTGGGCCGCGGCATCCTGCGCCGGACTCAAAAACGAGAGCCGGTTTTGAACGCGCGCCGGCGAACTGGCCGCTGCGGTCAAAAGCGACAGTGTTTCCACATTCCCAGTGAAGCTGATACGCCGAATGGAATTGTTGCCGCTGTCGGCGACCAACATGTGCTTCGTTCCGGTGAGACCGCCATTTGCCAGCCTCAACAGCGCGCGATCCAGCGCTTCGGTTTCAAGCGCGATTCCGCGTGGCGAGTAGAATCGAGCCTGTCCGCCGATTCCGTCGGCTGATCCGGAACTGCCGGCTGTACCGGCGACCGTTTGCACGACTCTGGTTTGCAGGTTAATTCGGCGAATAAGGTGATTGCCGCTGTCAACGACCCAGAGATTGCCTTCGCCATCCAACGCAATGCCCTGAGGATTATTAAAGGTCGCGCTCGCCGCATCGCCGTCCCGATTTCCCGCTGTTCCGGTTCCCGCGAAAGTTTCGACAGTTCCGTCAGCGCCAGGACGTACGCGGCGAATGACGTGATTGCCGCTGTCGCTGACGTACAGCATTCCATCGGCCTGATTGAAAGTCAGAAAGGCAGGATTACGGAACAGCGACTCTAATCGGACACTGTTATAGAGACTCGCAATCCCATCCTTACCCGCATAGATGACGGGCGCATTGCCGGCGTCCTCTGAGAACAAAATCGTGTGGCGCTGGCCGGCTGCCAGATAAAGGTGACGGGAAGAGTCCGTTGCGATGCCCGTTACACCCGTTTTGCTCGGCGTTTAAGAAACCTGAAACCCGGTTGTCGTTTCTTTCGCGAGTACACCCCCGGGGGGCGCGTTACGAGCCCGACGTTCACGCTCGTGAACGGGCTCGCCGGCGGCCGCCTCGCGCTGTTCCATGTCGATCTCTATCGCCTCGAGCGCGAGGCCGAGCTCGAGGACATCGGGCTCGACGATCTGTACCGGCGTGACGGCGTCGTCGCCGTCGAGTGGTTCGATCGGTTCCCCGACGTCGCGCCGAGGGATCATCTGCGCGTCGAGATTTCCATAGATGGCGACGCGCGCCGTCTGCACGCCACCGCGAACGGCGCGCGCGCGGCCGCGCTACTGTCTGCATGGGAGAGAGCCGCATGAAGATCCTGTACGGCGTGACGGGCGAAGGCATGGGTCACGCGACCCGCTCAAAGGTCGTGATCCAGCACCTGCTCGCCAAGGGTCACGAGGTGAAGATCGTCGTCTCCGGGCGCGCGCACGCGTACCTGAAGCGCTTCTTCCCCGACGTCGAGGAGATCACGGGCCTGAAGATCATGTACGAGGAGAACGCCGTGAAGCGCGGCGCGACCTTCCGCAACTTCCTCAAGGAGCTGCCGCTCTGGGGCGGCTGGGCCGAGAACTTCGAGATCATGA
>CAZWGA010000082.1:0-29434 GCA_964633285.1 uncultured Solibacteraceae bacterium | reverse complement strand
CTGTGGCCGGTTTTGAAGTGATAACGATTGGCCGCTTTTGAGGTGATAACCGAGGACCTTATTACGATGCTTTACAGAAAGCGGATGCTGCATGGGACAAAGGATTGCTCGACGTTCAGGAGTTGGCAAATTACCTTGGCGATTTGCTCAAAGGACAGTTGGCCGATGTATAGGCTCGGTAAAACTTACAACTCCTAATGACAATCTCGTTGGGCAGAAACCGAATTTGCAGGATTTCGTTTGGCAAAGGGCTTTTGTTACGAAGCTTGCAAATTCAAACTGACCCACTACCCATATTGACTTTACTCGTGCCGCAGCAGTACAACGGTCCAAACAATAAAACTGTTTCTGAGAGGAGACGGAATATGAGGCGTTTCGTTTGGGTTCTGGCCCTGGTGTTGAGCGCGGCGCCGGTGTTTGCGCAAGATCTCGAGGAATCCCTGAAGGAATTGGGAATGGGTGGTGTGTTTGCGAGTGGAAATCTTGTATTGCGGGATCTTCAGAGAGGAAATGATCCCGTTCAGCAATTGAAACGTTTTTTCTCGGAGGCGAAGTTTCCGCTGACTGGACGGCAGGAAAAGGAACTTGATGCAAGTATCGAAACACAGATGAAGGCGCTGCAGAAATCGGCGACCGAGGATGATGTCCGCCACGCGAATCAGGAATACATGAAGAAGGTGAACGAGGTTCTCACCGCGGATCAGCGAACGGCGTTGCGGCGATATCGTACCGAGCAGATCATGATGCGCGGCGGTTTCCCCGCGCTGCGATTGATTCTCGAAAATGCGCAGGCGCCTTTCACGACGGAACAGGAAATGCAGGCCCAGACGATTTATGCCGAGTTCAATCGCCAGGTGGATCAAATGACGCGCGATCCCAAGGTGAAGCCGGATCGGGCGGCACTGGACAAATTGGAGAATGAATCGCTCGGAAAAGTAGTGCGGTTGATGACGCCTGCGCAACGGCGAGCCCTGGCGGCGTCCAGGCAGGGAACGCTCGCGGCCAAGGTGAAACCGTAACCGCCTTACGCTTTCTGGAGCAGGGGACGGAGATCGCGCACGGTCTTGACGTTCTCCAGTGATAGCACCGTTTCGATCAGTTTGGTGGTGGCGGCTCCGCCGAGAACCGGCGTCATCAAGTCTTTCGCCTTTCTCATCACTTCTTCGCGAGTCATCGGATTGTCGGCCGTGCCGCGGACCGCGGTGACGTGTTCGGTGATGCGCTTGCCGTCGTTGAAGACGATATCGACGATGCCTTCGCGGCGAGGCATCCGCCGTTCGAGTTCTTCATCGGGGATGAGTTGCACCTTCGCGCGTTGACGCACGATGTTGGGATCTTTCATTCGATCCTTATCGTGGGCTGATTTGAACGAGACGGTCTTATCGACCAGCATTACGGCCACAAGATGCTGCAGCGAGATATCCGGGATCTCGCGGTTGTTCACGATCGTGGCTTCGTTCGTCGCGACACGAACAAGCACCTGCCTGACCTGATCCGCTTCAATCTTGTTCTTTGCGAGAATATTCTCCAGCGCATCCAGCACTGCTTGAATCGGCGCGCCGACGGTCCATTTCTTGAAGCTGGTTCTCGTGACTTCAAAACGCTCGCCTAGTTTTTCAACGACCATTGCGGCATCGTTTTTTGGAAGAAATGCCTGAAAGAAATTATCGGCTCCGGCAAAGATGTCGTCCACGCCGGTGCCTCCGGCCTGCACCAGCAGAGCCGCCGTCACGCCGTTTCGCGCGGGCATGCCTCCAAAGTCGAATGCTTTTTCAATGTGATCTCCGTCGCGCTGCCACGACGCGAGGCCCGATGCCTGCTGCGCTGTATACGAGAGCACCCACTGCATCTGCTGTTTGTTGAGACTCGCCGCGCAGGCCGCAGCGGCCGCGGAGCCAAACGTTCCGGAAAGACTGTGAGTGCTGCGATGGCTGTCGACCATATACGGCAACCGGCCCAGCGTTGCCGTCACGCGCGTGCCGATGTCGTAACCCAGCGTCACCGCGCGAAGGAACCGCGAGCCTTCGATGCCGAACTGCTCTCCGGCAGCGAGAGCCGCCGGGACAACCGAACATCCCGGATGCGATTGCGAAAATGGATGTGTGTCATCCGTTTCATCGGAATGCGCAAGCATCCCATTCGCAAGAGCGGCTTCGATGGGACCGCAGACGACATTGGATGCTGCGACTGTCGCAATCTTCTCGCCTTTGTACGCGCGCGCGAACTGAATGGCGAAACGCCCGGGGGGAAGTTCGGCTCCGGATATCATCGCGGCGAATGTGTCGAGAATGACGTGTTTTGTTTTTTCAACGACCTCGGGTGGCAGCATTGAAGATCCCGCCTGACTCATATAAGCGGCCAGAGTTGATGTGATGCCGGGTTTGGCGCCGGCGCCCTGCCGCAAAGCAAAACCTGCGGCCATGGGAGCCGCCGCTGCAAGTTTCAGAACGTCGCGTCGTGAAATCTCAGGACGGCTCCTATTTGCCATTGTCGATCTCCTTATTAAGGTCATTGCGCACGATCATTCCGCCCTTCATGACGAATTTCACGCGTTCCATCTCGGTGACATCGGCCAGGGGATTCCCGGTCACCGCGATGATGTCGGCGAATTTCCCCTTGTCGATAGTGCCAAGCTGATTTTCCCATCCGTAGTTCAGCATGTGTGCGGCATTGACATACGAAGTCTGCAGCGCCTGCGCGGGACTCAGTCCCCACTTCGCGTAATACGCAAACTGATTCGCCTGCTTGCCATGGGGCACAGCCGCCGAGGTCGCGCCGCTGCCGAACACAATCGGCACTCCAGCTTTGACGGCTCTTTTGAACGCCTGCTCCGCCAGCTTGATGCGGCTGTTTTTCCCGCCGGTATCGCGAAGGTCGTCTTTTTCGAGCGCGATCAAATCATCGAGTGTGACGACGAACGGCAGTTTCTTTTGAAGCAGTATCTTGATTCCCGCATCATCCAATTCCAGTAGATGATTCGGCGCATCCACGCCGGCTGTCAGGCAACTGCTCATGCCTTCGCCGCCGTACGTGTGACACGCGACCTTGAGTCCGAGCCGATGCGCTTCGTCCACAACGGCCTGAACTTCTTCCAGGGTCAGCGACGGGCTGTTGACGAGGGTCGCGTCCGCCTTCCACATATGCACGGGACCGACAAAATCCTGAGTCGTGTAAATCTTGATCCAATCCACGCCATGCAACTTGGCCTCGCGCACGGCTGCGCGGGCAAGCCAGGGGGAGTTGACGTTCTTGTCTTCGGTGAATCCGTCAAGGAAACGGATCGATTGATTGTCGGGATAGTAATTGCCCGCGCGCTGGTTGATCGACTGGCCGACCACCTGCATGCGTGGCCCCTGAACGAGTCCGGAATTGATCGCGTCACGAAGGTCAACGGTGTTGAATCCTCCACGCGAATCCATATCGAGAACCGTCGTGAAGCCCGCCTGCAAATCGATTTGAGCATTCGCAAGCGCGACGAGAGCGCGCTGCGCCGGCGTTTCGCCGCCCGTGTTCACGTGAACATGGGCGTCGATCATGCCGGGCATCACTGTTGCTGAACTGAGATCAAGCACTCGAGCCTCGCGGGGAATCGGGATGCCGGTCGCGACATCCGTGATGCGATCCCCTCGAATCAGAATCACCTGATTGTTCAGCAACGTGCCGGACTTCGCATCGAACATGCGTCCGGCGCGAATCGCCAGCACCTGTGCAGCCGGTGTGACGAACTTGCGTTCCTGCGATTGCAGGGAACCGCCGGACATCGCGGCAAACAGTGCGGTCACAATTAGAAGTCTCGCAAGCCAGCGCATGCGCACATCCTCCGCTTTGGTTTTTCGCGTTCTTATATACCCTTCACTCCCGCCCGTGCCATAAATATAATTTCCACGATGAAACCGAGAATGCTTTTTCACTGCCTGTCCGCCATGCTGGTTGTGGCTGCCGTTTCGACGGCGCAGAACAAATCCACAATCGAACACTACACCGCAATGTCCGCCAACGTGACCGGCGCTCCCGACGTTGTGAAGATCGACTTACTCCGCTGGTCCACCGATGCCGAACGCGAACAGTTGCTGACCGCGCTCAGCGGAAAAGGAATCAAGGAGTTTTCCGCCGCCCTGGCAAAGGCGCCTACATTGGGATACATCTGGACCTCCGAAAGCGCGGGCTACTCGTTGCGCTATGCCTGGCGCATGTCCGCGCCGGACGGCGGACTGCGCGTTATCGTTGCGACGGATAAAGCGCTGGGGGCCTGGAATCCCCAGATCTGGAAGCCGCTGGGAACCGCAAAGGGAAATGATTACGACTTCACCGTGTTGGAGATGCGAATGAAAGGGAAGCTTCCAGGTGAAGGAAAATCGTCGCTGTTTGCGAAAATCACGGTGGATAACAGCGCGAAGACGATTGCATTGGACAATTACGCCGCATCGCCGATTGTGCTGAAGGACTGTAGACCGGGTCTGTGAAACCCGCCGCGATCATTCTATTGCTGCTGACTGCTGTGCCGGTGTGGGCTCATCCGGTTCCATTCAGTTACCTCGATATTCAACTTCAGCCGGATTCTGTCGAAGTGGCCTTGACGATCCACATTTACGACCTCGCTCACGACCTCCAGATCGCGCCGATGGAACGTTTGCTAGAGCCCGGTTTTGCGGCGGAACACCTTGGTGCGATCCGCTCGCTGATGAATCCCAGATTGGAACTGACGGCAGACGGACATTCGATAAAGCCGGAATGGCTTCAGCCGGAGATTCTGGCGGAGCGCCAGTCGGTGCGGTTTCATTTGCATTATCCGGGCGCGAAACCGGGAGTTCTGGGACTCACGACGCAGATGTTTCCGTACGATTCGAATCATCAAACATTCGTGAACGTCTACGAAGGCGACACGCTCTCGCAATTGATCCTCGATCAAAACCACACCCACAGCGATTACTTCGCCGGATCACGCCAGGGCGTATGGGCTGTGGTGAAGAAGTTCGTGCCGGCGGGCATTCATCACATCCTGATCGGGCCGGACCACCTGTTGTTTCTGGTCGGCCTCCTTCTGATGGGCGGAACGTTCCGCCGTCTGGCCATGGTCGTGACGTCGTTTACGATCGCCCACAGCATCACCTTATCGCTGGCCGCGCTCAATCTACTGACGCCGCCGGCGCGCATCATCGAACCGGCCATCGCATTGAGCATTGTGTATGTCGGCGCGGATAATCTGCTCGCACAGGGCGGACGCGATGTACGCGCCTGGATCGCGTTCGCATTCGGTTTCATTCACGGTTTCGGTTTTGCAAATGTTCTTCGTGAAATGGAATTGCCGCG
Organism: uncultured Solibacteraceae bacterium; assembly: GCA_964633285.1. GTDB lineage: Bacteria > Acidobacteriota > Terriglobia > 20CM-2-55-15 > 20CM-2-55-15 > 20CM-2-55-15. Next base: position 24,124 of record CAZWGA010000082.1, on the reverse strand, counting down.
CCGGGCTTTGGGGTGGTCCTTGTTTTCGTTTAATTTTGGCGTCGAGATCGGTCAGTTGATTGTCGTCGTCGCCGTGGCATCCGCTTTCGCGGCGTTGCGCTCTCGCAGCGAATGGGCCCGGCGGCAACTCGTCTACACGGGTTCGATCATCGTCATCGTTGCGGGCACGTTCTGGTTTATTCAGCGTGTGTTTTTTCCGGGGGTGTAATCATGCGCTCCATCAGCCGAGGAATTTCGAGATCGCTTCGACCACCTCCGGTTTATCGTGCTGCACAATATGGCCCGCGCCTTTCACAATCATGACCTCGGCGTTCGGGATCCGTTTTCGCCAGACCTGGGCCTGCTGAACAGGAATCAGTTTGTCTTCGTCGCCCCAGACGATAAGGGCCGGCATGTTGATTCGATGGAGATGCCGCGGGAATTTAGGATCTGTGGGATGTTCCCAGAACAGCCGCGCAAAGCTGGTGGCTTCGCGATAACGCGCCGCTACAAAATCCGGATCGGGCTTTTCCGGCAGACGTTTCTTGAATGAATCGAAGTTTGAGACGAGCATCGGAACGAGTTCTTCACCAGGAGTGGCAATGATATCGAGTGTGGGATGCTCAGGAACATGCAATCCGTAGGGAGCGATCAGCACCAGCTTCCGAACACGATGGCCGTGTTCGCTCGCAAACTTCGCGGCGAGGTATCCACCCATGGACAATCCAACAAGATTCATACGGTCGACTTTGAGCGCATCGAAGAATTCCAGGTAGTGCATGACGTAATCGTGAATGTCGGTGAATGTGGGATCGTCACCGGACTCCCCGAATCCGGGATGATACGGAACGATTACTCGAAACTTGTCCGCCCAGGCTTCCGCAAAAGCAAAACCATCCACTGTCCCCGCGCCGTGAAAGAGGACAAGGGGTTCGCCCGTGCCAGCCGTATGAACGACGGTTTTGACGCCATCGATGGCGAGTTCTTCGCGCACAAATCTGCTCATCGGGCACCTCCGGCCGAGCGAAGCCGGGGCATGACTTCTTCCGCGAACAACGTCATGTTCTTGACCGCTTTCCAATGCGGCATGTCCGCCACATGTATCACGCTGTTGAAATGATTTGTTCCCATGCGTTCCGCCCACTCGCCCATCTGATTCGCTACTTTCTCAGGCGTTCCCACCGCAATAAAAAATGAGCCGCTGATTGCCTTGAAATCAAAACCGCCATGCATTTTGTCCGCGCCGGCCGCCCGAATCTTCAGTTGTTCGACGGAAAGATATCCGGGAGGCGCAAGCCACTGCGGCGAGCTTCGCGCATAGTCCTCGAAGAACCGTTGCAGGTGAACAATGTATTCGCGTTCCGCTTGTTCCTGTGTTTCCGCGACATAAACGAAATTCAACAAAGGGAGCTGATCGGGCCGAATGGTGTGCCCAAAGTGACTCGCGCGCTCGCGCAGTTTTTGATTGAGCTGGAGGGCCGTTTGCTGCGGAACGAAAACGCAGGAGTATCCAAATCCAAGTTCAGCGGCAAGCTCGATTGTTTCAGCGCTGCCGCTTCCGACGATATAACACGGTGGATGCGGCTTCTGATACGGCCGCGGCCACGGATTGAGAAACCGGTAGGTGTAATACTTTCCGTAGTGCGTCGTCGGCCCGTCTTCGCTCCAGGCCTGCAGCATGATCTTCAGCGATTCTTTGAATTTGTCGCGCGACGTGACAGGGCTTACGGGATTCGACCAATACTCCATGCCGGTCCCGAGCGGGAACGCCACTTCCAGCCGGCCCTTCGACATCACATCGAGTATGGCGTACTCCTCCGCGAGACGATTCGGCAGCATGAAATTGGGAGGCACGCCCCACACGCAAATGCGCGCTTTCCGAACCTGCGGAATCAGCGCGGCGGCGAGGAGGCTGGGTGTGGCCATCATGCTGTAGACGGTGTTGTGATGCTCGTTTAAGACGATCGCGTCAAATCCGAGTCGATCCGCGAGCACGAGTTGCTCGAGATAGGTCTGGTAAAGTTCGTAGCCTTTCTCCGGATCGTAAAACTTATTCGGGAAATTCACCCACGTGGTTTTGTAATCCTTGTGGTTTTCCGGCAGATGCACGAACGGCATGAAGTGCATCGCGTTGAATCGAAGCGGTGAGCCCATGAGTTCCTCTAAAGAATTCGAGGGTGCGTCCCTGGAATTCAAAGGGACGAGGGGTCTGACCCCTTGTCCCCTTGTTTTTGCGGTTACGGTTTTACGGCGTCGGGTGGAGGGCCTTCGGGGCCGGACGAACCGAGGAAAATCTTTTTGCCATCGGGGAAGGTGAGGTCGCGGCCATTGGCGCGATTGGTGCCGTCCTTCGCCTGGTATCCGTCGACCAGAATTTCCGTTCCTGCAGGCAGCGAGTTTTTGGTGAAGCCGCGGCGAAGAAGCGTATTGGGTGTTCCACCTTCGATCATCCATCGCGTCATGGATCCGTCGGGGTTCTTCACGTCGATGTGAATCCACGAATGAGGATTGATCAATTCCACCTTCGCGACCGTGCCGCGAAGCTTGACGGGTTTCTTTGCGTCGAATTCCGCGGTAAATGCGTGGTGTGCGAGTAGCGGGATTGCCGCAAGAAGCAGGCCAACGCCTGTACACAGGATCGTTCGTTTACTTCGCATCGATGTTCTCCTTCGAGTAAATTTCATTTCGCGCCGCCTCGTTTCGCGGCTTCGGCCGTTTTCTTTTCTTCGAGGCGCGCGCCGGCAAGCATACCTTCCAGTCCGTAGTTTCCCTCGTGGCATGCGTACTCATAGAGCGGATCCGGCGTTTTTTTCATCGGAATTTGCGCCGTCCAGGGCTTCGTAAAGCTCGCTGGATCCTGAACGGTGAACTCATACGATATCGTGGCCGCGTCGGTGCGCGTGAACCGCTCGATGAGCTTCATGTTTTCGCCGGCGCCCCTGAAGTTGGTTTTGTCGGTGAAATTCGTGGTCTCGACGACAAGCGCATTTCCTTCCCAATGGCCTCGCGAATCTCCCAGATATTGCCGCATGTTCGACGGAAGGTGCGGCCGCCCATCGATCGGAATCACGCGCGCATCATGAATCATCTCGACGAGTATAACAACGGTGTCCGGCGTCTGAATGATTTGATAGTTGTTGTTGTAACCGCCCGGCAACATCGGAGGCCCCGCGGTCGCCCACAAGATGCAGCGATTGTTCAGTGAGAAGTTTTCGGGTCCGTCCGCGGGATGCAGCCGCCGATATTCGGCGAGAGCGGCCTGGCGCTTTTGTCCTTCGGGTGTGAGCGGAGGAATTTTTCCATCCGGAGGATCGGTGATGAGCGATGTGCGCCGGCTTGCCACGATATGAGAACCGCGTTCGAACCAGAATTCGTTATACGCCCGGCCGACATCCGTTTCCGCAGTGCCGTCTCGGCGATCGCGATTGCCTTCTTTCATGAGGCGGGCTTCGTAGTCTTTCGCTTCCTGTTCGGTGAAGACCGGTTTATTCGCGAGATCCGCAGGCCTTTCAAGCGGCGTAAGCGTTGCTGTGGTCCAGACGCCTTCGAGGTCACGCGGGTTTTTCTGGGCCATCAACGCGGTTGTGAAACAAATAGACACAAAGCACGCCGCGAACACCGTGAGTACGAAAGCACGAAGAAAGACGGTTCGCCTCATCGGTTCCTCACTTTGCCGGTTGCTTCCGGAGATGCCCGTAAATAACTTCCTCGGCGAATTCGGGACATTTGTATTCCATGATCTGCGCGTTCTTTTCAACTCGGCGGTAAAGAGGCATGCTGATCTTCCACGGCCGCGTGAACGTGCCGGGGTCTTCGATGGTCGCTTCGTACATCAACGTGTCCGCGCTTCGAGGTGTGTAGCGCTCGACAACGTGCAGCGCATCGCTGTGATAGTTGCCCGCCCGGTCGAACCATGTCTGATCGTTCATTCCGGTGACGTCGATCACAAGCGTCTCGCCTTCCCAGTGTCCGTTCGACCATCCCATCCAACTGTCGGTCGGAGACTCTGTCGGTTTGCCCATATTGACGACGCGAACGGCGCCCGCAAATTCGTAAGCGATCATGATGGTGCTGGCGCTTTGAATGATCTGGAACGGATACGGCATGTAAGTGCTGCGCGGCACACCGCCCATGTAGCATTTGACCTCGGGATCGAGCTTCATGCGATTCGCGAAGTTTTCTTTCTTCTTCGCCAGCGCTTCGGGTTTATAAGGAATGGTCCCGCCTTCGACAACGCCGATACCCGGGGGAACCGAGAACTGCGCTCCTAGCGCGGATACAGTTCCCATCGAAGCGGCGTGAGCTTCGAGATCCCAGTTGGCTTCATTCACCGCCTGCCAGATTCCATTCAGATTGGGTTTGCCGTCCGCAGTGCGGGGAGCGCGATACGTGGGCGCCTGAGCTATCGCGGTCAACTGAAGTGCGGCAAACGATGCAGCAAGAATTACTAAAGTTCTGAGAGCGACTCGCATGCAATCCAGCTCCTTTTACTTTTGAATATCCGAAGGCGTGCAGTGACCGCCTTCACATCGATTGTTCTCGGCGCACGAATATTCGAAGAGTTCCTGGCCGGGCTTCATGCGAACAAAGACTCGATTGTTCTTTATCGGTTTGCTGTAGAACTTCGGGTCGTCCATGGTGACGTCGTAACTGATGTGATCGGCATCCGTCATCGTCATACGTTCAACGACGCGCAGTTGATCGCTGTGAGGATGCTCGGCGGTATCGAGCCACGTGCGTCCATTGAAGCCTGCGGTCTCGATGACGAGCGTGTCGCCTTCCCAGCGTCCGGCGGATGTTCCTCTCCATGTCGGTTCAAGATCCTTCGGAAGCGTTCGGCCGTCCGTGGGCACGACGTGGAATGCATTGTCCTGTTCCCACATAACGATCAATCGATCCGGATGCGAGACGTAGGCATGCGGGAACGGCGTCTGATACGAGCGGACGTAGCCCCACGGCATGCAATGGGCGCCGTAATCCCATTTGTCTTTCTTTTCGTTTTCCGCTTTCCCCAGCGGCGTGAACGAAAGATCTCCGGTTGTCGTGCTCGAACAACCGGGCGTTTCGCCGGCACATCGTCCTTTCACCTCTTTGCTGACATCGCCGACGCGCGGATGATCCCATGTTCCCGTGAAGTCCGGCTTGCCGTTGGACAGCAGCGGTATGGGCTTGCCCGCGCCGGATTGCGCGGACATTGCAATGGAGGTCAACGTAAATCCCGCCACGAGCGCGGCCCCGATGAGAACGAACACCAATGCGTTTTTCGTTGTCGAACTTCTCTGCATGACGAAATCTCCTTACGTTCGGATCCCGGTTCTATTTGGGTACGGCATCTTCAGCCGCTGCAGTGAAGACCTGCCTGCCGTCGGCGAATGTAATCTTTCCGCCTGACGCATTGTTCGAGCCGTCCTTCGCCAGAAAACCTTCGACCTTCACGGTGTCTCCGATTTTCATGACATCCTTCTTGATGCCTCGCCGTGCCATGGTCGAAGGCGGCGCTGCAGAAAAGCCCCAGACGGCGGTCCGGCCGGTGACTTCATCCTTGCCTTCGACATAGAACCAGATGTGCGGATTCTGCCATTCGACTTTCCGGACCGTTCCGGTGACCTTTACCGGTTTGTTGCCGTCAAACTCCGCCGCGAACGAATGATGAGCCGACAGCGGCGCTGCGGACCAGCAGAAGACCAGAGCCAATACGAATGTAAGTAGCATTAGATTTCGTGACATTGCGTTCCTCCCTGTGCTTGTTGAGGTGAATTGGACACGAGTCTAGGACAAATCGGGGACATAGAGCAAATTGGGTGTCAGAGGCCTAAATCACCCAAACTCGTAGAAGGCCGGGCCTGATCCTAATTGGGTGATTTAGGCCTCTGACACCGAATTGCTATTTCTTCTTGGCCATTCGCGCAAGACAGGCCTGCTGCGCCAGAAACTCCTTGAGCGGCCGGACCGGCGTACCCCACAGCACTTCGCCGCCGCGCACATGCTTGCCGTTCAGCACGCCGCCCTGGCCTCCGATGATCGTGTTGTCGTCGAGATGCGCGTGTTCTCCGATGCCAACCTGCCCCCCGATCAGACACTGCGCGCCGATGGACGAACTTCCCGAGATGCCGGTCTGCGCGGCAATAACCGTGTGCTCGCCGATTTCGACGTTGTGGGCAACCTGAATGAGGTTATCCAGTTTTACACCGCGTTTGATGACGGTTGTTTCGAGTGAGCCGCGATCGATGCATGTGTTCGCGCCGACTTCCACATCGTCTTCAATGATGACTTTGCCGACCTGCGGAAACTTGATCTGAGCGGCGCCGTCTTTGACAAACCCGAACCCGTCCGCTCCGATCACTGCTCCCGCATGAACAATGACTCGATCTCCGATTTCCACATTTCCGTAAACCACGACTCGGGGATACAGCCTGGAGCCGGCGCCGATTTTCGAATTTCGTCCGACATAGCAGCCGGCATCGATGATCGTGTTATTGCCGATCACCGCGCCGGATTCCAACACAGCGCACGGCCCGATCCTGATGTTCTCACCCAGTTCCGCATCCGGCGCTATCGTGGCGCTTGGATGGATTCCCGTTTCGGTTTCAGTTTCCGCCAGAAGCCATGCGGCCGCCCGCGCGAATGCCAGCTTCGGATTGCGGACGGCAATGGTTGCTCTCGACGGCCATGAACCGGACTTCACAAGCACGCACCCCGCCCGGCTTGCCGCAACCTCGCTGTGAAACTTCTCCTCCGCATAACTAAGATCGGACGGCCCTGCGTTCTTCAAACTCGCAATCGAATCGACCAGAGCTTCCCGATTTCCCTGAAGAGATCCGCCGACATAGTCGGCAATTTCCTGAGCCGTTCGTTTCATGCTTTTCTCCCGAGATATTCGGCAACGGTGTACGCCATCCGGTTGCCTTGATCGATACATGACGGCACGGATGCGCCTTCCATGTAGTTTGCCGTGATGAACAATCCCGGCGTGTTCTGGAGCTCGTTCTTCACCGCTTCAACCCAGCGTTCGTGGCCGATGTTGTATTGGGGCAGAGCATTCCGATGGCGGACGAGAGCGATCGGCTCAGGCATTGCATCGGTCTTGAGGACTTGTTTCAGTTCCGGGCAGACCACTTCCCATACCCTGCTGTCGGGCCAATCCAGAGCTTCAGGCTCAAATGAACCTCCAATGAATGATGTCAACAGCACGTGCCCGTCTGGCGCGCGGCCGGGAAACACCGCCGAACTGAATACGGATCCAAGCAAATGCAGGCCTTCATTCCGCGGCACCAGAAAACCAAAACCGCGCAGCGGCCGGCTGAACGAGTGTTCGGGCAAACAGGTTGCGGTAACGATGATCGGCGAATATCGAATGTTCTTCATCAGGTTCGAAAGCGCAGGATGTTTGTTTTCCAGAAGCGAAGCGGCGCGATATGCCGGGATCGTCAGAACCGTTGCCGGCGCGGAATCCAGTGGGATCGGGTTCTGCTGATATCGAATCTCAAGAGTTTGTGCGAGCCGGGAAGGAAGTGTTTCAATTCCTTTCGGAAATGAAAATGTGAATCCCTTCGGCCTTGGTTTCGTGGAAGCATTCGGCGTCGAACGGCGTGTAAACGATCGCAACATTGCGGCAGTGAGACTTCCGTTTGCGCGTTCCATTTCCAGAATTCTCGGAAGCACGGCTGCGATGCTGAGTAGTTTCGTATCCGTCGCGAATATGCCGGTCAATGCCGGCGCGACCAGCCGGTCGTGGGCCTGCTGTCCAAAGCGGCGAATGAAAAAGTCCGCGACGGATTCATCGATGGGTGATTTGGAGCGAATGAAGGGTTCGCGAAATGCGCGCGCGATGCCGCCGAACGTCAGTGGTCCAAAGGGAATCCTGCGCAGGCGTCCGCCCGCGTAAATAAACCGCGGGATGTTGGGTTCGGGAGGCAGCAGTTCGTCCCACAGGCCGGCTTCATCGATAAGCTTCAAAGCCGCAGGATTGGGTTGAATGCTGTTCGGTCCCCACTCGATTTGATAGCCGCGGATGGTTTCGGTTCGGATCACGCCGCCCGCGCGATCGCCGGCTTCCAGTACGACAACGTCGAGCCCCAGTTTCTTCAACGTCCATGCGCACGAAAGGCCGCTGATGCCGGCTCCGATGACAGCAACGTCCGCCATGCCGCTTATCGCCTCACGACGCGCTCTCCACGATCTCCGCAAGAGCCCGAATAAACGTCGGATCGCTGTTCAACGCCGGCACTCGCCGGAAGTTTGCAATACCCGCGTCCGCCGCGACTTTCTTGTAAAGAATGTCGAGTTCATAGAGCGTTTCGATATGTTCGGAAACAAAGCTGATCGGGACAACGAGCACGTCGGCGGTTCCCTGAGCTCCGAGTTGCATGAGCACATCATTCGTGGAAGGTCCGAGCCATTTCACCGGACCGATCTTGCTTTGAAAGGACAACTGATACGGATTTCTGCGGCCCAGCGCATCCATGATCAACTCGACGGACTGCTTTGTCTGGTCGAGATACGGGTCGCCGTTGCGAACATACATTTCCGGAATGCTGTGCGCGCTGAAAAGCAGATGAACGGAGTCTGCGTTCGGGAACTTCGCGAGTTCCAGTCGAATCGCTCGCACGAACGACTCGATATAGGTGGGGTGATCGTTCCACGATCGTACCCAGTGGAGTTCGATTTTGCGCGAACCGAAACGCTTGTCCAGAAGCGGCCGTAGTGCTGAGAATCCGGAACCTGTTGTTGTTACGGAAAACTGAGGAAACAGCGGAAGGATGACCAGACGATCGATGCCGCTCCGGCCGGCTTCCTCGACCGCCTCATGCAAAAACGGATGCCACGTGCACATTCCCACGAACGTTCGAACATCTTTCCCGCGCGATTTCAATTCGCCGGCCAGTGCGCGCGCCTGCTCTTCGGTCAGACGGCGGAGCGGCGAGCCGCCGCCGATCTGGCTGTAGTAACCTTCGGACGTTTTTCGCCGCACGGTTGCAATCGTGTATGCCAGAAGTTTTCGAAGCGGAGCAAATTTGATTCGAATGATTTCGGGATCTGAAAACAGGCGATAAAGGAAAGGCTTCACATCACGGAGAGACTCCGGACCTCCGAGATTGAAAAGCAGCACTCCGGTTTTCATGAACCATGCCGGTAGTTTTTGCCGGTCTCAATAAACGTCCGCGCATTTTCAACAGGGGTAGGAGGCAGAATGCCGTGCCCGAGATTCAGGATGTGACCCGTTGGTCCGGCCTCTTCAAGAATTGCGCGGGTCCTGGATTCGATGCGTTCTTGCGATCCGAGGAGCAGGCACGGGTCGAGGTTTCCCTGCAAAGCGACGCGGTTGCCAACACGCCTCCGCGCTTCACCGATTGAAATTCGCCAATCGGCGCTGATGACATCGGCGCCGGAAGATGCCATGGATTCGAGTATGGACGCGCAACCGTTGAGATAAAGAATGCGCGGAACGCGACTGCCGACCGCATCGAAAATCCGTTGGGTGTACGGCAGCGCGAATTCTTCGTAGTCCAAACGGCTCAGTTCGCCCGCCCAGGTATCGAACAGTTGAATCACCTGAGCTCCCGCTTCGATCTGAAAAAGAAGATAGGAACTCACCGTCGTTGCCAGCTTATCCAGCAGCGCATGAAGGACGCGTGGTTCGCGGTAAGCCATGGTTTTGATTTCCGCGAAGCTCCTGGAACCGCCGCCTTCAACCATGTACGAAGCAAGTGTCCATGGGGCGCCGGCAAATCCAATCAACGGGACTGCGTCTCGAAGCGCAAGCCGCAGCTTTTTGATGACCGAGCCGACGAATGGAACTTCCGCCGCGGGATCCGGAATATGCAATGCATCCACACCGCTCTGGTTTCGGACCGGGTTTGCGATTTCGGGGCCCTTGTCGGTCAGCGCCACTCCAACTCCCATGGCTTCGACAGGAATCAAAATGTCGGAGAAAAAAATAACCGCATCGACGCCAAGAATTCGATAAGGCTGCAGCGACACTTCCGCAGCAAGGTCCGGATCCTTGCACAGTTCAAGGAATGAGACCTTCTCGCGGATGGAACGGTATTCCTTCAGGTACCGGCCTGCCTGCCGCATCATCCAGACAGGTGTCCGATCCACGGGTTGGCGCCGGCATGCGCGGAGTAACCTATCGTTCATACAAATTCGTGATGATACAATACGCCGCTTTATGGAAGCAGCGGAAAGCTCGGCGGGGAGTGACTTTGACGATGGACGGCGATGCGCAAGCGACGGTTTCCATTGTTGTCCCGGCGTTCAACGAAGCCGGACGCATCGGTGAATCGATCAAGAAAATCGCCGCTTTTATGAGCGCATCCCGGTTTTCGTCCGAACTCCTCGTTGTGGATGACGGTTCCGCCGACAATACCGCCGGCGTTGCCGGCAGTATTCCCGTGAAGGGCCTTCGTCTTATCCGAAATGAACAAAACCACGGCAAGGGTTTTGCGGTTCGGCAGGGTGTAATTTCCGCTTCAGGCGACTACGTGCTGTTCACGGACGCCGATCTGTCCGCTCCGATTGACGAGCTCCATAAGCTGCTCCACGTTGCAATCCACGAAGGCGCGGACGTGGTGATCGGATCGCGCGCTGTCGACCGCAGCAAGATCGAAAAACATCAATCTTCGTTGCGCGAGCTCGGGGGAATCGTTTTCAATGGGATGGTGCGCTTGTGTCTCGGCCTGAACCTGCATGATACACAATGTGGGTTTAAGCTCTTTCATCGCGAGAGAACGCGCCGCATTTTTGAAATGCAGACCATATTGGGTTTTGGATTCGATCCCGAGTTGTTGTTTCTGGCGAAGCGCAATGGTCTGACGATTCGAGAAGTTCCCGTGCGGTGGAGCCATTCCGAAGGCAGCAAGGTCCACTTTCTTCGCGATGGAACTCGCATGTTCTTTGACCTGATACGGATTCGCTGGAACGCCGTGACTGGAAAATACTGATGACATTTCTGTCCGTCAACATCGATCACATTGCCACTATCCGGGAAGCAAGGAAGACCAACGAACCCGATCCGATTGCGGCTGCCGCGATTTGTGAATTTGCCGGAGCGCACGGCATCACCGTTCATCTGCGCGGAGACCGCCGGCACATTCAGGATCGCGACATCAAGGTCCTGCGCGACACGGTCAAAACAAAATTGAATATCGAGATGGCGGCGACTGAAGAGATGATCGGCATCGCTCTCGACGTCATTCCCGACCAGGTCACTCTTGTGCCTGAACTGCCCGGCGAAGTGACGACGACCGGAGGCCTGGACTGCACGAAGAACCAGCCGGCCATTGGAAATGCCATCAAACGGCTGCAGTCGATCGATATCAACGTGAGCCTGTTCATCGATCCTGCAGAGCCGCAGATCCGCGCGGCACAAGCGTTGGGATCTCCGGCGATCGAACTGAACACGGCGAGATATTCCGATGCGACGTTGTTGAATCATTCCGCCAAAGAAGCCGCAGAAGCGTTGCTGGCTGTTAAACGCGCCGCCGAGCTTGCGCATTCGCAAGGTATTCAGGTGTTGGCCGGGCATGGATTGACATATCGCAATGTCCGGGCGATTGCTGCAATTCCTCAGATCGTCGAGCTGAACATCGGTCATAACATCATCGCGCGCGCGGCACTGACCGGGCTCGACAGAGCCGTTCGCGACATGCTCGCGCTTCTCGATTGATGTACCTGTTACCCTATCTGGGTTTGTTGGTCTTGTCCGCAGCCGAAGGGGACGTGGTGTTTTCCGCCGCTGTTGTGGGCGCTCAGTTGGGCCGGCTCGACCCGCTGGGAGTTCTCATCACCGGCACGATCGGCGCCTGGGCCGGTGATCAGTTTTATTTCTACGCCGCCCGCGGCCCGCTGACTCGATGGCTCGACCGGCTTCCCAGAATATCGAACCGCCGCAGAGCCATCGAAGAACGAATGAAGCACCATGCCATGAAACTCATCCTCGCGGTGCGGTTTCTTCCCGGTTTGAGAATCGCGATACCCGTTGCCAGCGCTTATGCCGGTATTTCTCCTGTCCGTTTCTCAACGCTCAGCTTCGTGAGCGCGATGGGATGGTCCACCGCGATCATGTTCGTCATTACGTGGATCGGTCCGAAATCCCTTGCCGCTCTCGGACTCAAAACGTGGTGGGCTCCGATCATTCCAGCGATCGTGGTCGTCGTGTTCTTTAGATGGCTCTCCAAGACCGGGACTGTGCCGGAGGAATAAGGAGAATTACAGGGAACGCGTTTGAGATCGGGGTGCGTCCCTCGAACTCCCTCGTCCCTGTAAAGGCGAATTACTCCTCCGACACCGGATTATCTGCCGGGCGAAGGAAGAAACGATCGGACATTCGCGAAGCGCAGAAGTGTGCGAGGCCGGCAATCCAGCCGTGCCGGTCCACGGTTTCATGACAGGGTTCGTTCGGAAGCGTGGAGCGCCTCCACCAGAGCACCGCCAGATCGTGCCATGAACGCACCTCAAAAGATTTCTGGCTCATCCAGTAACAGGAGTAAGTGCAGCCGCTGCATTCGCGCCTGTGGCTGAAGTCTGTCTCGCGGTATTTCTTATGAAAATCGTTGTCGAGGATGTTCAGAGGCGTCTTTGATGGATGATCCTGGCAAATCCAGAAATCTCCGTTGGGCTTGATATCGAAAAAGAATTCTCCGGCGAGACAGCCCCAGTTATAGGTCTCGCTTTGATAGTACTCATCGCATGCGTCGCGGAATATATTCGGCGTCAGGAGCGTGCGTGACTTCACGCGGCGGAGAAAGCTCGGATTCACTTTTTCTTCCGAAGCGACTCGCAATTTGCCGTCGCCCACGACAACAGGATTGAGCCAGAGTCGCGCTTTGGGAAACTCTCTCGTGCAGTAGTCCACAATGTCGTCGACCTGATCCACATTCGTTTTGGAAATCGTAATGTTCAACGTGAGGAATTTGCCGCGAGGCAGGTTGTCGTTCAGGTATCCGATCGATTCCAGCACTTTAGGTCCGACGTGAGCGTAAGGCAGTTCGTTGCCGCGAACTCCATCGAGCGAAATTCCGATGTCGGCAACTTTGGAAGCAAGAAGTTCGGCATATTTGGCTCGGGACATCGTACCGTTTGATGTGATCTTGACGGCGAGTCCTTTGTCCGACGCGTAATTGATGAGCGTTGCAAAATCGGGACGAAGCAAAGGTTCTCCGCCGCCGGAAATACTGAGGTAGGCGATTCCCATTTCATCGAGCTTGTCGATGATGCGTTTTGTCCCTTCGGTGTCGTATTCCTTCACCTTCTCTTCCGGGATATGACAAAAACTGCAATGCAGGTTGCAGCGGTGAGTCAGAGCCAGATGCGCAAAGTAAGGCCGATTGCGAAATATGATGTTTCTGAAAGTACGAAACCAGAATTTTGCACTCATCTTTGTAAATCTCCAGCGACCGTTGCCCGTGATTCCGGTGGATGCCAGCCCATCAGAACGCTGCGAACGCGCCGTCCGACGGCGCGCACCTGCGGTGGAGTGAGGCTGGCGTAGACAGGAAGTTGCACGACCTCGGCTGCCTTTTCCGCATTGGGCGCCCCTCCAGGGTTTCCAAACAGAGGCAGTGTGGTGTTCACATCCACGTGCAGTGTTTCGACGTCGATGCCGCGTCGAATACATTTCCGCACGAGGTTGTCGCGGTCGGATACATAAACACAATATTGGTAAAAAACCGTTTCACAGTCCGGAGGAATGTACGGAACCTGAACGCCCTCGAGTCCATCCAGCGACGCGGACAGCACGGCGGCATGCTCGCGGCCGCGCCTGTTCCATTCATCAACGCATTCCAATCCGGCCCTGCCCAGAGAGCATTGAACGTTACTTAACCGTTCACGATAACCTCCAGGCAGGGGATTCAACGAGCGAATGGATTCCCACAAATAAATATCCGGGCGGGCACTGAAAAACGAAGCTGCCCAGAGAATCGGAAATCCGCTTACAGTGAAGACGCGTGGGCGGGTAAAAATGCGCTGCACTTTTCCCATCAACAGTTTTTTGTGAACCCGTTTTTCGTCAGGCCAGGGTTCGGCTTCGGCCTGTGACCGGATTCGATCGGCGAGCCCTGCATCTCTGGCGTAGGCCATCCCTCCACCGTATGCATTCAGCGGCTTGATCGTTTGAAAACTGAAAAAGGACGCGTCGCCCATCGTTCCCGCCGCGCGGCCATGATAGGTGGTTCCGAGAGAATGCGCACAATCCTCGATGATGTGGAGTTTGTGGCGCGCCGCAATGTCCTGAATCGCGTCCATGTCGCACGGCACGCCATAAAGATGCGTCGGAACGACGGCTCGAGTCTTTGGAGTAATCGCGCGCTCGAGCGATTTTGGATCCAGAGTGAATGTACGCGGATCGATGTCGGCGAATACCACCCGGCAGCCCGCCACTCGAGCAATTTCGGGAACAACCCAGAACGTCAGCGCCGGTATCACAATTTCGGCATCTTCCGGCAATTGCAGAGCGCGCAGGATGTAATAGAAACCCATCCGGCCGTACGAACAGGCAATGGCATGGCCGCCGCCCAGGCGTTGCTCGAACGCTTCTTCAAACCGGCGGACATCAGGCCCCTGCACCAGTTCGCCGCGCCGCTCGCATTCCTGAATGATTTCTCCGGTTCCCGGCGCGACACGGATGCCGTAACGGGGTACTGCGCCTACCATGGCAATGCCCTGGACATGACCGCGGCATCGCGCTCGCTGATTTTCTTGAATGCTTCCGTATCGAGGCGCTGCGCGAAATTCCGGAAACCCTGATCCTGAATCCCAAAAAGGTTCGCAGCGAAAGAAGGCCGCAGATAAAACCGGTTGTACGCCGCCTTCAAAAGGAAGCGAAGTTCTTCGGTCGTCAGATTCGGGTGATTGAAAGTGGGCGTGAAGCCATCGTATTGCTCGAGGTCTCTTTCGAAGATCAAAGGCTCTAGCCGTTTGTACAGCGGTGTACCGGGGAACGGTGTGAGGAGCTTGAATTGAGCGAACGTCGATCCCAATTCAATCGCGTGTGTGATCGTGGCGCCGATCGAATCCCAGGTGTCGTCGAGAAAACCGAAGACATAAAACCCGCATGTTTCCACATTGCGCTTCCGGCATGCCTGAACGATGTGGCGCTGATGCGCGTCCGGTATCGGCCTTCGGCCCACGTGCCTGAGCGTGTCGGGCGACACCGACTCCACTCCGAAAATGACTCGATTCAGGCCGGCTTGAGTCAGCAGATCAAGGAGTGGTTCGTCGAGAGAATCCAGCCGCGTTTCGCATTCAAAGCGAAGGTCGAGTTTTCTAG
Organism: uncultured Solibacteraceae bacterium; assembly: GCA_964633285.1. Lineage (GTDB taxonomy): Bacteria > Acidobacteriota > Terriglobia > 20CM-2-55-15 > 20CM-2-55-15 > 20CM-2-55-15. The sequence goes on along the minus strand of CAZWGA010000082.1, from coordinate 8,874 downwards.
CGATGATTTCATTGCAGAGTTCGATGCAGCGATCGCGTGTCCACGTAAACAGCGGATCCCGGAAAACGATTTCCGGACGCTTGTATTTGGAACACAGGTATTCGAGTTCGGCAACGATGTTCGCAACCGACCGCTCCCGGTGTTCCGCGAGGATCCGATGCGGGCAATACGTGCAATGCTCCGGGCAACTGCGGCTGGCGAGCACCGTAATCGAACGGCTCTTACCCGAGAACAACGGAAGCGATCGAAAAGGTTCGGATCCCTTCTCAACCAGCAGGTCCCATCGCGGGAACGGAAATGAATCCAGATCGTCCGCCGGAGGGCTCACTACCGGTCCGGCTAATGGTTTGCCCTGCGCCAGCCACTGAAGCGCGACTTCGGGTTCACCCAGAATCAGGAAATCCGCGTGATCCTGAAACAACTGCGGCACTTTCGAAGCGGCCAGGCCGAGGAATCCGACGCGGGCGCCGTTTTGCCGCGCCCGATCCGCCCACTGCGTTTCATTTCGGTGATCGACCAGCGATGAAAGGACCAGCGCCACATCGCACGACTCGATGGGCCCGCCGCTCGTGAACGCCACCTGGTGCCCGTGCTCCTCGAAAATCGCGGCCGCGTAAGCCATTTGCACACTAAGCCAGTTTCCATGGAATCTTCTTTTGAAGAATTCATAGACTCCTGTCACGCGCGAGATCGGGGTCAAACGGGAACCGTACCCTCCGGCAACGGTGTCTTTACTCACATAACCGCGTGCCCCTTTGAGATCCGCAAGCAGAATCTTCACAATTCCTCCAGTTCCATGAAAACGATTTCAGCGGCAAAAATCAGATCGCCGGCGATTGTATCGCGGCCTTTAAACGGCTTTAAGTGCGCGGCAGGTTTGGCGGACCTCGGGCAGGGATCCGGCGCAAAATCAAATCTGAAGACAGAGGTTCGATCGGTAAAGGATTCAAAGCCTGGTTATGCATTACCGGATCGGAATAATCCGCCGGCTCCGCTGCGTAAGACACCGGATTGCTCAAATTCACAGCCAACTCCGGCTGGAATTGAGTTTTCCGCCCCAGGACCGGCCCGTGAGATTTACTCATGCCTGCGTAGATCGCGGAATGGACTCTCTGAAAATTTCCGTTGCCCTGATTGAGCCAGACGGCTACCGGTTTGAGAGATGTGGCGCTGACGATGACGAGGTCGTCGATCCGATCGTTGTTGACATCTTCAGTTTGAAGACTTAAACCCGCGATTTCTCCGGTGAGGTATGCAGTGAACGTCAAACGCGGACGGCCCGTTGTGAAATGAATGCTCACCTTATAAAAGTTGCCGCATTGCCGGATTGTCGCAAGTTCCGGTATATGATCTCCATCCAGATCGATGGCGAATCGAGTTCGAAGAACCGACGTACGGTCTGTTGAGGCCCGATGATTCGCGAATGCGGAACCGGCGAAAAACAGAATCAGACTCAGCGCGACGGCGCTCAAAAAGATGTTCGGGTTCCGCTGCAAGTACTTCTTCAACAACAAGAAATGGACTCCATCGTCTAAATTTCGGCGGTTATGATACCCAATTTAGACCGGGTTTAGATACATTGTTGTAACAATACCGAGGATGTCCGGTTTAACTTGATATGCGATTCTTATTGAAATGTACGGGTTACATGCTCTTGCTCGCGATCGGCAGCCCGCTTTGGGCTCAAAAATCCGATTCGACAGTTGGGACCGTCACCGTGCAGCAGGTCCTCGATAAAATGATGGCGCGCAACGCCTGGCAGGAGCGTACGCTGCTCGAGTTTCATGCCCGCCGAAGATTCTACGCCTCGAATCTCAGGTTCAAGACCGATTCGACGATGTACGTCCAGACGGTTTTCCATCATCCGGATCAGGTGCAATCCACGGTGACTGCTCACGAAGGATCCAGCCTCATTCGCACGCGCGTTTTCGACAAGATCCTTGAAGCCGAAAGTGAAACTCACGCGAAGAAAGATAAACAGCAGGTCGACATCATTCCTTCCAACTACAACTTCGCTTTGGTCGGTTCCGAGGATTGTTCAGGCCGCTCGTGCTATCACCTGAAGATCTCACCGAAGCGGCGCGACAAATATTCGCTCGATGGAGAAATCTGGGTGGATACCGAAGACTACAGCATCGTGCGCATCCATGGCGCTCCTGCCAAACGTCCGTCAATCTGGACGCTCAAGACGGAGATCGACAGGCGCTACCGGAAAATCGATGGTGTCTGGCTTCCGGAGCGATTGGATTCTTCAAGCAACATTATGATTGCTGGCCATTCCGTGCTGTCGATTGAATACACCTACGATTCCGTCCAAACCGCCCAGCAATAAATTTATTGGCGAACAATGAGCTTCAGGAATCGGCGTTTGCCGACCTTGAAGAGATATTCGCCGGGGCGTGAGATCTCGGCTTTGACGTCGGTCACGCGCTCGTCGTTGATGTGGACCGCGCCGGATTCGATCAAGCGCTGAGCTTCGGCCACGGAGGGGGCGAGACTCACTTTCGCAAGCAGTTTCGATATTCGCAATCCGCCGGAGTTCAGCGAAACTTCCTTTATTTCGATGTCTTCCGGGATTTCCCGTTTACGGAAAACGCGATTGAATTCATCGCGAGCGGCTTCAGCGGCTGCGGCGCCGTGGTAATCCGAAATAATGCGGACGGCGAGATTCCCTTTGGCATCCATCGGGTGTTGTTTGCCCGATGCGATGTCCGTCCGGAGTTTTTGGATTTCACTCAATGGAATATCGGTGAGAAGTTCGTAGTAGCGGAACATCAACTCGTCGGAGATGGACATCACTTTGCCGAACTGTTCGTTGGGAGCTTCGTTGATACCGATGTAGTTGCCGAGCGATTTGCTCATCTTCTGAACGCCGTCGAGGCCTTCAAGCAGAGGCATGGTCAGTACGACCTGTTGTTCCTGTCCGTGCTCCTTCTGCAGCTCGCGCCCAACCAGCAAGTTGAATTTTTGATCCGTGCCGCCGAGTTCGACGTCCGCTTCGAGAGCGACCGAATCGTAGCCCTGCACGATCGGATACAGGAGTTCGTGCATCGCGATCGGCAACTGGTTCTTCATCCGGTTTGAAAAATCCTCGCGTTCGAGAATGCGCGCAACCGTGTATTTTCCGGCGAGCCGAACAAAACCGTCCGAGCCGAGAGGCAACATCCACCGGCTGTTGAAATCGATGACTGTTTTTTGCGGATCGAGGATTTTGAAAATCTGCTCCTTATAGGTTTCGGCGTTCTGCACGATTTCATCCTGCGTGAGTTGTTTGCGGGTAGCGGAACGGCCGGAAGGATCGCCGATCATCCCGGTGAAGTCGCCGATGAGGAAAATGGCAACGTGGCCGAGATCCTGAAAGTGTTTCATCTTGCGGATCAGGACCGTGTGACCCACGTGAATATCCGGAGCCGTGGGATCGAAGCCGGCCTTGACGCGAAGCGGTTTTCCGGTTTGCCTGGCGCGCTTGAGTTTTTCCGCCAACTCTTCTTCGCGGATGATTTCGACGGCGCCCCGGCGGATGTGGGCGAGTTGCTCGTCGACTGCGATGGTTTTGAAGTCGTTCATATCTGCGGCCTTCATCGCTGCGTCCTATTTCAAAATAACTCTGTGATCGTGCACGTCGCAGCGGCCCGAGAGCACCAGCTCAATCGCTTCGGAGTAAATGCGATGCTCCTCTTTCAAAATTCGCACTGCCAGCGTTTCCACCGTGTCGTTGTCGAGGACGGGTACGGCGGCCTGCAGAATGATCGGACCGCCATCGAGCGAGTCATCGACAAAGTGAACCGTGCAGCCGCTGAATCTCACGCCGCGCGCGAGAGCCTGCTCCTGCGCATCGGTTCCGTGAAAAGCCGGCAGCAGCGACGGATGAATGTTCAGGATACCGTACGGAAATGCTTCCACGAAAACCCGGCTGACGATCCGCATGAATCCAGCCAGCACGACCAAACTCACGCCGTGGGCCTTGAGAACTTCGATCACTTCACGATCGAAGTCTTCACGCGGGCGCTGGCGTGATGGTATGAAAACCGTTTTCAGTCCCCGCGTGCGTGCCTGCGCGAGTCCTCCGGCCGCTTCGACGTTACTGATCACAACGGCAATTTCGGCGTTGAGTTTACCGGACGCGATCCGGTCCGCGATCACTTCAAAGTTTGAGCCGCGGCCGGAAAGCAAAATGCCGAGCCTGCGGCTGGCGGGCTGGATTCTCATGCGCGGTAGGTAACGCGAGGTTCTCCGGAGATAATGCGGCCGATTTCGTAGCACGGCATCGTCAGAGTCGCTTTCACCGTATCCAGGTTCGAAGGCCGGACAACGATCACCATGCCAATCCCCATATTGGTTGCGCGGAGCATTTCATCGCGGTCGATCTGGCCGATTTCCGCCATGACACGGCACAACGGAATCACGGGCCAGGATCCCAGTTGGACTTCTGCCTGACAATTTCCGGGAAGAATCCGATTGAGGTTCTCGGTGATCCCTCCGCCGGTAATATGCGCAAGTCCTTCGATGAGATTCTTCGCGAGTCCTTCGCGCACAGCCGGTTCGTAATTGATGTGCGGCTTGAGCAGTTCCTCGCCCACAGTGCCATCCAGCCCGTCAACACGCGAGTCCGCAGTCAACTTGGCAATCTCGAAGAAAAGTTTTCGCGCGAGGGAATAGCCGTTGGTATGCAGGCCGACGGAAGGCAGGCCGAGAAGAACATCGCCGGGGCGAATCGATTTTCCATCGAGGATTCGCGAGCGGTCTACAATTCCGACGATGAATCCTGCGACATCATATTCGCCGTCGGCATAAAAGCCCGGCATCTCCGCCGTTTCACCGCCGATCAACGCGCAGCCTGCTTCTTTGCACGCGCGGGCCACACCTTCGACGACGGCAACAACGATTTCGGGTTCGAGCCTGCCGGTTGCCACATAGTCCATGAAGAACAACGGTTTCGCGCCCTGCACGAGAATGTCATTGATACAGTGATTGACAAGATCCGCGCCGACCGTGTTGTGCCGATTCATCATGACCGCGACCTTGAGCTTGGTTCCCACGCCGTCCGTGCTCGAAACAAGGACGGGCTCCTTGAGCCCGGCAAAATTGCAGGCAAACATTCCGCCGAACGATCCGATATCCGAGAGCACATTCGGCGTAAACGTTTCGCGCGCGAGTTGGCGAATGCGTTTTTTCGCGGCGTTGGAAGCGTCGATGTCCACGCCCGCGTCTTTGTAGGTGATGGGCATTTATTCCTTCAGGCTTGCTTCCCAGAGATCCAGTTGACGATCTTCGGCTTTGGCATCGGGGATCATTCCGACGAAATCGATCGGATACTGTCCCGTATAGCAGGCGGTGCAGAACTCGCTGCCTTTCCCGCCGACAGCTCGCATCAGTCCCGCAAGGCTCAGATACGCGAGTGAGTCCGCCTCGATGTATTTGCCGATTTCTTCGACCGTGTGGCTCGATGCGATGAGTTCCTTCTTGGTTGGCGTATCGATCCCGTAAAAACACGGCGACAAAGTCGGCGGACAACTGATTCGCATGTGAACTTCTTTCGCGCCCGCCGCCCGCACCATCTTCACGATTTTGCGGCTCGTCGTGCCCCGCACGATCGAATCATCGATAAGGATCACGCGTTTCCCGGCCAGCAGTTCCTTGATCGGATTCAATTTCACTTTTACGCCGAAATTCCGGATGTTGGTCTTGGGTTCGATGAACGTTCGTCCGACATAGTGATTACGGATCAGGCCGAACGCGAATGGAATGCCGGACTGCTGGGAATAGCCAATCGCCGCGGCAACACCCGAATCGGGAATCGGCACAACCAGATCGGCGTCGATCGGATTCTCTTCAGCAAGAATCCGTCCCATCAAATCACGGCTGGTTTGAACCGTGCGGCCGAACACCATGCTGTCGGGGCGAGCGAAGTAAACATGTTCAAAGATACACTTCGAAAGCCGGGGCGCATGCAGCGCTTTCACCGACTGCAATTCTTCACCGCGGATCATGACGATTTCACCGGGCTCCACTTCACGGATGTATTGCGCACCGATCAAATCGAATGCGCACGTCTCAGATCCCAGAACGTACGAGCCGTTCACTTTTCCGATATTCAACGGGCGGAAGCCGTTGGGATCGCGCACGCCGATGAGCGAATCCTCCGTCAGCAAAAGCAGGGAGAAGGCGCCCTGGACCTGCGTGAGAGTTTCAGCGAGCGCATCGAGCAGAGTTTCCGCTTCGGAGCGCGCCAGCAAATGGAGAATGACTTCGGTATCGCTGGTGGATTGAAAAATCGCGCCCTGTTGTTCGAGGCTTTCGCGAAGAGTGAGCGCATTAATGAGATTGCCGTTGTGAACGACCGCAACGGTTCCGTACGCGCACTTCACCACGATCGGCTGGGCATTACCCTCGCTGCTGTCGCCGGCCGTAGAGTAACGCGTATGTCCGATGGCGTTGGGGCCTTTCAGGCGCTCGAGCACATCCTCGGCATAAACATCCGAGACGTAACCCATCGATTTGTGCGTGTACACCTGCTCTCCGTCTGAGGACGAAATGCCCGTGCTCTCCTGTCCTCGATGCTGCAGCGCATACAGGCCAAGACGCGTCATTCCCGCGCCGTCAGTGTGGTTCGCGATGCCGAAGATTCCGCACATTGGTGTTACTCCAAACGGTTCATGATAACAGTTTCGGAAGACCTTGTCGCCAGGCCGACTCCAGTTCTTCCATTGGAATATCGATGACCGGCGCGCCCTCGTAATTCAGGATCAGGCGGTTACCGCCGGTTTTGCCCAGTTCATAAAACTGAAGCCCCACGGCCTCTGCGCGCTGACGCAATGCGGAAATATTCGCCGTGCCGATAATGATCCGGGTGGACCATTCCCCGAAGAGATCTTTCCGCACTTCCAGATGCGACGGCACGCTCACGCTGGCTCCCATAGCCCCTCGTTGAATCGTCGAATAGCCGCATTCCGCCAGCGCAACAGCCAGTCCGCCTTCACTGATGTCGTGTGCGGATTTCACAAGACCCTCGCGAATTGCCGCAAAGAGGAATGCCTGAATGGCCTTTTCATCTTCGAGATTGACCTTACCCACGGGCCGGTCAACGGACTCCACAAGCGCGATCGAATCGCCGGCATCCCTGAAGTGAGACGGTGTCACGAAAGACAGATCTTCGATCAATCCAACCATGCCCAGCACGGGTGTGGGATAAATGTCGCCGCCAAAAGTCTCGTTATAAAAACTCACATTGCCGCCCGTAATCGGCGTATCGAAAAATGCGCACGCTTCGCTCATGCCATCCACGACTTCACTGAACTGCCACATGACTTCAGGATGTTCCGGATTGCCGAAGTTCAAACAGTTCGTTGCTGCCAGCGGGCGTCCGCCGGAGCAGACGATATTGCGGCATGCTTCCGCAACGGCCAGTTTCGTGCCCTCCCGGGGATTTCGAGCCACCCGCAGGGACGGTCCATCCAGCGTCATCGCCAGCGCTTTCTTTGTGCCTTTCACCCTAACAACCGCCGAGTCCGAACCAGGTCCAAGCATGGTGTTGGATTGCACCATGTGATCGTACTGTTGCCAGACCCATTGCCGGCTCGACAGATTCGGAGACGAAGCGACGAGCTTCAGAAGGCGGTTCCAATCCCGGTTTTCGGTAAGAAAAGTTTCGATGAATGCCGAATCGCAGCCCTCAAGAAACGTAAAGTCATCGAATTTTGACGACGGCATGGATTTCGGCGGCAACAAGGGGCGCTGGTAGACCGGAGCTTCATCCGCAAGGGCGCGATTCGGAATTTCCGCAACGACTTTTCCAGCCTGGCGCACGCGCAACAATCCGTCGCCCGTTACCCGGCCGACAGTGACGGCATCGAGTCCCCACTTGTGGAAGACATCGAACACTTCACGCTCTTTGCTCTTTTCGGCAACGAGCAGCATGCGTTCCTGGGATTCGCTCAGCATGATTTCGTAGGCCGTCATATTGGTTTCGCGCTGAGGCACTTTGTCGAGATCCAACTCGATTCCGGTTCCCGCGCGCGCGCCCATTTCGCAGCTCGAGCATGTGAGTCCGGCGGCGCCCATGTCCTGAATTCCGACGATGAGCCCTTTCTGCATCGCTTCGATACATGCTTCGAGCAGAAGTTTTTCCATGAACGGATCGCCGATCTGGACATTCGGACGTTTGGCTCCGGCATCTTCGCCGAATCCGGCGGAAGCCATCGTCGCGCCGTGAATACCATCGCGTCCCGTTTTGGCTCCGACATAGATGACGGGATTACCGACGCCGTGAGCGCGGCCGTAGAAGATCTTGTCTTTCTCGAAAATTCCGAGCGCGAATGCGTTCACAAGCGGATTCTGGGAATAACAATCCGAAAAACAGACTTCACCGCCAACGGTCGGCACGCCGAAGCAATTTCCATAAAACGCAATGCCGCCGACTACGCCTTCGAGAATCCGCTTGTTCTGCTGTTTGTGAAGCGGGCCGAAGCGAAGACTGTTCATCGCGGCGATCGGCCGCGCGCCCATCGTAAAAATATCGCGCAGGATCCCGCCCACTCCGGTTGCCGCGCCCTGAAAGGGTTCGATGAAGGACGGATGGTTGTGCGATTCAATTTTGTAAGCCACAGCCAGGCCATCGCCGATATCGATGATGCCCGCATTTTCACCAGGGCCCTGTAAAACCGCCGATCCCTTTGTCGGCAGGCGGCGCAAATGGACGCGCGAACTTTTGTAGCTGCAGTGTTCGCTCCACATCACGCTGAAACTACCGAGTCCGGTGCAAGTCGGTTCGCGTTTCAGCTTGCCGACAATCCTCTGGTATTCCGGTCCGGTGAGACCATGCTGGCTAAAGGCTTCATCGTTGATCATTGATGTTCTACATTAAATTTTACCAAC
>CAZWGA010000081.1:0-29583 GCA_964633285.1 uncultured Solibacteraceae bacterium | reverse complement strand
CGGCCACCCTTCGCTCGAGGCCTGGAAGTATCCGCTTCCGGGCGATGAAAAAATCTTTCAGATCGAACGTGTGATTATCGATGTGGATTCCGCGCAGTTGATCCGGTTGCAAATGCCTCCCGATCCGCATCGTTCATCGCTATGCGACCACATTCTGTGCGGCGGCGCATTCGCGGATGTCCAGTGGAGTGCCGACGCGACGCAGCTCGCTTTCGTGTCGACATCGCGCGATCACAAACGCGCGACGCTGCGGGTGGCGGATGCTCAGACGGGCCGCGTCCGCGATGTCATCGACGAAAAGGTCCCTACATATTTTGAAGGCGGCAACAATCGTCCGAACTGGCGATTTCTTCCCGAATCCAGCGAGGTGATCTGGTTTTCCGAACGGGACAACTGGGGACATCTTTATCTCTACGATCTGCAGAGCGGAAAGCTCAAAAATCAGATCACGCCCGGTGATGGAAATGTTTCGCAGACGCTTCGTGTGGACGAAAAGAATCGCGTCGTCTATTTCCTCGGCGTTGGAAAAGAGAAGGGCCGTGACCCCTACTTCATTCATCTTTACAGCGCGGGGATGGATGGACGAAATCTCAGGCTCCTGAGTCCTGAAGATTCAACGCACGATGTTTCGCTTTCTCCATCGGGACGTTTCTTCGTCGACAACTATTCCAAACCGGATGCCGCTCCAGTGGCCGTCGTTCGCGACAGCACCGGCAAACTGATTGAAACGCTCGAAAAAGCAGATACGTCGCAATTGACGGCGGCGGGCTGGAAACCGGTCACGCCCATTACCGTCAAAGCCCGCGACGGCGTGACCGATCTTTATGGCCTCTTGTTCAAGCCCACAAACTTCGACGCGGCTAAAAAGTATCCGATCGTCAACCACGTTTATCCAGGACCGCAAACCGGCAGCGTCGGCAGCCGTAATTTTTCAGCGGCGCGCGGAGATGCGCAGGCATTGGCGGAATTGGGATTCATTGTTGTGGAAATCGATGGCATGGGCACGCCCTGGCGCACGAAGAAGTTTCACGACGCATATTTCGGGAATCTTGGCGACAACACCCTCCCCGACCAGGTTGCCGGCATGAAGGAATTGGCGAAACGCTATTCCTGGATCGATATCGATCGCGCGGGAATCTGGGGACATTCGGGCGGTGGCTACGCCACGGCCGACGCGATGTTCCGGTATCCGGACTTCTTCAAAGTCGGAATCTCAGAAGCCGGCAATCACGACAATCGCAACTACGAAGACGATTGGGCGGAAAAATGGCAGGGCCTGCTCGAGCACAAAACCGAAACCACGACGAATTACGACAATCAGGCCAACCAGCTTGTCGCGAAAAACCTGAAAGGTAAACTCCTGATCGCTCACGGCACCGCGGATACCAACGTTCCGCCCGATAACACCATGCTCGTCTTGGATGAGCTCATCAAGGCGAACAAGGATTTCGATCTGCTGTTGCTGCCCAATCGCGGACACGGATTCGGCAACGAACCATACATGATCCGCCGCCGCTGGGATTACTTCGTAAAGAATCTCCTCGGAGCGGAGCCGCCGAAAGAATACGAACTGCGGCAACAGCCCCCGGGACGATGAGCGCAAATCTGAGTATTTGTTAACCAACAATGGAAAATGGAAATCGGAAAGCTCCGATCTCTTATCCGCACCCCTCAAGGCAGGGGAATCCCAGCGCTCGCGCGGCTGTGGCTTGCTGATTATCGTGTGTGGCGAACAGAATCCCGGCCGCGCGATTATCCCGAATGGCCGCAGCGGTGGCGAGGTGAATCGCATCAAGAGTCTTGACGACGGTCGGCATGGTTCTTGACGCCGCGTGCAGAATGCTTCGGGTTATCCGGACTCTTTCAATCGTTTTTTCAATCTTGCCGAGTTGCTCCATCGCTTCCGCCATTCTCCTGTCATCATAAGCCCCTTCGAGCCGAAGACGGTCGATCGCACGGCGGCACTCGACGCCCAGCAATTCGCTTGAATATGCTGTTTCCCATCGGCCCCAATCCTTAAGCCTGGCCGGTTGGCCCAGCAATGGCCGAAGGACCACGCTCGAATCCAGATAAACAATCATCGATCCCGCCGTAATTCTTCGAGCAGTTTGTCTACATTCACAGCTTTCTTCGGCCGCACACCGCGGATTCGTCTCAATTCTGCGGGAGAAGAGGACGACTTGATGACGGCAAGATCATCGGCTTCCGTCTCGAAAGGCGCCAACCGCGCAATCGGTGTATTTCGATCGGCTACGATCACCGTTTCTCCCCGTTTGACTCTCGCGAGATACGCGCTGAGTTTTGCCTTGAGCTCGGATACTTTGACACTGATCATGACCTTATTGTGACCATATATAGTCATAAAAACAATCTCCGTTATAATCTCATCATTCTCCCTTCCGGGGCAGACAACCGGTGATTTTGAATTTCCCCTCACAGCGGTTTGGTATACTCCGCGCAACTTTTAATCGAGCACAAATCTCAAGGGGGAAAACCATGAGGAGGATTCCGGCGGCGATTGCCTTGTGTCTCACCCTGTCTGTGGGTGGCAACATTTTCGCTCAGACCAGTAACGGCCAGGTCGGAGGTGTGGTTCAGGATCCGACCAAGGCGCTCATTCCCGGCGTGACGGTAACGTTGACCAATACGGCAACCGGCGTGATCGCGACTCAGATCACGAACGAAACCGGCGTGTACAACTTTGCGAGCGTCCCTCCCGGAACCTATCGCGTGAGCGCAGTATTACCCGGTTTCAAGAACTCGGTAACGAATGGCGTGCTCGTGGGGACTGCTGCGCAGGTAAGGCTGGACTTGACGCTCGAAGTGGGAACGGTGGATTCCGCAGTGGAAGTCACAGCGACATCGGCACAAGTGATGACGGAGTCCTCAGCTTCGGTCGGCGATCAGCTTTCTTCGCAACGCGTCCTCGACCTTCCCCTGGTTGGGAACAATGTCGTGGATGTCGTGAAAGTGATGCCCGGCTTTCGCGCATTTCCGCAATTCGATTCCCCGGGCATTGCCGTCTACGATGTCTTTGCCGGCCAGACGGCGGACACCGTCAACATCACCCGTGATGGACTAAGCATTACCGATGGACGGAATAACCCCAGAACGTTCGGCCTCAGTACAACGACGAACATCAACCCTGAACTGGTCGGCGAAGTCCGATTGATTCTGGCTCCTGTCGATGTCGAACTTGGACGCGGCAACACGCAGATTCAGATTCAGACGCGCGGAGGCACCAACCGGTTTGGCGGGAGCGCCGTCTGGAACGTTCAGAACACCGCGCTGAATGCCAATACCTGGGCGAATAACAAAAACATCGTGGCGGACAGCAGAGGAGTTTCCAAATGGAGTCCCATTCCATTGGATTGGCGCAACACACATGATTTGACGCTGACCTATGGAGGACCGATCCAGAAGAACAAAACGTTTTTCTTTGCGTCATGGGACCAGCAAATCAGCAACACACGGCAGTTGCAGACGAACACCGTTTTCACAGACTCGGCGCGGCAGGGAATTTTCCGCTATTGGGAAAAATGGAATCCGGGGAACGCGGCATCGGCTCTGCCTACTTTTCCAGCCACAACGGCGAGCGCGTCGGCGCCATCCGTGGACTATGCCGGGAATCCATTGAGGCCATCCGCGAATCCCGACAGCTCTCCTTACACGGGCAGCCTGCGATGCTTCAGTGTGTTTGGAAACATAAAGGGCGACGGCAGTCCGTTTACCGCAGCCGATTGTCCCGGTGGAACGCCGTCCTTCCCTACGTCGGGGTCGTGGGATCAATTCCGCACTTCGATGGATTCGACGGGATACATTCGAAAGATCCTGGCTGCGATGCCGCGGGCGAATTACTTCGGAGTTGGTGATGGTCTGAACACCGCGGGTTATCAATGGGTGCGCGGCACGAAGGGACAGGGCGGATCGACGGCCGCTGCCGGAGTGAGTCCGTATGTGAATCGCAAGGAAGTCGACGTTCGAATCGATCACAACTTTAATTCCCGGCATCGCGTGAACGGCAACTTGAGTTATGAACGCGACGATAGCGACGATTTCCTCGCGTCATGGCCCGGTGGTTTCAATGGCGCGACACAACGGCGTCCGTACGTATTGACGGCAACGGGAACATCGACTCTGTCGCAGTCCATCGTGAATGAAGCCCGTTTCGGAATCCGCTACGCCGTGTCAAGCCGATGGGTCGCTCTGGAAAGCAGTAATGCATCTGTTCGGGATGGCGCGGCTCAGTGGTATCTCAAAGGTGGTCCCTCTGCTTTGGGGGGAGCCCCCTATCAAGTCCTGTTTACGCCTCCCTCCATCGGCAATACGAACGGCCTTGGCGGCACTCCCGCTCTTGGAGTGGGCAACGGCATGCTGAGCACCACCGCCCAGGATTCCGGCGATATCAGTCCGCTCTACAACTACTCGGATACGCTCAGTTGGAACCGCGGCCGTCACGCTTTGAAATTTGGAGGAGATCTCCGCTTCGCGCGTTCGAACGGGTACAACAGCACCGGTGGAAATGTCAGCCCTGTCGCGACAGGAGGCGCATCCACAGGTTTGGACAGCGCCTTGGCCAGCACCGGCAACTTTACGGCCGAGCTGCCAGGATTCCTGGGATCCGCTCCCACGAACTACACTTCGGCTCGAGCCAACGCCACCAGCCTTCTCTATTTTCTGAACGCATCCATAGCCAATGCGTCGCAGCTTTACTGGATCGACACGGCAAGCGACGTGAAGAATGGAACGTGGCAGGACATTTCAACGCATCAAAGAAAGTATCGTAATCAGGTTCAAAACGAATTCTCGTTTTTCTGGAAAGATGATTGGAAAATCGCTCAAAGACTCACCCTGAATCTGGGCGTGCGCTGGGATTACTTCGGTTCTCCGTATATCGGATCCGGCTTCTCGTCCGCGGCTGCAGGCCTCGGAGCCGGATTATTCGGCGTCGGCCGTGTTTCTTCCGGAGGCCTCTTCGACAAATGGCTGATACCGGGTAATACCTACCTCACCAACTATGGATCCAATGTGCCGGCCGTGAGCGCGCTGTCGTGCGCGAAGGGAGCTGCCCAGTCACCCTTCCTGCCCGTTTCAACCTGCGATCCAAATACGCTGACGCAAATCGAATTCGTCGGACCGAATACGCCAAATCCCGGCAAAGTTGTTATACCCAACGACTACAAAAATTTCGGTCCGGCCGTAGGTTTCGCATGGCAGGTTCCGTGGTTCGGACAGGGCAAAACCACGGTGCGCGGTGGATATCAGATTACATATGGAGGCGCCGGCCGAAACGGCAGCGCCACAGATACTCTGCTGGGTTCGGCGCCTGGAGTGGCAAACGCGGCAATCACGCAGGTCGCGGATCCCCTCATTGCGGCGATACTCGCGAGCCGGCCGTTGAATCTTACCGATATGCAAACCCTGTTTCCGGTCAGGCCGACAAGCGCGCCGGGAGCAACCGCAACGGTCTATGGACGCGGTGTTACTTTCATCGCGTATGACCCGAAATTCAGCACTCCTTATATCGAGAATGCGACTCTCCAGATTACTCGCAGCATCGCGGAAAACCAGACCATCGACGTTCGATACATCGGCACGTTCGGCCGGAAGATTGCCGATTCGCTCAACCTCAATACTCCGGCCGTTTTCGACAATCCTGAACTTTTCGAAGCGCTCAAAATAACGCGGGCCGGCGGCGACGCACCGTTGTTCGATTTGATGTTCGCAGGACTGGATCTTCACGGCACCGCGGGAACCGGTTACGGTCCCGTGGGCAGTGTGGTCAATGGCGTCTTACAGCATGGATCCGCGCATCTTCGACGGAACGGGACATACACCAACAACCTTGCTAACGGAAACTTCGTCGGTGTCATCACATCGCTGATGAATTCGAGCACTGTAAACAATGTTGGTACAGTGGGCGCCCTTCAGCCGCTTCCCACCGGGATGACCGGCGTCAGTGCTCGAATCCTGCGTAACGGATGCGACCGGATTGCAAATGGACTCTACAATCCCACGCTGGCGGCAAACACGACAAACAACATCCCCACACGATGCTTTCCCGAAGACTATTTTCAAACGAACCCGCAATTCAGCACCGCGACGTTCTGGGGAAACCTGAGCCACAATAACTATCACTCGGTGCAGATTCAGCACACGCTGCGTTCGACGCAGGGATCGAGCCTTCAAACCACGTACACATGGTCGAAAC
This sequence comes from uncultured Solibacteraceae bacterium, assembly GCA_964633285.1. Taxonomy (GTDB): domain Bacteria; phylum Acidobacteriota; class Terriglobia; order 20CM-2-55-15; family 20CM-2-55-15; genus 20CM-2-55-15. The sequence continues at coordinate 23,372 of CAZWGA010000081.1, read as the reverse complement.
TGTTAACCGATCACTACGACAGATGGGTAGACCCGCGGCGCCGTCAGGCGGATTACTCCATGGACTACGCCGGCGTTCCTCAGGAAATCCGTATGAACGGTACGCTCGAGCTGCCGATTGGACCGAATCGCCTGTTCTTTTCAAAGAGCAGCGGGTGGGTTGCCCGGCTGTTGGAAAAATGGCAAACCGGAATCGTTTATAACTGGGGTTCGGGACAGCCACGCGACACCTATTCCGCGCAAAAGCTGTATGCGGGCGGCGGCGGCAATCAGCCGCAGGCGCGGCCGGATATCGTCGGGCCGTGGGTGAATCCGAAGACGGACTTTCAGCAGAACGGGCCCAACCACGACACGGGAACGATCTATGGTTATCCGAGTCCGTACGTCACGTTTCCCGATCCGCAATGCTCCAACCTGGTCGGCGGAGCCGACAGCATGAACTTCAGTCTCCGGGATAGTTGTACCCTCAATGCCCTCGCGAAGATCGTGCCGGCGGGGACGCCGGGGGCATTCGCACTTGCGCCGCTGGCGGACGGAACTGTGCGATATGCTCTGCCCGTTCTTCAGAATTCGCTTCCGGGAACTCAGGGCACGCAGGGCGCTCGCATGTTGCGATTGCCCGGAAGATGGTTCTTCGATGCGAATATCTCGAAGACCTTCAGGCTGTCGGAATCCAAACTCCTGCAGTTCCGAATCGACGCGAATAACATCCTGAATCATCCGAATCCGGGAGAACCCGTTTTCGATGTCGGAAGCGCAGACTTCGGCCGCGTCACTGCCAACAAAGTAAGCTTGAGCACTTCACCGCGAGCGTTTCAGGCCAAAATCCGGCTGGCGTTCTGAAGTTCGCTGATGGTGACACGGAGTCTCTGGCCGCGGGCTTCATGCCCGCGGCACGGACCGGACTTTCTCTCCCCAAACAACCTGTCCTTGTGTATCCTTAGGCGAATTCTTGAGTCCATTTTCGGGAGCAATTCACTTATGACATCTGGAAAGATGGCTATTCTCGGTCTGGGAATGAGCGTTGGCATTCTCCTGTTTGCGATTTCGTCGCAGGCGCAGGGCGGAGAAAAATTTAAAACGCGTTTGTCACCGGTTCCCGCGCTAGGTGTTCAGCCGGCGACGGTCGCCGGAGTGGGTTCGGCATCGGCCACGCTCAGCGGCAAAAAACTTTCAGTCACCGGTTCGTTTGAAAAAATGGCGTCGCCTGCAACCGCGGCGCATTTGTTTCTTGGTCCCATCGCCGGTGTGCGTGGCGACTCCGTTTTCGATCTGATGGTTTCCAAAACAGGAGATGGAAAGAGCGGCACGATTGCCGGCAGTTTCGACCTCAGTCCCGAGCAGATTGATGCGTTGAAGAAGGGAAGATTCTACGTTCAGATTCACAGTGAAGGAGCACCGGCAGGCCACTTGTTAGGCTGGCTCTTGAAATAAGGAGGATCCGTGCACGATCTCAAAAAATATTTCGTATTGGCGCTCTTTACACTGGCGCTCTCCAGCGCTCTCATCACCGCCGCACAGCGCGGCGCGCAAGGTCAGGCGCCGGCCGGACAGGCGCCCGCCGGGCAACCGGGCGCAGGCCGCGGAGGACAGGGGCGTGGACAGGGAGCGGCGCGGGGACAACAGCCGCCCGAACCCACGGGCCTCACAGTCACCGGCGAAGTTCAAAACTATGTGCCGGTCACGGATGCCATGCTTCGTAACCCGGATCCAGGCGATTGGCTCATGATCCGGCGCGACTATCACGCATCCGACTACAGCCCGCTCACTCAAATCACACGCGACAACGTGAAAGACCTCCAACTCGTTTGGAAGTCGCCCATGCATGAGGGCGGCACCAATCAGCCGGCGCCGATTGTGCACAACGGCGTTATCTATCTTGCAAACACCGGAGGAATTCTGCAGGCGCTGGATGGACTGACTGGAAAAGTGATCTGGGAAAATCATCTGGGCGGGAACATCGCGATGCGCGGCATCTCGATTTATCAGGACAAGATTTATCTGGCCAGCGGTAATCGCGTCAAGGCCGTCGATGCGCGAAACGGCAAGCTGGTGTGGGATACCGAAGTCGGAATGGGATACAGCAATTCGAGCGGACCGCTGCTGGTCAATGGAAAAGTGCTCGAAGGACTCGGTGGCTGCCAGCGGTATCAGGAAGAAAAATGCTATATGAGCGCCTACGATGCCCAAACCGGTAAGCAGGTCTGGCGCTTCTACACCATCGCGACATCAGGCAATGCGGGAGCGAACACGTGGGGTAATCTTCCCGACAAAAATCGCGCGGGTGGCGAGATGTGGATCACCGGAAGCTATGACCCCGTTCTCAACCTCACGTATTGGGGAACGGCTCAGGCCAAACCATGGATGACGCTCACGCGCGGAACCGAAGGCGATGCGCTTTATTCAAGCTCGACGATCGCCGTGAATCCCGATGATGGAAAGTTGAAATGGTATTTCCAGCACGCGCCCGGTGAAGCCCTCGATCTCGACATTGTTTTCGAACGCGTGCTCGTGGATTCCGGCGGACAGAACTGGGTGTTCACCATCGGCAAAGACGGCGTTCTGTGGAAGCTCGATCGCAAAACCGGAAAGTATCTGGGCCACAAGGAAACAGTCTTTCAGAATATCTGGACGAAGTTCGATCCCGTCACAGGCAAGCCCACCTACCGCGACGACATTCTTCATGAAACGCTGGGAAAGCCCGTGGACGCCTGTCCCACGAGCGCCGGTGGCCACAACTGGCCGGCGACGGGCTACAACCCACCTGCCGGATTGCTGATCGCGCCATTGGTTCAGGCTTGCCAGACCATGGTTCCGCAGGCGGCAAACCTCGACGGCAACGGGAATGGCGGCGGCGCAAACCGGTCGTTCTATGAAATGCCGGGAACCGATGGAAATCTCGGAAAACTTGCTGCGTACGATGTGAAAACGCTGAAAGAAGTCTGGGCAATTCAACAGCGCGCATCATTCCTGACCGCAGTCATTTCAACCGCCGGCGGAGTTGCGTTTGCGGGCGACCGGAATCAGATGTTCAAAGCGGTCGATGTGAAGACCGGAAAGATTCTCTGGGAAACGAAACTGGCCACCGCAGTCCAGGGCTTCCCTGTTTCATTCGCAATCAACGGGAAGCAATACATCGGCGTTACAACCGGCAGAGGCGGCGGAAGCCCCTGGCTGGTTCCCAATACCGTGACTCCGGAAATCAATCCACCGAATGAGGGCTTCAACCTGTACGTCTACGCCCTGCCCGATAAGAAGTAGCAGATTTGAGATTGGAGAACCCAACATTTGAGATCTCAAGTATTGGGTTCTCCAATCTCAAATATAAAGGGCGCGACATGCTTGACCACCGAATTTACTATTTACCGAGTCCATCCAGCAGAATCGCCGATAAGCGGGACATCAGCAAATACCCCGGATTATCCGCCGACCAGTTCACATCTGGCATATCGTCGACCGTAATCGCGATCGCTATTCGACCTCGTTTGGAATAGACGATCGCGACACAGCTTCGAAGGTGATCGAGCGCTCCATACTTGCTGGCCATCGGCACATCAGGAATGGCGCGGCCGATGGCATAGCGCGTTTGTTCGCGCTTCATGAGCGCGATCATTTCTTTGGATGCAGCCGCATTGACGATCTCTCCACGCTCCAGCTTCTCCATGATCTGAACCATTTCATGCGGCGTCGTGGCGCCGAGACCGAAGCGTTTGTTTGCTTCTTCCTTGCCTTCCCTGCTGTCGCCTCCGCCGCCGACCCGGCGCATGATGCGGGTGTCTTTGAAACCGAGCGTATTCATGCGCGCATTCACGGCGTCCGTCGTCAATACATCGAGGATCATGTTCGCGGCGGTGTTGTCGCTGACAACCATCATCAGATTCACACAATCACGCAACGTCAACTGCAGGCCGTCCGCCAGTTCCTGCAGAACACCGGACCCCGAATACCGCGCGGCTTTCGTCAGCGTCAGCTTATCCGTCCATTTGGCGCGGCCATCCGCGACGCGCGCAAACGCTTCGATCATGACGGCAATCTTGATCGTGGACGCTGTGCGCACGCGTTCATCGCCGTTGAAGGAATACGTCTGGCCGGTCTCCAGGTTTTTCGCAAACAGGAAGACTTTCCCTTTGAACGAAGCGATTTCTGCGGGGACTCGAGTGTCGAGGGATTGCGCAAACAACACACCGTGGAGTACGAGCATCGTTATCAGCAGGAATATGGTTTTCATCAAGGCCTCTTCTGGTCTTATTTCAGGTGAGAATTCTGGTACAATCAGACCATGAAACAGATCTCTATTCAAGACCTAAAAGCCAAACTATCAATGGTGATTTCGGAAGCCGAAGGGGGAACCACGATTGTGATTACCAGGCACAATGAACCCGTTGCGCAGATAAGCCCCGCGCGGCCTCAAAATGTTCATCAAGGTCAAAACTTCGGCAAGGGCGGCATTAAACCGGCCATCAAGCGCGGCGTGAAAATCCCCTACCTGGAGGTCCTGCTGGAAGACAGGGGCGACCGTTGAAATCCGAGTCCCAAAGACATCCACATCCCCGCCGGTTGTATGTTGACAGCTCCGCATACCTTTGCATGCTTCTGACGCAGGAAGGATCGGAAAGACTTTCCCGGGAAACGGTGGGAGCACAATTGTTGTCGAGTGTCCTTCTTGTACTTGAAACACGTCGAAACCTGGTTCGATTAACCAGGGAAGGCCGTCTGCACGCGGACCAGTACAAAACCGCTATCGAGCGTTTCGAACAAGACATAGCCCTCTTCCGGTTTCGTGACCTGACACTGGATCTGTGTCATTCCATCACCTTACCGCCAATCTCGACCCCGCGATCCCTAGACCTCGCGCACATTCAAACTGCGCTGTGGTTTCATTCCGCAGAAAAGATCGATCGCTTCATTACCACGGATAGATCGCAGGAACAGGCGGCCAGGGAACTCGGCCTTCCCGTATGAAAGTCCGAGTAGCTATCGGCGAAACCCGTATTCCAGGGTGAAGTATTGTGCTTTCAGATCGGCGAGAGGGCCGCGAAGTTTTGCGAGCTCGGTCTCGGGGCCGTGCAGTTCGAGCTGCGTCAGGTCGGCAATCTTCAGGAGTTCGGTAAGAAGCGCTCCAATATTCTCGACGTGGGCCAGAGCGGCATCGGCGTCTCGATAGCCTTCGCGGCAGAATGCCCGATCTCCGTCAAAGCTGAAGCCATAGTACAGACAGCCGGGTTCGCTTTTCGTTTTTTCGACGAACTGAACGCACATTGTTTTGAATTCGGCAGTCTTTCCAGCGTGAATTTTGAAATAGGGCACAATGGTGCAGCATGTATCGTCTGTGGCCATGAGTCGTGTTCCTCCGGTTTATTGTTGTGGTTGTGCAATCGCGCGCAGGTTTTCGACAACTTCGTCGTAAGAGACTTTTTCCTTCAAGCTGGCGTAGGAACCTGGAAAGTAAACGAGCGTCAGGTCGGCGCCGCCTTCATTCGTCTGATTCAGGATGACGGCCGCGCGCTGATCGTGCGTCAGCCTCGTGTTGTCGATCATTGGAAAATCGTAATAGCTGACGTGAAACGTCCGGCGTTGCACGCTCGCCGATTCCTTCGGCGTCCGGACGCCGAGTTCCATGGTGAGTTCCCGATGTTCCGCGTCGTAGGCCACAACGGACAACATGAATTCCCTTTCAACATCGTTCAACTTCAGCTTTTCCGCATCAAGCTCAAGACCGCCGGGACTCTGGCGGAGCTTTTCAAAATCCACGGTTCTGCCGAACTTGGTTCCGACCTGTTCGAGCAACAGAAGCTGGCGATTCGCGATTTCTTTCGCCACCTGATCGAGCCGGCCCTTATACTTGGTTTTGTCCGATCCGGACGCATTGCCGATCAAGCGCTCCATATGCGCGAAAAGAGGTTTCAGATTGAGCGACTCGTGAAAGTTATACGCCAGCATTTCCAGGTTCAGCATTTTGGCTTCGAGGCCCGCGCCGTCCGAGCGCAGGAACGTCTGAATGACAGCGAGGAACATATCCTTCCGCAGGCCGCTCTCCGACTGTTCCCGGCTGCTCATCAATTCCGTGTAGACGCGCTCATTGGTTTGCCGCAGTTCGCTTTGATGCAGGACGTTGGAAGTGTAGTAACCGAGAAGAGCGACCGCCAGGGCCGTTAGCAGGCCGTTCACGGGACGAAGAATGATATCGGCCTTATCCCAGAAATCCTTGTTCTTCAGGTCCATGATTTTATTTTCTCTTCAATGTGTACTGCGTCCCCTGCTTTTCCAGCACGAGATCGTATTGCACCGAGCCTTCATACGAATTGACTTCAATGGACGGCGTCTGTCCCTGATGTGAAACCTTGAGCATGCACTTTCCTTTGTCCGTCGCGAAAAGATTGAATGCTCCATACGCATCGGTCTGTGCGGTGTAATTGTTCGTTCCGCACGCGACGTCTACTTTAGTTCCCGCTGCGATCGGTTTACCGCCTTCCGTAATACTGCCGTAAATCTTTCCGGCGAACGACGGCGCGGCCACTCCAAGCACCAGCGTTAAGAGAATGCCGGGACGCTTCATGGTCATTAACCTCCAGTATGGTTTAAGTATCTTATTACGATTTCGAAATCGTCTTTTATCCTGTACTCTTTGTTCGACGTTTTTCTTAGTCCTTGAGGAGCGGCGAGATATGAAAAAGAGTGTATTCGCGTTTTTCCTTACGGCTTTCTGCGTCCTGCTTGCCGGACTGCCGGCGCTCGCACATCACGCCTTTTCAGCCGTATTTGACGACAAGAAACCCATCAAGCTGTCGGGAACAGTCACAAAAGTCGAATGGCAGAATCCGCACACCTGGTTTTATATGGACGTAAAGGATGATGGGGGCAAGACCGCAAACTGGGGAATGGAAATGGGAAGTCCCAATCTGCTGATCCGATCCGGTTGGAGCAAGAGCGCGCTGAAAGTCGGAGACAACATCAGTATTGAAGGCTTTCGCGCAAAAGACGGAAGCAACAACGGAAACGCGCAGGTTGTGATTCTCACGAAAACGGGTCAACGCCTGTTCGCGGGTTCCAGCAAAGGCAACGACGCACCTCAACGCTAAAGCGCTTTCTATTTTTCAGTCGGAGGCTCTCATGAAGTCGATCATAACGGCCGCAGCCGCTCTCCTTATCTTTGTTTCGGCCGCGTCTGCGCAATGGATGAAGGATCCGGGTGTTTCATTTCCGCGAACGCGCGACGGGAAACCGAACCTGACGGCGCCTGCTCCGAGAATCAATGGAAAAATCGATTTATCGGGAGTCTGGCTGCCGGATATCGAAGTGAATGGCCATCCCATCGGCGTCGAACAGATGGTGTTTTCTCAGTATTTCGTCAATATCACCGCAGACATGAAGCCGGAAAGCGTCCCGATACGGCCCGAGGCTCAAGCCATATTGAACCAGCGGCTGCGCACTGATGGAAAGGATTCGCCGCAAACGCACTGCAAACCCACCGGTCCACCGATGCTGACCGCCGTTCCGCTGCCCTACAAGGTCATCCAGACTCCAAAATTGGTCCTGATCCTCTACGAAGAAAACACGATGTTCCGCCAGGTCTTCCTCGATGGGCGCAAACCCGTGCCGGACGCCGAACCGCGATGGATGGGTTATTCAACCGGCAGGTGGGAAGGCGACACGCTTGTTGTCGATACCACCGGTTTCAACGACCAGACATGGCTGGATGCGATGGGCCATCCTCACAGCGAGAACCTGCATTTAACCGAACGCTTTCGACGCCGCGATGCCGGTCATCTCGACATTGAAACGACGATTGACGATCCCAAAAGCTATACGAAGCCGATAACCTACACTCAGAAAACAACGATTCAGCCGGATCAGGATCTGCTGGAATACGTCTGCGCTGAAAACGAGAAGGACATTCGGCTTTTCAAATAGGCTCAGCCCTCATACCTCAGTACAAGGGCCGTTATATCGTCGGATTGCGTCAGGCCGGTTGAAAAGATTCGAACTTCATCAACGATACTCTGGACAATTTGATCCACAGGCCTTGCCGCGTTTCGCTGGAGTACGGCGCGAAGGCGCGTATCGGAAAACTCGTTGCGGGCGGCATCGACAGCTTCCGTCACGCCATCGGTAAACAGGACAACGCAGTCGCCCGGATTCAGTTTCTCCCGGCCCGTCTCAAACGCGGCCATCTCGAGTGCGCCGACGATCATGCTGCGAGGTTCGGCGATGGTTCTCAATTCACCGGATGTCGAGAGTATGTAAGGCGGGTTGTGACCTCCGATGCAGTATTCCATCTCACCCGAACCGGTGTGCAGGATTCCGTAAAAGATCGTCACGAACATGGCCGAATCGCTCTGGCGAACCAGCACATCGTTGACGTATTTCAGGCATTCCCCGGGCGAAATGTTCTGCATGGCGGTTGCCTTCAAGAGTGTGCGGCAGACTGCCATGAAAATCGCGGCAGGAACGCCTTTCCCGGAAACATCGCCGATCACAAAGCCCAGTCGATCCTTGTCGATCAAAAAGAAATCATAGAAATCGCCGCCGACTTCGCGCGCCGGATTCATGAGCGCGTTAATCGTAAATTCATTACGGCCCGCGAAAGGCGGGAAGTCTCTCGGCAAGATCGATTGTTGAATGCGCGCCGCCACGCTGAGCTCATGTTGAATCGCCGTCAGTTCCTCACGCGCGCGCAATCCGGCTTTGATGCCTTCCAGTTCGTTGATCGCTTTCGTCAGCGTGACTTCGAAATCCTGAAAATCGATCGGTTTGATCAGAAAGTCATACGCTCCGCGATTCATGGCCGTGCGAATGTTCGGCATGTCGCCGTAGGCGGAAACGATCACGGCTTTCATGATGCGATTGAAATCCGATAAGCGCGACAGCAGGGTGAGGCCGTCCATGACCGGCATGTTGATGTCGCTCATCAGAATGTCGAGGCCGGGGTCTTCCTTCAATTTCGACAGAGCTTCCTGACCGTTTTGAGCGAACACGAACTCGAACTCTCCGTCGCGAATTCTTTTGCGGAAGCGCTGGCGAATCAGAACTTCGAGATCGGGCTCATCATCAACAATCAAAACTTTAAACGGCATCGGGTTTACCTCGAATCACGAAGCATCTTTGGGAATCCTGATAATGAATTCGGCATATTGACCGGGCTCGGACTCCACAGCAAGCTCGCCTTTATGCTGTTGCACGACGATTTCGAAACTCATGGAAAGGCCCAACCCTGTACCGGAGCCCGTCGGCTTCGTCGTATAAAAAGGCTCAAAGATTCTGGCTTTCACCGCCGGGGGCATTCCGTCCCCGTTATCCTTGATGCGAATTTCAACCGCCTCGCCGGCATCTTTCGTACTCGCCGTGACCGTTGGAGAAAAACCATCACCCAGTTTTTTCCGCTTTTCGTACGCCGCGTAGCACGCATTATTGGCGATGTTCAAGAAGACACGGCTCAAATCGTGTGGAACCACGCTGACCGGCTTGATCGACGGATCGAAATGCTCCTCGATGGAAACGTTGAAACCCGAATCCTGCGCGCGCATCCCATGGTATGCCAGTTTCACGTACTCCGAAACGAGCGAATTGAGATTTGTCAACTGCCGCTCGCCTGCGTGTCCGCGCGAGTGCATCAGCATGTTGCGCACGATGCCGTCGGCGCGTTTGCCGTGCTCGCGGATTTTGGAGACATTCTGTTCAAGGTCCTGCAATATCTCCTGCACGTATTCGCGGTCTTTCGGGGCCATGCTTTCGGCCTGCTCGTTAACCGCGGATCGAAGCTCATCCACGAGACCCACCGATACTTCGGCGAAGTTGGTCACGAAGTTCAGAGGATTCTTGATCTCATGCGCGATGCCCGCCGTTAATGAACCCAGCGATGCCAGCTTCTGTTGAACAACAAGCTGATCCTGCGCTTTTCGCAATCGCGTGGTCATATCGTTAAACGCTTTCGCGAGGTCGGCGAGTTCGTCATTGCCTTCCATGGCGATCTGCTCATCGAGATTGCCGCTCCCGATGGATGCCGCGCCTGCCTTGAGGTGAAAGAGCCCGCGCGTCAACTGACCCGAAACAAGCACGGCGACGCCGATCGCAACAACCGCCGAAATCACGAAGATCAAAATCGTCGTTCGATCCGTGAGCCGGGCCACCTCGTAAAAGTTCACGCTTGCCGCATCGACGCGGGCATTTTCATCAGTCTGAAGTTGAGGAAGCCGCTTCTGAATCACTTCCTGACTCAAAGGCTCTGCGCGGACCGCCAGTTCAGTAATGGCCCGGGTCTGATCGACTCCAAAGTTCGAGTAGAAAATGCGCCAGGAGGCCGCGAGCTTCCGGTACGATTCGGAGAATGCCTCGACGTTGTCGCGCGTTTCAGGCTCCGGCAATCCGCGCAAGTCCTCGATCTCCTTTTCAACCGTCTGCAATTGTGAGTTGAACTGTGCGGCTTCGGCGGGATCGGCCGCGGGAGCCGTCGCCTCGGTCGTGATCTGACTCAGCAGCGTTACCTGTTTCTGAATGTCATTCAGGTGCTGATTGAGTCCTGATATGAGAATCTGACGCGAAATCGCGCGTCTTAAGGCTTCAACCGTCGTTTCACGCCGATGATTGCCCCAGAAATAGATGACAAGGTTGAGCGCGAACAAAATCAAAATGACCAGGAACGACAATGAAAGCCTGCGGCGGATGGTCATATTTTCAATTCAGGGGATAACCCTTCTCGCCTGGAAGCAACCCTCCGATACGAACGATCTTCAAGTCCTTCGGCACCTGCCCGGCATCGACAAATGCGACGGAGCCAGGAATATTATTCACAAGCGACAATGACATTTCGTTCGTGTAGACGGCCTTCGGCGCCGATGCGCTTTCCGCGCGAAAGACTTTTCCGATCCAGTATTGCCTGAACTGCGCTTCACTCATCTGAAGGACACTCTTCAACAGAACATCGCGCTCCCGCGCCATCGGCGTGCGGATCAGAAGAGTTACGCGAAGGTTCGAGGACCAGAACTGCCGGTCGCCGAGCACGATCTTGCGCAATTCGGCAAATGTCAGATTGTCGATCGGCACATCGCGATGGACCACAACCGCGATGTCCGCTCCAGCCGCGGCAGGATCCGCGCCGCCCGGCAGTGCCCAAAGGAGGGCGATGATGAGCATCAATGTTTTCATTCGATTCATGCGCCTCCTTTCAAAAAGTAAAACTGGTCTGGATGAAGCCACTGTTGATCCTGGGTTGTCCCGGAGCCCGCCGCTGATGCCGATATTCGAATTTCAAAGCGGCGAAACTCGTGAGGTCATATCGCAGACCCGCAACGGATCCGGCGAGGTTGGGGATCGACTGGCTTTTAAACAAAGTGTCGCCCGGCGGGATGTGAATGTATTCGAAGCGGTAATACGGTTTCCATCGTTTTTCCAGAATCGGCAGTCGATAACCTGTCTGAATGTAATACGCAACGCTGTTGGAGACCCGAGAAGCCGTTTGCAGATTCTCGTGCCGGACATTCGCGATTTCGGCGATGACTTCCGGTGTCTCGCGGCTCCACACAACATGACCTGCCGTTATCCATTCCCGGTACGAGTTGCCGACCACTGTCACCTTGTCGCGATAAGCGGAGCCTCCAACCTGCAGCCCATACAGCTTGTCGGGACGGACGAACATGTTCACCAGCCAGGCGCGCGAATTGTTGTTGTCTCCTGCATCGCCACCGCGGCTGATAATCTCGCCCCGTCCATTGCCGATTCCCACGTTGTAATTGAAATTCAGGCCGCCGGCGCCCGCAGCGCCTTCAACCAGGGCGCCGACGAAATGCACGGGAAGGAATCTGCCGCCGAACTGAATCATCTCCGGACGGCTCGCCGTCGTTTGCAGCCACTGCCCATGATGAAATGCCGTGTTCCAGTAATTGATCGGCGTGTGGTAACGACCGAACGACACCTTGAGGTAATCGTTATGCTCGTAACGAATGATGCTGCGCTCGACTTCGGCATTGAAACCCGTAACCGGCGTCGAACCGGTTCCCGCATCCGCGCGGGCCGTCAGGCTCAGTTCGCCCATGAAACTGACTTTCGGCGACAGATTCGAATTCAAATGCAGAATGAACTGTCCCTCGGTAAAACCGCTCTTGCTTCCCCGCTGATCCGATCCGCTGAAATTGAGATCGCTGAAGCCCGCAATCTTGAGGTTCGGCGAATCTGCGGACGCGGGCGGCACTTCCCCGTGGCCACTTTCGGCCTGCAACGCCTCCGCGCGAGGTGGAGCCGCCGCAGCAGGCGCCTTCGATCCTTCGAGTTCCGCGACTCTCTTTTCGAGTTGATCGATGCGATTGATCAATGTCTGAACAAGCTCGGCTTGATTAACGGCGTTCCGTTGCTGCGCGAAAACGGGGGATGCGCAAACCGGTATCAAGACCGCCGAAACAACGATTGCCATAATCGATGGCTTCAATGTGGCCTCCTGGCTGAGATTTCATTTGGATGTCATGACCCAGACGCCGGCCCAATCCTCCGGCGGGGGATTCTGCTTGAAGTGTTCGCAACGCCTCACGTACATCTCCGACGTCCTGTCGGCAGAGTTAAGACGCAGAGCGTTGTTAAAGGCTTTGATGGCGTGATCCCATCGCCTTTCGCGATAGAACTGAAGGGCATCGTTAAAACAATTCAGGACGGCTGTCATGTTCGGAAAGCTTTCTTCCGTGTGATAGTCGAGAATCTCGAAGATTCGGACCGGCACGGACTTGCCCTGAAAAATGGCGCAGTCGACTTCGCGTTTTGGATAGCTGCAACGAAGTTTTGCAGACGTTGCTTCGCTGATCAGAATGCCCGTGCCGTAAGTCTTGCACGCACTCTCGAGGCGGGCGGCGAGATTGACGCCGTCTCCTATCACCGTGTAGTCCATCCGTTTCGGCGAACCGATATTCCCTGAAATCACAAGGTCCGAGTGGATTCCAATCCCGATGCGCAGCGGCTGCGCGCCGGACGGGCCGTGCTCCCGGTTGAACGTGCTGAGCCTCCTTTGCATGGCGATCGCGGCGCGGACAGCGCGGTCTTCATCGTCGTCGTGCGCAAGCGGAATTCCGAATTCGGCCATGAAGGCATCGCCTATAAACTTGTCGAGCATTCCGCCTTCCTGCTGAACACAGTCCACCATCATGGTGAAAAAATCATTCAGCAACATCACGGTGCCCTGAGCGCCGAGCTTCTCGGCCAGTGCCGTGAAATTGCGGATATCGGAAAACAGAACAGTCGCGCGGCTGCTTTGTCCGCCGAGCGCATCCTGATTGGATTCCAGAAGCTTGTCCACAACGGACGGATCCATGTAACGCGACATCGTCGACTTCAACCGGCGTTCTGTCGTGATGTCTTCGATCATGATCATCAGGCCCGAATTCCTCGCCTGCGCATCGCTCAGTGGAAGGATGGTGACGTTGGCTGAAAGTTTCTGGCCTCCGAAATCCATCTGGGCATCCATCGTCACGTCACCCGCCGGATTCAATTCACACAACCGTTCGAGAACCCACGCATTCGATCCGGTAAAAAATTCATCCGCTGTCCGGCCGATAATCTCGTCCGATACCTTCATGATCCGCCGGCCGGCAGCGTTGCAGGTCACAATCACGCCGTCTTCATCGAGTGTGATCACGCCGCTCGGCATGCTTTCAAGAATGTTCTCGTTGTAAGTCTTGATCGCCTGAACTTCGTCGAAGAGCTTTGCATTTTCCAAAGCAATCGAAATCTGCGAAGTGAACGTATGAAGTTTGGCTTCGTCGTCGCCGGAAAAGGTTCCGCCGATTTTGTTCAGAACCTCGGTAACGCCGATCGTGCGTCCTTGTTTATTGACGACGGGAACGCAGAGAATCGACTTCGTAGCAAAACCGGTCTGCCGGTCGATTTCAGGATTGAATCGAGAATCGGAGTACGGATCATCAATGCGCACCGCATGTGATGTCGAAAAGGCTGTTCCGGCAATGCCGGTCGTCGCGGGAATGCGGATTTCTGTTTTTCCGAGACCTTCGCCGACGACGGTGTACAGCTCTTTCTTCTTTTCGTCGTAAAGAAACAGCGTGGATCGTTCCGCGGCCAGCATCTTCGTAATGGTGCCGATGATTTTCTGGAGGAGCGCGCTGAGCTGAAGCTCGGAGGATAGGTCCGCCACAACGTTCAGCGTCGCGACCAGATGTTCACGCGCTTTCGCGCCTTGTTTGAGCGCTTCGAGTTCCTGAATTGTTTTTTCCAGCGTGACTTCGAAATCATTGAAGTCGATCGGCTTCGTCAGAAAGTCGTACGCTCCCCGGTTCATGGCCGTCCGGATGTTTTGAATATCGCCATACGCGGACACGATGACCGTTTTCATCGTTCGCTTGATCTCGGAGAGCCGCAGGAGCAGGGTGAGGCCGTCCATGACCGGCATGTTGATGTCGGTCATCACAATGTCGAGGCCGGAATCATTCCTCAAACGATCCAAAGCCTCTTCTCCGTGCCTGGCGAAAACGAACTCGAGTTCGCCGTTCCGGATGCGCCTTCGAAATCTCTGGCGAATCAGAGTCTCCAAATCCGGCTCGTCATCGACAATCAGCACTTTCAGCGGCATTCCCCATTCCTTGTCAGAACGAAAAGGGCAGTGTAGTTGAAATGAGGATGCTTGGACAGTGAAACGCGGACAAAACAGCGTATCCTTGCCTTCATGTTGCTGCCGCCGACCGCTACCCGTGATGCAGCGCGGCTCATCTTTGCTCGCGCACTCCGGGGATTCGCCGACGGATTCGTCAGTGTTTACCTCGCTGCTTATCTCAAGCTTCTCGGTTTTTCTGCGATACAGATTGGCGCTATTGTAGCGGCCACTTTGATTGGTTCCGCGGTTCTCACTCTCGCCGCGGGACTGCTGGCTCATCGCCTCAAAGCACAAACCGTGCTCTTCGGCGCGACGGCGCTGATGGCCGCAACCGGCCTCGGCTTCGCGTTTATACGCGATTTCTGGCCGCTGCTCATCGTGGGCTTCATTGGAACGATGAATCCAAGCGCGGGCGACGTCAGCGTGTTCCTTCCCACCGAGCAATCCCTTCTCGCGGATGAAGCCGCCGCCGCGGAACGGACGGCCTTGTTCGCGCGTTACAACCTCGCTGGAACTTTACTCGGCGCCCTCGGCGGATTATTGAGCGGAATTCCGCCGATGGCTGCGCGGCAGTTCGGCTGGACGCTGACCCGCGCATTTCAAGCGGGCTTTGCGCTGTATGGAATCTTCGCGCTTTTCATCGTAGGCCTTTATCGTGGAATGCGTCACGTGAGCGCCTCGGCGGCATCGCCGGCCCGCAATGCTCCCCTCCGAAAATCACGCTCGATCGTCCTGCGGCTGACAGCGCTGTTTGCTCTGGATGCTTTCGGCGGCGGATTCGCCATCGACTCGTTGCTGGCCTTATGGCTCTTCCTTCGATTCGATATGTCTCTTCAGGCCGCGGGAGCTGTCTTTTTCGGAATGCGCACGCTTTCGGCTCTTTCACAACTCGTGTCACCGTATCTGGCTGCGCGATTTGGAATGATCGAAACCATGGTCTTTACGCATATTCCCGCAAACGTGTTTCTGACCCTCGCCGCAGTCATGCCGAGCGCGCGTCTCGCCATCATGTTCCTGTTGATGCGAATGGCGCTCTCTTCGATGGATGTGCCCGCGCGGCAATCTTATGTGATGGCGGTCGTTCCGCCTGAAGAACGCGCGGCCGCCGCAAGCATGACCAATGTGCCGCGCAGTCTCGCCAGCGCCGTGTCGCCGCTGATCAGCGGATGGATGTTGAGCGTTTCCTCCTTCGGCTGGCCGCTGATTGCCGCCGGCACCTTGAAGATTGCTTACGATCTGCTCTTATTGAAGAGCTTCCGGCGCGTGCGTCCCGGGACTTAGATTGTGCTATGCTCCCGCGCATCCGAGGAAACCCAATGCAACATTTGTATAAGCGTGGACTTGTTGTTCTTGCTTTGCTGTGCTCGATCACGGCGGTCACATCCGCTCAAACCGAAGAGAAATTCAAAATCCGAATCACGCCGGTACCGCTGGATCTCGCGATGAGATCCGCCGTGTCCGGTTCCGGATCGGGCTCGGCCGCACTCTCCGGAACCAGGCTCACCATCACCGGCACGTTTGAAGGCTTACCGAGTGCCGCAACGGTTGCCCGAATTCACAAAGGCGTTGCGATGGGCGTGCGCGGATCGGCGTTCGGAGACCTGACGATTACCAAAGCGGACAAGGGAACCATATCCGGCGCATTCACCTTGACGCCGGAACAACTCGACAGTCTGAAGAAAGGCCACCTTTACATCCAGATTCACAGCGAGAAAGCACCCGATGGAACGCTCTGGGGCTGGATCGTCCGATAGAGACAACGACTATGAAAAACTACTTCTTACTGACGTTGCTTTTGACTGCGCTTTGCGGCGCCATGATCGTCCGGGGACAACAACGTGGAGCCGCGGCCGGCGCGGGAATTTACACGGCGCAGCAGGCCGGGGCAGGACGGACCGCATATCAGACGAATTGCGCGACCTGTCATTTGCCGGATCTTCGTGGGCAGGGTGATGCCGCTCCGTTGCGCGGCTCAGAATTCACAGATCGATGGGGAGCGCGCACCACGAAAGAACTGCTGTCCTTCATGCAGCTCACCATGCCTCCGCAAAAACCCGGCGGGTTGACGGCTCAGGAATACCTGGACATCGCCGCATTCATCCTTCAACAAAACGGCGCCGCAGCAGGCAATCAGCCGTTTTCCACAACGACCGAAGTTGCGATCAACTCGGCCGCGCGTGGGCAGGCGCCTGCTGCTGCAGCCGCGGCACAAGCTCCAGCCGGAGGCGGCCAGCGCGGTGGCGCAGCGTCAACGCCTCGCGGAGTTACGGTTGCGGGCGAAGTGAAGAACTTCACAAAAGTAACCGATGCGATGCTGCGCAATCCCGATCCATCGGACTGGCTGATGATTCGCCACGACTATCGCGCATCGAGCTACAGCCCTCTTAACCAGATCAATCGCGACAACGTAAAAGATCTCCAGCTCAAGTGGGTCTGGTCCATGACTGAAGGCGGCACCACGCAAGCTGCGCCTATCGCGCACAACGGCGTGCTCTATCTGAACAATTCAGGGAATGTATTGCAGGCCATCGATGGCAAGACCGGCGAGTTGATCTGGGAAAACAATTACGGAACAAACCCCGGCCTCGCGGCCATGCGCGGCATGTCCATCTACGACGACAAAGTCATCGTCGCGACCGGTGATGCGCGCCTTCTCGCGTTCGATGCGCGTAACGGCAAAACGATTTGGGAAACGGTGATCGGAAATCGCGCAAATGGGATCACGTACACCGCAAGCAGCGGCCCGCTCGTCGTCAAGGGCAAGGTCATTCAGGGCATCACGGGAAATGGCTGCTCCACGTATCACGAAGAAAAATGTTTTGTCAGCGCATACGATGCGCAGACCGGAAAGCTGCTGTGGAAGTTCTATACGGTCGCGAAACGGGGAGAGCCGGGCGGCGACACGTGGGGGAATCTGCCGGATCTCTTTCGGGCCGGCGCGGAATCATGGATTACGGGCAGCTACGATCCCGATCTCAATCTTTATTACTTCGGAACCGCGCAAGCGAAACCGTGGACCCAGGCGAGCCGCCAGTCGGGGAGCGGCGCTACAGACTATGCGAACTCGACGATCGCACTCAATCCCGACACCGGCAAAATGGCCTGGTATTACAACCATGCTCCCGGTGAATCGCTCGATCTCGACATCGTGTTCGAACGGCTGCTTGTCGATGACGGCGGCCAGAATCTTGTTTTTACCGCGGGCAAAGACGCGGTCCTCTGGAAGCTCGACCGCAAGACGGGCAAATACCTGGGCCATAAGGAAACTCTTTTTCAAAACGTGTGGGCAAAATTCGATCCGGTGACAGGCAGGCCGACATATCGTCAGGACATCCTCGAACAGGAAACCGGCCAGTGGATTCAAGGTTGCCCCAGCACATCCGGAGGTCACAACTGGCCGGCAATCAGCTACCACCAGCCGACAAACCGGTTGATCATCCCACTGAGCCAAAGCTGCCTTGAATTGAACGGGCAGAAATTTGAACTGAAAGAAGGCGGCGGCAGTTCGGGCGGCGCAGCGCGGCGCTTCTACGAAATGCCGGGAAACAACGGCAATGTGGGAAAACTTGCGGCGTTCGATGTACGAACCATGAAAGAACTGTGGTCGATCGAACAGCGCGCGCCGTTTCTTCTGTCGGTGTTGTCCACAGCGGGAGGTGTTGCCTTTGCCGGAAGCCTGGATCGAAGTTTGAAAGGAGTGGACGTGAATAACGGAAAGATCCTGTGGGAAACGCGCCTGGGAACATCGGTTCAGGGATTCCCGATTACCTTCAGCATCGATGGGAAACAGTACGTCGCTGTGCCGACAGGCAACGGAGGCGGAAGCCCGAGGAATGTTCCTGCCACGATCGAGCCGGATGTCCACTCACCGGCAACGGGCAACGCTCTCTACGTTTTCGCCCTGCCCGATAAGAAGTAAGGCAACATTGGCCTACGAGTAAACCGCCTTTTCGAAATCGCGCAGCAATCCGACTGCTTCTTTGTCCACGAACGGCAGGAACTGCATCATGACGACAGCGCAGAGGCCGCGCTTCAGATCGATCCAGTAAAACGTATTCGCAATGCCCGCCCATGCAAGGCTGCCGGCAGAACGCCCGCCTTCGTAAGCAACCGGATTCATCAGGAATCCGTACGTGTACTTATCCGTGAAGCCCGGATGAAAATCCACATCGCTCGACCGCTCGGGCTGGTAGCTCTTCAGCCGGCCCGCTGCAATTTGACCAACCTGATTCGACGCCATCATATCCACGGTCTTCGGCTGGAGGATTCCCTGCCCGCGCTTGAGGATCATCTGCATGAAACGCACGTAATCACCGGTTGTGGAGTACAGTCCACCGCCGCCGTTGAACGCTTTTGGAGGATCGGGTGGAGTTCGCGGATCCTGCTTGAGCGATCCATCGGGCTGGCGTTGATACCGGCTGACGATACGATCGAATTTCTGGGGCGACAGAATGAAACCCGTATCTTTCATTCCCAAAGGGTCGAAGATGTTCTTCCTGAAATACTGTTCGAGCGTCAGCCCACTGACGGCTTCGACAAGTTGCCCGGTCCAGTCGAGGCCGTAGCCGTATTGCCATCGCGTTCCCGGTTCGAACATGAGAGGCGTGACGGGAGCGACAGTGCCGGCGGGAATCGCGGTGTTCGTCACCTGCGTGTATTTCAGCATGTTGCCGTCCCACGTCGGATAAGCGAACCCCGACGTGTGCGTCAGCAGATGCGCCAGTGTGACAGGCTTCGACGCGGGACGCAGGATGGGCTTGCCTGTTGTTTTATCGAATCCTTCGAGAACTTCGAGCTTGCTCAACTGAGGAAGGTGCCTGGCGACGGGTTCGTCGAGTTTGACTTTTCCCTGCTCCACAAGCTGCATCGCAGCAGCCGACGTGATCGCTTTCGTCATCGACGCAATGTAGAAGATCGAGTCCGGACGAACAGCCATTCCGGACCCCGAGTCGCGTTTGCCGAACGCGCCGGAGTAAGTCGTCTGCGTCGCGCTTGCAACGGCCGCAGCCACTGCGGGAATCTTCCGGCGCTCGATGCCGGTTTTCAATGTGTCATCGAGATTCGCATTGGCCGCGCCCAGCAACGTTCGAGCGCGAGCGCCAAGAAGGATCGCGGATCCACAAAACTCTCTTCGGTTCATTGGTCTCATTTCGTTGTCCCCCTCATGCAATGTGAGCGCCGGTCGTTTCAACATACACCGAGTAGAGCGACTCGCTTGCCGCCATGAATAGCCGATTTCTTTTGGCTCCACCGAAGCAAATATTCGCGCAGGTTTCAGGCAGGCGGATCATACCGATGCGATCGCCGTTGGGCGCGATGATCTGAACGCCAGGACGGGCGCCGGCCCAGACATTGCCGTCGACGTCGCAGCGAATGCCGTCCGCAGCGGAAGGCTGACCGGTGCCTGGAATGTCGAGTTGTACGAAACGCTTGCCGTTCCGGATCGTTTTCCCATCCGTATCCCAGACCTTGACCTCGCGAGGGGCGCCGGTGTCCGCGATGTAGACCTTCTTGTAGTCCGGAGAAAAACAGATTCCGTTCGGTCCGCCCAGTTCATCGGTCATTTTTTCAATCTGCAGCGTTTTGCCGTCGACTCGATATACGGCAAGCGGCAATTCGGAATCCGCTTTAAAGCCCTCGTAATTTCCTCGAATGCCGTAATTGGGATCTGTGAACCAGATGCCGCCGTCGGGATGCACGGCAATATCGTTCGGCGAGTTGAGCCGCTTGCCCTGATATTTCTCGGCAATCACCGTGACAGTGCCGTTGGGCTCGTATCGCACAACGCGCCGGCCACCGTGCTCGCACGAAAGTTGACGGCCTTCGTAATCGAAGGTGTTTCCGTTGCTGTAACCGGATGGATTCCGAAAAACGGTGACGCGGCCGTCTTCTTCGATCCATCGCATTTGAACGTTGTTGGGAATGTCGCTCCATACAAGATATCGGCCGACACCGTTCCATGCCGGACCTTCCGCCCACAACGTCCCAAAGTGATGTCTGCGAATCACGGTGTTGCCGACAATGTAACGCCTGAAGCGATTGTCGAGAGCAATGATGTCGGGATCCGGATATTGAATCGGATCCTGCCGTGACCAATCGCGCTGGGATGGTGTTGACGATACCTGCGGCTGCTGCGCCTGCGCTTGTCCGAATGCAGAGATGACTGCGCCGCCGCCAAGCGCAGCCGAGAAAAACGAACGGCGATTTAAAGTGGAGTGGGTTTTCATGGCGCTTATGTATACCTCAGTTGGACGCGGGTGTAAAACCCGCGGCTACATACTCACTTTCACAATGGGCGGAGTCCGAAGCGCGACATAGATGACCGCCGCGGTCCAGGTCGGAAAAAGATCGAGAGCCGGCACCGCTTCCGCAATCAGCGAAGGCAGGAATGCCCAATGCCATCCAATCAATCTGGAAAGAATCACCGCCACCACTAAATCGACAACCGTGTCTGCCGGCGAGAAGCCGCCCGCGGCGAAGAACGGCAGAAGGATGATCTGAAGCGCATCCGCGGTTAAAGCAACCAGCAACGCCAGGCTGTACTCTCGACGCTTGAAGAGACTGATGACTTCAGTCAGACGCATATCGCCTACTCGAAAACCTGAACCAGGCGATGATAAAGTTTGCCGATCTCGGAATAGCCATAAATAACTACGGCCAGGGCGGCCAGGACAAACCACGCGGCCAACGGCAACGATTGAGTGAAGGGATAAATTCGCTTGAAGATAATCCAAAACGGGAGAGATAGAAGACCCGTCTCGATGGTCAGAGCCGCGCTCATGGTTGCAAGGAGACCATATCGCAGGAACACGGCTCCAAAGAAGACTGCCTCAAGAGCGACAATGACATGATAAGGCAATTGCGGGAAGACCATGGCGCCGGCAGAACTCACGCCTAAGGCCAGCCACAACGTACTCAGCGCCGCCAGGATGAGCACCGGCCGGACGGTGGTTTTGCTCATCAAACTGACCGGGAAAGCGATCAGCAGCCAGGCAATCGCAGTGGTTTCGGCCCAAGACACAGGAGGCAGCGCCAAACTCAAGTTCAAGGATCTACTCCCGAAGTTGAAATCTCTCAAGTAAGGTGTTCCGATGAGTCCCAGACCCCATATCCCC
The DNA here is from genome assembly GCA_964633285.1 of uncultured Solibacteraceae bacterium. GTDB lineage: Bacteria > Acidobacteriota > Terriglobia > 20CM-2-55-15 > 20CM-2-55-15 > 20CM-2-55-15. The sequence goes on along the minus strand of CAZWGA010000081.1, from coordinate 1,677 downwards.
AAAACGGATAATAAGGTCATCCATGCTCCAGTAAAGATGATGCCGGCGAAGATTCCCCTTATCAGCTCAAGCCCGGCCGAACGCGCGCGAAGTCCCTTTCGGAAAAGAAGCAGGTAATTCGCAACTTGCGCCGGGCAACGGCTGCGCATGTAGTAAACAACCGTGGCCAGCAGCGCGTAGATAAAAAGGGTGCTGATGCAAAACAGGATGAGCGGAGTCACGAACCACGGTATCCGCTCGTCAGCAGATGATCCACTTGCGACTCCGAGAAGGGAAACGCAAAGGCCCGACAGGACCGCAACGCTGAGATTGCCCGGTGAACGGGGCTGGCGGTAAATCTTCTTTTTAAAGAAAAGGAATAAACACAAGTACGCTATGACAATGGATATCATTGACCGGAATGGAGGCTCAAAGGACCCCGAATCCAGCGTACGTACACCGACATCCAAATACTGGCTTAACCTGAGGCCCATTCTCGATACGTCCGCAGCCATGATCCGGTTCCATCCGTGAACTTTTTCCGGAAAGTTCCAGGTAAATCTCCATCCCTGGCTGGCCGGCCCTTGCCGCGTCAGCGATGGCTCCATTCCCGCCAGATCCTCGCCGTACAGAATTACGAGGACACGGCGGGCCATCTCTTTCGATTGCGCTATCGTGCCGTCGGGATCTTGCTCGGCCCTTGCCAGTATTTGCGAAACGGTCTGATGTGTTTGGGGATCTTCAAAAGTTGCGGGCAGGTCCACAAAATCGATCTTCCCTCTGGAATCTATTTCGTAACGGCCTGTCTGATTCGCGGTGTAGAAGGTGCCGGCCCAACTTCCGCTGGTGGACTCCTTCAGATAATCGAGGCCTGCGCCCATTCCCTGCGCGGCCGCAACGCGGTAGAAAAAGTAGCTCTGCAAGAAACTCGAACGCAAGGGCGCGTCGACTATTTGGCCGCTCATGCCCAAACGTTTGAGCACACCGGCCATGATCGTCTTATGGCCCTGCGAGTCGATTGTCACTTGCAAGTCCGTTGCGGGATGAAATCGAAGGAAAAGCAAAACAAACACAATCGTGCTGAAACAGGCTGCCCCGAGTAACGTCCAATCCGACTTTTGCCATGAAGCGAGGTGTTCCGGCACGACCGGATCCACGACTTCCGGCGCGGATACCGTTACCGGCGCGGGAGCTGCCGCGACACTCGGACGATATTGCAGCGCGGATTCGAGTTCCTGAACCGACTGAAAGCGCCTGGATGGATTTTTCTCCACGCATTTGAGAATGGCGTTCTCAATGTACTCCGGTATGGACGGCTCCAGTTCGCGCGGCGGCGGAGCGGTTTCCTTAACTTGCTTCAGAGCAAGAGCCAGAGGCGTGTCGCCCGTAAACGCGGCGATTCCGGTGAACATTTCGTAGAGAATCAATCCAAGCGCATAGATATCCGCCCGCGCGTCCACCTGCTTACCTTCGGCCTGTTCGGGCGACATGTATGCAGGCGTGCCCAGAATAGTGCCGGTCGCGGTCGCCCCGGTATCGATCGAGCGGGCGATGCCGAAATCCATCACCTTCACGGTGCCGTCACGCGCAATCAGAATGTGTTCCGTTTGTAGGTCGCGATGGCCGACTCCATCGGCCTGCCCTTCCGCAACGCCCGCAAAACCTTGGGCGCAGATCTTCATGCCCTCAAGCACCGAA
>CAZWGA010000080.1:0-29693 GCA_964633285.1 uncultured Solibacteraceae bacterium | reverse complement strand
ATCAGCGGCGGTCAGGACGTTGGCGGCTCGTCGGGCTCGCCGGTTGGCGCGCAGCTCAGCGCCCACGGCGGCACGGGCGCCGACGAAATACAGATGGTAGACGGAATCCGTATCGGCAATCTGATCGGCTCCGGCAGCCGGACGCAGGAGACCTTGTCACCGCTCTTGTACGACGAAGTCGACGTTCAGATCTCGGGGCAGGGCGGCGATGCCGTGCGCCTCGGCGTCACTAGCAACTCGATTCCGCGTTCCGGCGGCAACAAGTTTTCGGGCACTGTGCTTGTGAATGGGTCGAGTCCGTCGCTGCAGAGCAACAATCTGACGAGCCGTCTCCGGGGGCTGCAATTGACGTCGGTAACGGCGATCAAGCAGTTGTACGACATTAACGGATCGTTAGGCGGACCGATCATCAAAGACCGCTTGTGGTTCTATGCGACGGAGCGGTATCAAACAAACGCCACGTACATCTCCGGCTTGTACTTTAATCAGAACACGCTGCCGGCTCCAGGCAACCTCGCTCGCGTCCCGAGCGCGGATAAAGCGTACAACCCGCAATTCGTTTGGGACAACACTCTCCGGCTGACCTGGGCAGTGACACCAAAGCTGCGCGTGAACGGGTTCGGCATTATGCAGCGCAAGTGGTGGCCTTACTACGGAATCGCCGCCAATATCTCCCCCGAAGCCGCGCAACAAATTACCTGGCCGGGCCGCGTATACCAGGTGTCGGCGGCATACACGGCGACGAGCCGCGTGATTATCGATGGCGGTATCAACTATCAGGACAGTTCGGATAAGTGGGCTCCGGAATCTTCTGCGAACAATTCCGCGGGCAAAGCAATACGAATCGTGGAGCAGGGCACAACGTTGGCCGACGGCACAGTGATCGCGCCCATTACTTATGGGCCCGTGAATCCGGCCGCTGTCGCCGACAACCCAATGCACATGTATGACGGCCGCGGCGCCGTGAGCTATGTAACGGGCGCGCACAATTTCAAGTTCGGCGTCGACGTTCAGCGAGGATTCAACGAGAGATATTGGTGGCCCATCAGCAGTGGTGTGACGACTCCGATTGCGTACCGCACGCTCGGATACGTCGTCAACCAGGTCACAATTTATGCGCCGCCCAACAGATATCGCAGCAGTATGAACTACGATGCCGGCATCTATCTGCAGGATCGATGGAAACTCGGCCGTCTGGCGCTAAGCGGCGGCTTGCGGCTCGATTTGCAGAAGGAGTCGTATAGTCCGACCACGATCTACCCATCGCAATTCGTCCCGAATCGTCCGATTCAGACCATCCCCGGCGCGAATGTCACGAACTGGAGGGACGTCGATCCGCGGTTCGGCGCCGCGTACGATCTCTTCGGTAACGGCAAGACGGCGCTGAAAGTGTCGGCCGCCCGCGGCGTGGCTGCAGACCAGATCTCGACCGCCAGCTTGCTCAATCCGGGCGCAGCCTTCGCGACGAGCACCGCCAGGACGGTGACCGCTACCGCCGCCAACAACGCTGTGAATTGCGACCTGCTAAACCCGAACACCAACGGAAATTGCGGACCATGGCTGACGCCGACCTTTGGCCAGCCAATCGCGATCACACAGGAAGATCGACGCTTGCGGTACGGGTGGAACGTCCGCCCGTGGAACTGGGAATTCTCGACCGGCGTGCAACAGGAGATCGCGCCAAAAATATCCGCGGGCATCACATACTTCCGGCGCATCAATGGTGGTTTCACCGTCACACAGAACCTGGACGTCGCTGCGGCGGATTACCAGCAGTACAAGTTAACGGTTCCGACCGATTCGCGGCTGCCGTCGTCGGGAAACACGCTGACCTTCTATGACATCTACAACCAAACAACGTCTCAGGGTTTTTCGCCGCTGGCGACGAACAACTTCGTAACGTCCGCTTCAAACTTCGGTAATCAGTACCAGCACTGGAATGGCCTGGACATCCTCGGAAATCTGCGGCAGTTTCACGGGGTGACTTTCAATGGCGGCGTGACGATGGGCAAGCAGATGGCTGACAACTGCCAGATCGTGCAAAAGCTGCCATACATTCTGGGTGCGAACCCGCTGGAGTATTGTCACTGGGAAACGGGTTGGGAACCGCGGTACAAGATGCTCGCGTTATACACGCTGCCGTGGCAGAACATCCGGGTCAGCGGTAACTACCAGAGCCTGCCCGGGCCGTTCCGGCAAGCGAACGTTCTTTACACCCAGGCGCAGATCACGTCAGCGCTCGGCCGTCCAGCCACGGTCGCGGGCAACAAGTCCTTTAATACAATTCGGACCAATTCCACGTACGGCGATCGCCTGAACCAATTTGATTTCCGTTTCAGCCGGATTTTCAAACTCGGCGAACGAGGCACGGTCGATGCGAATTTCGACATATATAATGCTTTTAACTCGGATGCGGTGCTGTTGGAGACGACCACGTATTCCGGCGTCAACGGCGGCGCGTGGCTGCTGCCCACGTCGGTCATCGTGGGACGCATCATCAAATTCGGTATGCGCTGGGATTTCTAAGAGGCCAACAGATGAAGACGAAACTGTTTACGTTTCTTGCCACTGCTATATTTGCGGCGATCGCCACGATTGTCCTGACTACAACTGCATACACACAAGCGCAGCAGGGCGCGCCGCAGGGTTTCGGCGGGCAAGGAGGACGCGGGGGACAAGGTGGCGCAAACGGCCAGGGTGGACGAGGCCGGGGCCCTCAGGGAACTCCGGGGCCGCCCGCTGGAGTCGAGCGTTTGACGATCGATTTATTTACGTCGAAGAACTTTTATAAGGACAGAGCCAACTGGCTGGACAAGCGCTACTACCGATGCAACATCCCTCGGGATATGGAGCAGTTCTGGGCCTCCGGCCGCACAGGCGACAATCCTCCGACTACTGCGACATGGGGAGATTGCAATGCCGACTTGAAGCGGCAGGATATTTTGAGCCCTTATCCGTACAAGACTGCTCAGGAACATTACGACGCATTGCTGGCCGCAGCCAAAGCGAAGGGCGGGCCCACGGTTCATACCAGAGCAACGTTGCCGGATTGGGACGGCTACTATGCGCGCGACCAGCAAGCCGATCACGGCGCCGAATGGATCTGGGGAGTCAGTCAGGCGCCGACGGTGCTTTCGGTGCTCACCCCGGAATATCAGAAGCGAATGGTGCAGTTGATCTATCACGAAGCTGTAACGAACGCGCCGCAATGGAACGCTTCCTTCTGCTATCCCGAAGGGTTGATGCGATGGTGGGCCCAGCCCTCCGGCGCTGGAAATTTTCAACTCCTCATGACGCCGTATCTCATCCAAACCGTTTCAGGCGTCGCGGATAACTTTCTCCGCCAGATGTACATCGGAAAGGAAGCACACGTCCAGAAAGTGCCGCAGTGGTGGGGAGAGACAATCGGATTCTGGGATGGAACCACGCTGGTCACCTGGACAGCGAAAGTTCAAGGCTGGACGTTGACGCACTCGATGTTCGAATTCAGCGACAAGATGGAGATCGTTGAAACCTGGAAGCCGGCAATCGATGCGGCCGGCAAATTCATCGGCATCAATCACGAAGCTGTTTTTTATGATCCGGATGCTTTTGTAGCGCCCGTGCACGCGACGTTTCGCTTCGCCCGCAGGGCCACGATGGATGACCAGAGCCGGCGATACACCTTTATCGAGTGCTTGAGCAATATCCAGAATGTGAATGGACGGCCGAAGCAATTGACTGCGGCGGATCCGAATTTCATCGATTATTACGGGCGTCCATGGGCGAGGAACTGGGAGAAATGGTTCGAAAAGGACTGGGAAAAACCTCAAGAGGACGTGGTTCCGAAAGACATTCTCGACATTTTCAAATGACGAGGGCCGAGAAGAATTCCAGGGTGCGTCCCTGCAAGCCGTGACTTGGCATAGGCGGCATTGTTCACTGAATTTAGAAGTGCTGTTCGGATTGTTCGCGTCATGGCTGCTGTAATAGGTATCCTTGGCCCGTGCTCATAAAGACATTGGCCGTAATACCAGCGCTGTTCACATTGCTGTTCATCAGTGCAGCAGTCGCGCGCTCTGGTGCGCAAGATGCTGCGAGCAAGGCCAGCCTCATCCGGGAGGAGCAATCAGTCATCGTGCGCGGTGCAGCGGAGGTGTGGCGGCTGGAGTGGAAAGCGCAGCCCAAGCCCTTCTGCATGCCCGATCCGAAGGATGATTCGTGGGCGTCTTGCCCGTGTGCTGGATTTACATACGGAGAAATCGGAAACTTGGACCTGGTGCGTATTGCCAATGGGAGCGAGGTCGACAGATTTCGATTGAACAGCCTCTTCCCGGAACAATACAAACACAACTCCATAATTCCACGCTGGCCGCTGCGGCAAACTGACTTTGATAATTGGTTCGCTTACTACGATGGAGGAAGAGACATCTCACGGCTTGTCTCCGAGGCCCGCAAACGTCCTCCCGTGAAGGTCATGAATCTCGTCGACTACGATCATGATGGCGCAGCGACTGAGTTTTACATTCAGACACAGGTTGAATCCTGCGGGCATCGCAACGGCGTTGTCGTCGGACTGTCCAATCAGAATTCCAAGTTGCACGCCTTCGGAACAGCGGCACATCCGAATAAGGCCCTGCACCTTGAACCGCGGGAATGGGAGGCGCTCCAAAAGTCAGCCGCGCCGCCTCGCATGCTCGATTGGAATTGTGGCGATCATGGGCGCGAAACGCAGATGGAGTTGGAACTCCTTTCCACGTCGGCCGGGTTGCGCAAGACCAGCAGGGAGTTTGAATGTACTCAGAAAGCGCAGCGGGGGCGGCTGATTAATACAACAGTTGAATAGAGCGATGCGCTGAATGCGGATGTGTTGGGATGTCCACAACCCGGAGAATTCGCGTTGTTTAAATCGGGACGCCTTCGATGATGCTGACCGGCGAGCGGGTGGGCACGATGCGCGCGAGACGAAAACCCGCCTGTCTCAGCAGGGCGCCGTACTCTTCTTCCGTACGCTCCTGTCCACCCGGCATCACAAGCATCGCGATGTCCAGCAGCTTAATCGGGTCTGGCGTATCGCCGGGCGGCATCACGGTCTCGACAATCAGTAATCGGCCCGAGGGTTTCATAGCTGCGCGGCAATTTCCCAGAATAACGGCGCATTCCTCGTCCGTCCAATCGTGTATGACGTGGGACAACATGTAAGCGTCGCCACCGCCGGGAACGCTCTTGAAAAAGTTTATCGGCTCCAGCCTGCAACGCTCCTTCAAACCGCGCGACGCGACCAGCGTTTGCGCCTCGCCCAACACGTGCGGCAGTTCGGCCAACACGCCGCGAACGCGGGGATACCGCGAAAGGACGGCGGTTACAAGATTGCCGGTGCCGCCGCCGACGTCGACCACGGTCTCGAAGCCTGAGAAGTCATACGCGGCTGCAATCGCCGCCGGTTCTTCGCCGTGCCATCCGATCATCGCCTCGTTGAAGTAAGACGCCTCCTCCGGGTGCTGGCTGAAGTATTCGAACTGCGATATACCGAAAGCTTTCTGCATGCCGGTCTTTCCAGTTTCGAGGCAATAGAGGATCGGTAGCCAACCCTGGTACCAAAGGTCGCCGGCGAGCGCAAGAATTGTGGCGCGTGCCGACCCAGGAGCGCCCTTCTTGAGGGCCTCGCCCAGCGGCGTAAGCGCGAAATGGTGGCTCGCATCTTCGGTCAAAATACCGAGGCCGGCCAACGTGCGCATCAGGCGGTGGAGCGACGGAGCATGTGTATGAGTTTGGCCCGCAAGCTCTACGGCGGTTTTCGGTCCTTCAGCGAGGTGATCCGCCAGGCTGAGCTTTGCTGACGCATAGATAATCCGCGAGACCCAGAAACCCAGCCCCATCTGAATCAACTGCGCGTGGAACGGGGGCGCTCCCGTGGTGGTCTGACCTTCCGTTGCCATAACGATGCTCCTCTCGTGTGCTCTCTGTGGTGGAGTTTAGCTACGGCGCAAATAGATACCTGCAGGATCGTGATGTCAATGGGGATCTTCGCTTCGGGCGCCGAGTCTCTGTGACTCGCGATTTTCACCGCGGGTTAAATCCGAGAGCTGCGCAGAAATGGTCATCGGATCTGGTTCGTGCGGTTGCGAAACTGAAACACCGCCGTTACACGGAGTGGCGCAAAAACGAGAGTTCGTTTTCGGAAGTTTCCATGGCGCGCCAGGTGTGGAACATCCCGGTGTCGGTGCTCATTTCAACAATGTAGAATTCGTCCCGGCCATCGTCTCGCTTGCGTCCAAAATCCCAGTAGTCGCACGATTCGTGACGCGGGGATTCCTTTCCGGTCAGAACCAGAACGTCGGCGTGATAGGGATCCTTGAGACCGTTGAGGCGTTCGTAGCGGGCGATAACTTCACCATGATCGTCCTTCAGTTCGAGGACACCGCTGGGAAGGATTTGTTTGTGCATTTCTTCGTTGTACTCGCCTTCGTAGTCGGGGAAGAGCAGCAGAATGGAGCACTGTTTGTTGGACGGTCCGCCGCCGTCGCCGCTGACGCGAATGGTAAGCCAGTCGTCTGAGGAGTTTTCAAGAACATAGTCCACGGATTCGAAGTTCCGGTCTCCTATCGTCCGCCGATAGACATCGACCTCCGTGACTTCGTAACGCACATTGTGAACATCGTTGAGAACGTCGTCGATCGTCACGAAATCTCCCGATCGCAGACCAAAGGGATTGTAGACCCGGGATTCCATTGCTTTCTCTCCGGGTCCGGAAAGCAGCTCCTTGAATGCCTGCCATGGTGTGAGCCGTTCCTCTTCCATCAATAAGCCCGCCTTCGTGGACGAAACATCGGGACGAAGAAAATCAGATAAGTCAAAGCGCCTCCGGTCACCAGAACAAACATCAAGCCCCATGCAGGATGCGACTGGTTTTGAACGTAAGCCTGTTGCACGTGATTGTCATCGTACATGAGATCCTGATCGACGCCCGCCGGCGTGTAGGATGGATCATGCGCGACGCCCTGGTGATCGAGGTCGTTCAATCGCCGTTCGAGATCGGCGTCTTTCCGGACAAGATCGTTATAGCGCTGCTGATCCATTTCGTCGCGATGGTTGTAAACCCACAGATCCCGATCGCGCTGCCCTCGATCCATCAACCATAACCAGAAAAACGGACTGAATGAATCATGGTAGACAGTCACGGGTTGTGTGGCATACGGGCGGAAGATCGTCTGTTCGCGCTCGGGTCTTGTTTCAAGCGTTTCATGAGTGACATTTCCAAGGCGTTGATTGCCCTTTGTGCGGCCGACGTTGGCGATGCCGTTCGCATGCTCGTATAAACTTCGCGACGATTGAGCGCGTCCTGCAGACGCCGCGCCGCTGTCGTAGTGGGTTGTAAATCCTCCTCCGGATGATCTGAATCCACTGCTCGACGGCGATGACGGAGCCCTCGGACTCGAAAACGATCTGCTGCTGCTGAAACCGCCCGAGCGCGATCCGCCTCCGAAGCTGCGCCCGCCTCCGCGAAATCCACCTCCACCTTTGGCGAACGCAGCGGAAGGAAGAAGCAGAGTCAGAACTAACAGCAAACGGAGGCTGAAGACTGCATTCACACGTGGCAAAGCTCACCCCCTGACTCGGATATAGAAAAGCGTGACGCTGATGAACAACACCGCTTCAATGACTCCTGCCGCCATATTGCGATCGTTGATCAGTTCTTTGCGAACGCTCGTGCCTGGCAGAAACAGCCTGTTCATCACGAAGTGGACAACAATGATGACCACGAACCACAGCCCCAGAAAGTATGCGACATCGATACCGTCCTTGACCCAGCCGTTGCTCTCGCCCGTAATTGCCGCACCCAGAGCCATTCCCCCCGCAACAAGAAAACCCCCCAAAGAAATCGCGACCGCGGAATCCTGGGAAGCGATGGCTTCCTGTATGCCGGGGACTGCAATGCTGTAGAGGTTATCGAGAACGACGAGTACGGCCTGGCCGGCAAGAAACCAGAGGAACGCGGCGCCGATCCCTGATTCAACGTTTGAAAATGCGCCGGAGACGATGAATGCCGTACCCAGGTATGAAGCACCTTCGATGATCGCCACGGACATGTTTTTCCTGCCGATCACTTCAGCATCATTACTGAATCGATACAGGATCAGTTTGTCGTTCACTTCCCGGGCGAGGACCAGAAGCGCGACTGAAACCAGGCCGTAGAATGCGACGATATTGAAGTCTTCTTTCAGGCCCGCTCCCGATGGATGCAGAAGATTCAGAAAGCAAATCGCCGACGCGAGCAGGAACAATCCGAAACGGATTCCAACCGCGGGATTGTCGTTGACTGTCGTTTCGAACGTGAGGCTGTAGCCTTCCGCTCGCGCCACCCATCCAAAAACGGAGCGAGCAACAACAAGAAACGCAAGGAGCGAACCCAGAACGAAGAGCAGCTCCAGAAAGTCCGTCATGTTATTCCCCAGAGCTACGACGTGGAACTCGGCAACTGCGCCACGGTCTTGCCTGCAAGACGCGCCCTTCGAGCAGCAAGGTCTGCATCGGCTTGCGTCAATGCGACGTCCTTGCCCAGGGTGTCGTCCACCGAAGTCAGAGCGGCCTTCAGTTTCTGGTCGGCGACATCGGCCCGCGATTGAATGCGCGATGCGAGATCATCGACTGAAATATCGCTGCCCAGACTGGAGATCTTTGCCGCCTGTTGCAACGCCTTCGCTGCGCGCTCCTTGTCCCTGGCGGCTCTGTCCAGACTTTCGAGCGTTGACAATTGCTGAACCATGCTGGTGTGTTTGCTTCGAAGCGCGGAAAGCGAATGCACGATGGCGTCTGCGGTCTCTTTCGCTGTGGACATCTCGGTTTGCTTTGCTTCGAGCTGTTGCTTGAAGCCGTTCAACTTTACCTGAAGCTCTCTGGCCTTATCGTTGGCGGATGGATCGCTGCTGGTAAGGATCGAATCGATCGCGTGATCGTAAGATTCGATCTGCCCCATTAATTTGTGAACTTCACGATCCGTCGTCGTCACGTGACCCGCAGCCTCGGCCGCATCGTTTTCAATGCCTTCAATCGAGCTTTCCAGATCGCGGATGTACTGCCGTACAGCCTGAGGCGAATTCAGATCGATAATCTTGTCGAGCAGCGTGTGCGCCTGAGCCAGAAAACCAATTCGGACTTTTTCCAAAAGACCCGCCATATTCATCTCTCCTTCGTTAACGTTCGTCATTGATACGAATATCGACTCTCTTCAGTTCCGTATCCATTCTCGCTGAATCCACGCGCGAAGGTAGCGCTTACCGGTAAATGGCGGTTGGCAACCGGCCAAACAGAAGCCGCAAAAACGCGGTTCCTCAACCGTTTTTTATTGCAAAGCGTAATAGCCGGATTGCCATTGGCTAAACAGTGTAAATAGAAAAGGTCCGATCTCTTATCGGCAAGGAATGGAGAATAGTCGCACGAAGGCGATCCCCGCCAGACCCGCGATGAGAATGAGGAGAGTGTTCGGCTCAGGTACGGGATCCGGGACGACTTCCGCAGAAACCGACTCCACGGTTCCGGCCAGAGAGGTGTAATACGTGCCGATGTGGTCACTGTCAACGCCGATGCCAAACTCTTTGTCGTCCCACAGATTCAAATGGTTCAAATAGTACGCCGGATCGTTAGGCAAGGCGGTGTGAGAGATCGTGTCCGCCAGGAAGATCTGAGCAAGGAACCCGAAACCCGACAGAGTGGTTTCCGTTCCGCCCGCGTACTGATCCTGTACGGGAATGACGGGTTCGTCATTCCGCACCGCGATTCCAAGCGGAGCACCAAAGAGATCGAGACTGCTGATCACATTTCCCCCTGCGTCACGAAGCCTGAGATGGAAGGGGCCGGTAGTGAAGAACACATCCTGCCCTTGTAGCTGGTGATAGGTGTAAGAGAAATCGGCTGTGCCGTCCGGCGCTGCCGTCAGTCCGACGAGGTTGAGCAACGTGTTGTCTACGATTAAACTTCCCGCGGTTCCCGTGACAGTGATTGTATCCGCCGCAGCCGGCGCCGCAAACGCTGCGAACATCGCCGCCATCAGCCCGAGCTTCTTCATTGGTGTCATGTGTCCTCCAGGGTTGCAATGGGTGAGCTTCCTGCTGTACTTGGCTGCAATCCTGGCTGCCAACGAAGTAAATGCAAAATCGCAGCAAGCGGTGCTCCAAACTTTGTGAGTGATTTGATGAAGGCCTCACATTTGTAAGTGAAGCTGCGAACTGAAGCGCGATGAACTTCTTAACGCGAAGGGTTTTTCCAAAAACGGAGTCCCGCCTTGAGTGAGTCGATGACCTGTGCTTTGCCGCTACCGTAAAGTCTTTTTACAGTCTCGCCTGCGATTTTGTTTTAGTACACGGCAAGGCTATAACCTGCAGTGCGTTGTGCGGTCTCAGCGGGGTATGTAAATAATCCCGACGGATCTTCAGGTAGAATCCATTGTCATGCGAAAAAAGACGCTTCTTCTGATTGCTGTTTTCCTGGCCTGCGGTGGGTTGAAAGCGGTTCAAAATCCGAATCCAACGAATCTCGGAAGCGATGAGAATGGGAATCCGCTTCGGAAGGCACTCAAGACCGGACACATTTCGAACTACGATGAGTCGAAGGTGGCCGCGTATACGTTGCCGGATCCGCTGGTGCTCTCAAACGGGCGCCGCGTTCGCGACGTCAGTACGTGGATGAAGCAAAGGCGTCCGGAATTGATCCGGCTTTACGAGAACGAGATTTATGGAGTCGTGCCCGCCAACGCGCCCAAAGTGACTTGGGAAGTTGGAGAGACCGACCCTTCATGGCGGAACGGTACGGCAATTCGAAAGCGGCTTGTCGCGCATGCTCGAGTCGGCTCGAACGAACGGCGATTCAACCTTTGGTTATACACGCCGGCAAAGGCGGTCCGCCCGGCGCCGGTTTTGCTGTCGATTATTTTTGCGCCGGCAGCTCGCGGTGGTGGTGCGGCGCCAACCGGAGAACCGCCGGTTGCCGATGACATCCTGGCGCATGGCTGGGCCTACGCTACTGTGGTGTACACCGAGATTCAACCGGATCGCGCCAACGCATGGAAAGACGGTGTGATCGGCCTGACTCTTGCCGATGATCAAACAGAACCGCGCCCCGGTGAGTGGGGCACGATTTCGGCGTGGTCGTGGGGCATCAGCCGCATCATTGATTATCTGGAAACCGACAAATCCGTCGATGCGAAGCATGTCGCTATCCAAGGTTTTTCGCGGCTGGGTAAAACCGTGTTGTGGGCCGGCGCCAAAGACGAGCGCGTTTCCGTCGTGTTCTCCGGTTGTGCCGGCGAGTTAGGCTCCGCTTTGGCCCGGCGTGACTGGGGCGAAACCGTGGATGATATGGCGCAGAATTTTGCGTGGCAGTTCGCCGGCAATTTGCAGAAATACGCCGGCCGATGGAACGATATGCCCGTCGATGCGCACATGCTCATCGCCTTGAGCGCGCCGCGTCCGGTGTTCGTCACGGGCGGCACGATGGATCAGTGGTCCGATCCGAAGGGTGAATTCCTCGCGGAAGTCGCTGCCGGTCCTGTGTATCGGCTCCTTGGGAAAAAAGATCTGGGTGTTGTGGAATTTCCCTCCGCGGATTCGCCCGTTGTCAGCGGCGACCTGGCGTTCAACTATCACACGGGACCACACACGCTGACATTGACGGAGTGGAAGCTTTTTCTCGATTTCCTCGGCAGATACTTTAAGGTTCAGAATTGATCCAAAAACAGGGGGTTGCCATTGCCATGAGTCTTCCCGGACGTCATTTTCTTCAGATCCCCGGTCCCACAAATCTTCCGGAGCGCGTGCTGCGCGCGATGGACCGGGCGGTCATCGACCATCGTGGGCCAGAGTTTGCTGAATTAACGCTGGAAATTTTTGCCGGACTTCGCGCGGTCTTTCAGACCTCGGGCCCGGTCGTGATGTTTCCGGCATCAGGGACCGGAGCATGGGAAGCCGCGATTGTGAATACGCTTTCTCCCGGCGATCATGTCCTCGCTTTCGAGACCGGCCAGTTTGCGGCGCTCTGGAAAAATCTCGCGCAGAGAATCGGCGTGGAAGTTGAGTTTGTGCAAAGCAACTGGAGAAGAGGAGTTGATCCCGGACAGGTTGAAGCGCGTCTTAAGGCTGACAAAGAGCACACACTCAAGGCCGTCATGGTTGTGCACAATGAAACCTCCACGGGAATCCGGTCGCGCGTCGCCGAGATTCGGCGCGCAATGAATCGCGCGAATCATCCCGCTCTTCTGATGGTCGACACGATTTCGTCGCTTGCTTCGTCGGACTACCGGCATGATGAATGGGAGGTGGATGTCACGATCGGCGGCTCACAAAAAGGTCTCATGCTGCCGCCCGGTTTGAGTTTCAACGCCATCTCCGAAAAAGCGCGGCGCGCCAATAAGAATGCAAAAATGCCGCGGGCCTACTGGGATTGGGAAGACATGCTGAAACAAAATGCTGCCGGCTTCTTCCCGTATACTCCACCAACCACTCTTCTCTACGGCCTGCACGAAGCATTAATCATGTTGCGGGAAGAAGGCCTCGCCAACGTATTCGCTCGCCATCGCCGTCATGCCGAAGCTACTCGCGCTGCCGTGCGCGCATGGGGACTTGAGATTGTTTGTGAGCGGGAAGACGAATACTCGGACACCGTGACGGCGGTCTTCATGCCCGCCGGTCACGATGCCGATGAGTTTCGAAAACTCATCCTCGATAAATTCGACATGTCGCTCGGAACCGGACTTGCGAAACTCCAGGGAAGGGTTTTCCGGATCGGACATCTTGGCAGCTTCAACGATCTCATGCTCGCGGGGACGCTCGCCGGCGTCGAAATGGGCCTCGCCCTCGCCGGCATTCCCCATCGAAAAGGCGGCGTTGCCGCTGCGATGGAACATCTTGTTTCCGCCGGATTAATAAACTACACGCCGGTAATGCAGGGGTAGGACAAGTGCATATGACATCGCAGATGGGAGATCCCAACATTTGACATCTGCAGACGTTAGTCTTTCCCCTTTCCGATATATCAAATGTTGGGATGTCCCATCTGCAATGTCATATAGTCACGCCTTTACTCGTACGGTTCGACCTAATCTAGGAGTTCGCGATGCGGAAATGTGCGCTTATCGTTGTGGGGACAGTTTTGTTGGCGGCGGTGTCTGCGTTTGCGCAGACGGTGCCGAAGCCGGAATCCGTACTGGGCCACAAGCCCGGCGACGACTTCTACCTCGCGAGCTATGACGATGCGCGTGCTTATTTCCGGAAAATTGCAGAAGTTTCGAATCGCATCAAGCTGATCAATGTCGGCAAGACAACACGTGGAGCGGAGTGGGAGATTGCGATCATCTCGTCGCCGGAGAACCTCGCGAATCTCGATCGCTATAAGGAAATCTCCCGGCGGCTGGCCGATGGGCGTGGTCTGACCGATGACACCGCTCGCGCGCTTGCGCGTGAAGGCAAGGCGATTGTTCATCTCGACGGCGGATTGCATTCGACGGAAGTTGCCGGCGGCCAGCAGGCCATCAGTCTCGCGTACCGGCTCGTTTCCAGCCAGGGAGATGCCGAGATCGACGCGATTCTGCAGAATACGATCGTGATGTTATGGCCGACGCTGAATCCCGATGGGCAGAACGAAGTCGTGAGCTGGTATCGAAAGAACATCGGTACGCGTTTCGAAGTCAGCCCGCTGCCGGATCTCTATCAGGAATATGTGGGGCACGATAACAATCGCGACGGCTACATGAACAACATGCTCGAATCGCAGGCGGTGACGCGGGTCGAACTGGAATGGAATCCCGTTATTTTTTACTGCCAGCACCAGACCGCGCCTTTCCCGGCGCGCATTTTCATTCCGCCGTTCGTCGAGCCGATTTCTTCCAATATTCATCCGTTGATGGCGCGCTGGCTGAACTTCATCGGCGCGGACATTGCGGCGTACCTGGACGCGCATGGAATGCCCGGCGCCGTTCATCGCGTGGGTTTCGACAACTGGTATCCGGGATTCCTCGATTTCACGCATATCTTTCGCAACAGCATTGCGTTCTTCACGGAAACCGCGCTCTATCGGTACGCGACTCCGCGCTTCTACACGGTGGATGAATTTCCCGCCGATCAGCGTTCCCTGCGCTCTGGTGTTTTTTACAGCAGTCCATGGAAAGGCGGATGGTGGCGCTTGCGTGACGCGGTGGATTACATGGAAGGCGCGTCGATGGCCGTATTGGATCTTGCGGCCAAGTATCACGAGGAGTTGCTGTTCAATCGCTATCAGGCCGCGCGCGACAACGTCGAGAAATTCCGCCATGAACCGCCTTATGCGTATGTGATTCCGCGCGACCAGCGTGATCCCGGTGAAGCGGCCACGCTTGTCGAAAAGCTCATCATGAACGGTATTGAAATTCATGAAGCGGCCAAAACGTTTGCGCCGAACGGCCGCAGCTATCCACCCGGTACATGGGTGGTGTTGATGGACCAGCCGTTCTCCGCGCTGGTGAAGGAATTGTTCGAACCGCAGCAGTATCCGGAAATTCGCGAATCACCGAACGGCCCTCCCATCCGTCCATACGACGTCAGCGGCTGGACTCTTCCGATGCAAATGGATGTTCAGGTCGCTCCGGTACTCCAACCTCTGACTCCGGGTCAACGCGAGGCTCTGCGCCTCGTTGAAAAATTCACGCCTCCCACGGGCAGAGTGGAAGGCGCGGGACCGGTCTACGTTCTGGGGCGGCAGGCGAACGCATCATTCAAAGCGATGAATGAGGCCTTCACGGCAGGTGGACAAGTGGGTTTTGCTCCCGGCGAAGTCGAGACCGCCGAAGGAAAGCAGAACGGAGCGATTGTGATTTCCGGCATCGATGCTTCGCGCATGAACCGGATTGCGCGCGACAACGCCCTGGTTGCCAGGGCGGCTGCCGCAGCTCCGCCAAATGTTGCGAGCTTGAAGAAGCCGCGCATCGGTCTGTACCGTGCGTGGAATCCAATCATCGATGAAGGTTGGACTCGATGGATTCTCGAACAGTACGAATTCGTGCCCGTGAGTCTCCGAAACGCCGATATCCAGGCCGGCAATTTGCGGCGTGACTTCGATGCGATCATCCTGCCCGACGCATCTCCGCAGCAAATTCGGGAAGGATTCGGTCCTGGCGCCGTCCCGGGCGAATTCTCCGGTGGTATCGGATCGACGGGTGCCGCGGCTCTTCGGGATTTCGTTCAGGAAGGCGGGACTCTCATTGCCTTCAACGATGCTTCGCTGTACGCCATTCAGGACCTCGGCCTGCCGGTGAAGAACGTCCTTGCCGGAGTGAAGGCCGAGGATTTTTATTGCTCGGGATCGCTGCTGCGTGTCGAGCTGCAGGACACATCGCACTCCGCGGTTTCCGGCTTGCCTCGCGATCCAATTGTCATGTTCGAGCGCGGCCCCGCCTTTGAGACATCGGACGGATTCCGCGGACGCATCCTCGCTGTGTATCCGAAGAACCAGAATCCTTTGATGAGCGGATATCTGCTGCATCCGGATCGTATTCAGGGAAAGGCCGCCGCGCTCGAAGTGCAGCTCGGAAACGGCCGCGTCTATCTGTTCGGCTTCCGGCCTCAGTGGCGCGGACAATCACACGGAACCTACAAATTCATCTTTAATGCTCTGTATGAATCGCAGGGCCTTTCAAAAGCAGGATCCGCAGTTCCTACGGCAAAACCATGAAAACTTCTACCATTCTCATTGTTCTATTCCTGATTTTGATTCCTGCCCGCGCTTTCCCGCAATTGACGCCGGAGCAGGCATTGTCGATTCGTTCGATTGCGGATCCACACTTCTCACCGGACGGTTCGCGCGTGGCGTTTACCGTTACCGAGCCTCCGAAGGGAACGGAGGCGAATCGCGACGTCTGGGTGCTCGATGTGAAGAGCGGCGATGTCCTCCGGTATACCAATGCGCCGAAGTCCGACTCATCGCCACGATGGGCGCCTTCGGGAATGCGGCTCGCATTCATTTCCGACCGTTCGGGCACTAATCAGATCTACCTGTTTGGAGAGTCGGGTGGAGAAGCCATACAACTCACGGATGGGAAGAACGGCATCCAATCCTTCGAATGGTCGCCGGATGGAAAGCAGATCGCGTTTATTGCGCCGGAGCCGAAGAGCGATGATGACGACAAGAAGGAAAAGGACAAAGACGATGCCCGCGTCGTCGATCGCGACAGCCGTCCGGCAAGGCTGTGGATTCTCGATGTGGATGCGAAAAAAGTTCGCCGGCTGACCTCCGCGCCATGGAGCATCTCCGAAGTGCGATGGTTGCCGGACGGCCGCGGCCTCATCGTGGCTGGTACCGCGCGTCCGGCGTCCGATCAATGGACGAGCCAGATCCTCTCCGTGGCTCTTGCCGACGGCACAGTTAAAGAAATCGCAAGACCGCGCGGGCCATTCCGCGACCTCCAGGTTTCTCCGGACGGCCAGACCATCGCCTACATCGCTTCACGATCTGAAGGTCCGAGTGCACATGATCTCTATCTCGTCTCCGCCAATGGCGGAACGAGCCGGAATCTCACAGGCGAAACAATTGATCGGCCGATCGCGCGATTCGTATGGCGAACCAACGATAATATGCTGGCGCTCGTACAAAACGGATTTGGATCCGCGTTCTACTCTGTTTCCGTTGCAGGTAAAGGCGCCGCCCTGCCGGGCTTCGATGTCCATTCCAACGTTTTCGATGTTTCAAAAACCGGTGATCTCATCTTCACTGGAGACTCCGGTTCCCAACTCGCCGAATTGTGGATGTCCGATTTGAAAGGCGCGCCCGCGCGGCGAATGACGCGCTTGAATCAGGAGGCGAAGCTCGTGCTCGGCCAGTCCGAAATCTTTCGATACAAAAGTTTCGATGGAACGGAGATCGAAGCGTTGCTGTTAACACCGAAAGGCTACACGGCCGGGACGCGTCTGCCGCTCGTTGTGCTTGTGCATGGCGGTCCCACAGGCCGATGGTCCGAGAATTTCGAGCCTTGGGGGCAGCTTCTCGCGACACGCGGTTATGCGGTGCTGTATCCGAACGTGCGAGGTTCGACAGGCTACGGTAACAAGTTTGTTGAAATGAATCGCGGCGATTGGGGCGGCGGCGATTTCAAGGATGTGATGGCCGGCGTCGATGCTGTCGTTGCCCGAGGCGTGGCGGATCCCGCGAGACTCGGCATCGGCGGTTGGTCCTACGGCGGCTACATGGCGGCATGGGCCGTCACACAGACGAATCGATTCAAAGCGGCGGTGTCGGGCGCGCCCGTGATCGATCTTGCGAGTGAATTCGGAACCGAAAACGGTTCGGCATACGATGAATGGTTCTACGGTTTGCCTTACGAAAAGCTGGATGGATTCATCAAGAGTTCGCCGATCACTTTCGCAAAAAATGTCCGCACTCCGACGCTCCTTCTTCAAGGCGAGGCCGATACCACAGATCCGATCGGACAAAGCCAGCAGTTCTATCGCGCGTTGAAGCGTTACGAAGTGGACGCTCAGCTTGTCCTGTACCCTCGCGAGGGCCACGGCCTGCGCGAGGAAAAACATCAGATTGACCGGCTGACCCGCATCGTGAACTGGTTCGACACGCACGTGAAATGACACGCGCGGATTACGCGGAACAAATTCATCGAAGGTTATCCGGCGAAGCTGAGTTCCTGCGCCGGCAGTTTCTGACAGCCGGCCGGATCCCTAGTTTCGTCGTTGACGATCTGTTGGAGCCGGATCTGGCCCATAAAGTTTTCGCGGCGTTTCCTTCAAAACAGGAGATGAGGTTCCGGAACAATCTGCGAGAACGAAAGTACGTCAAGGCGCAGATGAATGAATGCCAGCCCCTGCTCGAGGAAGCTCTCTATGCCTTTCAGGATGATCGAGTCGCTAAACTCATTTCCGAAATTACGGGCATGGCTCACATTGTTCCGGACGAGCATCTTTATGCGGGCGGCATCAGCCTGATGACGCGAGGAGATTTCCTGAATCCGCATCTGGATAATTCCCACGACAAGGATCGAAGACACTATCGCGCCTTGAATCTTCTGTACTACGTGACACCCGGCTGGGGCCAGGATGACGGCGGCCACTTTGAGCTGTGGGATGGCGGTCCGAAGAATTCGCCCAGGGTCATACAAAGCAAATTCAACCGGCTCGTGGTCATGAAGACCTCGCAGTCGTCATACCATTCCGTCAGCCCGGTGCGTGGAGATCGCGGCCGGCGTTGTTTGTCGAATTATTACTTTTCACCCGACTCTCCCGACAATTGTGAGTACTTTCACGTGACATCGTTTCGTGGACGGCCCGATCAAATGGTGCGCGATTTGTTTTTAAGAGGCGATGTTCTGGTCCGGACCGCGATCCGGCATGTTTTCAGGAAGGGCTTGTCCCGATGGCATGTGTATAAGAAATAGCGGCGCTTAATCGTGACCGTCTTCCGCATTTGACGCGATTCGCTAATGTGACCATAATAGTCAGGAAAGGATGGCCACTTTGAAATCTGCAAACGTTTCCGAGCTCAAGAGCCGTTTGAGCAGCTATCTCGCTGACGTGCAGCGTGGCGAAGAAATCATTGTCCGGGATCGCAATCGTCCCGTGGCGCGGCTGGTTCCGCTGGTTGCTCCGGGAGGAGATGAAGCGGAAGAACAAGCTCTGGTGGCGGCTGGGATTCTACGGTTGCCCACACGCCGGAAACTTGAAGCATCTTTTTGGAAAAAAAACGGAGCTCGGATGACGGAGTCGCGGGCGGCCGCCGCTGTCCGGCGGGAACGCGATGAGGAGTGAGATCGCATTCTGGGACACGAGCGCGCTGGTTCCGTTGTGTTGCGGACAACCCGAGTCTTCGGGCCGGTCTCAACACCTCTTCAAATTGTTCAGGAAGCCGGTCATATGGTGGGGTACTCCGGTTGAAGTGCGGAGCGCGCTGGTCCGGCTGCGGTGGGAAAAGAGCCTTTCCGAACGCCAGATGCTGAACGCCATTCATAAATGGGAAATGCTTGAACGCGTCGTCCGCGAGGTTAACCCCACGGAACAGGTCCGCGGGTTTGCCAAGTCGATTCCGCAACAACACCAGTTGCGAACCCTGGATGCATTCCAACTCGCCGCCGCGCTTGCGTGGTGCCAGTCCAATCCACGCCGCCGGCCGTTCATTTGCTTCGACGACGTTCTCGCTCATGCCGCAGAGTCCGCCGGGTTCGCGGTTCATACGCTTAAGCCGGCATAAACACGCACTTAAAATGAGAGAGACATGAGCTCATCCACGCCAAAGCCCGACATATCCGCCAACCAGATTTTCAGCCGCGTCATTGAAAACATCGAGCGCGTGATTCGCGGACAGCGAGCGTCGATTCGCAAACTGCTGGCGGCGTTTACAGCCGGCGGGCATGTTTTACTCGAAGATTATCCCGGTACCGGAAAGACCACGCTGGCAAAGGCACTTGCGAAATCCGTCGGCGCGACGTTCAGCCGGGTTCAGTTCACTCCGGATCTTCTTCCGTCCGACATCCTGGGTGTTTCAATCTTCGATCAGAAGGAACAGGCATTTCGTTTTCACATGGGACCGGTCTTTGCGAACATTGTGCTGGCGGACGAAATCAATCGTGCATCTCCGCGCACGCAATCGGCGCTTTTGGAAGCAATGGGAGAACAACAGGTCAGCGTTGATGGACAAACATACGTGCTGCCGGGACTGTTTTTCGTGATTGCGACACAAAACCCCGTTGATTCTCACGGGACCTATCCACTTCCCGAGGCACAGATGGATCGATTCATGGTGCAGTTCAGCCCCGGCTACATTTCGCCTGAAGATGAAGTCGCAATCCTTTCGGATCAAATCAAAAGCCATCCTATCGAAAAAGTGATCGCGTGCATCAGCGTTGATGAAGCGCTCGCGTTGCGCCGCATGGGGCAGGAGATTCGAATCAGTCCTGAAATCAAACGCTATATCGTTGAATTGATCGGTGAAACACGAAGGCAAAAGGAAGTGCGTGTCGGCGCGAGCCCGCGCGGTTCGCTCGCTTTGATGAAAGTGGCTCAAGCGCTGGCGTTGCTGGATGGCGGCGCGTTTGTGACTCCAGAGCATGTTCGTGAGATGGCTGTGCAGGTTTTGGGACATCGGTTGGTGCTCGATCCGCAGGCCAGATTTTCCGGTTTGACTGGGAACCGGATCGTCGAAAAAATTATGCAGACCGTTCCGGCTCCATCCTGATCGCGATTGGGATTTTCGAATTTGACATCTCCACACGACAATCTGATCGTCCGCATTCTCACAGCCGCCACAGGTTGGGTTCACAGGCACTTCACTCCCGCAGGCCGCTTCCTTCTTGTTGTTCTTGTGATCGCCGCATTGGTCGGCATGGACACGAACCAGAGCCTTGCGTACCAGGTTTTCACTTTTCTTGCAGTCACAATGACGCTCGCGTTCCTTGCGGGGCGTACTGCGCGTTCGCGGCTTCAGGCGGAACGAAGACTTCCGGGCAGTGCGATGGCCGGTGAAGCGATCCTGTATCAACTGACGATTCGCAATCTCGATAGCAAGAGCTACAGCGACATCACTGTCTCTGAAAGTGTTGGGGGCGACGCTGTAATGTGGCTGCCGGAGTCTGTCGTAGCGAAGTTACCGCCTCTCGGAGTTTCTGAAATCAATGCCGAGGTTGTGCCGCAGCATCGCGGGAAACTGAATCTTACGGGCGTCGCTGTTTCGCTCCCGGATGCGCTGGGCATCACGCGGCGCCGGCAGGATGTGCCGGCTCACAGTTCAGTTCTGGTTCTACCGAAGCGTTACACGGTGCCCGCGGTGAATCTGCCGGGCACGCGCGAGTATCAGCCTGGCGGGGTGACGTTGAGTTCTTCGATTGGTGAGTCGCTGGAATTTGAGTCGCTGAGGGAATACCGTCCTGGCGATCCGATCCGGAAGATCCACTGGCGGAGTTGGGCTCGCGCGGGAAAACTCATTGTGAAGGAATACCAGGATGAGTATTTTGTCCGCCACGGACTCGTGTTGGACACGTTTCCAACAACGAACAATCCGCAGGTATTCGAAGAAGCGGTCTCGGTCGCCGCGTCGTTCGCGTGTTCGGTGCTGACCCAGGAGTCCCTGCTGGATCTGCTCTTCGTCGGTACAGAGACTTACAGGTTCACCGCGGGGCGCGGTCTGGGCGGGCCCGAAAAAATGCTGGAAGTTCTGGCCTGCGTCGAACCTGCCACCGCGCGGCGGTTTGAGGATCTTCAATACAATGTTGTCAGCCGCTACGATTCGCTGAGCGGTTGTATTTGCGTTTTGCTCGCCTGGGATGACGCGCGGCAGGGACTCATCCGTCACCTCGAAAGCCTCAGGGTTCCGGTGTTGGCCGTTGTCATCAGCGATCCGGCGCTCAATCCCGTGACTCCTCCTGCAAGTGGAAACATACGCGTTCTCGAACTGGGAAAAATCGCCGAAGGACTGGCGCGCCTATGAACAAGAGACTCCCTCCATTACTGCTAGGCGCGGGGATTCTGCTCTGGGGACTGCAAACGGGACTATGGATTTTCGCAGTGCCCGCGTGCATTGTGCTGGAGATCGATCGCTGGCTCCGGCGATGGGATCTATCAGAAGCGGATTTCCGGAATGTGAGTTACGTCTGCACGATAGGTTTTGTGGGCATGTCTGTTTATCTGGCTCTCACGCGCCCGCTGGGGATGGCCGTGATGACTGCGCTGTCGTGGTTTCCCATCGCCGTTCTTCCTCTGGTCATCGCGCAGAGATTCAGCAGTATTCGCAGCGTGCCGGCATCAAGTCTCTTCCCGATTGTGGGTCGCAGGTTCGGTCAACGTTTCCTCAACAGCACGATCGATGTGACGCATGCGTTTCTGGCGCTATGCATCTTTGCGGCAAGCGCCGCGAATTCTCAGACGATCTGGTTTTATGTCCTCATGACAGGCATTGCCGGATGGGCATTGTGGTCCGTGAAACCGCAGATGACGAAAACCATCGTCTGGCTGGCGATTCTGTTGACGGCCGCGGCGGCTGGTTACGCGGGCCACGTCGGATTACATGCGCTGCAGGGAAAAGTCGAGGGAAGCCTCGCCTCGCCTCTTCTTCAGTCGGGACTCGTTTCCGGAGGCGATACCGTCAGTTCTGTAAGAAATACCGCAATAGGATCGATTGGAACGATCAAACTGTCGGGCGCAATTCGATTGAGAGTCGTGCTCGAGTCGGGAACACTGCCGCCGCTCCTGCACACTTTGACGTTCACTTCATATTCGGCGTCGCAGTGGACCTCCGGCAATGGCGGATCGTTGCCGATAGAAAGAAATCGCGCCTCCCATTCATGGAATGTCGGCAGCGCTCCAACTCGATTTGGAAGAATCCGGATTGCGGCTTATCTCTCCGGAAATCCCGGGGTATTGCCGCTTCCGGATCGGTCGACTCGAATCGAGTCGGCCGGTGACCTTGATCTTCGGCGCGATCACTACGACTCAGTCCTGGCTGCAGCCGCACCCGGGCTCGCGAAATATGAAGTCGATTACGGCGTCGAAGGATCGGCGAGTTCGCCGCCGGAAAGCGCCGACCTGTTCGTTCAGCCGTCTCTGAGATCCCTTTTTGCCGGTGTTGCTCACGACCTTCAATTGGAAGCAAAGTCGCCGAGACAGAAAGTGCAGGCAATCGCATCTTATTTCCAGAACAACTTTACGTACTCGCTGTATCAGGCGAACCGTGACCCGCAGTCTGAGCCGTTACAGCATTTCCTTCGGGAGAGCCACGCGGGGCATTGCGAATATTTTGCGACGGCTACCACGCTGCTTCTTCGTACGGCCGGTATTCCGGCGCGATATGCTGTGGGTTACTCGATTCAGGAATGGAACCAACGAGAGCACGCCTACATCGTCCGAAATCGTCACGCGCATGCCTGGGCGCGGGTATTTGTGGACGGCGTCTGGGAAGACCTGGATACGACTCCCGCATCGTGGGTTGGCGCCGAAGCCGCACAGGCCGGACGTTGGGAGAACGTTCGCGATTGGTTGTCGTGGAACTGGTACCGTGCTCTTCAATATCAAGCCGGGAATAAGAACGCGTGGGGCAATGTCGCCGTTGGACTCGGTCTTGTTGCACTGATACCGGTGATATGGACGGTGCGCTTGTTTCGCAGAAAGCGGACGCGCCAAAGTGGACCTGCCAGGCTACCGATCGAAGGCGGAGACTCGGAATTCTATCGCGTTGAGCTTTTTTTGGAACGTGCCGGATACGGCCGCTTGCCCGCGGAGTCCGTTCAGAGTTGGATCGCACGACTGGATACGGCCGGCCGCAAAGTCATAGATACCGAGTCACTGCGATCGCTCGCGGCGCTGCACTATCGATACCGGTTCGATCCGAACGGTTTGAGAACCCAGGATCGCACGCGCCTCAAGCTTCTCGCGGAATCATGGATCACAAAGCATGCCAGGCTTCGAAGCTATTTGCGAAGAATGCCATTTGCAACAAATGCGCATAGTGAACCGAACTCGTAAACCATCGGTATGGTATTCTTGGCGCCATGGATGTTGAACGCACAATGGAGTTCATCCTCAAGAGTCAGGCACGGGAAGCGCGTGTGGATCGATCCGAAGCGCGTATGGATCGAACGGACAAACAGATCGAAAGCGATTCGGAAGCTCATCCGCCACGGCATAAGAATGCTGGACAGGGCTTTCGTGGATAGCCTCCGTCATGGGCGTATCGGAGACCGCCGTTGATCTGCCGTTAGCGGCTGATTAATCTCAACTCCACATTCTCCACTCCACTCTCGCCGGAGCCGTTTTCATGACTTTAGTACCTCGCTATTGTCGGGAACGAAGACAGTTCCCGATCGAACAGCGAAAGGTATAAAGGTCCTTCTTCATCAATGTCCTGTCTCGATACATCTTCACTTCCAATTTAAAAGTGTCGGTGAGCCTTACAAGAGAAATCGATTCGAGGATCTGTTCAGCAAAACTTAAAGCAAACATTTGGCTTAATCATCGAGTCTGGACCTTGGGGTGCATTCGGCCAACCGTCTTTACTTCCCCCTGCAACCTCGAATTGCCGGCAGGGACAAACCTCAGGAGAATCAAATGCTAAGTTCGCGATTTGTTCGGACTCTGATTCTGGCGGGAGTCGTACTCACGGCGAGCATTCCGGCCATGTCGGCGACGCTCTACACCAACAGAGCGCTCTTCATGGCTGCGACTTCGAACCAAACCAATATCGATTTCAACGGCATCGCCTCGTCGGGTGGCTATGCGTCTTATGGAGCGGGCCCTCTGACGCTGTCGGGTGTCGACTTTACCGGTAACGGTTCCATGTTTGTGATTGACCCTGGATTCTACGGGTCTCCTTACGCCGGTGGGGGTTATCTGAATTCGGACTACGGCCCCGACGGCATTAACGTCATCACTGCAGCGCTTCCTTCCGGCGTCTATGCGGCGGGAGTCGACTTCGGTAACCTGTTTGGCGGCGTAACGGCAGACTTCACGTTCACGCTTTCGAATGGCGATACGGTAACGCTCACGTCAAGCAACTCGGTTGCCTCCGAAGGACCATTGGATTTTGTGGGCCTCGTTTCATCTTCGGCAATCACATCGATGACGATGACCTCCGCAGACGCTCCTGGATACAATGCATATGACAATTTCGTATATGCGCAGGCTACTCCGGAACCCACCAGCTCGCTTCTTCTGGGAACGGGTCTGGTTGGATTGGCAGGATTTCGCCTCCGGAAGCGCGACTAATCTTTGTCACAGGAAACGATACGTACTGAAACCAGCGCGTGACCATCACGCGCTGGTTTTTTCTTAGCGGCTGATTAATCTCAACTCCACATTCTCCACTCCACTCTCGCTGATTCGCACCGGTTTGCCGCGGTCTTCATACAATCGCATGAAATCGGCGTCCTGCCACGCTTCCGCGGGAACATCGTCCCAGGCGAAGATTCGATAGTCGCCGGGCGCGATGTTATCGATATGGATGTGGCCGGAAGAGTTGGATCCCGTTACTTCATACAGGTCGAAGCGTTCGCGGCGAGGCGGATCGGGAATGAGGACGACGGTGGCATCGAAAACCGGTTGTTGCTTCTCGTCCACGACGATGCCGTCGAGCGTTCCTGCATTGGGGCTGATCAGAACATCGAGGCGGCCTTGAGAATGCCCGTCGATGCGGAAAGGCGGATTCAAGGCGTTGATGGCGCCGAATTGCGCAGCCTTGACGTAGCCTTTGAAGGATTTGAGATTCACGCGAATCTGATAATCGCCTGGAAGCACGTCGGTCAATGTGAACGAACCGTCGGGCGCTATGGGTGGAAGAGTGATCAGGAGTTCGGGCGTGTAGGGTTCTCGCCGCAACTCAATGCGAATATCGTTGAAATTGGGAAGCGCCGTTCCGGCCTGCATGTTCTCAAACGAAACACGGCCGTCGATGCTGAATCGCGGTTGAAGCACCAGCGCGAGATTGTCGATGTCCCGGTTTCCCACTTCGACGGGAACGTGCGCGGCAAGGCGCGCGGCGCCATTCGCGGTCGCAACGATGTCGTACGATCCGGGGGCAATCTGGCGAAATTCGAATGTTCCTGCCGAAGATAGAGTGGCGCGCTGCAGTGTTCCCGTTGCAACGGTGCCTCGACGGGGCACGAGAGTGACGTCACCGATGTTGGTGGGCTTTCCCGTCAGGCCGTCCACGAGCTGGCCGCGAACACGCACGGAGCGTGTTTCCGTCAGTTGCAAATCCACTCCGTTAAAATCGATTCCCGGCGGCACGTCGATGAGCGAAGCCGCGGCGGCGCTTGTGGTCCCAGGATAGTAAACCGGAAGGCGAGCCTCAACACCGGCGGGTGAGGGAGCGAATTCGCCTCCGGCAAAAGCTTCGATCACGTATTGCGATGGCGCGAGCCAGAAAAGACGGTACTCGCCGCGATCGTTCGTGCTCGCATTCGCGGCGGAAATCAAAATACGCCGTCCATCCTGATACGAATATTTCAACGCCATGACCGTGGCCCTCCCGACAGGGTCACCGAACTGATCGTAGACGCGTCCTGCAACAGCTCCTCTTGGAGCGAGCGCGAGGACCACGTCTTTCACTTCCTGTCCCGGTTCGAGCGCGATCTCCGATCCGATTCCACCGCGTCCGCGCTGTCCGTATGCTCCCGGCATGTACGCGTTGTGCGATGCCGAAACGCGATATCGTCCGGCCGGAAGATTCTTGAAAACGAATCTGCCTCCGTCGTCCGTGATTGCCTGAAGGTTGCCGAGATTGACTCGTGCCCTCGCAACCGGAGTCGCTGTCCCGAGCCGGATGACGACTCCTTCAATCGAACCCACACGCGGTTGTTGCTGCCGGGCCGATCCAACGGTTGTGGCCACGAATAGAGCGATGGTTATCAGGATTCGCATTGTGCCAGAAGACACCGGTTTACGGATTTTGTTCCAGAAGAAAATCGCGGCCTTCATTGTCGATGATAGACTCGCATCGATGTCCAACAATTTAAGCCGTCGGGAGGTTCTATTCGGAATGGCCACGATTCCTCTTTTTCAGGGCGGCCCGGGGGCTTCCCCATCGATTTGCTGGATGAGTGCCGTAGAGATGGCTCGTTTGATCCATGCCAGGAAACTCTCGGCCAGGGAAGCGCTCGCTGCGCATTTGAAGCAAATCGAACTCGTCAATCCGAAGGTGAATGCCATCGTTACTCTCGTGGCCGACCTCGCAACGGCTGCAGCCGCGAAGGCGGATGAGATGCAGGCGCGCAAAGAGCCATTAGGTGTTTTGCATGGCCTTCCGGTCGCACACAAAGATCTTATGGAAACGCGGGGCATTCGCACGACGTTTGGATCGCCGCTTTATGAAAAGTACATTCCCACTGAAGACGATATTGTTGTCGAGCGGATGGCGCGCGCCGGAGCGATCACGATAGGAAAGACCAATACGCCCGAGTTTGGCGCGGGTTCGCAGACCTTTAATAAGGTCTTTGGCGCGACGAAAAATCCGTACGATCTCATGAAGACGTGCGGCGGATCTTCAGGCGGCGCCGCAGTCGCGCTGGCCTGCGGACTCACCCCCGTGGCGAGCGGCTCCGATACGGGCGGTTCGCTCCGCAATCCCGCGGCATTTTGCAACGTGGTTGGTTTTCGGCCTTCGATCGGACGTGTACCGAATCCGAAAGCGGCATTCGGCTGGTCGACCTTAAGCACTTCGGGATGCCTCGGACGATCCGCCGCAGATCTGGCTTTCGCGCTCAGTGCGATTGCGGGCCCAGATCCTCGCGCGCCGCTCTCGATCAATGAACCGGGAGAACGTTTCGCGCGGCCACTGGATCGCAACTTCAAGGGAGTGCGCGTGGCATGGTTCAAGGATCTTGGCGGAGTACCTTTTGATACACGCGTACGAGCGGTTGTCGATGCGCATCGCAAGACGTTTGAATCGCTCGGTTGCATCGTCGAACAGGCCGAACCGGACTTTCGCCTGGCGGAAGTCTCGTTTCGGGTCCTGCGCGCGTGGAATTCGGCAAACACGTATGCCGCGCGGTTGCGGGAACATCCGGATGGCTTCAAGGACACATTGAAGCAGGAGATCGAGGAAGGCCTGAAGCTGACCGGTATGGAAGTGGCCGCGGCAGAGACGGCTCACGCCCAGGTCTGGCGCGGTTTTCAGGCGTTTCTCGAAAAGTATGAATACTTTATTCTGCCCACGACGCAGTTGCCGCCATTCGATATCAACACGCCTTATCCGAAAGAGATTGCAGGCGTGAAATTCGATAACTATATCGACTGGATGAAATCCTGCTGGTACATCTCGGCGACAGGGAATCCCGCCGCATCGGTACCCGGTGGATTCACACCGGAGGGCCTTCCGGTCGGTGTGCAGATCGTCGGCCGCAACAAAGAAGATTTCAGCGTGCTTCAAATGGCTCACACGTTCGAGCAGGCAACCGGCTTCGGCAAAAAACGTCCGGCCATTCTTTAGTTTTCAGAGGAGCGATGTTGACCACATCCGGAAAAGCGAAAACCGATGCCGAGGAATTCATCGAAGCATCTCGTGTTTTTCTGAAAGACGATTACCTGCCCAAGCTGCTTCACTGCCTTGAAGGGATGTCGGACGAGGACGTCTGGTGGCGCCCCAACGAGCTTTCGAACTCTGCCGGAAATCTCGTTCTGCATTTATGCGGAAATGTGAGGCAGTGGATCGTGAATTCAATGGGCGGCGGAACCTTTGAAAGAAATCGCGATGCCGAATTCGAAGCGCGTGGCCCCGTGTCGAAGGAGGAACTCATCGCGAGCATCACCGCCGCCCTGAATGATGTCGATGCGACGCTCGAGACTCTGAACGTCAGCCGGTTGTCTGAGCAGATTCCGGTTCAGACTTACAAGCCCTCGGGGCTTCAGGTGATCTATCACGTCGTCGAGCATTTCAGTTATCACCTCGGACAAATCCTCTACATCTACAAGCTGCGCACCGGTAACGATCCGGGTTTCTACCGGCATTTATCGAGTCGATAAGTTGCGATTCGCACGAACTTCGGTCGTGCTCACCGTTGGGCAAAGCCGCGCCGACCCTAAGAAAACGGTCGCTCGCCGCCAGGGAACCCGTTTCCTTCCTCAATTACCCGCTCTGATTTGGTTATAATGGCTGGTCGCGTTTGCAAAGGCGCCGTACCCAAGTGGTAAGGGAGAGGTCTGCAAAACCTTTATGCATCGGTTCGAATCCGATCGGCGCCTCTCACGAAAATCCAGCCTCAATGCCAGCGCGAAGGTTTCAGGATGAACTTAACGGTATCGATTACGAGATTGATCAAAGCATTGGTGTAATCGGTATAGTGCTCCGGAATCGGTGTTCCGATGTCCATCTTAAAGGCAGGCTTCGGATTCACCGGACCAGGCGCGGCCTGGAGCAGCTTCAACAGTTTGTCCGCTTCGGTACCCGGCAGCGAAATGGGTGATCCGCAATGTTCGCAAGTGGGTCCCTTCTTCAAGTCGCCTGTCGCTCCGCACTTATTGCACTTCACGGTTAGCCGGATGAAAGTTTTTTCCCCTAGAAAATCGGCAAAGCTCACTTGACGCAGTGATCGATGTCGTAGGAAGCGCCGCCGGATCTCTAAACTATCATCGGCGTCATCGGGTCCATGCAATTGGGGCAGTTCATGGGCCTATGTTACTCCTCTGGACTGAAGGAACATATCAAGGAGACGCTGCCTGATTGCCTGTGAATATGCGGATCACTGTGGTATACCTGATCGAAATGTTCAGGATGGACGAGGGTCGACTGACGGAGCATGATTCGACGAGTTGTACTGTTTTTATCGCTGGTATCGCTGCCTTTACTTCTTAGGATTTCCCATTCTCATCGAAACCAGTCTCCCGCCCACGCTGTAGAGACGCGTCAGGCGTTGGTACAGGCATACGGACGCCTGCCGATGAGTTTCGAATTGAATCGCGGCCAGGCTGATGAGCCGGTTCGCTTTCTTGCTCGAGGCCGCGGATACACTCTCATGCTATCTCCCACCGATACGGCCCTGGCTCTGAACAAAGACCGAAGTGAATCGGCGATCGTGCACATGAAACTGGCGGGTGCGAATCCGAAGCCCGGGCTGGCGGGAGTCGATGAACTGCCCGGCAAGGTCAACTATTTCATCGGGAATGACCCGAAGCAATGGCGCACGAACGTTCCGGCGTTCGCGAAGGTGAAGTACACGGATGTTTATCCCGGCATCGACCTTATTTATTACGGCAACCAGAGCCAACTGGAAT
>CAZWGA010000079.1:0-29929 GCA_964633285.1 uncultured Solibacteraceae bacterium | reverse complement strand
ATTTGAGAGTGGAGATCCCAATATTTGAGATCTCAGATCCTGGGATGTCCACTCTCAAATGTGTCGTCCCTGTAATTCTCTCTTAATCCAAATCGATGGGCTTGATCGGCATTTCCAGTTCGTCTTTTCGTTTCATTGCCTCTTCGAACTTTTTGTCGATCACGTTCATCCGGTCTTTTTCCTTGAGAAACGCTTCCTTGAATCGATCGTCTGCATTGTCCTGATCCTGTTTTACTTTAAGCAGCGCGTCTTCAAACGAAACTTTCCTGCCCTTTGGCTTATCGGTAAAAACGACTTCGCCGCTGGCCTTATCGACTGTAAGAATCGCCTCACAGCACGTGCATTGCACGCGAATCGTGGATTGTTTTTTGTCCATATGCGGACAGTATACTATGGCCGCGACGGCTCGCTGATCAGCGTTGGAATCTCAATTCCACTTTGCGGGCAAGCAGGGCGACCTGCGACGCATCAATCATTCCCGGACGCAAAGTGGACGCATCGGATGCGGACGCCGCCATGCTCCATCTCAAACAGCCTGCGGCGGATTCGCCGGCCATAAGACTCTTCAGATATGCCGCTGTGAACGCATCACCGGCTCCAATCGGATTAGTAGAATAAATCCGCGGCGGGCGCGCGTAGAGACACTCGCCGTCGTGTATCACTGCAGCGCCGGCGTTGCCGAACGTCAGAGCTGTATGAGCGGCGATCGGCGAAACAATTGTGCGGTTGACGAATCCACGGAATTCTTCCGTGTTCGGTTTCATGAACACCGGCCGGGCAAGCAAGCCGCAACAAAGCGCATCTCCGGCTGCGTCGATGGCCGTCAGCTTTCCGGCACTTCGAGCTCGATCAAGGATTTCAGCGTATAGATAGCCGGGCAACCCACGGGCGAGACTGCCCGTTGTAAGTACCGCATCGACCCGGGGGAGCCATCGGTCTATGGCCGACACCATTTTCTTAAGCGAACTCTGATCGACAGGCGGGCTCTCTTCGTTGATAACGGTTGGATGCGTGCCGCGTTGAGAATCGCACACGATCGTGCAGGTTCGCCCGTGCCCTTCATAAGCGGTCACGGCATCGACGTGAATATTCATCGCTTCGAGGGGCGGGACGATCGAAGACCGATCCTGAAGGCCTACAAAACCGATCAGCGCCACTTCGCCGCCCAACTGCCGGAACACCCGCGCCACGTTGCTGCCTTTTCCGCCGGGCTGCAGCAGGACCGAACGGCTTCGCTGAACGCGTGATGCCTGGAAATTGTTCACTTCAAGAATTCGATCGATGGCAAGATTGGGACAAACGACCAGGAGCATCCGCTGAGAATAACTGAAGCAGGGTGAGGGCCCGAGGGGAAATGGGCTTCTTCGCCCATACTGGCCCTCACCCAGCGCCTTGGGGGCGCTTTGCACCCTCCCAGGAGGGAGAGGGTACCTTCACGTATACGTTACTTCTTCAACATTTGTTCAAACACGTCGAGCACGCGCGGATCGTTTTTCTGTCCAAGCCAGAAGATGGCTTGTTTCCGGACTGCAAGACTCGGATGTTCCTTTGCGATTCTCAGGAGTGATGGAATAGCTTCATCATTCTTCCGCTGGCTTAGAGCAAAGACCACCTGTTTTTGGACTTCCACATCGGGATCGCTGGTCGCCAGTTTTTCCAATTCTTCACCGGCCTGCCTGCTCACTTCCTGTCCAAGCCAGAACACGGCATTCTTCCGGACACTCGCCGAACTTGAGCCTCGAGCGATGCGCAACAGGCTGTTCGCGGCAAACGGGCTCTGATGAAAGCTGACGGCCATCAAAAGGGATGAAGAGGATTTCTGGGGACTCGCCTCCACGAGCCCGGCGAGCAACGAGGCACTTTGTTCGGCCGATGGCTCGCCAAGCCAATACACCTTACGGTCATGAACGCGGAAGTCTTCATCAAGGTCCAGCAGGCGGACTCTTTCAATTGCACCATTCAGCCTTTGGATAAGGAGAAACAGACCCACGCGCTGCGTCTCACGAGTGTTTGCACCGAACTCGATGCCATCAGACGTTCGCGAATACCCGACGTTGACGTTGTCGTTGGAAACATTCACACGCAGCCCGTCACGTGCGGGAATACGATAAGCCACCCAGAATTCATCCGTAGTGCCTCGGCGGCCTTGATCAAGAGCGCTGTCATACCGCGCCTTCAAGGAGTTTCCAGTAACTTGAACGAAGTCGGCAAATCGGTAGACGTCCTGAGGCGCCAGAAGCACGAGTGAGAGCAAGACTGCCGGGCTCATCAAATCCTCCTACTTCTTTCGAAGAAGGTTTTCCAACGCCTCTCTGGCTTCTACGGTCCTGCTTTGACCGAGCCAGAACACCGCCTGCTTCTTCACTTCAATATCCGGATCCGTCCCCGCGATGTTTCCAAGCATCGTTACGCTTTGACCGTCGCGCACCTGACTGAGCGCAAACAATACCTGAAGACGAACTTTCGAATTGTCCATGCTGTTCTTGTAGACGTCTTCAAGAAGAGGGGTTCGCTTCGCATACCACTTCGAATTGCTGATCCAGTAGATTGCGTTGTTGCGGGTCTTTTCACTTTTGTTCTTGTCGCGAGCGATCGTTGCAAGAGCATCGATCGCTTTGTCATTGCGGGTCTGTCCCAGAGCGTAGGCGACAGCATCCGATTCATCATCCGCAATCGCGGGCAGAAGACTGACGAGCGTGTCGACGACCATCCCTTTATCCGATCTCGATTGGCTGATCCAGAAGATGGCATCCTTTCGCGCTTTCGTGTTCGTGGAATTCTTCGCGATTGAAACCAGCATCGGTAATGCCTGAGCGACCGAACTGCTGGCCAGCATATTTAGATTGGATAAGACAACCGGATCTGCCGGATTGTTCTTGAGCCTCTCGGTGGCAATGCCGATCGCACGCAGAAAATCGCTATTGAACAGCGCGCGCAGAAGCTCCTGCTGGAGACTGATCTCTGGATCCGATGATTGCTGGTCCTGCGGACCGAACGGTCCGAAATTGAAGTTGAATCCGGTTCTCACAGACGCGAAAGGCCGCGGTGGAGCAGCGGGAGGATCAGGCGGATTCGGCGGAACACCGGTCAAAAATACTTCTGGAGTGGGTGCACCCGGAACGACTCCCGGCCTCACCTGCAGCGTTCGAATGGCCTGCGGTGTGATCCGATTCGTGAGTCGAATCCGCATCTCCTCGACATCGGTGGACCATTTCGATTGGGGATACGCGGCGGCGAATTGGTTGACGTGGCTCAATGCTTCATTTCTCTTTCCGAGCTGCGCCAATGTACGAATCAGGTAATACTCGGCCTTATCCGCGATGCTGTTCTTCGGATAACGCTGAACGACCTGCCGGAAAGTTCTCTCTGCTTCGGTATACCGGTCTTCGTCGTACGACTTTTGCCCTGCATTGAACAGGTCGCGCGCCGCATCGGGCGCAGCGGCCGCAGCCCCGGCGGCCGGGGAAGAAAACCGCTGTTTCAGATTGACGCGAGCCCTTGACTGCGCCACGGCGGCCGTTGAAAGAATCGCCATGCTGAACACGATCAGGACTGACTTAGAAATCCATTTTCCATTCATAGTTACACTCCCACTCGGCCTCGAAATCCTTATTTGAAGCCGTAACTGACCAAACTCACATTGGGCTGAAACGCTTTCATATTCGCGATCAGTCCGTTCTTTCGAATTCGATTTCGAATATCGCTGATGTCTTCCGCCGCATTTCGTTGATCGACGTTACGGATATCGCGAAGAACCGTTTCGTAGGTATCGATCACATCACGCACCGGCGGAACATCGGCGGCTGCTTCTTTCCGCTGTTCAATCTGGGCCAGTTGCTGGCTCGCGATCTTCCGGGCGTCCGCAATATCGTCGGTATCCGAAGGTTCGATCTTCATGACGTTCCTCAGAAGAAGTTCGGATTCTTCGAGGAAATCCACAGTGACGGGATCGAGAGGAACCGATTGATCGACATACGCGGCCGGAGCG
The DNA here is from genome assembly GCA_964633285.1 of uncultured Solibacteraceae bacterium. Lineage (GTDB taxonomy): Bacteria > Acidobacteriota > Terriglobia > 20CM-2-55-15 > 20CM-2-55-15 > 20CM-2-55-15. Next base: position 25,941 of record CAZWGA010000079.1, on the reverse strand, counting down.
GCATTGGGTTGCGCCAAACGGGAAGGATCCTGCACGAAGGCTACCGGTGTTTCCAGCCGGGCCAGTCCAAGCGTGATCAAAACAAGCGCGGTAGCGGCGGCCCATTTGGGAAATAGCGCCGAAAGGCCTGCAACCCTCACCCACCGCGGGGGAAGCGCACCGGCCTTTTCCAGTGGAAGAGGTTCGCTGAGAATCCGCGCGCGCATGCGCTGCTCGACTGCGTTCCACTGGCGTTCGGAAATGTTCAGGTCCACTACCGACAACGCGTCCATCATCTCGCGAGACTCTGCATAGAACTCCGAACAACTGGAGCAGATCAGGAGTTCGTGATGAAACTCTTCAGAGAGATCGTCACGATCAATGATGTACTCGGTAATCCGTTCTCGAAATTCTTCGCACTGATGCATGGTTAGTAGCCCTTTCCTGCCGTACGAACCGCAGCAGGCGCGGCAAAATGCTGGCGCAAACGATCCACAACCCGGAACAGTGTCTTTTTCACAGTGCCGACCGAAGTACCCATGGTGCCGGCGATCTCTTCGCACGTCATGCCTTCCTGGTGCTTCATCAAAAACATCAACCGCTGCCTTTCGGGCACCGATTGCAGAAGTTCCAGGACCTGCTGAATCACGAGTCCGTTATGCACCGTTCGCTCCGAGTTGCGGCCTGCTTTCGGAGAGAAGAAGCTGGCCTCGAATGCTTCCTCCGTCGTGTCCTGCCGTTGAGAAGAAGCAAGCGGATCGCTTTTGCGTTTCTGGTTCAGAAAAGAGTTCACCATAATTCTCGATAGCCACGTGTGAAACGATGACATTCCTCTGAACTGGCGGATGGCGCGATACGCGTTGAGCATCACGTCCTGCGTGAGATCCTCTGCGTCGTGGTGGTTCCCGCTGTACTTCAGCGCCAGGACATAGAGACTCCTCTGGTGATTGGCGGCCAGCCGGCAAAAGGCCTCCACATCTCCGTTCTGGGCTTGTGCAATCAGGTCGGCCTCTTCGGCTGGTGATATCCGCATCCTTAAGTCCGTCGGTTCGTCAGCTATAGACACGCGTTGGCTTCAAGAAGTTGGCTCTTAAATTCGGTGTCAGAGGCCTAAATCACCCAAATTTGAAAAACAATTTGGGTGATTTAGGCCTCTGACACCGAATCTACTTCCAGTACTCCGGCCACCGTTGGTCCACCAATCTTACTATCGACTCATCCATTTGCAGGGGTGCCGGATATCCGGGCTTCCACGTGGCGTCGATACCGGCGATGCCGCGGTAAACGGGGCGGGCGCCGGCGAACACTTGTTCGGTAAACAACATGTCCCGGGCGGGGTCGAAGCGCGTGAAGATCCCCCACTGGAGGTTTTCATCGTCATCGATCTGAACGTCGGAACTTACCGCGACCACGAATCGCACCCCCAGTGGCGCTTTCACAAGACTCTCGACCACTTCGCGCGAACTGTCCCGCACGACAACAACCAGGAAACCGCCGTCCAGAAGGCGATGTTTCTCGATGCGCCAGTCCAACGGACGCGGATCGATGCCACGAGGCGGTTCTGCTTTTTCGAGCATTTCTCCTGAAGCGTCGATCACAAGCTTGCTGCCGATGTGCATTGTGGCTGACGTGAAATCCAGTGTGTCGAGAGGAGCAACCGGCAACAACCACATCCGGTCCTCCGGATCGAAGCGATGCCAGATATCGCGCAGAACACCTCGAAAGTCGCGGGGATCACGGTCCGATCCAACGAGAACCATAACCTTGGTGAGCGAAAGCTGTCCCGTTCCGAGCAGCGATAATGCCGTCTTTAAACTTTCCCTGGGATGACGCTCCTTCAACGAGACAACCAGAAGATTATGAAATCCCGCACCGGCATAGGCGCAGATATCGACGATGTTCGGATGGATCAATTGGATCAAGGGCCCGACCATTTCACCGGCGGCAATTCCCAGATACTTATCTTCCTGCGGCGGCTTTCCAACAACCGTCGCGGCATACATCGGGTTTCGTCTGTGGGTGATTTGCCGGATATGAAAGACGGGGAACTCGGAAGCCTCCGAATAATGTCCGAAGTGATCGCCGAATGGCCCCTCCATGCGACGCTCTCCTGCTGGAACAACGCCCTCCAGGATGAACTCCGCATTGGCCGGCACCAGCACATCGATCGTCCGGGCGCGAATCATCGGAATTCCGCGGCCGCGCAAGAAACCTGCAAAAGCGATTTCATCGATATCTTCAGGAAGCGGAAGAATCGAAGCCATCATCAAAATGGGATCCGCCCCGACGACGACGGCAACTTCCAGATCTCGTCCCTCGCGCTCCGCTTCCCAGTAATGTCCGCGGCCGCCCTTCATGCTTTGCCAATGCATTCCCGTGGAATCCCTGCTGAAAACCTGAAGACGATAGAGGCCGAGGTTGCGCCGCGCGGTTTTCGGATGATGCGTGATCACCATTCCATACGTAATGAATCGGCCGGCATCGCCGGGCCAGCACTTCAGAATCGGCAACTGAACCAGATCCGGTGTTTCCGAGACTTCCTGTGAACGGGCCGTATGAACGACTCGAGGCCGCGTCAACAAGGCGCGTTTAACGATATCGCGCGACTCCCAGATTCCTTTCAACGACGGCGGATTCACATTCTGAGCCGCTCGAATCAACTCATGCCCGATTTCCGCAGGCTCCCGCCCCAACGCCGCGCGTATGCGCTCCATCGTTCCAAACAGATTCATCACAAGCGGCGTCGACGATCCTTTCGGCCGCTCAAACAGCAACGCAGGTCCTTGCTCGCGGACGACACGTTGTGTGATCTCAGTAAGCTCGAGTTCGGGATTTACCTCGGCACGAACGCGTTTGAGTTGACCACGCTGCTCCAGGAATTGAACAAACTGCTGCAAGTCTTCGAACGGCATAATGCGCGACGATAATAGTCGGGAAACCGGTGGGAATCCGGACTTTTTTCGAGGCTATTTGGACGATCTTCCTCATCAACTTCCTCAACGCGAGGCGCGAAGAAGATCGTAGTAGCTGGGAGGATAACCTTTCACGACGCCCGTCAGCACATCGATCATCGGACTGATGACGGAAATGGCCGTGAACGGAGTGTAGCGTTGCTGTGCGACAGTCCGGGCATATCCCGGCAGCACAAATCGAACAAACGAGCTCGATGTATCCATCGGCAATGCCGCGACATTTCCGCAGAAATTTCTCCACCGGGGTGAAGCCAGAATGTACATCTCCACATTCGAAACGTAGAACACGCCGACAGTGGCGTTTTGGTCTCTCAGGTAGCTTGCCACTGTTCGAATCGTTTTAGGTCCAGCGAAATCACCCACAAGCGGCACAATCAGATTCTTCCTCTCCATCTCTTTCACGTATTCGAAATTCGCTTCGCTCGCCAGATAGCTCCAGTTGTGATTCTCACGATCGGTCAGTGTCATTAAACTTTCATAGCTGGGTCCTGACGGGCCGGGGCTCACTGATGAATACGCCAGGTCCGGGCCGGCGGAAAAGAATACGCTGTAAACATGATCCAAGGTCTTCTCGTCATCAGGCGTCAGTTCGAACCCGTGCGACGCCATCCTTTCTTTGATGCGCTTCAGATTCCCATCGAACGTGCGTGAATCCGCCGGGACGTCCGCAAACGACCGGAACAGCTCTTCAGCGGAAGTCGCTTCATCCAGTCCATCCGGCCGCTTTCGCGAAAACAACATTGACGCGAAATCCGCCCGGCTGCGTGACATTTCAAAGAGCATCTTGTACATCAACAACTCGATTCTGTTCTGCCGGCGGATATCGATGATGAAAGCCATCTGCGGCCGAATCGCCGCGATGTACGTGAAATTCTGTTCCGGTCCGACTCCAAGATAAACACCGCCGGGCCTCACGGTGCTCTTCAGCGCTCGAATAGGTTCCTGATACGACCTCTCATTCGAGTGAAAGTTTTCATACATGAAATAGCCATCGGGCTCTGAAAACTCCGACATCATCTCCCAAAACGCGCTGTCGCTGAGTTCCTTTGGAAGTGAATCCGATTTTCCAAACGAATGCGCGACCGGTGGACTCGCCTGACGGGCGGCGGGCGGCGGCCCGAGCCGGGGCTGCGTTTCATTCGGATCCGTTCCGCGAGGATTCCATATGAAAACTCCGGCGCTGAACAGAACGATGACAACGCAAACCATTCCCGCTCGATATTTCATAGCGAGTGATTGTAGCGAAAAGAAGCTTGACATCCCAAAGTCAACTGTCCTACTGTCATATGACAGATAGGCACCCATGCTGCTTCAGATCAATTTCAAGTCCGGCAAGCCCGTTTACCTGCAGGTTGTAGATCAGATCAAGGCGGCCGCTGCATCCGGCGCGTTGCAGGCGGGAGAGGCATTGCCCTGCATTCGGCCGCTCGCGGAGGAACTGCGAGTCAACCGCAACACGATTGCAAAAGCTTATTCGGAACTGGAAAGCATGGGTGTTATCGAAACGCTGCCGGGCAAGGGATGTTTCCTGAAAGAGACGCAGTCGCCGCTTCGAAAAGATGTACGGCGGAAGATGCTCATCGAAGAGATCGATCAGGCAATTGTGCAGGCGCACCACTTGCAGGTCACGCCCCACGAATTCCTCGATCTGATTCACGAGCGGATGGCAGTGCTCGATGAAAAGCGCCGCGCGAACGAAACCGAAAAGGAGGCTTGATCAGCCATGAACTCCACAACTCCAGCAATACAGATTGAAAACCTCGCATACGCCTACGGCCGTGCGGAGGCCGTAAACGATTTGAGTCTCACCGTACAACCGGGCCGTTGTTACGGCCTGTTCGGCCGCAACGGTGCGGGAAAAACGACGACGATGAAATGCCTGTTGAATCTTCTCCGGCCTCAGCAGGGCCGCGTGCGGGTGTTTGGTCTGGATCCGGTTAAAGACGAAGTCGCGGTGAAACGGCGTCTGGCTTACGTGCCGGATCAGGTTGCGTTTTATCCATGGATGAGCGTTCGTGAGACTTTGGACTACCTCGCATCATTTCGCGACCGATGGAACAAGAAGACCGAACAGGATCTCATCGAACGTTTCCAACTCGATCCGGCGCAGCGAACCAGCGCTCTTTCGAAGGGACAGCGAACCCAGGTCGCCCTTGTCGCGGCTATTTGTCCCGAGCCGGATCTTCTTGTTCTGGACGAACCGACGTCCGGCCTTGATCCCATTGTGAGGCGCGAATTCATCGAAACCGTGATCGGCGCCTATCAGGAAGGCAATCCCGGCAATCGCACCATTTTCGTGTCAACGCATCTGATCACCGAATTTGAAGGATTGATCGATGAATTCACGATCGTTGATCGCGGCCAGTCGGTCCTGACGCTCGAAGCCGACGAAGCTCGCGAGCGTTACCAGAAAATCCGCGCCCGATTCTCGCAAACGCCGCCCGATATCGATCTCAGCGCTGCGTTGAAAGTGCGCCGGGCCGGGCGCGAATTGGATTTAATCGTGGATGGCGGTGGACCGGCCCTGCTGGAACGCCTTCAGGCGCAAAAACCGGAAGCGCTGACATCCGAGTCGCTGTCGCTTGAAGAAATCTTCGTCGCGGCTTTGCAAGCCTAGCGGGCAGGAGGCCAGGATGAGTTCAACGAGAATCATGAAGGAAGCGCGTGCTTTGTTCTGGCCGTGGTGTCTCGTGATGCTGGGCGGCGCATTGGCGTGGATTTCAGTCCCACTGGATACCGAAGTCAATTTGAATTTCACCGAACGGTCGATGATCCTTCTCACCGATTTCCTATCCTTCGCGGCAACCATGGGCTTCTGGCTGGGCATGCCTTTGTTGGCGACACTCTCTCTGGGTAACGAGTTTCAACACCGCACGTTCGCGGGGTTGCTCAGCCAGCCCGAGGATCGCATGAAAATCTGGGCGGAAAAATGGATCGTCATGGCGGCTGCCGTTGGATCTGCCGCCCTTGTTTATGGATTTGGGCCACAACGTTTCCTGCGGCCCTTCGGCGATTCCGTTTTTGCAATGGCCTGGATCATCATTTCCATAGGCTCGGCGGCGTTCTGGACGTTACTCGCACGCTCGACAATCGGTGGATTCATTTTCAATCTCTGCCAGCTTCTTTTGATCGTGGCCGGTGAAGTGGTGATGCTACGGTTTCTGGCCACGGTGCCCTCAGGCGAACTCAGCAGGACGGGCGCCGTTTATCGGGCTTTATCGACCGGGACGTTGATCGCCGCCATCGGCTATGGACTCACGATGCTCTGGCTCGGCCGCCGCAAATTGGCACGATTTCAAGTGACTGGTGGGGATGCGGGTGATGTTGCCCTGACGGCAGTTCCCCACAGCTTACGCAAACCCTTCGCTTCATTCCTGCGATGCCGGCCGCAAGGGGCCGCGCTCAACCTTATACGTAAAGAATTGCGGTTGTTGTGGCCGTTTTGGGCCCTGACCTTATTAACCTTCCTGGGCCTGGTTTGCCTCTCTCTAACCAAGTTCTGGTCCATCGCCGCCTCAAAGTGGGGATCATCCGTTGCGGCAGGTCTCGTGTTTCTATACGCGGTGATTGGCGCAATCCTCGCAGGAAGCTTGAGCATGGGTGAGGAACGGGGTTGGGGCACATTGTCGTGGCACATGACGTTGCCTCTGTCTTCAACCAGACTATGGCTGACTAAAGCCGGCGTCGCCGTTTTTTCCAGCATCATTGGATGTATGGCGATACTCATGGTGGGCCGATGGATGCTCGGCTGGAATTTCATGAACTCGATGAATCCCGGGTTCGATCGCACTTCGCTGGTTTTCTGGAATGGAATCGTGGCGATTCTTTGTTTCGGCGCATTCTGCTGCGGCTGTGCCGTCAAAGGAACGGTGCGAGCTGTCCTCTGGGTTGGCCCCGCGCTCGGAGCAATTCTATTTGCCGGCTCGATTGGCTCGATTTGGCTCATTGGATGGACCGAGACGAGCGGTCTGCTCACGTTGATTCTCTCGAAGATGCATCCGTTTCCCTTCCCGCTTTCCATCGCAGACTTTTTGACGAATCATGCCCTCTACAATGAACAGTCGTTGCTCTGGCGAATAACTCCTGTCGTCCTGCTCGCGATCATTCAAAGCTGCAGGTTGTTTCGAGCCGAAGTGCAGGAAAGCAGCCGGGCGCTGATTCGATGCATCTTGCCATTGGCCGTTGTGTCATGTGTTTCCAATTACGCGATTTCGATGCCGTATGTTTTGGTGGGCTGGTCTTACGGACAAACTCGCGTCGTTGTTCAGGAAACCCATGCAGCCGTGGGGAAAATGCATCTGGATCCGGGGACGCTCGATCCAGGGCATCCGCGTCAAATCACGATCGAGGATCTCGGCCGCGTCTCTCCGCTATCCGAAGTCAGCCGGGCCTGGCTAGTGAATTCCACGATCACGGTTGCGCCCAAAACCGAAAACAAGACATGGCTCGTCGTTCACAAAGGGTATTCCGACTACACCACAACCATCCATCTCAGCAACAACTGGGTTTGTACGGCTTACGGCGCGATCTATCACTACTGCAAATCGCCGGACAGCCAATGGGGAACGGTGACTCCACCGGAACTCAACTTTCATCCGCAGGAGGCCAAACCATGAGTTCGACCAAAACGCGAATCATGAAGGAAGCGCGCGCTCTGTTCTGGCCGTGGTGTGTGGTTGCGGCCGCCGGAGCGATGCGGGTAGCTTTGAACAAGCTCGGCAGCACAGACGGCTTGGCCATCGACGTCACGATGATTGCGTTTTTTGTCGGCCTACCGTTGCTCGCGACGATCCCGTTCGGCCACGAGTTTCAGAATCGAACGCTGCCCATTCTATTCAGCCAGCCGATTGGTCGAATGAGGATCTGGCGCGAGAAAGCCATCGTGACGATGATTGCCGTCTTATCAACTGCGTTGATTCACTACATCGGATTCCAGCCCGACTTCCGGGCAGACTCAAGCCGAGTGCTGATCGTGGGAGGATGGCTAATCATGACGATTGGGTCCGCCATGGTCTGGACATTCCTTGCCCGATCCACGCTCACCGCCGTGACTGCCACAATCGCGGCACCATTGATAATGGCGGTTGCGGGAGTTATCACAACCGAATGGATGATACGGGCTCACCTGGTGTCCGTTCAGAAAGTTGAGACTGCAGGAATTGCGGTTTCGGGTTTAGCCGCCGTGTTGTACGCGGGAGTGATGCTGTGGCTCGGCTGGCGCAAACTGATCCACTTCCAGGTATCGGGCGAAATCGCAGCAGATCTCGTCACAAGCGGGCGTGAAATGATGCCGCAAGCTCTGGCACGATGGTTTCGAAGCCGGCCCAGCGGTCCCGTACTGAACCTGATTCGCAAAGAACTGCACCTGCTCCGGCCGCTCTGGCTGTTGACGATGTTTTCCACGGCTTTGCTGGCGTGCATCGCCATTGCGTTGCGCTTCGCTCCGGCGGGAGAGACTCTCAATCTCCTGGCGTGGATTGCCGCAATGGTTTTCCTGTCGCACGGAATACTGGCTGCAATGCTTGCAGGGAGTGTGTCCATCGGAGAAGAGAGGACACTGGGAACGCAGGCCTGGCATTTAACTCTCCCGATATCACCCCGGAGACAATGGTTCATCAAGCTGAGCATGGCGATCCTTGGAGCGTTCGGTTCATTCCTGCTTCCGGCGTTGACGACGGGCCTGCTCTCGCTGGGAGCGCCGTTGCGGAAAATCCTCGAACAGGGGTTGCCGCCCAACGTGGCAACCCCGGGCCAGGCCCTGATGATTTTTCTTTCCGTATACTTGTTGTTCCTTTCTTCAGTTGGCCTGCTTCTGACCTTTTCATCGTTTTGGTGCGCTGCGTCTACTACCGGAACCGTCGCAGCCGTATTGTGGGCGCCCGTCGCAATCGGCGCAGTTTTCGTGGCCAGCCGGTACGGGCTTGGCCTCGGTCACGACTTCACGGGAATCTGGCTGTGGCATCACGGCATCTTTGTCTCGATGACGGATGCACTGTCAAGAACGGTGACGCGCATTTCATTCAGCGGCGCTGGAACATTATTGATGGTGGTCTTGCCCGCGAGTCTGCTCGCCCTGATCCAAAGCTGCAGTTTCTTCCGGACTCAACCCACCGGAAGATTGTCCGTACTCCGATACCTCCTTCCGGTCGTCGTACTGACGTTCGGGGGCAGTTACATTCTCGGATCGGTGGAATACATCTCGTTCAACAGTGGAGGAAGTCTGGAACGCAGCATCCATGAAGGAGTCGGCAAGCTTCATCTGGAACTCGCGCGGCTGGATAAGACACATCCACTTCGGATCGAAGCTCAGGAATTCGCGAAAGTGGGCTTTATTCCTCAAACAACCCGGAGGCTGGAACAAAATCACGACATCACGGTGCTGCCGAGCTGGACTCGACCCGGTTATCAGACAACGATTGCCACTCATTATCCGGGAGGCCGCTTCGGCGCAGGGACTATTCCTCCTTACGAGAACACCTGTACCGTCTATGGGCCTCAGTGGGGCGTTTATCTTCAAACGTGCCGTCACCCAAATCTTTAAGCGGGAATCCTCGCGGCACGATCCACCTTGACAGGGAAGCGCGGACTGGCCTATGACAAGTCCGCGCATGAATCTTCGAATCGACTTCAAGTCGGGCAAGCCCGTCCATATTCAGATCACGGAGCAGATCCGGGAAGATGCGGTGTCCGGAGCACTACGGCCCGGAGAACCTCTTCCAACGATCGGTGCGCTCGCCGCCGAACTGCGCGTCAACCGCAATTCCGTCGCAAAGGCTTTCGCGGAGCTTGAAAACGCGGGCCTGATCGAGTCACAGCCGGGCAGGGGATACTTCCTCAAAGAAAAAGATTCGCCGGCCCGCAAAGATACCCGTCGAAAATTGCTTGTCTCCGAGCTCGATCAGGCGATCGTGCAATCACCGCAGGCGGTCCAGAAAACGCTGCGCTATTCGATGCTGAAAATCAGTCTGGGCGCTCTGTATCTGGGACTGGCCGGCGGCATCGCGATACTCGCAGTCAGGGCAGGTATCGTCCGGGGTGAAGTCCTCGCAGTGTTGTCCACGATTGCGATGGCTGCGATTCTCATGCCCGTACGGGGACGCGCTCAGGAATTCATCGATAAGGTAATCTTCGCCAAACGATATGCCCTTCCGCGAACTCTCCTTCTCATCAAAGCTGAAGCACCCGCCCAACCCGACCTCGATACTTTTGTCGAACGCGTGATCGAAAGGACGGAGTCCGCCCTTGATGCAAAACTGGAATTGATACGCGACTATTCGCGGATGCGGACTCTCGTCAATTCCTTTCCGCAACTGCGTTCGGCGCGCCAGCCCATCGCATCAGGACCGGATTTACTGATGCCTGTGTTCTCGGACAACGAAGTCTTCGGCGTTCTTCGGCTGTCGCGAAAACCCGGAGTGGCCTACGATACCGAGGATTCGGAATTCCTTTCGGCGATCGGCGAGCAGATCGCGATTGTGGCGACTCAATTCAAATTGAAGCGTGAAAAACAGGAAGGCGAATATGCGCTCGATATCCAGCGCGGCCTGCTTCCCAGAGAAATCCCTCAAATCACCGGGTTCACCATCGCCGGCGCATGGCAGCCGGCAAGGACTGTCGGCGGCGACTACTACGATGTTTTCACGCTGAGCGAAACGATGCTGGCGCTTGTCGTCGCCGATGTCTCGGGTAAAGGAGTGCCTGCTGCCCTGATCATGGCCAACCTTCAGGCAACGGTTAAGGCATACGCCGCTGAAAACGTGGCACCGAAAGAACTGTGCGAAAAAGTCAATCGCGCGGTTGTCAACAGCATCACTCCGGGAAAGTTCATCACATTCTTCTACGCCGTTCTCGACTCGAAAGCCCCTCTCCTGGCCTACACCAACGCCGGACACAATCCCCCGCTGCTGGTACGAAGAGACGGTTCAAGCATGAAACTCGAGGCCGGCGGCGCCGTGCTGGGTGTGTTTCCCGAGGGATTGTATGAACAGGATTCGATCCGCCTTCTGCCCGGAGACCAATTGATCATCTGCACCGATGGAATTACCGAAGCCGCCGATGCGCGCGGCGAAGAATTCGGCGAGGAGAATCTGCTGGCAATTCTGCGAAAGAACCGGTCGGCTGCGGCGAATGATTTGCGGGATGCCATCATTCACACGGTTTCGCAATTCTGCCGCGAAGACTTCTCCGACGACGCCACGCTGCTGGCCGTCGCGGTTGATATTCCCCGTTCTTCATGAATCGCGGATAATACGGAACGTGAAAGCCCTCTCACTTGCGATTCTTTGCGTACTCTCTCTAAGCGTGCCGGCGGGCGCGAGTATTCTTCACCTGAGGCGGGCGCCGCACCGCGGCTCGAATGTCACTCTGCGAAAGCGCCTGCACATCAACGACCTCATCACCGAACCCGGAACGATCGAAATCGACTGGGGAAATCTCTATTCGATGGAGAGCTCGGAGTTCACGATGCCGTCGGCATTCAAGTACACACCCGCGGGAACGTCGGTTTTGTGGGGACGAACCGAGTATAGCGTTGCGTTTGATTCCGTATCCAGTAGCGTCGTCGCGGGCGCGCGAACAACGCAGTTCAGCGATCGCATCACAATGACGGCAACGTCGGTCGTATTAGACACAACTCACTTCGATGTCGCCCTTGCCCCGCAGGCCACGTTCTTCCTTCGAGACGGTTCGGGCGCGCGCTACGGGGCAACCGCGATTGCCCGCGCCGACATCGGTCAGAACAGCGTCGGCGGAACAGCCGGATGGACGGCAGCCACTTCATCGTCTTCGGTGAATCCGGCGGGTACCTGGGATATCGGCGCCGGACTGGGCCGGCACCTCGCATCCAAAGGCGCGCTTTCGCGCTTCACTCCTCACATGAATGCCGTCTGGGAAAGATCAACGGGATTTGCGCCGAGCACGGCACTGTTCGCCGGAGTCGAATATCAGGCAACGCAACGGGTGGGCATCGACGTGTCGGGCCAACGAATCGGATCGCCTGGATTCGTTGACCGCCAGGTGTTGCTCGGCATGACGATCAACCTCGGTAATCCGCTCAAATGAAATTCACGCTCGCCCAGCTCTCCGATACCGATCTCCTGATCGAACTCATGAAAGAGTTCTACACACACGAGAGAATCTCTTTCAGGAAGAACGACGCCCGTCGAGCGCTCACCCAGATTCTTTCGAACAGGAGTCTCGGGGTCATCTATCTCGTCAAATCGGGTCAAGATGTCGCCGGCTATTTGGTGCTGACGTTCGGTTTCAGTCTGGAATTCAAAGGACGCGATGCCATTGTCGACGAGCTGTACTTGCGCGAAAGCTTCCGAGGTAAAGGTCTGGGTAAGAAGTGCCTGAGGCTCGCGGAAAAACTGTGCCGCAGCGAGGGAATCCGCGCTATTCACCTCGAAGTTGAACGGGCGAACAAGCGTGCCCAGGCTTTATACCGGAAGACCGGTTATCGGGACCATGATCGTTACCTGCTGACGAAGTGGCTGAATTCTGCGGCAGGGAACCAAATCACCAAATGGGGGATTTAATTCCTGATTTGGGTGATTTGGTTCCCTGCCGCAGAATTTCATTTCAACTGAGCTTTTAGTACCTCGACGGCCTTTTCGATTTGGGCATCCTTGCCTTTCATGAAATCGGCCGGAGTGTTGTCGACGTAGACGTCCGGGGGCACGCCATAGTTTTCCATGTTCTGTCCATTGGCCAGCCAGACTCCGCTGCCGGGCGTACGGATAGTCGAGCCATCGAGAAGTGTGTAGGATCCTGTCCCGATCACGGCGCCGTAAGTCGGCACACCGATCACTTTGCCGAGGCCCAGGGCCTTGAATCCCGCTGGGAACATTTCCGCATCCGATGCGGAGCGTTCGTTTTGCATGACGACCATCGGCCCGTAAAAATTCTGGGGGCGCGATTGTTGTATTGATGAATCACGATTGATCGTGTACTGATATTGCCGGCCCGCCAGAATTCCGAGCAATTCCTGATCGATGCCGCCTCCGCCGTTAAAACGCTGGTCAATGATCAGCGCTTTCTTCGTTCGATTCGCCGCAAGATCGAGCTGGAACTGACGAAGCGACGGCGCATCCATCGCGCGGATGTGCAGGTAACCGATGTCGCCGTTGCTCATTTTCGTGACCATTTCACGGCGATCATCGACCCACTTCGCATATTGCAGATCGCCAAACGGCGTGGTAGCGATGGGTTCAATGGCGACTTCCCATGCCGAATCCTTTGAAGGCTTGTCATTCAGCGTGAAATGGAATTTCTGTCCTGCGGCGAGCGTGAAGTACTGCCAGTAGTTGTCGGTTGTCTTGAGTTCATGGCCGTCAACGGAAATGATGTAGTCGCCTTCTCGTACTTTTAGATAGTCATGGTCCGCGGAGCCCGTCTTGTAGATATGCCCGACGCGATAGTAACCGGAGGCATCGAGCGTGAGATCGAATCCGGGGTAACGCGTGGTCTGCGCAGGCGACCGCCCGGTATCGGAAGGTCCGCCTGTGACGCCGGTGTGCGACGCATTGAGCTGGCCGATCATCATCATCATGACCGTGTGCAACTCTTCTTCGTCTACCAGATAATCCAGAAGCGGTTCATACATTGCTTTCGTGGCATTCCAATCCGCGCCGTGCATCTTCGCGTCATAAAAACGATTCTTCATGATGCGCCAACCCTCGTTGAACACCTGCGACCGAAGCGCCTTGTGATCGACTTCGATGCTCGCGGTGTACGTCACCTGCCGGGCATTCGCTCCACCGCCGGCCGGATCTGGTGTTGCGTCGGTTACAGCGGCGCCCCCTCCGCGTCCACCGCGGTTTCCGCCTGCTGCAGCAGCCGGGGCCGCTCCACCGGCAACGGGCGCAGAGAAAAGCCCGGTGCCGGAACGGAAGTAAATGCTGCGGCCGTCCCGCGCAAATACGATGTTGGCTCCTCCACCGCCGCCTCCGCCGTTACCGCGGCCTCCGCGACCTCCACCCCCGTTGTTCTGAGCTGGAGCGGGCACTCTGGTCAGTTGTCCTGTCTCGACATTGATAATGTAGATACCGGCTGTCGCCTGAGCGGCGGCACCACCGCCACCGCGTCCGCCACCACCACCGCCTCCAAGATTGAATGCAACGGAACGGCCATCGGGCGACGGCGTCAAACCACCAATCGTATTGCCGGGCACGGTCAGACGCCTTGCGCGGCGCGCAAGACCGTTCCAGTCAATCTGTACCTGAGATGCCTGGGGGGCGCCGCCTCCTGCGCCTCCACGGCCTCCACCGCGATTACCGGTGTCGGCGGCCTGAGCCTCGTTGTCGACATCACGATTGGCCGGATCCCGATCCTGATCCTTGAGCGACAACGCCCACAATTCCATTGTTGTCGGCACACCACTTTGCGTCGCGATACCGGCGCCTGCGCCCTCTGAAGAAGTAAAGACAAGATATCGTCCGTCACCGGTCCAAACCGCTCCGTTCTCGGCATAGAGCAGGCTGTCGTCTGAAATGTGCCGCTCCTGACCGCCGGTGATGGGAGCAATGTAGACATGCGGACGCAGCGTCCGGTCCTGTTTCGAGAATGCGACCCACTTGCTGTCGGGTGAGACTGAAACGCTTCCGATTCGAGCGACATCATCCGAAGTCACAACAGACGTCTTCCCATCACCGACCGCGTAACTGTAGAGCTTCTTATCGGCGGCCGTGTACAGCAACATCGCGGAATCGGGCGTCCAGACGACCGCGCCTTTCTCGTTGTCGAGATCCGTGATCTTTTTCAGTCCAGCCCCGTCCGGATCCGAAATCCAGACTTCTTCCCTTCCCGACCGATCCGATGTAAACGCAATGTGCTTTCCATCGGGCGACCATTTCGGCGTGTCATTGCGCGACGCCATGCTGTCGGGGGCGACTCGAGTGATATCGCCACGATTCGTCGCAATCGTGAAAAGCTGGCCACGCGCCGAAATAATGGCGCGCTGGCTTGAAGGAGAAAGGTCGAACGCGTCCACTTCGTTTCGAACGGTTAGAGCTTCGACTTCGTTTTCCTTTTCATCGGTGGTGATGTCGAGTTTGATTTCGCTGGTCTTGCCGGAAGCAACATCCAGCTTCCAGATGCCGAAGTTTTCCTCGTAGACGATGACTTTTCCATCACTCGACATCGATGGCCAGAAGAGGTTTCCGCTCGTGTGCTTCGTGACCTGTACCGGCTGGCCCGTACCGGTTGCCGGGATTTTGTAAATGTTATTGATGCTCTTGCGAGCTTCGGCGCTTCCGGGCACAACGTTGCGATCGTTCGGCAGGGGATCCGCCACAAAATAGATTTGTCCGTCGAAACCCCACATCGGCCAGTAACGGTCGTAGCGTTCTTCGCCCAGCAGCTTCGTGTAAGTGTTCCGGCTCAAGTCGGCAATCCAGAGGTCCGCAGCGTAACTGCCGCGATAATGCTGGCGCGACCATACTGCGGGATGCCGGTTGAAGACGAACTGTTTGCCGTCGGGGGAGTACGACCCCCAATAGCCCCAATCCAGCGGAAGGGGCTTTTCCGGTCCACCTTCAACGGAGACTTGATACATCGTTGCGACAGAGGGAAACACTCCTTCACCGTGATTGGCGCGGAACAACACGCTTCGCGAATCGCGTGTCCAGCCGACCACCTGATCATCGCCCGAGTGGTAGGTCAATCGGTGCGGCGCGCCTCCGGTTGAAGGAATGGTGAAAACATCGTAATTGCCGTAGCGGTTCGACGAGAAAGCGATCGAGCGGCCGTCCGGCGAGAATCGCGGAAAGTCCTCGCGCGCCAGGTTGTCTGTGAGCCGCTGCACATTCGTGCCGTCCTCATTGGCAATCCAGATGTCTCCGAGATAGCTGAACGCCACCTTCCCCGCATGATAGTCCGGATGGCGAGCGAGGCGGACAGGTGTATGGACGGGGCCGGCGGCCCGGAGCCCAATGACAAGCAACGCAGCAAACGAAACGGCCAGAACGCTCTTTCGCAACATCAAAAACCTCCCGAAATGGTTACTCCCCCAAGGATGCAGAATCCTACACTGCGGGGAGGCGGATT
Source organism: uncultured Solibacteraceae bacterium (assembly GCA_964633285.1). Taxonomy (GTDB): domain Bacteria; phylum Acidobacteriota; class Terriglobia; order 20CM-2-55-15; family 20CM-2-55-15; genus 20CM-2-55-15. The sequence continues at coordinate 9,946 of CAZWGA010000079.1, read as the reverse complement.
TGCCTCAAATAAATGATGCTATTCAAATAGCATCTCTGCTATAAAGCTCACACATATGGCCAAGACACCGCATTTGAATCTGACGCGCCGGGAACGGCAGATCATGGACATTCTCTACCGGCGAAACCGCGCAACCGCCGGTGAGGTGATGACGGATTTGCCCGGCGAGCCGAGCTATTCGACCGTCCGGGCACAATTGCGGGTGCTGGAAGAAAAGCATCATGTGCGTCATGAGGAACAGGGACTGCGTTACGTCTACATGCCCGTCGTTCCGCGGCATGAAGTGCGTCATTCGGCGCTGAAGCATCTTGTCGATACTTTTTTTGAAGGGTCGACACAGAAGGTCGTCGCCGCCCTTCTTGGTGCCGAAGGAACCCGCATTTCCCAGGACGAACTCGACCGCATTGCGGACCTCGTGGATAAAGCAAGGAACGCAGGCCGGCGATGACGCTGCTCGTCTATTGTTCGATTTCCGGACTTGTCATCATGGGCGCCGGACTTCTGGCCACACTGCTGATGCGGAGGCGATCCGCGGCGATTCGTCATTTTATTCTCGCGTGCGCCATCCTGTGTGCCGCGGCGGCTCCCGCCGCAAGGATCCTGATGCCGATCTGGGAAGTGAGAACGCCGTTGATCCGGGAAGAAGCAACGCCTCTCCTTCGGGGAGAGGCCGCTGCGGAACCGCCGGTGGCAGGCGAAACAGCGTTCCCCGTTTTCATCCTTCAACCGATGTATCAGCCTGCGGCTGATGCATCGCGATCTCCCGCAGGAACTCGAATTTCGTATTCGGAAATCATCATGGGCATCTGGATCACGGGGGTCCTGGTCTCATTCGCTGTCCTGCTGACCGGCTGGACTCGCCTGGCATGGATCGCCACAGCGTCTGATCGTATTCTTCACGGCAAGTGGGTCCGCGCCGCCGGCTCCATAGCGTGTGCCTACAGACTGCGCCGGAATGTTCATCTTGTTCAGAGCAGGAATTCCGCGATTCTGGCAACCTGGGGTGCGATCCATCCCAGGATCATCCTGCCGCCCGGTGCGGAGGCGTGGCCGGAAGATCGAATTCAGGTTGTTTTGCGTCATGAACTGGCTCATGTGAAGCGCCACGACTGGTTCGTGCAGACGGCCGCGGAAATCCTCCGGGCAATATACTGGTTCGATCCTCTGATCTGGATCGCCTGTTCGCGGCTTCGTCAGGAGAGCGAACAGGCTTGCGACGATACCGTGCTCAACTGCGGTTTCGCGGCGCCCGAATATGCCGCACACCTGCTCGATCTTGCGCGAAGTTTCCGGGCCAATGAACGCGCCTGGCAGCCTGCGTTGTCGATGGCTCGAGAATCAACGCTGGAGAGCCGCTTCAAAGCATTGTTGAATCCGAAGCTGAACCGTTCCGCAGTAACGCGATTGGCAATCATCACCACTCTTGTTTTCCTGTTGGCGATCACGCTGCCGGTGTCGGCTCTACACGTTGCAGCGCAACAGATCGAAAAGCTGGACCTGCCGGGAATTGTCATACCCGCTCCCGCCTCTCTTCTGACTCTCCTGATGAAGCCGGCGCCGCCGCAGAACGACGGCTCCGCCAGGATTGAAGGAACCGTTTTGAGATACGGAACCGAAGAACCACTCCCGGAGGCCGCGGTCGAACTCCGCGCAACAGGAGCGAAATCTGATTCGCGCCTCGTGACAACCGGAGGTGACGGAAGATTTGTTTTTGAGGACGTGCCGCCGGGAAAGTATCAACTGCTTGCAGGGCGCATCGGTGGTTACATACCCGCGGAATATGGGCAGCGGACGCCGAGCACAAGAGGACTTCCGATCACACTCGCAGCGGGCCAGAAGCTGACTGATATTCGCCTCAACATGGCCCAGACCAGTTCGATTTCAGGTCATGTCTACGATCGGGATGGCGAACCCGTGGGCCGCGCTCAGGTTCAGGCTCTCCGGACAGTGTATGAACCCATCCAGATCGGCGGTGGTCGGACCGAGAGGATAGTCGCTTCAGTCCCGACAGACGATCGCGGCGAATACCGGTTGTTTTATCTGGCGCCGGGACAATATCGCATCAGCGCAACACCTCAGGACGTGCGCCGCGGATGGTCTCCTGTCATTCTCAGCGCGCCGGATCGCGCGAGTTTTTATGAACTGCATTCGATGCCCGTGATTGCGCGAAGGATTCTGGAGACCGGGGAAGTTCAGGAAGAAATCAATGTGCCGGTCTATTTCCCGGGTTCACTCGATATCGAGTCGGCATCGCTGGTCGATCTCCGCTCCGGAACCAACCTCACAGGTGTGGACATCCGCGTCGTTCCGCCGGTTCTAACTCATCATGTTCGCGGACGTGTGATGAGCGCCGTCACCGGAAGGCCGGTCGCGAATTCGAACGTCATGGTCCAGCCCGTTGGCCGGACAGGCAGCCGAATTGGTCCCGTTGCGGACACCAATCAAAACGGCGAATTCGATCTGGCCGGACTGTTGCCGGGATCGTACGTCGTATCGGCAAGCGGTTCACCGGGAGACGAGAATGTTTCAGGTCGAGTGCCGGTGGCCGTCGGAAACACGGATGTTCAGAACATCTCCCTCATTGTTTCGAAAGGTTGGGATATTCCCGTGCGAGTTACGGTTGACGGACAGCCGCCATCAAACGCCGGTCTGAGTCTGGAAATCAGACGATACCCCGACGTGATGGGATTCGGCGGCATGGTCTTGCCGCCGGGCACACCCACCTGGAATCTCCTGGCGAGTTCACGGTTCACTCTTCCAGGCATCAAAGCGGGGGACTATCGAATCACGTTTGGTCCAATGGGTGGCGGCCCGGGATTCTCACTGGCTGTGTATATCAAATCGATGCGAATGGGAGCCCAGGATGTCCTGAACGGATTGATGCACGTCGATGGTCCGCCACAAGCGCCTCTGGAAATTGTCATCGGTACAAACACTGCGACATTTGAAGGCACGGCTTTGAATGACAAGAAAGAAACGGCGTCCAATATAAGAGTCACGCTGGTGCCGGATCTTCCCCATCGCGGCCGCGCCGATCTCTACAAAACAGTCATGACCGATAGCGTTGGACATTTTCGATTCACCGGAGTCGCGCCCGGCGCCTATCGCGCGTTCGCATGGGAAGCCATGGAAGCTGTCGCATGGGAATTCCCCGAAATGGATCCGGACTTTCTCAGAGCATACGAAGGACGCGCCCGGCCGGTACACTTCGAGGAAGGAACAAAAGACAGCGTTCAGTTAACGGTTATACCGATGGGCAGATGAAAAAGCGGCGTTGGGGCTGGTTATGAATATTTTTATCCTGGCAATCGTTCTGCTTCTGCAATCTCCAGCGACGTCTATTCAAGGCATCGTCGTAAAGTCGGGGAGCGGAGAACCGCTGTCCAAAGCAGTTGTGGAAGCTCGGGCAGAGCAGAGCGGCGGCGGAGAACCTCTTACGGTCACAACGTCCGACGACGGCAAATTCATTTTTCGAAATCTCAAACCGGGCCAATACCGGCTGACGGCTTTACGCGCGGGTTATGCATCGAACGAATACCAACAGACGATAGCTCTCACACGAGGCCAGAACGCAGAAGTCCGATTTGCGATGACGCAGACAGCCTCGATTGACGGCCGCGTATTCGATCGCAAAGGCCAGCCGGTGGTGGGCGCCACCGTGCGAGCTATGAAGCCGGCATGGTCCGACGGCCGCCGGACGTTGCGCACAGTTCAAAGCGCCATTACCAACGATCTCGGCGAATATCGAATCTTCTGGTTGCCTCCCGGAGCATATTTCATCAGCGCCTTACCCATTCGAAGCGAGAGTTATGGCGGAAACATGCTCTACAGCGGAAGCAATCGCGGTCCGGAACTTAACGGCTTGGGCGTGGGCAGCATCGGCGGCAGGCAGGGACCGGAACTCACGGGATATCTGGCGGAACTGTATCAGGCGACGCGCAAAACCGGCGAATCTTACATTCCCACGTACTACCCGGGTACTCTCGATGAAGATCGGGCCACGGCCGTCCGCCTGGCGCCCGGCGCAAACACAGGAGGCGTCGATCTTGTTGTTGCGCCAGTTGCAACCCATCGCGTCCGCGGGAGGATGATCAACGGAGTGTCTAAAGCACCCATGTATGCGCAGCTTCGAAAGGCGCGCGCTTCCAGCGTAGATGAATGCGCGAAGCAGGTCATGCTTGATCGCGAGGATTGCTCATGGGAACCGGTCGATCCCGATGATGGAACTTTCGATCTTCGGTCCGTTCTGCCAGGTTCGTATGTGCTGTACGCCCTCACCAACAATATGAGTGCCCGTGTTGCTGTCGACGTTGGCGATGCAGACATCGATAATCTGCCGATCGTGCTTTACTCCGGAGTAACAGTCCGCGGCCGCATTGTTCCTGGCGCAAAGGATGTCAAAGTCCGGCTGACGCCGGGGTCGCCGGTGCGGGAAAAAGATTTCGCAGCCGATTCCGCAGCGGATGGAAGTTTCTCCCTGCAGGATGTGACGTTGGGAGACTACTCGGCCGCGATCACCGGCATTCACGGTGGCTATCTGAAATCGATCAGGTTCGGTAATTCGGATGTATTCGCGAACGGATTACATTTGACCGGAGACGCGAAGGATTCACTTGAAGTCGTACTCGGCGACAATCCGGGAAAAATCGATGGACGTGTTTTGAACGCTGACGGCAGTCCAGTCGTCCATGCCACGGTAACATTGACTCCAGTTGGGGCTGGACAGCGCCGGGCCGATTTGTACAAAACGATCGAAACCGGCGCTTCCGGCCGCTTCGAACTTCAGGACATCGCTCCCGGCGACTACAACCTGCTTGCATGGGAAGAAATCGAAAACGAGGCCTGGCGGGATCCTTCCCTTATACGTGAATTCGAAAATCGGGGTAAACCCATCCACGTTACCGAAGGAAGCAGCCAGGCCCTCGATCTCACGGTCATTCCTGCCCGAACATTCTGACCAACGGTTTGCCTTCTACTCGAACTTGATTTCGCGTTCCTGCTTGTCGCGAACAATCTTCACCACGGGCTTGGAACTCGAAGCCCGCATTTCACGGCTGAAATCGCTCGGCGTCCGCACGGCTTTTCCATCAACTGCGGTAATCACATCGCCCGCTTTCAGGCCGGCCTTGTCGGCCGCGGAATCTTTATTGACGGAAGCCACAAGAACGCCGCCGCTGGACACGCCGAAATAACTTCGAAGTTGATCGGTCATCTGCTCGACGCGGATTCCGGACTGAATGTAGGTCGTGTTGACCGAAATCTGCGGAATATCGCGCACGCGATCGCGCATGACGCGAATACCCGGCAACGAGAGATCAAATACGTCACGCCCATTGCGGTTCACAAGGCCCAGGTTGTTCGGCGCTTTCTCGGTTGTAAGGTGAATCGTTTGTTCGCGATTCTCGCGCCGGATTTTCACGTCTACAGTTCGTCCTACCGGAGTTTCACGAACCATTCGAGTGAGCTGCTGGACTCCAAGGACGTCGTCCTTGTTGTACTGAAGAATGACGTCACCTTCCTTCAAGCCTGCTTTTGCCGCCGGGCTATTGGGCTCGACGCTTTTAATCATCGCACCGCGATCTTTCTGATCCTCGATCGCTATACCGATCCAGCCGGAATCCTGTGCCAGGCCTGAAACAGCGGCGACGAGGGCCACCAATAGACTTAGAACGATGGAACTGCTTCTGATCATTGTAAGAACCTCCTGCAAGCGTATAGATACCGCCCGGCAGGGGCCGGTTGGCATCAAACCGAGAGAACGGCGTCGGAAACGTACTGCAGGATTTCCGGTGACAGCTCCGGATAAATAGGGATAGCCAGACTCTCGCGCGATGCTGCTTCGCCGGCCGGGAAATCACCGGCTTTGTGGCCAAGGCCGGTGAAGCACGGTTCGAGGTGCAGAGGAGACGGGTAATAGATTTCACATCCGATTTCGCGCTGCTTGAGGCGAGCGATTAACTCCGAGCGGCCGGCCGCGCGAATAACGAATTGATTGTAAATGTGACGCGATCTCAAAAGCTCGAACGGGAGTTTAACTTTTGAACTTGAACCAAGTCTTTCGCGATAGAAAGCCGCGTTTCTTCTCCGGCCTTCGGTCCATGCGTCGACGTGTTTGAGTTTGACTCGCAACACAGCCGCCTGGATTTCATCGAGCCTGAAATTGCCGCCGATGATTTCATTTCGATACTTCGACCGGGAGCCATGATTACGCAGCAGCCGAAGACGGTCCGCAAGGCCCGCATCGTTTGTCGTGACCATTCCCCCGTCGCCGAACCCGCCGAGATTCTTGGATGGAAAGAAGCTGAAGCACGACAGGTGTCCTGCAGAACCTGCGCGGAAACCGTCTCGCTCGGCGCCGATGGCCTGGGCGGCATCTTCGATAACGTAGAGTTTGCGGCGTTCTGCAATTTCCATGATCGGCCGCATATCCGACATCTGTCCGAAAAGATGAACGGGCATGATCGCGCGCGTGCGCTCGTTCACGCGCGATTCAATTCCGGCCGGATCGATGTTGAAAGTGCCTGGATCGATGTCGACAAAAACGGGACGGGCGCCAAGGCGTGCTATCGAACCCGCTGTCGCAAAAAAACTGTAGGGAGTGGTGATCACTTCATGGCCGGGCCCCACTTCAATGGCCATCAATGCAGCCAGCAGCGCGTCGGTCCCCGAGGACACGCCCACGGCATGGGCACACCGGCAATATGCCGACATTTCGTTCTCAAAGGATTCGCCTTCAGGACCCAGGATGAAGCGTTGCGATTCGAGCACACGATCCATCGCCAGCCGGATCTCGCCGCGAATGGAAGCGTACTGGGCTTTTAAATCGAGCAGGGGAACCTTCATTAACCGCGATTGTGATATTCCTGCAGCGATCGCACGTCAAGATTTTCGCGCCGGATCGCCCGGATTCCATTCACAGCGGCGGCCGCGCCGGCAATCGTCGTAATGCAGGGAACACGATGATTGATGGCCGCGCGCCGGATGGCTTTTTCATCGAAGAATGAATCGCGCCCGAGCGGCGTGTTGACAATGAGGTCCACTTTGCCGCTTTTGATGTAATCGACGATGTGCGGCCGGCCTTCATTCACCTTGTAGACGGTTTCAACTTCAATGCCGGAACTTCGTAGAACCCGCGCCGTGCCTCGCGTTGCAATGATCTTGAAGCCGACTTCGAGGAGATCCGCCGCGATCTTCGAAATGAAATTCTTGTCGTGCTGATTGACGCTGATGAACGCAACTCCGGATTTGGGCAGCACGGATCCGGCGCTGATCTGCGCTTTGACGTAAGCTTTTCCGAAAGTATCGTCAACACCCATGACTTCGCCGGTGGATTTCATTTCGGGACCGAGGATCGTGTCCACGCCAAGGAACCGCGCGAACGGAAATACCGGCGATTTGACGTAAAAGTCATTCACCTTTAATTCGCCCGGCAATCCGAATTCGCGAAGCTTTCGTCCGACCATCAGCCGCGCTGCCAGCTTGGCAAGCGGCACGCCCGTCGCTTTGCTGACAAAGGGCACGGTGCGGGAAGCGCGCGGATTCACTTCGAGCACGTAAACGGTGCCTGCCCGAATCGCAAATTGAATGTTCATCAAACCCACCACACTCAATGCCCGGCCAAGCTGGATCGTATGACGCCGAATCGTCTCGCGGAGATCTTCACTCAATTGATAAGTGGGCAAGACGCATGAACTGTCGCCGGAATGAACACCGGCTTCTTCGATATGTTCCATGATGCCGGCGATCACGACCTGCTCATCGTCGCAAAGAGCGTCGACATCGACCTCGTAGGCGTCTTCAAGAAACTTGTCGATGAGTATCGGCCGCTCGCGCGAAACCTGAACGGCGGCACTCATGTAATTATCGAGAGTGGATTCGTCGTAAACGATAACCATGGCGCGGCCGCCCAATACGTAGGATGGCCGGACCAGAATCGGGTAGCCGATCTGCCGGGCAACCGCCCGCGCTTCTTCGAGAGTAACGGCGGTTCCGTTTTGAGGCTGCGGAATATCCAGTTTCCGCAAAAGGTCACCGAACCGTTTGCGGTCCTCCGCAAGATCGATCGACTCGGGAGAAGTTCCAATGATGGGAACTCCCGCGTGCTGCAGATCGAGCGCAAGATTCAAAGGAGTCTGGCCGCCGAATTGAACGATCACCCCGTTGGGTTTCTCTTCTCTGACGATATGAAGGACGTCTTCCAGCGTAAGCGGTTCGAAGTAGAGCCGGTCTGAAGTGTCGTAATCCGTCGATACCGTTTCGGGGTTGCAATTGACCATGATGGTCTCGTAACCCTCTTCTTTGAGCGCGAACGATGCGTGACAACAGCAATAATCGAATTCGATTCCCTGCCCGATCCGGTTCGGACCACTTCCGAGTATGACTACTTTCTTCCGTGAACCGGGCTCCGCTTCGTCCTCTTCCTCATGCGTCGAATAAAAATAGGGCGTGTACGATTCGAATTCCGCCGCGCAGGTATCCACGCGCTTGTAAACCGGCACAATCCCGTAATCGCCGCGCTTGCCCGCAATGTCTCGCGCCTTTGAATTGACGAGACGCGCGATTCGGGCATCATCAAAACCCGAACGTTTCGCTTCGCGCAAAAGCTCCGCGGGCAAAGAGTCGATGGTGTGCTGGGAAATCTGCTTGATGAGGTCGGTGATTTCCTTCATCTCGTTCAGAAACCACGGATCGATGTGCGTAAGCTCGACGAGCTCGGCGATGCTGAATCCGTTTCCGATGGCGTGAAGAAGATACGGAATACGATCCGGCGTCGGCGTCGCGAGTTTATGCCGGATTAAATCGACGTCGATCTTCTCCGAACCTGGATCCTTGCCGCTCTCGAGAGAGCGAACTCCCTTCAGGAACGCCTCCTTGAACGTACGGCCAATCGCCATGACTTCCCCAACGGACTTCATCTGCGTACCGAGTGTCGGATCAGATTCAGGAAATTTTTCAAAGGCCCACTTGGGAATCTTGACGACAACGTAATCGAGCATCGGCTCGAACGACGCGGGAGTCTTCTTCGTAATGTCGTTCGGGATTTCGTTCAGCGTGTATCCCACAGCCAGTTTCGCCGCGATCTTTGCGATTGGAAAGCCGGTGGCTTTCGACGCCAAGGCTGAACTCCGCGAGACGCGAGGATTCATCTCGATCACGACCAGACGGCCATCTCCCGGATTCACGGCAAATTGGATATTCGACCCTCCCGTCTCGACGCCGATCTGGCGAATCACGGCCGCCGCGGCATCCCTCATGCGCTGATATTCCCGATCCGTCAGCGTTTGTGCCGGAGCGACGGTCACGGAATCGCCGGTGTGCACGCCCATCGGATCGAAGTTTTCAATCGAACAAATAACGACAACGTTGTCGTTCAGGTCTCTCATGACCTCGAGTTCGAATTCCTTCCAGCCGATGACCGATTCTTCGACCAAAACGGTGTGTACCGGACTGAGGTCGAGCCCGCGTTGAACAATGCTTTCGTATTCCTCGCTGTTGAACGCAATGCCCCCGCCGGTTCCGCCCAATGTGAATGACGGGCGAATCACAGCGGGAAAGCCGATGCTCTGGACGATGCGCTGTGCTTCACGGATGTCGCCGACCACTTCGCTGCGTGGCGTTTCCAGACCGATCTCCGCCATCGCCTGCTTGAACAGCAAACGGTCTTCAGCCATTTTCACGGCCGGCGCTTTGGCGCCGATCATTTCGACGTGGTACTCGTCGAGAATGCCGCTCTCGGCAAGTTCAACGGCGATATTGAGCGCAGTCTGGCCGCCGACCGTCGGCAGCAACGCATCCGGCTTTTCCCGTTTAATGATCGATGAAACAAATTCAGCAGTGAGCGGCTCAATATAAGTACGGTGTGCCAATTCAGGATCCGTCATGATCGTGGCAGGATTCGAATTGACCAGAACGATTTCGTAGCCCTCTTCGCGAAGCGCTTTGCAAG
>CAZWGA010000078.1:0-30055 GCA_964633285.1 uncultured Solibacteraceae bacterium | reverse complement strand
CTTTCGCATATTGCGAAAATAACTAAGATGCGTCTGATATCCCGCCGGCCGTTGAAGCAAGTCTGGGAAAAGTATCTCGACGCGGAGACGGGATTGCGGCATTGGATCAAGGCCGTCGAAACAGCCAGCTGGAAGAATTTTGCGGATGTGCGGCAGGTCTTCGGCAGTGCCGATCAGGTTGGGAAGTTCGTCGTGTTCAACATCGCTGGAAATAAGTACCGCCTCATTTTGGTGATCCATTTCGACCGCCAACGGTGCTACGTCCGGCACATTCTGACGCACAAAGAATACGACCTCGGCAAATGGAAAGCATGAGCGGCTGCGAATGCAAGCCCGACAGGGCGCAGCCAGTGAGAAAAGGAGTAGCGACTATGGCGAAGATTTCATCGAAGTATTTGGAACTGATCCATTCCTTTCCGCTGCGGCCGATCCGATCCGAGGCCGATTTGGATCGCGCCGAAACGATGCTTCATCAGTTACTCGACGCGCCAAGTCTCTCCGCTCCTGAACAAGACTATCTGGAGATCCTGGGCAATCTCATCGACGAATATGAAAGCAAAGCGCATCCCATCGAATCGTTGCCGCCGAATCGGATGCTCGCAATGTCGATCGAGAGCAAAGGCGTGACGCAAACCGAAGTCTCCCGTGCAACCGGAATACCGGTATCGACGATCTCAGAACTCATTGCTCAAAAGCGGGACTTCAACCGCGCACACATCGAAAAACTCTGTGCCTACTTCGGGCTCGATCCGAAAGCTTTCATCCACGTGCCGAGCGGGGAATTAGTCACGAAGTAGTGCGGAGCGAGGAACCGAATTGAAACGCTAAAATGAAGGTCAGAGACGTAATCAAGATGCTCGAATCAGAAGGATGGTTCCTTAGAACACCAGGGGCAGTCACCGTCAGTTCAAGCATCAGTCTAAGCCGGGCAAGGTCACCGTTGCCGGCAAACCCGGTACGGATGTCCCAGTGAGGACGCTGAAGAGCATCTTGAAACAAGCTGGCCTTGAAAAGGAGGATGAGCAGTGAAATACGCCGTCGTGTTTGAAAAGGGCCCGGCAAGCTATGGCGCTTACGTTCCTGACTTGCCCGGTTGTGTCGCCGTGGGTGAAACGCTGGAGGAAGTCGAAGGATTGATTCAGGAGGCCATTGAATTTCATATCGAGGGAATGCGCGAGGACGGAGATCCGATTCCCGAACCCACTTCGACGGTAAAAGGAATCGAGGTCTTTGCGAAATAAGTCTTTGATGAAGCCAAAATCCTCGGCAGCTCCGTAACGCGATTCTGGGGTCTTATGGACGCCACTATTCCCGAACTGAACGGGCCGGTGGTCCCGGCACTAACTAATTGATGTCCGGCGGGCGGGAAATTGCGGCCGCCTTTTTTCCTCAACGATGAACGAAAACTTGAAAGTTGTCGTAGTTGACTTTCTGGTTGAAGCCTCCACTGCCGCTGTTTGAATTTCCTGTGCGGAAGCCCAGATAGAAAGGCGAGCCGGACGTGGAAAAATCGGGAGACCCGGATAGTCCATCAAACCGGGTAAAGTCGGCTGAAGTCACCGTAAAAGTCTTCGTGACCCAATTGGCATTGTCCACACCCGTCGTCGAAGCCCCAGCTCTGTAGGCGATACCGTCCTGTTCGATCGCAAATCCGATCTGCTGGCCGACCTGCCCTACTCCAGAAACAAACAGCGCATCGATGGAAAAATCGATGGATGTAATCGCTCCCTCGGACGGACTGATCGTCACCGCGGAGTATTTGTGGAAACCCTGCATTACGCCGGTTCCGCCGTTGATGTGGTTTGTGACCTGCCGGCCCGGCGTCGGGTTGCCCGACGAGATTTGCGCTCCCGTAACTGTGCCGCCGGCTCCTGTTGTAAAAGCCGTCGCAGTCCAGTCGGCGTCGTTGAACGACTGATCGAAGCTTTCATTACTATAAATCGTGAATGTCTGTGTTCCGCTGGCGCCGCCGGCCGTTGACACTGTCACGCTGCGGTCCCCTGTTGGGGCAGACTGATTGATAACGAAGCTTGCAGTAAGCGCGGTGGAATTCTGTACGCTCGTATTCGTGACCGTCACCCCCGTTCCGCTGACGGTGATGGTTGTTGCGCCGGACACGAAGTTCGATCCCGTCAGCGTTACCGAAACGGCGGCTCCCTGACCGCCCGACGACGGACTGATCGATGTCAGAGCCGGGCCGGGCGCGAGAACCATGCGGCGGACCGACGCGGCCTGCGAATCGCCGACGAACACTTCCGTCCCGTTACCCCACATTCCGTATGGTCCCCAGAATCTCGCGTCGCTCGCGATGCCATCGACGCTTTGCAGCGTCGCATTCGTACTTCCCGCCATGGTGGTTACGGCGTTGCTTGCCAGCATCACTTTTCGAATGGTTTGAACCCCGCCGGTCGAGTCGCTGACAAACAAAGCCGTACTGTCTCCCCAAACTCCCGCCGGGTACATGAAGCGCGCGCCGGAACCGATTCCATCGTTTGTGCCTGTGGTGTTGGCAAGGCCGGCGATCGCAGTGACCTCGGCGGTGCTCAGATTGATCCGGCGGACGATGGCATTCTCGGTGTCGCCGACATACATGTACTGGCGATTGCCCCACAATCCTTGCGGGTTATGGAAGCGCGCGGCGCTTCCCGTTCCATCCGAGGATCCGTAGTTAGCGGACAGACCGGCGAACGTGGTGACTTCCATCGTGGCCAGGTTGATTTTCCGGATCGTGTGATCGTAGGCATCCGCCACATACAGGGACGAACCGTCACCCCAGATATCGTGCGGGCCCACGAACCGTGAGGCTGTGCCGATTCCGTTGACGTTACGGTAGTCCCCGGCCTGTCCTGCGATCGTTGTGACTTCCAGCGTCGAGAGGTTCAACCTGCGGATGATGGCGTAGTTCTTATCGACGATGTACAGATACTTGCCGTCTCCCCACATCCCCAGCGGGAGATTGAACGTGGCAGCGGTCCCGATGCCGTCGGCGAACCCTGCAACAAATTGCTGACCCGCGAGCGTCGTGACTTCTCCGGTCGCAGTAACGATCCTGCGGATCGTATTGGATGAGTCGGCGACGTAGAGATACGTTCCATCTCCCCATACGCGGTACGGATTGCCGAAACGGGCCGCAGTGCCCGTCGCATCGACGTAACCGAAAGCGAAGGCCGTACCCGCGAGTGTCGTCACGCTGAGCGCGGGCGCGTTCGACAGCGTGTTGGCCGTGATCGTGAGCGGCAGGGTTCCGCTGCTCCCTGAAGCCGTCGAGACGCTGAGGGCGTACGTTCCAGGTTCAGCCGAGAGCACCAGGAATGCCGTCGCCGTTGTTGCGCTGGTGACGGCGACATTGCCGGCGATGATGCCCGTTCCGCTTGCGGTCACCGTCGTCGCGCCGCTAACGAAGTTGCTGCCGGAGAGCGTGACCGTCATCGTTGCTCCCTGAATACCCGACGATGGAGTCACGGCTGAAATCGACGGACCTGCCGTCACAGTGAAGGTGATGCTATTGCTCGTGCCGCTTGCTGTGCTTACCGTGATGTTGCGTGTTCCCAGCGCAGCAGCCGCGTCGATGATCAGCGTCGCTGTTAAAGAAGTTCCACTCAGCACATTCACAGACGAACCGGTGACGCCACTTCCACTAATACTGAGCGTCGTGGCGCCGCTGACAAAGTTGGCGCCCGTGATTGTTACGGGAACGTTTGAACCCTGATTGCCTGATGACGGCGAGATGGCGGACAGCGCCGCTACCGGAATCGTGACCGTAAAGGTGATTCCGCCGCTTCCCGCCGCCGTCGTCACATAGACGCTGCGCGAACCCAGTGGAGCATCGGCAGCGATAACCAACGTCGCCGTCAGTGAAGTGCCGCTGGCGACGCTAACGGAAGTGCCTGTAACTCCCGTCCCGCTGACGGTCACGGTCGTAGCGCCCGATACAAAATTCGTTCCAGTAATCGTGACCGGGACACTCGAACCTTGCGCGCCGGTAGACGGACTGATCGCCATCAATGACGGCGCCGTCGCGAGAGCCATCCGGCGGATCGTGTAATTGGAAGAATCGACGGCGTACAGGTACGTGCCGTCGCCCCAGACACCGGATGGGAATAGGAACCTGGCCGCAGAAGCAATTCCGTCAGTGGAGCCATAGAAGCTGGGATTTCCAGCGACTGTGGTGACAGCGGCCGTCTGCAACATTATTTTTCGAATCGTATTGCCGTATGCGTCCGCGATAAACAAGGCCGTCCCGTCACCCCACAATCCGATCGGATTGTTGAAACGCGCGGCGGCGCCGGCGCCGTCGGCCGAACCGCTCTGCATCGCAAGACCCGCGACAGTTGTGACTTGCGCGGTGGTCAGATCGATTCGACGGATCGTCTCGTTGCCGTATTCGGCAACGTACAGGAATCTCCCATTCCCCCAAACTGCGGTCGGGTAGCTGAATCGTGCAGCTGGACCTACATCGTCGACGTAGTCGCTTTGACCCGCAGCGCCGGCGAACGTTGTGACCTCGCCGGTCGCGAGCCGAATCTTTCGGATCGTGTGGTTCAACTGATCGGTAACATACAAGAACGTTCCATCGCCCCACATGCCCAGCAGATCGTGGAAGCGGGCCGCGGAGCCCGTGCCATCGGCCGTACCAAACTGACCGGCTTGTCCGGCGAGCGCCGTCACTTCGGCAGTGGCGATCGTGATTTTGCGGATCGTGTTGAAATCTTCGTCCGCGACATAAAGCGCGATGCCGTCGCCCCAGATCCCGGTTGGTGTACCGAATTGTGCGGCTGTTCCAATTCCGTCCAGCGAACCGTATGTTCCTCCGGCGAACGTGACGACGTCGCCTGTAGAGAGAGTGATCCGCCGGATACGGCTGTTGGTGGCGTCCGTTACATACAAGAAGGCGCCGTCGCTCCACGCGTGATAAGGATCCTCAAACCTGGCCGAGGACGCCGGGCCGTCCGTCGAACCCGCCGAACCCGGCGCTCCGGCAAAGGTCGTGACGCTGAGGGCGTTTGCGTTCGCCAGCGTGTTCGCGTTGATCGTGGTCGTCGCCACTTGCAAACTGGTTCCCGCGAATGTACTGGCAGACAAACCGTAAGATCCCGGTTGATCCGACAAAACCATCAGCGCAGTCGCGCTCGTCGAACTTGTCACAACGACGCTGCCAATGATGATCCCGCTGCCGCTGGCTGTCAGGGTTGTGGCGCCTTGCAAGAAATTCGCGCCGCCGATCGTGACGGCAAGGGTTGCGCCCTGAACTCCGCTGTTGGGGGTGATGGAATAAATGCTGGGAGGAGACTGAGCGACAACCGTGAATATTATCGAGTTGCTGCTGCCCGAAAGCGTGTTTACCGTCACGCTGCGGGATCCCGGAGCCGCCGTCTGACTGATCGTGAAAATCGCTGTCAGCGATGTTCCACTCAGGACGTTCACGGACGAACCCGTTACGTCGGTGCTGCTGATGGTCAGAGATGTTGCGCCGGCTACGAAATTCGTTCCGTTCAGTGTGACGGTAACACTTGTACCTTGCGTACCCGAGGGTGGATTGATTGCGGTGATCGCCGGCGCGCCGAGATTCACTGTGAACGTAACTGTTCCGCTCGTGCCGCTCGCTGTACTGACGGTGACATCGTGGGATCCGAGCGAGGCCGCCGGATGAATGACCAACGTCGCTGTGAGCGATGTCACGCCCGTGACATTTACTGCAGCGCCGGTCACGCCGGATCCGCTGATCGTGATCGTTGTGGCGCCCGCAACGAAATTAGTTCCCGTGAGCGTGACCTGTATGTTCGTTCCCTGGAGTCCCGACGAGGGGTTGATCGAAGCGAGAGTTGGAACGCCCGGATTGACTGTGAAGCTGATGCTGGCGGTGCCGCTCGCCGTGCTCACGGAAACGCTCCGGGTGCCGACAGCCGCTGCGGCATCGATGATCAACGTTGCTGTGAGAGACGATCCGCTGGTCACATTGACCGCGCTTCCTGTGACTGCCGTACCGCTAATCGTCAATGTTGTCGCGCCCACCACAAAATTCGTTCCTGTTATCGTGATCGGAACGCCTGTCCCTTGAAGTCCGGAAGAGGGATTGATCGACGAAACAGTCGGCGCGCCGAGATTCACGGTGAATGCCACGCTGTTGCTCGTGCCGCTTGCCGTGGTGACCGTGATGCTGCGCGAGCCTGTGGGCGCCGCCGCATCGATGACGAACAGCGCAGTCATGGACGTCGAACTGACCACAGTGACCGAACTTCCAATAATGCCGGACCCGCTGATCGCCACGCTCGTGGCGCCGGCAACGAAGTTTGTTCCGCCCAGCGTTACCGGCACAGCGGTTCCCTGAGCTCCCGAAGCCGGATTGATCAAAGTCAACGTCGGCGCAGGCGGATTCACTGCAAAGAGAATCGGCCCGCTGCTGCCGGCGGCGGTGCTCACGGTGACATTGTGGCCGCCGAGGTCGGCCGTGGAATCGATAACCAGGGTAGCGGTCAGCGATGTCCCGCTCGTGACATTCACGGAAGTGCCGGTGACGCCCGAGCCGCTGACGGTGATCGTCGTGACGCCCGCTACAAAGTTCGTACCGGTCAATGTGACCGCAACGCTCGTTCCTCGATTTCCGGACGTTGGATTGATCGATGACAACGACGGCGCGCCGGGATTGACTGTGAACGTGACGCTGCCGCTCGTTCCACTTACTGTGCTCACGGTGATGCTGCGTGTTCCGAGAGCCGCGGATGGATCGACGATGAAGTTTGCCGTCAAAGATGTTCCGCTGACGACATTGACGGATGTTCCAATCACACCCGAACCGCTCACGGTCAACGTCGTGGCGCCGGGAATGAAATTCGTTCCGGTCAATGTCACCGGCACACTTGTTCCCTGGAACCCGGAGGAAGGATTGATTGCGGTCAATGTGGGCGCGGGCGGTTGACCGGAAGTAATCAGGAAGACTACCGGCGAACTCGTTCCGCCGCCCGTACTGACAGCCACGCTTCTGTTGCCGGCCGCCGCATCGTTTGCGATTGTGAATGTGGTCGTGAGCGATGCCGGACTCGCGACCGTAACAGTTCCGACAACCACTCCGGTTCCGCTGACGGCGACGGCCGTGCCGCCCGCGGCAAAGCCTGTTCCCGTCAACGTGACATTCACAATCGTGCCGGTTGCTCCGCCGGCCGGATCGATTGCGCTCAACGTAGGCCCGGACAGAACGTAGTTGAGCGTGTTCGAAGTTGTCCCGGCAACCGTGACGGTAATTGGCCCGGAAGCAGCGTTCGGAGGAATCAAAACCTGCAGTTGCGTGCCGCCCGACTCGAGGACGGTCGCTAGGGTTGTGCCGCCACTGGCTGCGGTGAAACGAACGATGTTGTTTGCGGGAGTCTGAAAATCAAAGCCGACTCCTTCCAGCGCCAGAATATCTCCAGGCGCGCCTCCACCTAGGATGTCGGTGAGTTTTTTCGGACAGCTTGTTCCCGAAACGGTGATGCTTCGGGCATTGCTTGTTTGGCCTCCCACCGTGACGGTGACTTCTCCGCAAGCCGCTGTCGCGGGCAACGCGGCCGTCAGTGACGTCGTGCTTGCCGTGGTTACGGCCGCGGTCACTGTTGAACCACTCGTATCTCGAAACGTGACCGTATTGTCGGCGGCGGCCGCGGAGAAACCCATTCCCTTCAAGAGAACCGATGTGCCGGTAATGACGCGGTCGAAGGGTGTGACGGAACTCAGCAATAAAGGCGTATTCGTTCCCGAAACGGCAAGCGGAAACTCATCGGTGGCGACGGTGGCGTCGACGCGATAGACCTGCATCGGTCCGCTGACCGCGTCAAGCGGAACGGTAACGGTCATCGAGATGTTCGTCACCGCTCCCGTGGGCGTGACCCGAACCGTGCCCGTTGCTGTCGTGAACAGCACCTGATTGTTCGCATTAATCGATGAATATCCGGTACCCGTCAGTGTGAGGTTGCTTCCGGCCACCGCAGTGGCCGGCGATACCGACGTGACTGAAGGGCTCGGCAGGTTGGGGATCAAACGTCCGGAATAAAGCGCAAGAACGAGCGCATCACCGATATTCGCGGCGGCGCTTAGATTCAGGTCTCCCGCACTGATCGGGGCCGGAGGTTTCACGAGACCACTGGAAATCAACGCGCTGTACAACGCGTCGCCAATGCTGACTTTGCGGTCTCCGTTGAGATCGCCGCGTTCGACAACGCGAAAATTGATGGCGTTCGAAACCGTTGCGGCCTGTCCGACGTTCACACTATTGGCGCTCAAAGTGATTTGCGCCGGAGGAATCGGCAGGCCGTGGGACAACGTGTCGGTCAAAACAGGATTCGAAATGATGAGGCCGCTCGAGCCGGCGCTGACGCCGGTGAAGGTCAGATTGGCGACGCTGAATGTTCCCGCCGGAGTGTTTCCAGTCTGGAAAGAGTTCAACGTCACTTGCCCGTTTGCGTTGTCGATGTTGATCGTGACCGGCGATCCCGTAAATCCTGCGCCGCTTCCACCCGTGATGTTTCCGGAAACCAGACTCACGATGTTCTTGTTGTAACTGATCGTAACCTGATATGCGCCGACTGCCGTGCTGCTCGATACCGACAACGTCACCGGCGACGGCGTTACGGCCAGTGGATCGGTGTTGACGACGGTCACCGGGATATTTCCAGGCGCTTGAAGGAGTGAAGCCGGCACCGTTGCAGTCAACTGGATGGAACTCACAAACGCCGTCGTAAGAGGCGTGCCTCCGAAGAAGACCTTCGAAAAGGGGAAGAAGTTTTGGCCGTTGACCGTCAGTGTAAACGTTGTGCCGCCAAGCGGAGCGAGCGCCTGCGTGATACCCGGAGGCTGCGCCGTTACATCACTGATGATCGGAGTGGATTGAGCCAGCAGGCTGGCCGCCGAACAAGCCGTCAGTACAAGTGTCAACCACAGTTTGAGAAGTATTCGCATCCTGCATAGCGGCTGGGATGAAACAAGCCGCGGGTAAGATAGCAGATAGCCGTGCATCCGCAACGAAATTTACAAGCTCGTTACAATTCCGCGAAGGTGACAATCGTGTCGTGTGTGGTTGACGGTTGCGGATGATTTCCTGGACGCACACATAAAGCGATTTTCAAGCCGGCTGTGCGGGCCGCATCGAGTTCGCGAGTGACATCGGAAATGAAAAGAATATCTGCGGCGCCGATTCCATAAGCGTGGGCAATTGTTTCGTAGCTGCCGGCTTCATTCTTCGGACCGCTTGTTGTATCGAAGTATCCGTTTAGAAATTGCGTCAAGTCGCCTGCCCGGGTGCTGGAAAAAAGCAGCCGCTGTGAGTTCCGGCATTAACGGGTTCGCGCTGCAGTAGCAGTTGGCAGTCCGTTTCCTTCGACCTTTGAGGACCGAGTGAACATGCTGCGGACAAGGGGAATCAATTCCTCGGAGACCATGTATCCGACACATGACGGCGTACCGCAGCGGCAGGGAAAATTCATGAAGTCTTCGAGGCCGTATCCATGGTAAAAGGTCAATTCCTCTTCGCGGGCAATAGACTTGATCGAGAATATCCAGACGCGGTTATTGTCATCCAGAATTGCTTCGCAATTGGGCTCACAACTGTGGTTCATCAGGCGCGCGGGATTCCAGCCGACTTTTCCGTCCAGATCCGAGGCGCCGTTCAGCGTAAAGAGATAGCGATTCTGTTTCAGCATCAACTCGGCCGACTTCTTTTTCGAAATCGGCAGGCCCACGTATTCGATGAGACGCGTACCGGCAGGAATGTCTCGACGCGCGAAAACGCCCCGGCCATGAATCCGGGATTTCCGCACTTCGATCCATCGCAACGCTTGATTCATTCGCGACCGGGCTTGGCGGTCTGTAACCGTGTGGCCGTCGAGTTTGCGATAGGTTTTTCCCGTAGTGGAAACCCTTTCCTACATTAACGACATTATCTCTCTGGACTCCACCAGGCCGAACTCGGGGAATGCTCTCCTGGTTTTCGCCTTGCGCTGAGTATAATCGACGCCGTCGTGACTCTAACCTCAGGCGACAGGCTCGGACCTTACGAAATCGTTTCTCCTATCGGAGCGGGCGGGATGGGAGAAGTGTACAAAGCGCGTGATACGCGACTGGACCGCACGGTTGCCATCAAAGTACTTCCATCGAATGTCGCCGACGCGACGGAATTGCGTGAGCGATTCGAGCGCGAAGCGCGCGCCATATCGAGTTTGAATCACCCCAACATCTGCACGCTCCATGATATCGGCCATCATGATGGAATCGATTTCCTCGTCATGGAATACCTCGAAGGTGAAACGCTCGCCCAACGTTTGGCGAGGGGACCACTGCCGCTCGACCAGGCGCTGAAGTATGCCCTTGAAGTTGCGGGCGCGCTGGATAAAGCGCATCGTCAGGGGATCACACATCGGGACTTGAAGCCGGGCAACATCATGGTGGTGAAAACCGGCGCGAAGCTTCTGGATTTCGGTCTGGCGAAGTTAAAGCCCACAGAGCCCGTAGTGGACATCTCTACTATGAAGACCGCGGCTTCGGACGCTCTCACGGCGCGCGGAACGATTCTCGGAACGCTGAACTACATGTCGCCCGAACAACTCGAAGG
Organism: uncultured Solibacteraceae bacterium; assembly: GCA_964633285.1. Classification (GTDB taxonomy): domain Bacteria; phylum Acidobacteriota; class Terriglobia; order 20CM-2-55-15; family 20CM-2-55-15; genus 20CM-2-55-15. The sequence continues at coordinate 19,479 of CAZWGA010000078.1, read as the reverse complement.
AAACGAAGCGGACGCACGATCGGATGTCTTTGCTTTCGGGGCCGTGCTGTACGAAATGGTGACCGGGCGGAAAGCATTCGACGGGAAAAGCGCATCCAGTGTGATTGCCGCGATCATGCATATTGATCCGCCCAACGTTTCTACGCTCCAACCGCTGATGCCGTGAGCAGTGGAACGGCTCATCAAGCTCTGTCTGGCCAAAGATCCTGCCGAACGTTGGCAATCGGCCCACGATCTTGTCCTCGAGCTCCAATGGTTAACCGACGGCGGGGTTGCCGAAGGACCAACTGCTCAAGCCCGCCGGTCCAGGATTTGGATCGCCGTTCCTGTTGTAGCGATTCTCTCGATCGCGGCAATTGCTGTGACTGGGATCATTACCTCGCGCCGTGCGCCTGTTGCAGAACCGCAGATCGTAAAGTTTACGATTTCTCCGCCAGACAAAATGACTTTCGACGTCGCGGGCTCCGTTGGATTTGCCGCGATTACGATCGGAGAAATTTCGCCCGACGGCAGCAAGTTCGCATTCACTACACGAGACCCGTCTCGGAAGATCACGCTCTGGCTGCGTCCCTTAGGATCGCTTTCCTCGCAACCTCTGGCCGGAACCGATGACGCGGCAGCGCCGTTCTGGTCGCCCGACAGCCGATCCATCGCATTCTTTGCCCAGGGGAAGTTGAAGAAGGTCGATATTGGAGGCGGCATACCGCAGACAATATGTGATGCCCCGAACGCCGGGGGCGGAACCTGGAACAAAGACGGGGTGATCCTGTTTGGGACCCGAGGGGGCATTTTTCGCGTGTCCACGGCGGGGGGCGAGGCGATTCCCGTCATAAGGCGTGCCGGACTTCCTTCGTTTCTGCCCGATGGAAAACATTTCCTATATGGCAACGCCGACGCAGGCACGAGAGGAATTTCTATCGGATCGATAGATTCGCCCGATACCCAACGCCTCATGGATGCGGATTCTGCAGCGGTCTACGCACCATCCGGCCATGTTCTGTTTGTGCGGCAGGGCACCCTGCTGGCACAACAGTTTGATTCGGTAAAGATGCAGTTGATCGGCGAACCCGTTCCGGTCACGGAAGAGCTTGCCTACGATTCGCCCGCGAGAACCTTTTCGGTTGCGGACAATGGAACGTTGGCGTATCGATCGGGCACCGCCGCACAGAGGATGCAACTGACCTGGGTCGATCGGACCGGAAAAGTGATCGCACCGGTTGGTGAGCCGGGCCCAATATCGGGCAATGAAGTCTCGCCAAATGGTAAACAGATCGCAATCCATCGTCATGAGAACAAAGGCGGCGATCTTTGGCTGATCGAGGCAGCCGATGGAAAGACAACCCGCCTTACGTTTGATCCCTCGCAGGACAATGCCTCTCCAGTGTGGTCACCGGATGGCAAATACATCGCCTTCTCCTCCAACCGTGGCGGAAAGTCCGGCATTTATCGAAAGCTCTCGAATGGAACCGGAGCGGAAGACCTGCTCTTCGAGTCCGCGGATCTGAAGTCGCCGATCAGTTGGTCGGCCGACGGTAACTTTATCCTGTTCGCGGCCGAGAGCTCGAAGACGCGAGTCGATATATGGAAATTGCCGTTAAACGGTGACCGGAAACCCATTCCGATCGTTCAGACGCCTTTCGCGGAAACGCATCCGCAAATCTCCCCGGATGGAAAGTGGATCGCTTACTTTTCAAACGAGACGGGAAGAGATGAAGTCTATGTTCAGTCATTTCCGCCAGGCGCCGGCAAGTGGCAGATTTCCGGGAATGGCGGCGTACTTCCGAGATGGCGGCGCGACGGCGGTGAACTCTTCTACATGGACGCACTCACCGGCGGCAGGTTATTTTCCGTCACCGTCAAAGCAACGGGGAGCACGCTCGAGTTCTCGTCCCCTCGCGCGTTGTTTGATCACGGGTACGTGCAAAACAATTTCGGGCATCGGGGATTCTGGGAAATTATTTCTCTCTCCGCCGATGGCCGGTTTCTTATTCCACGCCCCGAGTCGGACTTAAACCTCGGCGGAACGAAGGCTCCAGTCACGATTGTTCTCAACTGGGCTTCCGAACTCGCGAAAAAGTAGCTATCCCGACTTCGCGTGGTCCTACAGTCCTTGGATGTCGAGGGTCGCCGTGTTGTCTCCGAAGCTCTTCTGCTGCACACCAAATTTATCGAGGAGCGTGAGCAACAGGTTCGACATTGGCTGCGATGATCGGGGTGTTTCCGGAACCCCTGCCGGACCTGCGTCGCGTTGACGTTATTCCAGGTGTCGAAATAGCGGAAAGTGAAACGTGGGTGAATTACCGCACGAGCGTTTGAACGTGTCAAGGAGTAGTGACTACAACACGCGCAGCAACGTGGGTTTCCATGAAAGTTTTTCGTAGCCGAAATGCAGGTCGGCGAAAAATCTGAAGAAGTGCCATTGCAGGGGAATGTTTTCGGGCAGGGGAGCATCGCCGGTAAGGAACAGAGGCGCTTTCGTACCGGATGGAACGACGAACGTCAGTGTCGCTCGTCTGGATTCCTTTGGGTCCAATTTCGCTTTGAATAGCGCGGCTCCGGCATCATTCACCAACGAAAAACGGCGGCCGCGCTCGTCTTGCAGGTAGACGACGGCTTCGTCGGGGCCGGTCTTCACAGTATTCGCATCGCTGAAAATGCGCACATCGACCTTGTATTCAGTCTCCAGAGCGCGAGGCGCAGCATCGACCTTTTCAACGCCCATACAAAAGAGATCCCAGCAGTAGCTGTCGCCGGTGTTGATGACTCGCTGGGGCCAGAACGCGTACGCCGCAGCCGTGCTGAGGAAGAACACGCCTATAGCGGCCAGGGAAACGGCGAGCACTCTTCCGGCCAGCCGAAACTTTTTCGCGATGAGCATCGCCGCGCAGACAACCAGCGAAATGAGGAACGCGAAAGTCATCAAATAAGTCAGAAGAAAGAGAATCCCGCCCGAGTGAATCGTCATGGTAAGAGGATCATAGGACTTCTCAGCGGAATTCCGGAAAGACTTTGACCATTTCAAAGAGTTTTGCCAGTGGCACATCCACAGCTTCGACCTCACACCCGACGAGAGCCGCTTCCTCGTGCACGAACCCGATCCCGGCGGAGACGTCACCGTGCTTCTCAACTGGCCCTCCCTGCTGAAGAACTAATCGGATTTGGGCGGACCCCGTATGTGTGCGTTATAGTACGGCTCCAGAAAAAAGGAAGGAGACTCCAGGATATGTGCGACGAAAACTATGAAAACGACGCGGAAAAAACCCGCCTCCGCTTAGGCCTGACCCGTCGAGAATTTGCAGCGATGACAGCAGCTGCCGGCCTATCGATTCTGTTGCCTCATGCAGCAGGAGCCGCCGTCGATGTGAAAGAAGAAGAAGTCAACATCAAGACTCCCGACGGGACGGCGGATGGCTATTTCGTCCATCCCGCTACCGGCACTGGCGCCGGCGTCATCGTGTGGCCGGACATTCTCGGACTGCGGCCTGCTTATCGCACGATGGGCAAGCGGCTCGCGCAAGAAGGCTATTCGGTGCTGGTCGTGAATCCGTTTTATCGATCCAAGAAGGCTCCGATCATTCCCGATGGGACGAAGATTACCGAAGGCATGCCAATCGCTCGCCCCATGGCCGCGCTGTTGAATCCGACGACGCACGTCACCGATGCAAAAGCATTCGCCGCATGGCTCGATACCCAGGCTTCTGTTTCGAAGACGCGAAAGATTGGAACCACAGGCTACTGCATGGGCGGCCCCATGGTGATGCGCGCTGCAGCCGCTGTTCCGGATCGCATCGGCGCCGGCGCCACGTTTCATGGTGGCACACTCGCGAGTGCTGCGAACAACAGTCCGCACCTGCTTGTTGCCCAGACGAACGGGCAGTTCCTTCACTGCGTGGCACAGAACGACGACATGCGCGATCCAAACAATAAAGTACTGCTAAAGAAGTCGTACGACGACGCCAAGTTGCCCGCGGAAATCGAAGTCTACAAAGCGGACCACGGCTGGTGTGCGCTCGATTCGGACCAGTACAACAAGGATGAAGCAGAACGTGCTCACGCCCGACTGCTCGCCCTGTTCAAGAAAGCTCTCGCGTAGCCCTTCTGCCAGGAATGGCGGCGACTGCGGCCGGTTTGTTCGGCGTATCCTTTGTGCGAGGTTAAGCCACCTCTGCCAGATGCGACGGGTACGCTCGTAGAACTTTGTGAGGGAGCCTCCTGTTGCGAAGAAAAGATGAATTCGCCATGCATTGGAAGATGGATGCAGCAAAAGCCGCTCGTTCCAATTCGGGCACAACCCGGGCACAGTTGCACCAAATCCAGTCGCTCTCCCTGTCGAGAGCACCCATAACTTGTTAGAATCAGACCACGGCCCCGTAGCTCAGACGGATAGAGCAGCGGTTTCCTAAACCGGAGGTCGGCAGTTCGACTCTGCCCGGGGCTATATCACCCGCCGATTTCGGGACTACTGTTTGATCCTCATCCCGAAGTATTTATTATTTTCTTCGCAGATATATTCGAGGATTTCGGTGTCTGCTTGAAATGTGAGGGGCAGCGTGACGCTCCAGGGCTTCGTATAGGCTTTGGGATCGTCGATGGTGACTTGAATATCCATGTGGCCGAAGTCCTTTCGGTGAAAGCGTTCGGTCACCTTTAATTGATCGGTCGAAGGTTTGCCGAAGTTATCGAGCCAGCCTTTGTCGTTGAAGCCGGTAGTTTCGACGACGAACGTATCTCCATCCCAGTGACCCAGGGAATAACCGAACCACGTGGGTGTTGGATCTTCAGGGAACGGACGCCCGTCCGTAAAAATCTGCCGATACGAATGGACGGCTTCATAAAGGATGACGACCATTTCCTTGAGTTGAAGAACCTTCAAAGGATAGGGCACAGCATCCGACCGCGGCACACCTCCGACGATGCACTGCGCCGTGGGATCTTCCTGACTGTTGGTCGCGCGCCGATGTTTATACAAATCCGCGGCCCATGGCTGAAATGGAACATCTTCGGGCTTGAGGTCCTTCGCAATATTGCCGACGTATCCGCCGACAGGCAGCCACAGTCCGGAAATATCCGGCTTGCCGTCTGCCGTTCGCGGAGCCGGCGCCGAAAGATTCGGCTTGCCGTCCGCTGTTCTGGGAATGCCGGCCGTTGGATATTTCAGCCACTGCGCCGTTGCGGGCAACGCGCCAAGTGTGATCGCAGCGGCGATCGTGATCGCGAAAGTCTTCATGCCGGCCTCCATTGGTTATTGCTTCGAATTATCGCCGCGGCACAAGGGTTGTCAAGGACTGGGAATCCTCTTAAACTCGCGTGCATGAAATCCCCGATCATCCTGCTTGCGATCGCGGCTGCAGTTTCGCTCGTCAGCGCGCAGCAACAACCGCCCGATCTCATTCTTTCGAATGGAAAGATCATTACCGTCGATGAGCGTTTCACGATAGCGCAGGCCATCGCCGTCAAGGCGGACCGCATCGTCGCTGTGGGCGCGAATGCCGATGTGATGCGCCTCGCCGGTCCGTCAACTCGCCGGATCGACTTGCGCGGACGCGCTGTGATTCCCGGACTCATCGACAATCACATGCATCTGTTGCGCGCCGGCACGACATGGCAATGGGAAGTGCGCTGGGACGGCATCGGAACTCGCCGGGAAGCATTGGATCTGCTGCGCGCGCGAGTGAAATCCGTGAAACGCGGTGAATGGGTGTACAACCTCGGCGGTTGGACCATCGATCAGTTTGCGGATGACAAACGCCCGTTCACGCGCGCTGAGCTCGATGAGATCGCCCCGGAGAATCCGGTTCTCCTGCAGGCTTCTTACTACGAGACCTACCTGAACAGCCGCGCCCTTCAAACGCTTGGCCTCGACAACAAAACTCCCGCCGATTCGTTTGTCGTGCGCGATGCTTCCGGAAAGCCTACAGGCCGCATCGAAGAAGCCGGCGTGCGCCCGCTCGCCTCCAGGCTGCCCGCAGCGACTGCGAATGAGGTTGAAGCAAGCACCATTGGAATGATCAAAGATCTCAACAAATCGGGCCTCACGTCATTCGGCAGCGCGGGATGCGAAACGGATGTGATGCCGATCTACCAGCGGCTGGCCAATCAGGAAAAGCTGAACGTGCGCGTGTTTTGCATCAATGGCGTGGGCACCGGCACTACGGCCGAACAGGTGGATCGCGCCCTTCCGCAGATCGCACAGATGAAGATGTTTCAGGGCAACAACACGATCGATCAAATCTTCTTCGGCGAGAGCGTATATGGACCGCTTCACGATCCGATGTTTCTCACGAAGTCGGATCCGAAGCCGGAACAACTCGTTCAATGGCGGCGTATTGCTCGCGAAATTGCGAAGGCGCGGCTTCCGTTGCACGTGCATGCCGAACTGGAAGGCACGATCGATGCATTTCTCGATCAGATCGAGTCCATCAACAAAGAGTATCCGATCAAGAATCTTCGATGGGTGCTGGCGCACGTCAACCGCATCAACTCATCGCAACTTGCGCGCATGAGAGAGTTGGGGATGTATGCGGCCGTCAATCCGTGGTCCGTCATCAATGGAGGCATCAACCAGCGGATTTTCGGAGAGAGCTCTTACGACATGGCGCCGTTGCGAACTTTGCAGAACAGCGGCATTGTCTGGGGATTCGGCAGCGACGGCAGCCGCGCGAATCAGATCCTGCCATTCACAACGCTGTGGTGGGCCGTGACCGGGAAGATGGTCGGCGGCGCAAAGGTGCTTCAACAAACGATCAGCCGCGAAGATGCGTTGATTGCGCACACACGAAAAAATGCGTTCCTCGTATTTCAGGAAAACAATCTCGGCTCGATTCAGCCTGGCAAGCTCGCCGATTTTGTTGTGCTCGATCGCGACTATCTCACGATTCCCGCGGACCAGATCAAAGACATCAAACCCATCATGACGATCGTCGGCGGCCGCGTCGTCTACGATGCCGGCTTATAGGCCCATTCGTGCCGTCAATTCCGGAAGAGATCGAGCAGCATCGGGATCTGCACTGGCAGCGTGAAGGCGCAGGATGCGTCGAAACAGCGGCTCACGCCGAACGCTTCATCGAGCAGATTGGATTCGCTGCATGCTTGACCGATTCCCGGAGGCCCGGCCCGTCGCTCTACGTCGCTGTATGCGGAAGACGGGATGCGGTGATGCCCCGAAATGTTCAGAAGGATCCCGAGAGCAGTCACACGTGGATGCTGAAAGATGAACTCCTCCGTCGCGGTCATGTCTATTACGCGAAAATGCCGCGCGGCAAAGCAACGTTCCTCGCGCCGCGGATGATTCCGTACTTCCGCGCTCTCTGGGCCGTGCCACGGGGGGAAGAGACGAAGCGGCTCAGCAAACCGGCGCTTCGAATTCTGCGAGTGCTGCGAAAGGAATGGGAAATGGGAACATCGGACTTACGGGCGGAGTCCGGTGTACAGGACCGCCCTGCGTTCACGCGCGCTCTCGATGAACTGCAGGGAGCGATGATCGTGATACCGACTGAAGTGGTGTACGAGCCGAAGTTCTCATACCTCTGGGGGCTTGCCGAAGAACGGTTCGCCGGACAACTTCGATTGAAAGTGAATCGCGCAACCGCACTGCGGGAAGTCGCGCGATGTTTTCTGAACGGCGCAGGCTGGACCGTGCCGGGTGAGCTTGCGCGAGTGGCAGGCTTGTCGCGGCCGGATGCGGGACTGGGTAATCGGGCGCTGGTGAAGGAAGGCTATGCGGTGATGCTGTCGCCGGGAACGTATCGGCTGGCGAAATTAGGTTCGCAGCCGCGGACGTAAAGCCCGCGGCTGCTTGGATGCTTGCTTACGCGCCGCCTGTCGTGGTGGGTGCGGCCGCTGCCGGGGCCTTATTCCCCAGAATTTCCTTGAATGCCGCCATGAAGCGGTTCATTTCGTCCTGAGTGCCGACGGAAACGCGAAGCCATTCGGTCATCGGAGGGAATGGACGGCCGACCAGCACTTTCCTTTTCTTGAATTCATCTTCGAGCGGACCGACTTCCTTCTTGACGTTAACCATAAAGAAGTTCGTCTCGGAAGGAATAACCGCCCAACCCATGGCCGTCAGTTCCTTCGTTGTCCTTTCGCGGACCTGCTTATTCAGCGCCTTCACTTTTACTTCGTTGGCCTTGTCTTTCATCGCGGCCGCGGCGCCGTATCTCACGAGGGCGTTTTCGAGGCCGAGCGAGAACTTTCGCATATGATCGCTGACTTCCTTCGTGGCAATGCTGTAACCGAGGCGCATGCCGGCCAACGCGGCGATCTTGGAGAACGTGCGGGCGACGATGACCTTGCGGCCTTCTTTCACGTACTTGATCGACTCTTCGTATTGCGGATTGTCCACGAAGTGATGGTAAGCCTCGTCGATAAGGATCGGAATGTCCTCGGGAACAGCGTCCACGAGCATTTTGATTTCGTCTTTCGGAACGATCACGCCGGTGGGATTGTTGGGATTGCAGATATATACCAGGCCGACATCGCGAACGTTTGCCTTTACGGCATGAATTATGCCTTTGATGTCGGTGGCATAGCCGCGATCCTTCAACAACGGAAGCTGAATCGACTCGGCGCGGCTCGCTGTTGCATATTTGTAGACTGTTTCATAAGTGGGAGAAGGCCCCACGGCGATCCGGTGATCTCGCAGAAAAGCTTCATCGCACAGTTTGAGAATTTCCGTTGAACCGTGCCCGATGACAACATTCTCCGGCTTGACGCCGTGATGCTCCGCAATTGCGTCAACGATGCCTCCATCGGGATATTGGTAGCGATTGGAGTATTTCCAAACGTCCGTCATGGCCTTCAATGTCGATTCCGACGGTCCGTAGGGATTCTCGTTGCTGGCGAGTTTCGCCATGCCATCGTACTCCGTCTGCGTGAGCTTCGGTTTTTCGGGCCTCTGCTGAAGCGCTCCGAAAAGTGATGGGCGGCTCAGAGTCGCTGCAACGACTCCCATGAAACTGCGACGTGAAACAGTCTTAATGTCCATTTTGCCTCCGCTCGGAAAACGTGGGAACAACTGAAAAAACAATGAGGGCTATTCTAAGCCACCTGCGGCTCATTTCCAAATGCGGCGTGAGGCACGCCTCTCACCGCTGCCCATACAGGACCTTCCCGGGCCTCGAGGCTGTTATCACGCCGCGCTCCATCACAATCTGGCCGTTTACGATGACCGTGGAAACGCCTTCGGCATACTGGTGGGGTTTTTCAAACGTAGCGGCATCGCGAATGCGATCGGGGTCGAACACAGCGATGTCGGCCTTCATTCCCGGCTTCAGCAAGCCTCGATCATGAAGCGCGATACGCTCCGCGGGGAACGATGTCATCTTCCGCACCGCGTCTTCGAGCGTGATTGTGTGCAACTCGCGCACGTAACGCCCAAGCACGCGCACGAATGTGCCGTAGTTTCGCGGATGGGGACTGTCTTTACCGAAGAGGGGAATCCCGCCGTCGGACGCGATCATTGTTGCAGGATGTCGGAGTATGCGTTGAAGATCCTCCTCATTGATCGCGTGAAAAATGCCCGAACAATTGCCCTGTTCGATGATCCACATTGCCGCTTCCGCGGCATTCGGAATCGTCGGTTCCGCGCCGCGCAGCCGGGTGACGTCGGCCAGGTTCTTTCCGGCGAGCGATGCATTCCAACTGCAACCGGCAAGGACGACGTTTCGTGGATCGCCGCCGCCGCGCTCGTTTTGAATAATTCGCACGACTTCATTCTTGATTTCACCGCGCGTCGAGGAGTCCTTAAGCCGCGACAGCATTTTGTCGCGACCGCCTTCCTGTGCCCATGCAGGCAGGAGCGCCGCGCTGATGCTCGTGCTTGAAGCGGTATAGGGATATTGATCGATGGTTGCATCGACTCCGCGTTTCCGGGCTTCATCGATGAGGCGCAGCGTATCGACGCTCTTTCCCCAATTGGCTGTACCGATAATTTTGTGATGCGTCACCTGTGTGGGCAAACCGCCGCGCTCACCGATCGTGATCGTTTCCTGAACGCTGTCGACAATACGGTTCGCTTCATCGCGCATGTGCGAGATGTAGATGCCGCCGTGGCGCGCTGCAACTTTGGCGAGTTCGATGACTTCGTCGGTGGGCGTGAACGTCCCGGGAACATAAAACAATCCCGAGCTCAATCCGAACGCGCCGTCTTTCATGCCGTCTTCGACAAGCGCGCGCATCTTGTCCAGTTCTGCCGGAGTCGGCTTTCGATCGATCGAACCGATCACGGCGGCGCGAACCGATCCCTGGCCGATGAACATGCCGATGTTGATGGTCTTCTGCAACGCCTCGAGCCGCGCGAAGAATGGAGCGAGCGGCACGGGTGAACTTCCATCGGGTCCTTCGATGACCGTGGTCACGCCCTGGTGAATGTAGTTGTCGGCCGCCGGCGTCTGAAAGATGCCTTCGCGCGCATGGCTGTGAATATCGATGAATCCCGGCGCGATGACCTGGCCGCCCGCGTCGATGACACGGCCCGCGGACTCGATAATGCCGGGAGCAATACGAACGATGGCGTCGCCGCGAATGGCAACATCCGCGCGATACCACGGGCTGCCTGTGCCGTCGATGATGCGGCCGTTCTTGAGCAGAAGATCATAGGCCGGAGTCTGTGCGGCCAGAGTGACAGCAAAGACCAGGATCACAAAAACAGAAAGTCGTCGCATGGGCGGAGTATATACCGTCTCCTCCCCGGAGACGGTGGCGCGCTGAACGGCATGAAGGGCGATCTACTCTCTCCCGCGAGAAGAGCGTAAGATTCTCTGATGTCCCACGACCACGATCATCAGGCTGTCCCTTCCGATCTCACATTGCGCGTGAAGGCGCTTGAATCCTTGCTCGTTGAGAAAGGCCTTGTCGATCCGGCTGCGTTGGACGCTCTCATCGACACATACGAACACAAGGTCGGACCGCGAAACGGCGCGCGCGTTGTGGCGCGCGCATGGGCGGATCCGGCCTTCAAGCAACGGCTGCTCGCCAACGCCACGGCTGCCATTGCAGAGCTCGGCTACACGGGCATGCAGGGAGAGCACATGATCGCCGTTGAGAACGAACCAAAAGTCCACAACCTCGTCGTGTGCACATTGTGTTCGTGCTATCCGTGGCCCGTGCTCGGCCTGCCGCCGGCCTGGTACAAGAGCGCGCCATATCGATCGCGCGCTGTGATGGATCCGCGGGGGATTCTAAAGGAATTCGGAGTCGATCTTCCTGAGGACACCGAGATTCGCGTTTGGGACAGCACCGCGGAAATCCGCTACCTCGTGCTTCCCGAGCGTCCCACGGGAACCGGCAACATGACCGAGGACGAGCTCGCAGCGCTTGTGACGCGCGACGCGATGATCGGAGTCGCCCGATGAACGGCGTTCACGACATGGGCGGCATGCAGGGCATGGGTCCGCTTCGTATCGAAAAAAACGAACCCGTGTTTCACGAACCGTGGGAAGCGCGAGTTTTCGCGCTCAATCGCGCGGTGGGCATGTGGGGACGATGGAATATCGATGCATCGCGCCACGAAAGAGAGCTTTTGCCCGAATATCTGCGCATGAGCTATTACGAAAGATTTTTCGCTGGTCTGATTGAACTCATGATCAAGAAAGGGCTCGTTTCTCGCGCCGAAATCGAGAGCGGGCGGCCGCAACCAGGATCAGAAAAATCGAAGCCGCCTCTCACAGCGGACGGCGTTCACGAGATGGTCATGCGAGGATTTCCGGCAAGCCGCCGGAGTTCCGCTATTCCCACATTTGAAAAAGGCGATCGAGTTCGAGCGCGTAACATCCATCCCGCCGGTCATACGCGTTTGCCGGGATATGCGCGGGGAAAAGAAGGAACCGTGCTTCGCAGCTATGGCGTTTTCGTTTTTCCCGATACCAACGCGCATTTCAAAGGTGAGAATCCGCAGCATCTCTATTCCGTGCGTTTCATGGCGCGGGATCTGTGGGGATCGCAAGCCAATGCGATGGATTCCGTCTGCCTGGATTTATGGGAGGACTATCTTGAGCGCGCCTGACGATCATGTCTTCGCGGAACCCTGGGAAGCCCAGGCATTCGCGCTTGCCGTGAAGTTGTCCGAAGCCGGCCATTTCTCGTGGAAGGAATGGACGGATGCTCTGGCCTCAGAACTCAAGGCCGCAGCGGATCGCGGTGAACCTGATGATGGCCGGCACTACTATCAGCATTGGCTCTCCGCTCTCGAGCGTCTTGTGTTGGAAAAAAGGCTGACCGATCCGGCTGCGCTCTCGAACCGCCGGGAAGCGTGGGCGGATGCCTACCGGCACACGCCTCATGGCAAGCCGGTCGTGTTGAAGGTTACTTGACCAGTTTGGCTGCGAGCTGCTGAAACTCATCCACCTGCGACTGAAATTCTTCGCCTGTACCCGGGCCTTTGAATCCGCTGTGAATCTCGAATATCTTCCCCGCGCGAGTGAAAAACATCGTGGTCGGGTATGCAAAGAAATGATCGAGCTGAGCATGAAGGCGATTCTTCACATTGGCGTCATCGAGTGAGCCGCAAAACAGGATCGTATAGGTCAGGCCAAAACGATCTTTGTACAGCCGGAGATTCTTCTTTGCGGTTTCGAGATCGTCGCTGATCTCAAAAGACAAACCGACAACCTCGAGACCATCTTTTCGGAATTGCTCCTGCAGCCTTTGCAGCAGTGGAGCTTCGTCCATGCAGTTGTGGCACCACGTGCCCATCACATCCAGAACGAGAGTCTTTCCTTTGAATCGTTCGTCCGAGCTTCGAACCGTTTCGCCCGTAAGCGATACTCCTTCGAATGCAAATCCGGCCTCGGAATTCTTGAGAGTCGTTTGAAACGCCGGCGGTGTCTCGACATGAAGAGTCGGCCGCGGCTCAAGAACAAACGGTCGCGGCTTGTCTTTTCTGGCGTAGAAGTTTCCCGACCAGGTTGATCCATTCTGTTCCAGCGTGATGGCGATGGCCTGCCAGCCTGTGAAGCGGCTGAGTTGGATGGAGCCGCCGGCCGGTTGTCCGGTGAGTAAGCCGTAATCGCCGTCGGGCGCGATGAATGTTCCAAACAGAGAATCACCTTTCTGCCAGATTGTTGCGACAGTTGCAGTGTTCTCTTTATCCCGGAACGTGACTTGATATTTGCCGACGGGAAGCTTGCCGCCAGACACAAAAAACTTTCCGGTCTTCGAAGACTCAGGCGACGCGCTGAATTTGAGGGAAAGCGTTCCCGACGAACGAAAGCGGAGATACTCGCCGGCCCAATGGCTGCCGTCCCACGTCCCACGCATTTCCGCGCCGTATTCAGAAAACTTCAACGAGAGTGAATTGCCCTGACGCGAGATTTCGGGAATTGGTGTCTTCTCATCGCCGACAAGAAAGTAGCCGGATGGCGTCGCGGTATGGAGATCGAGATCCATTCGAAACGGAGCAACCTTGCCGTCCGCGAGTTCGATAGTGCCTTCCCATACTGTGTGTTCAGGCATGCTCCGGCTGCATGCCGTAGCGAACAGCAGAAGCGTGAGAACCAGAATTTGGACCACGGTTAGTCGCATTAGTGATGTGGACCCAGGTTGCGAACGTAATTGACAAGATGCCACATTTGTTCGTCGTCGATTCCCGGTTTGCCGTTCAGTCCGCGCATCGAAGCGTTTTTGCCTCCATAGCCATCTCGAATGCCAACAAAGATATCTCCGTCTGTGGATCCGTGATCCCATTTGTCATCGGTCAGATCGGAAGGTTTCACTTCGCCTGCCGCGGTCAACTCGGACGCGAGTTTGCTCACGCCATTGCCTGTCTCGCCATGGCAGTCGGCGCACAACCTCTGATAGAGGCGCTTGCCCGCCGTGAGCGAGTCCGGAGTCGCCGGTATGGGATTCTTCAGTGATTTGGGATCGGCGTTAACGCTGGCCGGCGTTGCCACCGGACTCGTGGATTGCGCTGCCGAACAACCGTTAACCAGCAGCGTGGAGACCACTGCGAAAATCGTCGCGACTATATAAAGAAGATGCCGCATGGGCTTTGAATCTTAACACACCGAAAAGCGCCGTATAATTCGGGGTAGTGCCAAAAGTTCTATGAAAAAAGATGAACGATTCTTGCGCCCCATGGATGGGTTGGCGCGTGCCATGGATGGCACAACGCGGTCAAGCTGGCTACAGCTTGCAGGAGGAGAAAACTTTATGTCACGAAGCCTGCGTCTCTTGATGTTCATGCTGTTCCTTCCATTGCTTTCACAAGTTGCTCTGAGCGCCGACAAAGATGAAGAAGAGATACGCGCACTCATTCCAAAGGTTCTTGATGCCTGGTGCACGCTCGATATCAAGAAGGTGGATCCTTACTACGCGGCGGATGCGAACCTCGCGTATTTCGATCTCGCGCCAATGAAGTATGCGAATTGGCAGGAGTATCGAACGGGTGTCCAGAAAGTCTTTTTCGATCCGAATCGCAGTATGGCGGGAAAAGTGAACAACGATGTCAGTGTGCACCACCAGGGAAATCTGGCCTGGGCGACGTTCACATGGGGCGCGGACCTTGTCAGCAAACAGGGAATGAAGTCACACGTGGATGGACGCTGGACCATGATTCTGGAAAAACGTCAGGGCCGCTGGATCATCATTCACGAGCACGTCTCGGCGCCGCTGCCGGTGAAGTGAAGGGCAAGGTTGTCGTCATTACGGGTGTGACGTCGGGAATCGGGTTGGTAGCCGCCCAAACGCTGGCTTCGATGGGCGCCCGCATCGTGGGTGTGGCGCGCGATCGGGATCGGGGCGATGCGGCGCTCTCACGCCTGAGGCAAAGAACTCCCCGCATCGATCACACGATGCATTACGCCAACCTATCCGAGTTGTCCGAGGTGAGGCGTGTGGCGAAAGAGATTGCCGACGCGGAACCGCGCATCGATGTGCTCATGAATAACGCGGGTGCGTTATTCGGCAAGCGGGAAACCAACAGTGAAGGACTCGAACTCACGTTCGTCACGAATCATCTCGCGTATTTTCTGTTCACCCACGAATTGCGGAACCGGCTGCAGGCATCGGCGCCTTCGCGCATTGTGAATACAGCGTCCCGTGCGCACCAGGGGCAAAAGCTGGATTTTGACGATCTGCAGGCCACACGGGGCTATGGCGCCTTCCAGGCGTACAGCCGCTCCAAGCTTTGCAATATTTTGTTCACGAGGGAACTGGCGCGGCGACTCGCCGGAACCGGTGTTACAGCCAACAGTCTTCATCCCGGCTTTGTCGCGACGCGGTTTGCCGACCAGGCGAAGGGGATGATCTCGCCGTTGTTCCGATTCCTGAAACTGTTTGCGATCTCACCGGCAAAAGGGGCCGAGACGATGGTTTATCTCGCCTCATCGGGGGATGTAGCCAACGTGACCGGAGAGTATTTCTCAAACTGCAAGATCGTAGTGCCGTCGAACGAAGCGCAGGACGATGAGTCCGTCCGGCGGCTATGGCGCGAGAGCGCGAGACTGACGGGCGTGGGAGCGTGAGGCGTCGTATAATCAAGGCCATGGTTGTTGTCCTGATTTTTCTTCTTCTCGCCGGGTGTTCGGCGAATAAAGCATCCACCCCCACAGCGCAGCAGGCTGCGCCCGCCCCGGTCGTTGTTTCGAAAGCTGTTTTGAAGCCGGTTCCGTTTGAGGTGCAGGCCATCGGTAATGTGGAAGCGTATTCCACGGTCGCGGTGAAAGCGCAGGTCGGCGGGGAATTGACGATCGTCGATTTTATGGAAGGCGCCGACGTTAAAAAAGGCCAACGGCTTTTCGTCATCGATCCGCGGCCGTACGAGTCGCAGGTGGTACAGGCGGAAGCGACTCTTGCCAAAGATAAGGCGCAGCTTCAGGCAGCGCAGGCGAGTTTGGCGCGCGACTCGGCGCAGGAAGAATTTGCGCGCGCGCAGGCCAAGCGCTATTCGGAACTGGCACAGCAGGGTGTCTTCGCCAAGGACACGGCCGAGCAGACCAGCGCGCAGGCCAGAGCGGCCTCAGAGGCGCTTCGCGCGGATCGCGCCGCGATCGAAAGCGCTCAAGCCAACATCGCGGCCGACCAGGCCGCGATCGATCGCGCAAAACTGCAATTGGAATATTGCACGATCCGCAGTCCGATCGACGGGCGCACCGGACATCTGCAGTTCAAGCAGGGAAACGTCATCAAGGCCAACGACGTCGATCTGGTGACGATCAACCAGGTGCATCCGATTTTCGCGACGTTCTCTGTGCCTGAGGCGAACCTCGCGATCATCAAGGCGCATATGGCCGCCGGCAAGGTTGCGGTCGCCGCTTACGCGGAGGGCGACAATTCCGCAGCTCAGAATGGAGTGTTGAATTTCGTGGAGAATGCTGTGGACAGCGCCACCGGCACCATTCGCCTCAAGGCACAATTTGACAATGGCGGAACCAGACTCTGGCCCGGCCAGTTTGTGCGCGTCGTTGTCCGGCTGAACGCCTCCGGCCAGTCGATCGTCGTTCCAACGACCGCGGTGCAAACAGGACAAGACGGAAAATTTGTTTTTGTGGTGAAGCCGGATATGACTGTGGAATCGCGGCCGGTCGTTACGGGGCGAACCATCGAACGCGAGGTCGTGATCGAAAAGGGATTGAACGACGGCGAGACGGTCGTCACCGCAGGACAGTTGCGGCTTATTCCCGGGAGCCGCATTCAGATCAAGTCATGAACATATCGGAAGTCTTCATTCGGCGGCCGGTGGCAACCAGCTTATTGATGCTGGCGATCGCGCTCTTTGGAGCCATTGCGTACAAGACTCTGGGAGTGAGCGATCTTCCCAACGTCGATTTTCCGACCATTCAGGTTTCAGCCTCGCTTCCCGGCGCCAATCCCGACACCATGGCGTCGGCTGTCGCGACGCCGCTCGAGCGCCAGTTCTCCACGATCGCGGGGCTCGATTCGATGACGTCCACCAACGCCATCGGCAATACAGCCATCACGCTGCAATTCAATTTGAGCCGCGATCTCGACGGCGCCGCGCTTGATGTACAGACAGCGATCACGCAATCCGGCGGACTCCTCCCGGCGGGGATGCCCACGCCGCCGACCTTTCGCAAAGTCAATCCCGCCGATCAGCCCATTCTGTTTCTCTCGCTGATGTCGAGCACCGTTCCGCCCTGGACACTCGATGAGTATGCGGAAACCACACTGGCGCAACGGATCTCGACAATTCCGGGCGTCGCGCAGGTGCAGGTTCAGGGCGCGCAGAAATACGCCGTTCGCGTGCATCTGGATCCGCAGAAACTTGCTGCGAAACAAATCGGTATGAACGAAGTCGAGGCGGCGCTTCGAAACTGGAATGTGAATATTCCGACCGGCACCATGTACGGGCCGGATCGATCGTTGACTCTTCGCGCCGATGGACAATTAACGAGCGCCGCGGACTTTCGAAAACTGGTTGTGGTCGATCGGAGCGGCTCTCCGGTTCGTCTCGAAGAACTGGGAAATGTGATCGACAGCGTTGAGGACGACAAGAGCATCAGCTGGTTTGAATCTCCCGAAAAGGTCCAGCGCAGCATCATTCTTGCGATTCAGCGCCAGCCGGGCAGCAACACCGTTGAAGTGGCGAATGCCATCAAGAATCTGATGCATGTATTCAATCAGCAGCTCCCGCCTTCGATTGAACTGAAGGTTCTTTACGACAGGTCGCAATCCATTCGCGATTCCTTCAACGATGTTCAATTCACGATGGTGTTGAGTCTCGCGCTCGTCGTGATGGTGATTTTTATTTTCCTCCGCAATCTTTCGGCGACAGCCATTCCCAGCCTTGCGCTGCCGTTTTCCGTCATCGGAACGTTCGCGGTGATGTCCCTGATGGGCTACACGCTCGATAACCTTTCGATGATGGCCCTGGTTCTTTCGATCGGCTTCGTCGTCGATGATGCGATCGTCATGCTGGAAAATGTCGTCCGGCATATCGAGAACGGAGAGGCCCCGTTCGCGGCGGCGATGAAAGGTTCGCAGGAGATCGGTTTCACGATTGTCTCGATGACTCTCTCGCTGGCTGCTGTGTTTATTCCCGTGTTGTTCATGGGAGGCTTGCTGGGACGCCTCTTCCGCGAATTTGCGATCACGATCACCGCGGCCATCCTGATATCGGGCGTTGTTTCCGTAACGTTGACTCCCATGTTGTGCAGCCGGTTCCTGAAAGCCGCCAATCACCAGCGAAAGGCAGGCCGTTTGTTCCGGGCGACGGAGTTCGTGTTTGACGGGATGCTCGATATCTACGACCACAGTCTTCAGTGGGTGCTTCGCCATCGAGCGCTGACGCTGGCATCCAGCGTTCTGATCCTCGTGGCCACGGGATATCTCTTCGTTCGAATTCCCAAGGGCTTCATTCCGGATTCGGACAACGATCAGATCCTGATCCAGACGGAAGCGGAACAGGGAACATCGTTCGAGCAGATGAGCCGGTACCAGCAGATCGTTGCGGACATCGCAAGAAAAGATCCGGCGGTGATTGAGTTCTATTCAGGCATTCAGGGTTCGAATTCCAATTTCAACGGGAGTCCGAATTTCGGCCGCATGTTCCTTCACCTGAAACCGCGGAAGGAGCGCGACAGTCTCGATACGATCTTGAGCCGCATGCGGCGGAATATGTCAGGGCTGCCGTTCATGCGCGCATACCTGCAGAATCCGCCGACGATCCGCATCGGCGGCCAGGTCACGACGGCGCAATATCAATACACGCTGCAGGGGCCGGATACGGCGGAACTGTACGATGCGTCGCGCAAACTTCGTAATGAGATGGCAGGCGTTCCGGGTTTGACGGATGTGATCAGCGATCTGCAGCTTCAGAATCCTCAGTTGAATGTATCGATCAATCGCGACAAAGCCGCCACTCTGAAAGTCAGCGCTCAACAAATCGAAAACGCTTTGTACGATGCCTATGGACCGCGGTGGGTTTCGACAATCTATGCGCCGACGAATCAGTATCGTGTGATGCTCGACCTGTTGCCGGAATATCAGGCGCGGCCGGATGCGCTCTCGCTCATCTACATGAAGTCGGACGATGGCCGGTTAGTCCCGCTCGATACGCTGGCAAAACTCACGCAGGATGCGGGGCCGCTGACGATCCATCACATGGGACAGTTGCCGTCCGTTACCGTGTCGTTCAATCTCAGGCCGGGTGTGGCGTTGAGTGAAGCGGTGACTCAGATCGGCGACATCACGCGCGGTTTGCCGGAATCGATCAGCGGAGCGTTCCAGGGAACCGCGCGCGAGTTCGAGAATTCCGTGCGGAACCTGACACTGCTGCTGGTCATCGCGATTCTCGTGATTTACATCGTTCTCGGTGTCCTGTACGAAAGCTATGTGCATCCTTTGACGATTCTGTCGGGGTTGCCTTCCGCGATTTTTGGAGCTTTGCTGACGCTCTACATTTTCAAGATGGACCTGAACATTTACGGCTTCGTCGGCTTGATCATGCTGATCGGCATTGTGAAGAAAAACGCCATCATGCAGATCGACTTCGCTCTGGCCGCTCAGAGGAACGAACATCAG
>CAZWGA010000077.1:0-30747 GCA_964633285.1 uncultured Solibacteraceae bacterium | reverse complement strand
GCCACCGCCACGACCGCCGCGCCCCGCGCCGCCGCGGCCTTGCGGCGCTCCCGCGATGCAAGGCGCTCCGAATGCATCCGCCTGCTTGACACCGTCCCACTTCGCCACCGGTTGCGGCGCACGCCACCGATTCTCTCCCAGCGGCGGAGCCGCGAAGGGAATGCCTTTGAAGACGCGCACCGACGGCTGGCCCGTGCTGAGAGTGCCTGCCAGACTGCCGCTATCGATCTTTACCTGTTCCGGAATCATTGCCGATGCGTTCACGACGGCAGCGGCCAGCGATACGGCTGCAAGGAAACATTCGATTCGCTTCATGTGTTCTCCTGTAGATATTGAAGTCGGCTGGATTATATGAGAGGCGGCGTTGCCGTTCAAAACGGATGCTGTTAAACTGCCACGGAAATTGTTACCTCACTCATTCTTCGGAGGAGCACGAAATGATGAAGCGAACCATAGGATGTCTGGTCATATGCGGTTGGATGGCGAGTGGCTCGCTGCTGGCGCATCACTCCCTCGCCGGCGTGTATGACATGAAAAAGGATATGGAGCTGTCGGGATCGGTGGAGAGCGTCAAGTTTGTCAATCCCCACGGGTCGCTGACAGTCGGGGTGAAGAATCCGGATGGCTCGACAACATCCTGGGTGTTGACACTCGGATCGGCCACGGCTCTTGCACAGCGCGGAATCGGCAAGACCGGACCGAATGCTCTCCACGCCGGCGACAATATTAAGGTGAAGTTCCTCCCGGCTCGAGATGGCAGTCCCCTGGGATTTCTCAAGACTGTAGTCATGCCGGACGGACGTGTCATCCAGATCTCCGCCGGTAATCCGAACGACTAAAAGGGACGCACAAATAAAGGGACGCACCCTCGAATTCTGAACAACGAGTTCCGGGGGTGCGTCCTTTTAATTCGTGCGGTCCCTCGATCCCTACGGCCGCTGGATCAGTTCGATGCGGTTGCCGGCGGGATCGATCGCGATACCGATCACGACGCCGGTATTCCGGAATGGACGCGGATCTCCCGCCATCGATCCGCCGGCCGCTTTGATAGCGGCGACTGTCGCGGTCATATCCTTCACGTTGAAGATCACGTGAGCGATGGGATCTTTCAGGTCGTCGTTGTCGCGATGCATGAGTACGACGGGTTCACTTTTGTTGGCCTTGGCGGCGTCCACTGTCGCGCCGAAGTTCACGAAGATCTCAGGCCCTCCCGGTGAATCAATTCGATTCACTTCCTGCATTCCAAACGCGCTCTGATAAAACTTCGCGAGCGCCACGGTGTCTTTCGCACCGACTCTCACCGAGTTCAACGTGACCTGGGCATGCGCAGCGTTCGCCAACAGCCCGGCGCACAGTATGATTGCAATCGTGCAGATCCTTTTCATCAAAGCCTCCGTCCGGGAACGATACACGAAAAACTTACGGTTGGGCTATCCTTGACGAATTACCTGAATCCGGAGGGACAACGAGTATATGAGCTTCGTTACGACAGTAGTTCTGGGTTTTTCTCTGGCGCAGAGCCCGTCATTTGAAGTTGCAACCATCAAGCCCGGAACACCCGGCGATGGCGGTGGCCGCTTCGCGACCATGCAGAGCGCTCATCAGTTTGTTGTGAGGAATTACTCCGTGAAGTATCTCGTCGCTTTCGCGTACAACCTGCCGTTGCGCCTCGTCTCCGGCGGGCCGGATTGGACGGGTGCCGATCTTTACAACATTCTGGCGGCGACTCCCGGGGATGGCCGTCCAAGCGTTGACGATCAGATGCTGATGACTCAAAACCTGCTCAAGGACAGGTTCAATCTCGCTTTTCATCGCGAGCAGAGGGAAATGGCGGTCTACAACCTGACCGTTGTGAAAGGCATCAGTCCCAAACTCAACAAAAGCGCGGCGCCTCCGGACCAGGCTCCGTACCTGATCAACACGGTCTTTCCAGGCTTCAAAGTTTCATTACCCGCGAAGAACGCGACGATGAAAGAGTTCGCTTCGATGCTGCAGCGTGGTGTCTTTGATCGTCCGGTGCTGGACAAGACCGAGCTTACCGGCAAATACGATTTCAACCTGGAGTGGACTCCCGACGACGGTCAATTCAATGGAAACCTTCCGCACGTGAGCCCTGAGAATGCGACGCTTCCGGATTTTTTTGCAGCGATTCAGCAACAACTCGGATTGAAGTTGGAATCGGGCCGCGGCATGGTTGATGTGATCGTCATCGACAAAGTGGAGCGACCCACAGAGAACTGAGTCCGTGAATCAGTCCTTGGGCGCGCCGCGGCCGGTTGCGGGCCGCGCGACAACAAGAGCACTGATGGCCTGAACAATCGCGTCTTTCTGACCCGGTTCGATGATCAGATACCGATGATTCCCGGACGCCGATTCCCGGAAGCGAGTGCGGCCGTCATCACTCACTTCGATCACGCCCGGCGGCGACAGCTTGAAGTATTCCGCGTTCGGATTCGAGGCATAGAGAACTCCCAGCATTGCCTGTGAGGAAATGGCGTTCGTGTTGGTGTGCGTTTCACGCCAGATGCGATAGGCGGCGAGGGCCGGATGACTCGGCAGTGACGCGGGGTCGAGACTGCTGTTTGGAAAAGACGCCGCGTTTCCCGCTTCCGCGCCTACTGCAACAATCGGAGACGGCCACTCCGAGAGAAGTTTCCGCGCCGAAGGAATGTCGGCCCGCATGCGTGAATCCGCTCCGCCGTTGCTGAAGTCGCCGGCAGCCATCACGAGCAATCGCACTTTCGCTGCAACAATGTCGCGTGCCTTATTCAGAACGAGTGTGTGGGCAAAGTTCGTCGCGGGTCCGGCAAGAACAGCGATGCCTTGCTTGTCCTGCTGCGTGAGCAGCGCGTTTCGAAAGACGATTGGCGGATCCGCCGTATCGATGATGTTTCGAATGCCGTGAGGAAATGCAGGCAGCATCGAGACGTCTTCGAGTTTGGGGCCGTTTTCGGCCAATCCGATGGGCAGCACCCCGCCTATGCCCGTATTGCGCGCGCCCGCATCACCTATATAGAAGCGCGCCACCGCATCACAGAACGCAGCGGCTTCGAGATTTGAATTGCTGATGCCGATGGCGATGAGCCGGCCCCGGCCGAGACCGTGCAGCATGGCGAGAGCGAGAGCGGCATCGATGTTGCGGCCCATGTCGCTGTCGTAAAGAATTCCGGAAGCGAGCGATGCGCCGCGGGCTTGCATCGTTGTTCAGACGGCGTCCAGTCCGGTCAATCTTCCGGACGAGTCGCCGAAAGTATCGACGTGCACGCCCATGCGATCCATGAGACTGAGATGAAGATTCGAAAACGGTGTTTCCCGGCGGAACACCATTCGCCGGCCCGGTTGAAGCGATCCGCCGCCACGCCCGACGATCACCGTGGGCAGATCATCATGAAGGTGACGGTTTCCGTCGTTGAGGCCGGCGCCGTATACCAGCATGAGATTATCGAGCAGGCGTCCGTCGCCTTCTTTCAACCGGGAAAGCCGTTCAACCCAGGCCGCAAAGTTGGAGGCGTGATATTCGTTGATCTGCGTCACTTTCGCAAGCTGGTCTCGCTTGCCGCCGTGATGTGTCAACGGATGGTGTCCGTCGGAGATACCGATCTCGCGATAAGGCCGGGATGTTCCCTCGCGGGTGACGAGGAACGTAATGACCCGGGTCAGGTCCGCCTGAAACGCCACGGTCACCATGTCGGTCAGCAGTTTGAAATGCTCCGCAAAATCCGCCGGCGTTCCCGGCGGCTTCGACATTCCGGGATCGACCGGTGTCTCGTCCTTCGCTGCCTTTTCTATTTGCAGCTCGATTGAACGAATCGCTTCGAGATATTCCTCCAGCTTTCGGCGGTCAGTCGTACCGAGTCCTTTGGCGAGCGACGTTGCGCTCTCCTTCACATAATCGAGGATGCTGGTTCGAATACGAAGGCGCCGTTCGCGTTCAGCGGGAGTGAGGTCGGCGGCGGATCCGAACAAACGTTCGAAGAGCATGCGCGGATCCAGTATCGGCGGCATGGGTTGAGTCGAGCTCTTCCACGAGAGGTTGTTCGTATATGCGCAGGAATAGCCCGAGTCACAGTTGCCTGATTGCCTCGGGTCTTCCATGCCGATTTCGAGCGAGGGCAGACGCGTATCTTTGCCGATGCGGTTCGCGATGAGTTGATCCATCGACATCGGTCCATCGACGTAAATGCTTTTGTCGGACTTCTCCACGTGAGCGCCGGTCAGATAATTCGCCGAACAGCGGCCGTGATCGCCCGCGCCGTCCAGAAGTCCTCGCGCCCAATTGTGGGTCAGGTTGCTCAACATCAGAACGTCGTTGCGAAACGGTTCGAGGGGTTTCAGGATGCGAGGCAATTCGAGGAGCGGACCGGAGTAAGCGGGGTTCCAGTTTTCCATGTCGATGCCGTTGGGCACGTACAGAAACATGAGGCGCACCGGCGGCTTCACCACCTGCCGGGCGGAAACCATGGCCTCCATGTAAGGAAGACCGAGCGCCACTCCCACGCCCCGCAGGAACGCCCGCCTCGGCATAACCTTTCTCGTTACGATCATGATTCTCCTCGTCTCGACTGGAACGGAAGACTGTGAGCGATTTCGAAAATCAATGTCTGAAAAGGATACCCTTTTGCCTCCCAATTGCGCACGATCGATGTGATCGCGCGGCGGTCATAGGATTCCAGGCCGCGGCCAAGAGCATAAACCATCATCTTGCGTGCGAGCGCTTCGGCGAATTGAGGCAATCGCGTTGCGAGTGCATCGCGAAAATCGGATGGTCCTTTGAACGGAGTTCCATCCGGCAGCGTGCCGGACGAATCGATCGGGATCGCGCCATCGGATGCGCGCCACTTTCCAATGGCGTCATAGTTTTCGAGCGCAAAACCCAGGGCATCCATTTTGGAATGGCAGATCGCGCAACTCGGGTTGGAGCGATGCTGTTCCATCTGCTGCCGGAGAGATCGCGCAACACCGGTGGCTTCTTCGTCCAGCGCGGGGACATTCGGCGGCGGCGGTGGCGGCGGCGATCCCAGAATGTTGTCCATAATATATCGGCCGCGCAGCACAACCGATGTTCGCGTCGGATAACTTGTCACCGTCAACACGCTTGCCTGGCTTAGAATTCCTCCGCGATCGCGATTCGGAAGTTCGACGCGGCGGAACTCGGATCCAGTCACGCCTCCAATTCTGTAGAACCGGGCGAGCTCTTCATTAAGGAACGAATACCGTGCGGTGAGGAATTCGGAAATCGGACGGTTCTCCCGAAGGATGGAGTCGAAGAACAAACGCGTCTCGGATCTCATCGCTTCCTTCAGTTCGGCATTCCATTCGGGAAATTTATCGGGATTCGGTTTCACCGAATCCAGGTTTCGCGTTTCGAGCCATTGCCCCGCAAAGTTTTCCGAAAGGGCCGAGGCGCGCGGGTCCGCAAGCAAACGTTTGATTTGCGCATCCAATACCGCCGTTTGCCGGAGCCTTCCTTTTTCTGCGGCATCGAGAAGTTCTTCATCAGGCATTGAACTCCAGATGAAATAACTCAGCCGCGATGCGAGTTCGATATCGGATACGCGATGGACGGCGGCTGCATTTGCAGGCTGCGCGTCGCGCTCGATCCGGAAAAGGAAATCCGGAGAAACGAGAATCGCGGTCAGCATGGTTCCGATGGCTTCATGCACCTGCAGGCCTTCGTTTTGCGCGACGCGCGCCAGCTTCATCAGCGACGCAACCTCGGTTGGAGCCACCGGACGCCTGTAAGCCCGGCGCGCCAGCGTCGAAACGATGCGCTCGACACAAGCCGTACCCGTCGCGGGATCGCAAATCAGGATCTTCTTCCGGCTTGCCGATTCCTGCGTGGGAGCTTCAGGTCCGAGCAGCCCGACGTACGAGGGATATTTGTTGATATTCGAATCGAACGCCTTCGGCCTTTGAAGCGCGGCACCAAACTCGTCGTTCATGAATCCGAGGCGGAAGTGATGCAGGCCCTCGGGCAGGAATACTTTGAACTCCCTCATTTCGTACGGGGAGAAATAGACCGTTTTGGGCGGTGTTGTCGCGACTTCTTCGGAGTAAAGCAGCGCGCCGTCCATCCAGAATCCCATCATGACGGGCTTTCCTTCGGGGCCGCGGTGTCCTGCGAGTCCGGCCTGGATCACATAGTCGCCGTCATACTCCACACGATGTGTCACTTCGATAAAGCTCGTGCCCGCGCGCCGCGCGGTGCCGGTTGTCCCGGCGACCTGCCCTCCGCCGATATCTGCTGAATAAGAAGCGCTGATGGGTTTCGGCAATCGAACGATGCCGAGGGCGCGCGATGCGATGCGTTCCGCGGCTGCGAGATATTTCTCAGCCAGCAGCGGCGACACCGTCAGAATGTCTCCGATATTGTCGAAACCTTCTCCGGTATCGTCGGCGGGGAATTCCTGCGAAGTCTGGAAATCCACGCCGAGCAGATCACGTATCGTATTACGATATTCCGTCCGGTTCAAACGGCGGGCCGTGATTCGTCCCGGATCGGGGGTGATTTTCTGATCCAGGCGATCGAGCTCCCGCTCGATCGTTGCTGTCATCGCCGCGAGGCCTTTGGGTTTGGCCACTGCAGGCGGCGGCATTTCTCCGGCCTTCAGCTTGCGAAGCACCGTCTCCCACTCTGCGCGATTGGACGACAGCGAGTCCCGGCGCGCCAATGCCTTCAGGTTGAGGCCCCCGGCTGCGGCCGTTTCGTTGTGACATTGCGCGCAGGTCTGCTGGATCACAGGTACGACGGCCGTTTCGAACGTGGGGTTCTGTTGCGATTGACTTTGTCCCGATGCAACGAGGACCAGGATCAAAGCCACGGCCACTGTTCCTGCGGGCAGGAAATCTTTCATTGTCGCGGAGCGATTTATCCGCATGCGTTCAGTTCTTTGCCCCCGATTCACGCATCGATCGTTCGACGTTATCGTGCGGATCGGTCGAGACCGGCTGATCGCGCCATAACCATCGCATCATCTCCGGCATGATCGCGCCGCCCATCGACTGGCCGTGCCGGTTCATCCCCCAGGCGTAGTTCACTTCGTAACCTTTACTGGTAAGCGCTTCCATCAATCGGACGTTCTGGTAGAACCAGTCCCGGCTTTGATCGTAAGTTCCGTTGGCGTTGAGCGCTCGATTATCGTTGCGCCCATCCTGCATGAAGATTCGAATGGGTTTCTTTTCGCTCTTGAGAACGATGTCTGCGTATTGATGCCCGCCTCGAATATTCGTAAAGCTGCCGACGATGCTCAGGACTTTGCGGAAATGATCGGGCCTTTCCCATGCAACGGTGAATGCGGCAATCGCCCCGGAGCTGGCGCCGCCGATAGCGTGCTGCTGCGGGTCTTTGGAAATGTTGTAGTCCTTGTAGAGTACGGGCAGCAGTTCATCGACGATCACGCGCGCATAACGGTCGTCGAGAGTGTTGTATTCCGTCGGGCGATTCGTATCCCGGTCCCCCCAATTCTGAGGCGTCGGCTCCGGCTGATCGGGGCGCCGCCCGGGATTGATGAAAACGGCGATCATAACCGGAATCTCCCGGCGATAAAGCAGATTGTCGAGAACGTTGTGCGCCCGAAGATTTCCATTCGGAGCGATGAATGCCTGGCCGTCATTAAAGATCATCAGGCTTGCGGGCGTCGAGGCACGGTATTGCTTCGGCATGTAGACCCAGTACGTGTGCTGCGTTCCGGGATAAGCTGAAGAAAGCAGCGTGAACGGTCCGCGCATTTCTCCTTTCGGCACTCCCTCCTGCTCGAGCGAATCCGGACCCAGGCGATAAAACGTGTCTGGATTCAAGGCCTGTTCGGGAGTTTGTGCGAAGAGTGTTGAAACGCTGATAGCGGCCAAGAAAATACAAACCCGCGTTCGTACACCGTATCGCATCGGGAAACCTCCATGGGCTAATGGTTCGCCGCCAAAATACCACACAAAGGAGCGCCCGCAAGACGGAGTCTACCGGAAGCACATTCCCCTCCTTGTCCCGGAAGGGAATGGCCGGATAGCTCATTTCCCGCTCAGGTTCACCGTCTCCGTGCGGCCGGCATAAATGCCGTTGAACAACAATTTGAAGGTGCCATGGGGTTGGCCGCGGAATGTAATTTCCGGACCATACATGAAGAGCTTGCCTTTTCCGACTTGCGCGTCCACTACAGCGACGGTGTCTTTCAAGTACGCCTGTCCCCAGCCCCAACCGCTGCGCAAGGGCTGATCGGAATCGAACCAGGAGACGGGTCTCACGCCTTTGGCCTGGGCATCAGGCTTCAACTTGAACGAAGGATCGTTTTCAAAGAAGAAATCGACTCTGTCACTCATTCCAAAAGCTAGTGGATTCGTGTTGTCGACGGCGGCCTGCAGCACGGAGCCGGGGACATAGAACTTCGTTCCCGGAAGCGCCGTTTCCTTGCCGTCGGGAGCTTTCTCGACGAGCGCGCTCGCGACGGGCAATCCCAATTGGAACGCAAGATTGGTGGCGTTCCCGATCGTCACGACCGTTCCGCCGTCTTCCATGAATTTCTTCAACTGCGGAAGCGTTTTCGCGGCGGTGTAATTTCCAATGCGATCGCGAAACTCCGCTGGAATGTTTTCCGCATTCACGTTGCCCGCTGCCTGTGGGGCGTCGCCACCACCACCGCCGCCTCCGCCACCGCCGGGAATGAGGTCGCTCGGTACGACCAGCACATCGAACTTCTGCGAGAGATTGCCCTGATCCAGAACCGGCGGATACACGGGCGTGAAGTTGAATTCAAATTTCTCGAGTTCGTACCGGATCCATCCCGACGGCATCGACCCGCCGTATCGATCGACCAGGCCGATGCGCAACGGACGCAACATCAATGCTTCGCCTGCCGGTTTCTGAGTCACCGCTTCGAAATTCAATCCAACGTCGGATGCGAGTTTTTGAAGTTTGGGAAGCGTCGATGCCTTTGCCGGAATGAAATGAGTTCCGGCAGGCCACTTCCTGCCGGCCGTCGTGAATGAATTCCGAACCCAATACACATCTTCGCCGGAATTCAGCAGGCGATTGACCGCGACGAATGAATCGTTCACTTCGTGGCTCAACAGATAGCCCGCAGGAGCCACGGCCTGTGTGATTTTGCCGGCCGCCGGTTTGATTTCTTCGACCGGGAGCTTCCGGCACGGACAATCGAAGCCGTCAAGAATACGATCGAACTTCACACCCATCATGTAAGCGAGCGTCCAGCCGGTGTTGTCGTATGGACGCGTTGGAGGCGCGCCCGGATATGCGAAATCGTCCGGATGGTCCTGCGGTTCGAACATATCGAGCACGTGCGGGCGGTACGCCTGGCTTGCCTTCACGACATAAGATCCCGCCGGATACGTTTTTCCATTCAGCGCAAATTCGGAGTCCGCGCGCTGGATTTCGATTCCATTCTTGATGAGCGTGTTGAGAAATTTGATCGCGGTCAGGAAATCAGGTTGATCCGATGGAATGATGTACCCGCGCGGATCGCGCATTTTGGGATCGTGCAGCATGTCCCAGTATTTCTTCGCGGCATCGCCTGTGAGATTTCCGCCGCGGCCACCGCCACCCCCACCGCCGCCACCGCCATTACCCCCACCGCGCTGTCCGCCTCCGCGCTGGCCCTGCGGTTGACGTTCGGCATCGGCAATGGTCTCGACCGCGTTCAACCGGTGAGGACTGATCGTCCAGGAGTCGCGGCTGCCGCGCTCGATGGAATTCTTTCCCATCAGGTATTGGTTGTAGAGGATTTGATCTTTGTGCCGCGACGCGTAGTCGAGAACGGCCCGGTTGGCTGTGATCGAATAATCAATCGACTGCCGGAAATGCCAGAGCTGCGGCGCGATCGGATACATCAAATCCTGGCGGGGAAGCTGCTGCCGGAAGATCAGCGGGATTTCCTGCGGCGTCGGATTGCCGATCGACTCCGTGAGAATTCCAACCATGTTGTGGAAGTACGTCGTAGTGCGAAGGCCGCCGTTGTACCAGGTCGAGTAATTGGCGTTGGAGCGCATCGTCACGCCCGGCTTGTTTTCCGCGATGAAGCGGCTGTGCATGGCGCTCGAAACTTCGTCCAGCTCTGAAAGAATCAAAGGATCGAAGTTGAAGTTGAACGGATCACGGAAGGGCGGCGAAAACATAACGGTGCCGGCCGGTCCCGTCTGATGATGGTTGTACATGATCACCGGATAGTATTCGCGATACAGAATCCGGTTGATCGCATCCGACTCCGACAAATTCACCATGTAGAAGTCGCGATTGTCGTCGTGGCCCGCGTACTTGTTATAAAGGACGGGAACATTCGCCGTGGATCGTTTCTTCGGATCGGATTCGCGCATGTACCAGTTGGAGACGAGCTCCATGCCGTCCGGATTGACGAGACATGTGATCACGATATCGTCGTTGAGGAATCGCATCGTCTCGGGATCGTTGCGGCTCACCATTTGATATTGCAATTCGATCAATTGCTGGGCGCCGAGTACTTCCGTGGCATGAAGTCCGCCATCGATCCAGACAATCGACTTTCCTTCGGCGGCCAGCGCTCGCGCCTGATCGTCGGTGAGTCCTTCGGCGCGTGAAAGCCGTCGCGCGATGTCTTTCAACCGGTCGATTTTCTTGCCGTTTTCCGGAGACGTAATGATGCCGGCATACATCGTGCGGCCTTCCGAAGATTTGCCGATCGGGATGACCGTCAGCCGGTCCGATTCCTGGTCGAGCTTCTTCAGGTATGCCTCGTACTGCGTGTAATTCACGAGAACGTAATCGTCACCGATGTTGAACCCGAACTGCTCTTTGGGTGTCGTGATTTTGTTCTGCGCTCCGAGCATGGCCGGAACGAACAGGAGAATCGCAATCAACAATGTTTTTCTAGTCATAATGTTTTTCCTGATGAAGTGCGTCTCGAGCGGACAGGGCAAGACGAATGTTGAAACCGGATAATAACACTGAGGTGTCGATTTCTGGAATAATACCCGCAAGTCTGCACCAGGGAGAAACCAATGACACGCATTCGCTTCGCTCTTGTGATCGCGATTACTTTGCTCGCCATCCAGCTTGCCGCCTCACAGACCGGGAGCAAGGCATACTTCCCGGCTCGCGAGAACTGGGAGCATCGAAAGCCGTCGGAAGTTGGAATGGACGCGGCGAAGTTGAACGAAGCCATCGAGTTCATGAAAGCCCATGAAACCGCTTCGCCGGCTCGGGATTTTTCGGATCAGGAAATTGTTTTTGGAAAACTTCTTGGATCGATTCCGACGGAGCGAGGCGCGACAAACGGCATCATCATACGGCATGGATATGTCGTGGCGGAGTTCGGCGACACGCTTCGACCTGATCCAACCTACAGCGTTGCGAAGAGCATGTTGTCCACCGTGGCCGGCATTGCATTGGATCGCGGACTCATCCCGAGCGTCGACGATCCCGTCTTCAATCTGATCAAAGATGGAGGCTACGATTCACCACACAATCGGCTGATCACCTGGCGGAATCATCTACAGCAGGAGTCGGAATGGGAAGGCGAGATGTGGGGAAAGAACGCGAACTTCCTTGGCAAGGAAGCCTTCGGCCGCGGTGAAATGAAGCCCCGAGCGATCGAGGAGCCTGGCGCTCACTACGAATACAACGATGTTCGCATCAACCGGTTTGCGCTCTCGCTCCTGAAAGTCTACAAGAAACCCATACCTGATGTTTTCCGTGACGAAGTGATGAATCCGATCGGCGCATCGACGACGTGGAAATGGGTGCCGTATGCCAATGCTTATGTTGATATCGATGGAAAGCGCATGGCTTCGGTCAGCGGCGGAACGCGCTGGGGCGGCGGCGTCTGGATCAGCAGCTACGATATGGCGCGTTTCGGCCTGCTCTGGTTGCGCGGCGGCAAGTGGGGCGATCGGCAGATTGTGCCGCCCGCCTACGTGAAGATGGCGACGACGGCGAGCGCCCACGGTCCCGATTACGGTTTCCTGTGGTGGCTGAACACTAAAGGTGGCCAGTGGCCCGGATCGCCGAAGGATGCATATTGGGCTCTGGGCAACGGCGGCAATTATGTCTACGTCGATCCCACTCACGACCTCCTGGTCGTCTGGCGTTGGAGCGCTCAGTCGAGCGAGGGTCTCAAGCGAGTTGTCGCTGCCGTCACGAACTGATGGGACATACTTGGAGATCGACTGTAGTGAACGTGATCTTCAGGGCTGCGGTCCCCTTACGACACGCACTCTGTGATTCCGCGTATCCGGCTCTGCAAGTCCCCTCTCCTTGAATTCCTTGAATGCGTCTCAGCGGGCGCGCCGCCGAAGCTCGTCGAAAAAATGGAGCAGGAATGTGACGTGAAGGTTTGGAGGGCTTTCGATTACCGGCTCAGGATTGGTCAAGACGGCAAATCTTTTCCCATCGGGCGCGAGATCGAAAAGGAAATACCCGGGGTCGAGAATCTGCGTTGGCGACCACAATCGCGGTTTGCTCGATGAGAGAGAATTCCCGCTGATCTCGTAACCGGCCACCATGATCTTGTTTCCCGAACCTACAAAGAAGAGGTCATAGCTTTGCCGCGACCAAACCGGCATGTTTCCGCCTCCAGTGGATATCTGCCATTTGCCGCCCGGCTCAGAGACGCGGCGGACATAGACTTCCGTCCTGGAAGACTCGTCGGATGCATAGGCCAACCATTTGCCATCGGGCGAAAACGCGGCGTAGCGCTCCGCCGCAGCGCTTGCCAACAATGGCTGTGGGACGCCGGGTTTCGGATGATCGGGATCACTGAGATCAAGCTGCACGATAGAGATGTCCACGTCGGCAACCCGGCCGGGACCGCTGATTGCCAGATATTTTCCATCCGGTGTGAATGACAGTGGAGCCGCGCCAACGCCTTTAAGCAGAAGCTGCGGTTCTCCTCCACCATCTGCACGCATCCACCAC
Organism: uncultured Solibacteraceae bacterium; assembly: GCA_964633285.1. Classification (GTDB taxonomy): domain Bacteria; phylum Acidobacteriota; class Terriglobia; order 20CM-2-55-15; family 20CM-2-55-15; genus 20CM-2-55-15. The sequence continues at coordinate 17,852 of CAZWGA010000077.1, read as the reverse complement.
ATCGCGGCAGGCTCGATGGAACGATAAGCGATGTAGTTTCCATCCGGAGTCCAAAGCGGTTCGATATTCCCTTGCTGCGTAAAGGTGAGACGGGCCGTCGACTGGCGCGAAAAATCGTACACGAAGATGTCAGAGCCATTGCCTGCCTCGATCGCATAGGCAAGCTTGCGGCCATCAGGAGAAAATCGTGGACTGTAATACATGCCGGGATTGGAAAAGAGCGGCTCGGTTTTACCCGTGGAATCCAGCAATGACATCGCCCACGAACGACGTCCGCTTCCCGATAAATAAGCGAGCGTTCCTGTTGAAGAAAAGTCAAACTGACCGGCGCCCGAATTCGGATCGCTTCCGATGTCGTCAACAATCGGCACGGGTGTGCCTTCAAGCGCCAATCGCTCCGGATCCATCGGCACGGCGAATAGCGTTCCTTCGTGAATGAAAACCAGGTGCCCGCGCACCCCGCGTGTCGGGAGGTAACGGCCAAAATACCCGCCACGCAGAAGTGTCTTACGCTCGCCGGTCTTCAACGTCACGACATCGATGGCTGCATTTTCATAGGTGTTCAATGTCGGCGAGCGGCCGGTGAAGAGAACGGTACGGCCGCCCGGCAAGACTTGAGGCCAACGATGCGAAATCTCTCCGGGGTCGAGATGCGTCAATGGCTCGGGCGATCCGCCGGCCGCAGGGATTCGGACTAACGGACTTCGGTTACTCAGTTCCGCAATGATCGAATTGCCGTCCCAGTCCCAGGCTCCGCCGCGCGCCGTGGATCCGGCGGCAAGAAGTACGGGCGCGCCGCCCTGAACGAGAATCTTTTTGAGCTCGCGGTTTGCGAAGAACCCAATCCACTGGCCGTCGGGAGAAAAGAACGGACTCGATGCTGCTTCGGTTCCCGGCAGTGCGGTTATTTTGCTCTCATCGAGACGTCGCGTGGCAAGGCTGCGCCGGCCATCGGTTCCACGCGATAGAAAAGCGATCCGGCTTCCGTCCGGTGAAAGCGCAATCGTGAGCATGTCGTCTGCAACAGCTTGCGGTCCGAGATCGGCGCTGAGGCGGATCAAGGGTTGATCGGTCTGTTGAATGGGGCGGCTTCGCCACAACAATCCGAGGACGCCCGCCGCAAGAATCGCAACAACGATGGCGAAGGGCATCAAACTTCGGCGCGGCCGCCCCGCATTGGGCACTCGCTCCAACAGCAGTCGCACATCGCCGATATCCCGGAGGCGCAGCCGCTGGTCTTTTTGCAGACAGGCTTTCAGGAACTGCTGCACACCGGACGGCACGGAGTCCCACTCCGGCTCTTCCTTTAAGACAGATGCAAGAATATCGGACGCAGTATCGCCGCGGAACGGACGCGTGCCCGTCAACATTTCATACAGCACGACACCAAACGCCCAGATATCGGTGCGTTTGTCTACAGCCTTGCCGCGTGCCTGTTCGGGACTCATGTACGAGGCAGTGCCGACGATCGCATGTTCCTCGGAATGACCGGCCACCGTTGGCGAATTCGACAAATCAATTGCGGTATCGGAGAAGGTCTTCGCCAATCCGAAATCGAGGACTTTGACGCTGCCGTCCGGCGTGATCTTGACATTTGCCGGCTTGAGGTCTCGATGCACGATTCCTTTTTCGTGCGCGGCGTCCAGCGCTTCCGCAATCCGCCCGGCAATCTGATGCGCTTCATCGACTGGCATCCGTCCTCGCATGATACGTTCCGCAAGCGTTTGTCCCTCGACAAGCTCCATCACAATGCAGCGCGTGTTGCCGGATTCCTCGAGCCCGTAAATCTGCGCGATGTTGGGATGGTTCAACGAAGCAAGGATTTGCGCTTCACGAAGAAACCGTGAGAGACGATCCGGATCATCGGCGAAATGATCGGGTAAAAGTTTCAAGGCGACATCGCGTTGAAGTTTTGCGTCGCGCGCGCGAACGACGACACCCATGCCGCCTTCACCAAGCGGCGAGGTTACTTCATAAGGACCGATGCGTGTGCCTGTTGTTAATGCCATCTATCGTGGGACGGCTTTCGCGAACAATTCCACCGTCGAGAAATTGGCGGATCCCGCAACACCGTGTCCGCCCCCCGGCGCGAGCGAGGCGAGCCCGACCTCGTCGACCTTGCTCAGGTCGGGATTCTTGACTTCGAGCATCACCACAATTTTCTGCGGATCCAGCGTGTACCACTTCATTCCGGAGAACACAATTTCGACCTGAACGAACTCGTCGTTCGTTGAGATGCCCCGGTTGCCGACCGCAAGCGTACCGTCCGCGAGTTTCACCACCGGATAGAGCGTGTGAATCGCGTTGGTCCGCACAATCCAGCGAAGCCGCGCGAGGCCGGTGAGATCGAGATAATTGCGCTTGTCACGGAGCGTTAATGCGACGGGGGACGTCGCGAGTCCGGTCCACAAATCAATACGGCCTTCGTGCTCGGCCGCGCGCACCGGCGCGGATCCCGAGCCGTACAGCTTTGCCTCAAGCCTTTCGTTGGTGACGACTTCCGGTTTGAAGCGAGTATTCTCGTCGGTGGCGGCGCCATCGTGTTTGGGCAGTCTCCAGTCTTCTCTGAACAAGAGAGGCGGGCGAACGGTAGCCGCCGTCTGTTGCTGCGCTGATGCGACTGTACCGGCAACGTTGAACACGAAGAACACGAAAGCGAGTAATCTCATGGGGCAATCTTACTCCCGGTAGAGGAAAATTCATGCAACCAGCGGAACCACATCTCGAATGGATCAGCCGGGCCAGTGTCAGCGTAACGATGCCCGAAGTTATCGGCCGTGTTGCGATGGGAGAGCGCCGCGTCGTTCGAATCCTGAGCGGCACGTTTGAAGGCCGCATCAACGGCAAAATCCAGCCAGGGGCCTCCGACTTTCAAATCGTTGCTCCCGACGGAACGAGCTATCTCGATGCCCGCTATGTGATTCGCACCAACGATGACGCATTGATCCTCGTTCACAACGTGGGCATCCGTCACGGCGTGATCGGTGACGATCCTTCGAAATACTATTTTCGCAGCACGCCCAGATTCGAAACGGGAGATCCCCGCTATTCCTGGTTGAACAAGATCGTCGCCGTCTGCTCAGGCGCGCGTGCGCCGGAGGCCGTGTTCCTGGATTTCTACGAAGTACGGTAATCTGGTGCCCAAACATCCAGAGTCAGGAGACGAACGAACATGCATTTATCCCGATCGAAGTGGTTGCTGATGACGACCGCCGTATTCATTTTTCTTACAGGAATTGTGATGGGGTTGCAGACGCGCCGCGTGGACAACGGTACGTTGAAGAACGCCGGCAAAGGGACGGAGTGGCTGACTTACGGTCATAGTTATTCCGAACAACGCTACAGCACGTTAAAGCAAATCGATGCGGCGAATGTCGGCCGGTTGGGTCTCGCCTGGTCCGTCGAGATTGGACAAGGCGGTGGAAACCAGGAAGCAACGCCGCTCTTCGCAAACGGCGTTCTTTATGGAATCACGAACTGGAGCATCGCGTTTGCTGTCGACGCGCGCACGGGAAAAGAAATGTGGCGTTATGACCCGCAGGTCGTTCACGGCGGCGTTCGTCTTTGCTGTGGCGTGATCAGCCGCGGCATTGCGTTATATGAAGGTAAGGTGATCGTTCCCGTTGTCGATGGCCGGCTTGTCGCGCTCGATGCAGCAACTGGAAAAGTTCTCTGGTCTGTGGTCACTGTTCCGAAAGAGAACTCCGACAACTACAGCCTCACGATGGCGCCGCGCGTCTACAAAGGCAAGATCCTCATCGGAACAGCAGGGGCGGAATTCGCGCCGTTTCGCGGATACGTTGCGGCGTTTGACGTCAACAACGGCAAAGAACTGTGGCGCTTTTATACGGTGCCGGGCGATCCATCGAAGCCGTTCGAGAACAAAGCCATGGAAGCTGCGGCGAAAACATGGGCCGGCAAATGGTGGCAGTACGGCGGAGGCGGATCGTTGTGGGATGGTATGGCCTACGATCCGGATGCGGATCTTGTTTACGTCGGCACCGGCAACGGTCTCCCGTGGCCGCAGGAACTTCGACAGGGAAAAGGAACTCCACGGCTCGACAATCTGTATATCGACTCGATCCTCGCAATCGACATCGACAAGGGCCAGTTGAAGTGGCATTACCAATGCACCCCCGGGGACGAGTGGGACTACGACGCGATCCAGCACCTGATGCTTGCGGATATCCAAATCAACGGACGCGCGCGGAAGGTCGTCATGCAGGTAAATAAGAACGGATATTTCTACGTGCTGGACCGGATCTCGGGTGAGTTCATTTCCGCAGAGCCCGTTGCTCCCGTAAGCTGGGCGACGGGAATGGATCCAAAGACGGGCCGGCCGAAAATCAATCCCGATGCCTACTATTCTTCCGAGAAGGGTGTGACGGTCTCGCCGTTGCAAGCGCACAACACATCGCAGATGGCTTTCAATCCCCAAACGGGTTTGGTTTATGTTCCCATCGCGGCCACCAGTACATTCAGTTTCACGGCCGCACCGGATTTCCAGATGGTTCCCGGATTCCAGAGTCTTGGCCTGCGTGGTCCCGGAGAACGAGGACCGGCGCCGCCGATGTCCACGCCTCCGGCATACGGGCCTGTGCGTCAGGGTCAGCGCGGCATCCTGTCCGCGTGGGATCCGGCGACACAGAAAGAACGCTGGTTTGCTCCGGGCGGCGGAAACAGCGGAGGTGGCGCGCTTTCGACGGCGGGAAATCTTGTATTTCAGGTCACGCCTGCAGGCAGGCTGATGGCGTATAGTGCCGATAAAGGCGACAAACTTCTCGACATTGCAAGCGGACAAATCGGAGGAATGGGACCGCCGATGACGTATCTTCTCGACGGCAAACAGTACATCGCTTTCATGGGAGGTATCGGCGCTCCACCCGAACGCGGCGCGGTTGCTCCACCGTTCGCGCCGCCGCGGGGTTTTGCGCCGCCTCCTCCGGGTGAACCAACGGCGGCCGCGGCCCAGCGCGGGCAAGGACCGCCTCCAGTGCCGGCGGGTCCACCGGTGATGCGTCCGCGGTTGTACGTGTACACTCTCGATGCAGCGCAGAAGTAGTTCCGGGAGAGAGACAAGATAAGGAGAACTCTGTTATGGATCCCATCCGGCGCAAAATGCTGAAAACGGGCGCAGCGGTGACGGCGATGGCGGCAGCGCCCAAGGTGTTTGGTGAGCAGAATCGTCAAGGAGGAAAACCAATGTCCTTCTATGAAAAGGGTCCGGTTCGTATCCACTATGAAGAAGCCGGTTCCGGTTTCCCGCTGTTGCTCATTCCCGGCGGCGGATTGAATTCGACGATCGCCGCGCTGGCCAATCCCTTTAATCCGATCGACGAGTTCAAGAGCGAATACCGCTGCATCACATCGGATCTCCGCAACGCCAATGGCGGCCAGTCTTCCGGCCCGCTTGAAATCGACAGGCCGTGGGATTCCTATACCGATGATCACATCGGCCTCATGGATCACCTGCGCATCAATAAGTTCATGGTGATGGGCTTCTGCATCGGCGGGCCTTTCATATGGAATCTCCTGAAGCGCGCTCCGGATCGCATCGTCGCGGCGGTGCTTGCGCAGCCGAGCGGATTTCGTCCGGAGATGCCCACGCTTTTCTACGACAACAATATGACGGGCTGGGGTCCGGATCTGGTGAAGCGCCGGCCTGAAATTACTATGGCAACGGTCGAGAAGTTTCTAACGAAGATGTATCGCACCAACCCGGATTTCGTTTTTACCGTGTCACGCGATTTCGTTCGACATTGTCAAACTCCCGTCCTGATTCTGCCGGACGATATTCCGGCTCATCCGTACGCAGTCGCGATGGAAGCCGCGATGCTCGCGCCGAAGGCCGAAGTGAGCATGTTTCCCTGGAAGGAACCAAAGGAGAGAATTCCACTGGCCGTGCGCCAGATCCATTCCTTCCTTCGCGCGCACCGGCCGGCGTCTGCTTAGGGTAGGAGGCATCATGAACAGAATTGCTGTTGCCCTGTCGATGTTCTTGCTCCCGGTTTCGCTCAACGCTCAATGGCTCGATTGGCGGACGCCCGGGATTCCGCGCACACCCGACGGCAAACCCAACCTGACGGCGCCCGCGCCCAAAACTCCCGATGGCAAGCCGGATCTGTCGGGCGTGTGGCAGGCTGAAGGAAATCCGTACCGTTTGAGTGTGATCCTGGATCTCAAGGACGAAGCCATTTTTCGGCCGGCAGCCGAAGCAGTCTTCCTGGAGCGAGTCCAGAATTTCCATCGGGACGATCCCGTCACCAACTGCTTGCCCGCGGGTCCCCTGGAAATGGTGAACGCGATGTACCGGATCATCCAATCACCAGCTCTCGTGGCGCTGCTTTACGAAAGCGGCACGGGACGCTACCGCCAGATCTACATGGATGGGCGGAAATTGCCTGAAGATCCCAACCCCGCCTGGTTAGGTTATTCGGTCGGCCGCTGGGAAGGCGACACGCTGGTCGTTGAATCCGCTGGATTCAATGACAGGACCTGGCTCGACAGGGTAGGCCATCCTCATTCCGAAAAGTTGCGCGTGACTGAAAGATTCCGCCGCGCCGATTTCGGACATATGCAGTATCAGATCACTTACGACGATCCGGAAACATTGACAAAGCCCCTGACCATTTCGCTCTCCGTGACCTACAAAGCCGATACGGATATGCTCGAGGGTGTCTGCAACGAAAACAACCGGGACAGAGTTCATCTGGTGGGCGCTGCAGGTAAAGGTCTCCAGGTCAATTCCCGCATTCTTGAAAAGTACACCGGAAAGTATGCGTTTCGCGATGGGTCGCGCAATGTCGCGAGCTTCATGGGTATGAACCAGAACGTCACTCTGGTGAATGACCGTCTCTACTTGAATGCTCTTCCTCTCATTCCGCAAACGGAGACCCGGTTTGAGTCGACGGGCGCCATCGCGGACTTCATCCTGGATGCCAACGGCAACGTGACGCGTTTAGTTTTGGGGCAGACCGAAGGCGAGGCGATATATGATCGTCGGCGCTGAGGGAAGGAGCTGTTCATGAATGCCAGGAAAATTGTTGCCGCCGCGTGCGTACTGCTCTTTGCAGCGCCACTCTTCGCGCAGGAATGGGACCGGTATCAGAATCTTACGGATCACTTTGCGGTCAGCGCGCCGGGCGAACCCATGATAGAGAAGACGAAGTGGAAGTCGGAATACGATTCCATGTTCCCTGAAACCATTTACCGCTGGCAGCAGGGAGCGAATCACTACACGGTAACTGTCGTCGACTACTCTGATTCCGAAGCGATCTACCGGGCAAATCAGCACAGCCAGGCTTTTCAACTTGCGGTCTATTGGCAAATCGATATTCTCGGATCGATTCAGTACGCCGCCACTCAATACCGGCAGAAGCCCGGCGTGAAAGTGACGTTCGATGCCTTCCATTACATCAATCTTGTGACCGGACATCAGCTCCAGCTCACCAATCCGGATCAATCGCGGAGTTACCTCGGCATTTATCTGCATGAAAACCGGTTGTACATCTTCGACGCAACGGTCGCCAAAGGAATGCCTCCGCCGCTGATCTTTCAGCAGTCGCCGGAATTCCTGGATGCGAACGGAAATTCCATTCGCTATCGAACGTTTTACTTCAACCCTGTTCCCGAGCCACGCCTCAACACCGGCGGCGCGCGGGGCGCACCTCCAACGACGGGGATTCAGGGCGCTCCTCCGGGCGGCGGAGGTCCGACCGCTCCACGCGGCGGCCGCGGGCCGCAACAATAGTCCCGACCGATTGCATATGACATCGCAGATGGGACATCCCAACATTTGAGATTTGAGGTTCCCCGTTCCCCATATATCAAATGTTGGGATGTCCCATCTGCGATGTCATATTCCCTCACCCGTGTATAATCCGCCGTTATCGGAGGACTTGTGAAACGCATCATCATCCCGGCGCTTGCCTTTCTATTGTCTTCGGTGTGTATTACTGCCGCGCCGCAATCGACCACTTCAACCAACTGCAATCGGGATTGCCTTCGAGGCTTCATCACGCAGTACCTGAACGCGATGGTTGCGCACAATCCAAAGACTCTCCCGCTCGGAGCCAATGCGCGTTTTACCGAAGACACGAAGACGCTGCCGTTAGGTGAAGGACTCTGGAAGGGCGCGTCCGCACTGCGCTCGTACCGGCAGGACTTTCTGGACGTTCGTGAAGGAATGGCTGCGTCGCACGTGATCGTTGAAGAAAACGGCAATCCCGTAATGCTGGCCCTGCGGCTGAAAATCGCAAGCAGGAAAATCACCGAGATCGAAACCATGGTGACGCGCAACCGGACCGAAGGCGCGATTTTCAACGTCGACGCGCTTCAAATGCCTCGGGCCGCGATGAACGTTGTGCCCGATGCATCGCAGAAGATGTCGCGCGCCGATCTGATTCGGATCGCTGAATTCTATCCGGCAGGATTGAAGGTCGGCGGCAACTTCGATGCAGTGCAGGCGCCGTTCGCTCCCGAGGCATATCGACTGGAGAACGGGAACGTGATGGCGGGCCCCGGCGCTCGCGCCGGCAGCGAAAACATTCGAACGCAGCGCGTGATCGCGCATCCTGACGTGAGCTATCGAGTGGCCGCGGTTGATGAGGAATTGGGAATCGTCCTCCTCCGTCTCGATTTCGGCGACACGAACAGCTACGGAGCAGGGAACGCTCTCACATGCTTTGAAGCGTTCAAGGTCTACGGCGGCCAACTCCACGCGGTCGAGGCATTCATTCGCATCATGCCGGCGAACACACCGTCCGGCTGGAATTACGAAGTCAAAAAGCCAAAGTAGCGTTTGAAGGAGAGATCCATGTCACGATCACTTCAATATCTGTGCCTGGGTTTGCTGATCCTCGTTGTCGTCATCGTTCTGCCGCTGGCCGCACAAATCGCCGGCCAGGAAGTGCAGTGGCTCACTTATTCCGCGGAGAATCGCAGCACCGGTTATTCGGCGGTCGATCTGATCAATCGCGACAACGTCCGGAATCTTCAGATGGCCTGGAGCTGGAAATTCGATAACTTCGGGAACACCGGCACGGAAGTCACTCCGATCATGGTGAACGGCATCCTTTATTTCCCGTTGAGTCCACGCCGCACGATTGTTGCGGCAGACGCCGGCACAGGCGAAACGCTTTGGACATGGAGACCGCCTGAGGATGATCGCGAGACGCGCGCGGCCCGCACGTATGCGCGCGGAGTGGCGTATTGGAAGGACGGCGGTGAGGAACGCATCGTCACGATCACTCCGGGATTCCGGCTGGTCGCGCTGAACCTCAAGACCGGCCAACCCGTTCCGACTTTCGGACAAAACGGAACGGTCGATCTGTTTGAGGCGCTGGATCTTGATTTTCCCGGCGACATCATCGGCAGGATCGGCAACAGTTCGCCGCCCGTGATTTCCAACGGCGTCATCATGGTCGGACCTGCGTTGACGCCGAACTCGCCTTCCTACCGGAACGTGAAGGGCGACGTGATGGGTTTCGACGTACGCACCGGAAAGAAACTATGGGTCTTTCATACGATCCCGCGAAAGGGTGAGTTTGGATACGACACGTGGCTGAAAGGCTCGGCGGATTACTCGGGCAATACCGGCGTCTGGGGACCGTTTTCCACCGACGACGCATTGGGCTATGCGTATCTCAACATCGAAGATGCCACCAACGATTTTTATGGCGCCCACCGGCCCGGCCCGAATCTGTTTTCGAATTCGCTGGTATGCATCGACATCAAGACCGGCAAAAGAATCTGGCATCAGCAACTCGTTCATCACGACATCTGGGATTACGACATGCCGGCTGCGCCGATTCTTCTCGACATCAACGTTGACGGGCGTCCGATCAAAGCCGTGGTACAAACCGGAAAGCAGGCGTTTGTTTACACATTCGATCGGACCAACGGACAACCGGTGTGGCCCATTCCGGAAACGCCGGTGAAGCAGACCGATGTTCCCGGAGAATGGACTTCACCCACGCAACCGATTCCTTCAAAGCCTCCGGCCTTTGGGCAGCAGAGTCTGAAGGAGAGCGACCTGATCGATTTCACCCCGGCGTTGCATCAGGAAGCTGTTGCCGCGCTGAAAGCATCCAACATCCGTTACGGCGATATTTTCATGCCGGGATCACTGGCGAATGCGCCTGACGGCACTCGGGGAACGCTCATGTTTTTCGGCGGCACGAATTGGTGGGGCGGAAGAGCCGATCCGGAGACCGGCTTTGTATATGTGAGTTCCGCGACGTCGCCTTTTGTGATCGCGCTGCGTCCGAACACGCCGGCGCCGAATGCGCCGCCGGCCAATCCGCAGCTTCCTCCTTTTGATTACGTCACGGGCGGTGGCGCCCAGTTTCCGACGCTTCAGGGTTTGAGCATCATCAAACCACCGTACGGACGAATCACCGCATACGACATGAACAAGGGCACGATCGCGTGGCAGATCGCGAACGGAGAGACACCTCAGAACGTCAAGAATCATCCTGCGCTTCAGGGTTTGAACGTTCCGAAGACAGGCACTGCGCGACAAGTCGGACTTCTTGTGACCAGGACCCTGCTCTTTGCCGGCGATGGTACGAGTCCGCTGCTTCACGCGTACGACAAAAAGACCGGTGAGGATATCGCTCAGATCCCGATGCCGGGAACGCAAACCGGAGTTCCGATGACCTACGTGCATCAGGGACGGCAGTTCGTTTTAATTGCGGTTGCCGCTAACGCGCAAACCGGAACGACGGCTCAGTTGGTGGCCTATGCGCTGCCGGTTCCCGGCGGCCGCGGAGGCGGCCGAGGTCAACGCGGACAACAATAACAAGCGAGGCAGGTATTCCATGAAAGCAAAAACAGCGGCGGAACCCGCGGAGTTAATGCAAGGATTGGTTCGCCTTGCTGAAATTGCGTTCGCGGGGGTTTTCTCACAGGCATTTCAAACAGCCTACAATCTCGGAGTCTTTGAGGTTTTGAGCGAAGGATCTCTCAGCGCCGGAGACCTCGCGGCGCGTCTCAAGATACATCCGGCGGGTTGCCGGCGGCTGATGATGGCTCTTGTTCACCTCGGCCTGGTCGAGGGAACCAGTGAAGGGTTTCGGAACACGGCTCTCGGAGATCTGTGTTCGTCGCGATCGCCCGTCAACATCGGCGCCGTATCGAACATCGCTCCGTTCGACCGCATGTCCGAGTATCTCCCCGACGCATTGCGGGATTACCGTCCACAGTGGGAACGCGCCCTCGGAATGACGGCAGGCGACGCTTTCGGCGCCTTGTACGCGGATCCTGTGCGGCTTAGCAAATTCGCCGAACTCATGAACGCGTTAAGCGTTCCTCAGGGGCAACTCATCGCAGAACACTTCGACTTCAAGCCACACACCTGCATTATGGATGTCGCGGGCGGGCCAGGCGGGCAGGCGATCTCGATCGGCCTGAAATTCCCTCACCTGCGCGGCATGATCATGGACATGGAGCCGGTGTGCGTGGTGGCCCGTGAACAGATCGAAGCGAAAGGCCTGAGCGGTCGATTCACGGCAGTGGCCGCCGACTTGATCAATGGCCCTTATCCCGCGGGCGCCGACGTCATCCTCCTGGGACACATTCTTCACGATTGGTGCGATGAGACCTGCGCACAGATCCTGCGCCATTGTGCCGCAGCGCTGCCTTCCGGCGGCACGCTTCTTGTCAGCGAATCAGTGCTCGCCAACGATTTTTCCGGCTCGGCTATAGCGCATATGAAAGACTTGCTCATGCTTGTCGCGAACGAGCCCGATGCCAGAGAGCGTAGTGAAGGGGAGTATCGATCACTGCTCGGGGATTCCGGCTTTGAAGTAACCCAGGTCGTGCATCTTCAGGCTGTCCGCGATCTGGTCGTGGCCCGAAAGCGTTAATTCAGCCAACTGTAATTCCCCAGGCACTACTTCAGTTCGACGATGACGATGCGGGCTTCCGTCTTGCCGATGTTGCGTCCTTCGTGCTCGCGCCAGTCGAGCCAGCGCACATCGCCCAGCTTGCTGGCCTGCCGCGCGGCTCCGCCCGGGTACGATGTGGTTTCAACTTCGCTGTCGGACAGCGCGACCGTGACTCCACGGATGTGGCGGTGCCGCGGCTCGACGTTTCCGGGAGGCGAGCGGCTTTCGATAACGCGCACGTACTGATTTTCCAGCACCGGCGTGACCGTTGACTTCAGCAACTGAACCGGATCGAGCGGCGCGATCGAAGCGAAAGTCTTGCCGGTTTCGGGAGCGGGCGGGTTCGGCTTCAGTTCGATGCGAATCACGCGTTGTTCGGTGGACCCGGTGTTTCGAGCTTCGTGCGTCACCGCTTCGGCCCATCGGATTTCGCCGAAGTGCGTCGGACGGCGCGTTACTTTTCCGTCCGGAATCGATTTCGTCTCATTTTCGTAATCGGAAAGCGCGACTGTAACTCCAGCGGCGTGGCTGTGACTGGATTCGAAGACTCCGGGCGGATATCGCATTTCCAGCACACGCACGAACTGGTTTTCGAGTACGACGGTTTGAGTGATCGGCGTGTCTTTCCGGGTTTGCGCGAAGAGCCCGGAAGCACACAGCATTATGGCGACGCAGCGAAGTCGGATCATGCGGGCGATTGTAATACAATTCCCGAATCTCAAAGGAGGCAATGCCATGGCGTTCGATCTGAACGTGAATGGAACGAGGCACACCGTTGATGCGGATCCGCAAACACCGTTGCTCTGGGTGATACGCGATCACATCGGCCTGACAGGCACGAAGTTCAGTTGCGGCATCGGCCAGTGCGGCGCATGCACGGTTCATGTCGATGGTCAGCCCACGCGGTCCTGCAGCGTTCCTGCGCTAACAGCCGCCGGAAAAACAATCACGACGATCGAAGGAGTCTCGCCCGACGGCAGTCATCCGGTTCAGGTCGCGTGGAAGGAATTCGACACGCCGCAGTGCGGCTATTGCCAGTCGGGAATGATCATGAGCGCGCTTGCTCTGCTGCAGCGCCGTCCAAACCCTTCGGACGCGGATATCAACGCGTCGGTGACAAACGCGTGCCGGTGCGGCACGTATCATCGGATCCGTCAGGCGATCCATCTGGCTGCAGACCTGATGACGAAAGCGGGGAGGCAGAAATGAGCGGGAGCGGAATGTCTGAACTCAATCGCCGTGAGTTCCTCGCAATGGCCGCTGCAACGCAGGGCGCGTTCGTTCTTGGATTCTGGGTCCCGCAGCAAGCCAACGCGCAAACGGCGGCGCCTGAAATCAACGCATGGATTGTGATATCGCCGGACGACACTGTAACGATTCGCATCGCGCAAACCGAACTCGGCCAGGGCGTGTGGACCTCCAACGCAATGATGGTCGCCGAAGAATTACAGTGCGACTGGAACAAAGTCCGGCCGCAATATGCTTCCGCGAATCGCGACGCGCGAGAGCGTGCGCCCGAATGGACGTTGAACGTGATGGGAAACGGCGCCACGGATCCCAAGGGCGGCGGCGAGCCGGGCTTCGGAAATCGCGATCGCACGGGCGTCGCGGGAATTCCGGATAGTCTGTACCGGCGCATGCGCACGAACGCGGCGTCGTCTGTTAAGGATGGACGCTATTACCTCCAGCTTACCGGAGCTGAAGCGCGCGAGCGATTGCTGCTCGCCGCTGCAAATCTCTGGAAAGTGCCGGTAGCCGAGTTGACTGCGAAAGACAGCGTCATCACGCATGCCGGAAGCGGCCGCACGACGACATACGGAAAGGTCGCGGAGCAAGCGGCCCGAACACCGCATCCGCATCCGGAAAAGATCACGATCAAGTCACCCGGCCAATGGACATTGATGGGGACCGAGCGCAAAAACCTCGATGTGCCGGACAAGGTGGCCGGCAAGGTCGTGTATGGAATCGATGTTCGCATTCCGGGAATGAAATGGGCGGCCGTGAAATCGTGTCCGGTTTATGGCGGCAACGTGAAGAGCTACAACTTCGAGGCGATTCGTCAAATGCCGGGCGTGCGTTCTGCCGTCCAGTTCCCGATTCCGGATCCGGCGCTCACGCGCGGCCGTATTTTCAGCGGCGGTGTCGCGGTTGTTGCCGATCACTGGCATCAGGCGAAGACCGCGATCGATCGCATGCCGATCGAGTGGGATATTCCGCCGGAGCGCGCGGCGTTCAACACTGCCAATATGCGCGAGGCGCTCATCGCATCGCTCAATAAGCCAGGCAGAGTGCGCGTCCAGCAAGGCAATGTGGACGATGGGTTCGCGCGTGCGGCGAAAGTCGTCGAAGCAACCTATTCGACGCCGTATCTGCCGCGTGCCCGGATGGAGCCCGGCAATGCGACAGTGCTTGTCACCAACGATCGCGTCGATGTCTGGATGGGTGATCAGAGCCCGCAGGAAGTCCGGTTCAGCGCTTCGAAGATCACCGGCGTTCCGGAAGAGAACGTCTACGTGAACCTGTGTCATCTCGGCGGCGGTTTCGGCCGCAACGGAAACGGGCCTCAGGCAGAGCAGGCGATCATGATCGCGAACGCGCATCGCGGCACGCCGATTCATTTGCTGTGGACGCGCGAAGAAGATTTCATCGGCACCACGTATCGCGCGATGGGCATGGCACGGCTCAAAGCCGGCCTTGACGCCGAAGGCTGGCCGATCGCGCTGGAGGTTCGTACGGCGATGCAGGAAGACGGCTTCGGTCCGGAATCGTCGTTCGATGTGGCGTCGCGATACTATGTGCCGAACTATCGGTTCTCCAACCACACGACGAAATTTCATGTCCCGGTCGGCACGCGCCGCGGCATCGGACAAGCGGCGCACGAGTTTTATCGCGAGAGTTTCATGAACGAACTTGCGCATGCGGCCGGCAAGGATCCGTATCGCTATCGGCGTGAACTCATTTCGCGAACGAGCCTTCCTTATAAAGACGATATGGTCCGCGCGCTCGACATCGCCGCCGAGATGTCGGGTTGGGGAAAGCCGCTGCCGAACGGCACGGCGCGAGCGATCGCACTCGAGGAGAGAGGAGCGGAAACCAATCGCATGGCGACCATCAGCGCGATGGTGCATACAGTGTCGCTGAGCCGTGAAGGAAAGGTGAAGCTGGAACGCGTGGACATCGCGCATGAGACGGGATTCAGCCTGGTCAATCCGCTATCGGTGAAGAAACAGCTCGAAGGTCAGATCATCTGGTTTTACAACGACGCCATGCATCAGGCGAATACGATCAAAGACGGCCACATCGTTGAAAACAATTTCAATGCGTTCAAGATCGCGCGCATCGACGAAGAGCCGCCCGAAATCAACATCCGTTTCTTCAAAACCGGACACTGGCTCCTCGGCATGGGCCACGATCGCGCCACGTCGATCCAATCCGCCATCGGCGACGCGATTTTCCAGATTACGGGAAAGCGATATCGGGATCTGCCTTTCGGCAGTCACGATCTGAGCTGGACCTAATTCAGTTTGATGGTGGCTTCCAGTGCCTTCAGGTCCGGTTTTCTGCGCGCGATTTCCACGGACTCCTGCCATTCACGATTGAGATCGCCGATGGGTAGATTCGCGCCGGCGCGAACGAACAACGGGATCTGATGAAGTTCGGCGCGCGTTTCGATGGTCTGTCCGCCTCGATATGTTTTTTCCGGATTCCATGCGTCCCGCCATGTGGAGCCGGAAGGGAGGTAAACCTTCTGAGTACGTTTTCCCTTCTCCCAGATCGGTGAGACGAGCAAATCCGGACCATATTGATAGGTCCACCAGTTTTCCCACGACGCGCGGTTCGCCGGATCGGCAAGAAACACCGGCCGGACAATCGGGAGGCCCGTGTCGTGTGCGATTCGGGCCTGGGTGTAACTGTAGTCGAGCAATCGTTGGTGGAGCCGCCCGTACAATCGCCATGCGGCAATGAGCACGTCATCGTAAGCCGGATCTCGAGGCGTGTTCCAGAAAGCGACGTTTCGCGTGGGTCCGACTTCCATGATCGGAGTGAAAGCGGAGAACGCGAGCCATCGCGCGCACACTTCCTGTTCCATCAATTGCTGGTTATAGCCGCAGGTATCTGAGCCCCAGTTTGGATAACCCATCACGGCAGCGCGCTGCACGGCAATGATCGACGCGCGCAATCCTTCCTGTGTGCCTCCGATGTCGCCGCCCCAGAACACGGCGTAGCGCGCCGAACCGGTATAACCCGCGCGCGGCATCACAACGAAGTCGTCGCCGCGATGTTTCTTCGCGATGTCGTAAGCCGCCTGAACGTACATGGCAGGATATGCATTTCGATTTTCGCGAATACTTCGCTCGTCGAAAACTTTGAACGGGCCCGATTCCGGAATGTTCTCTTCGGAGCGATCGAGCTTGAATCCGGCGACTCCCATATTCAGCAGCTTTGCGACGCCGTCCTGCCAGAATGCGCGCGCTTCCGGGTTGGTGAAATCCACGAGAGGATAATTCACGCCGCTCGCCGGGCCCTTCTGTCCAGGCAGCCCATAGTGTTTCGCGATGCCTTCCTCCGCCATCTTTCCCTGCAGAAAAGGTCCGATCCACAGGAATGTTTTCGTGTTCAGCGAATTGAGCCACTGCACCATCTCGGCGAAATGGGGAAGGCGTTTCTCATCGATCTCAAAGTCGTCGTAGCCGGCGGGGCCGGGTCCCCAGGGACGGTCGATCCAATAAACGCCATTGGGAATTCCGAAAGCTCGCATCATCAAAACATCTTCCATGACTTCCGAGTTGAAAGGTCCGGTGACGGGCGTGCCGTCGTAGTACGTCTTCCGATGCGTGTGTTCATCGCGCCAGCGCCACGGCGTGTACATCCATTTGGGCGGCAGGACCGGCGGGCCCGCGTCCATGGCGTGCGCGCGCACGAGATCCGCAGGCCGGTCGCCCGTATACACCTTTATATCAAACGACGGGCCTTCAAATTCAATGCCGGCGCGGTCCGGCTGTGACGCCGCAAAATCAAAGAAGCCGGGCCATGTGCCTTTCACGAAGACGGCATAACCATTCGATGACAGGTAATAAGGAGCGTAGATGGACAGCGTCGGCTTCACGATCATCTCGATCTTTTTCCCGCGCAGGTTCATGGCTTCGGAAATTCCCGGAGCCCATGACGCTTGTTGCGGTCCATCGACAACGCGTTCCATCAGGCCCGTGAAGTACTCGTCGGGCCGGGCTTCAATGGCGATGCCCCATTTCGTGATGTCGGCCGCGGGCGTGGCGGTTATGGAGAAATCAAAACTCGTCCCTTGCGGTGTGATGGTGAGACGCACGCGGTGACCGTCCGAGGTCATCGCTTCGGCGGTCCAGCGGCGGGTTGCAACTGTCAGCACCCCACGCGTCAACTCCGGCGGCAGTGGCGTCCGTCCACGCGCCGTTTCAAAGAAGAGGTGATCGATCCGAACCGCGCGGCGCGGGGTTCTCAAGATCACGGTTGCAGCATCTCTCTCGCTGGATTGTGGCCATACGAGGGCGAACGCCATTACGGCAAGAAGTGGGATTTTCACAGTAGGGATTCTGCTTGAGTTGCGTTTCCTTTACCAGTCTGTAGCGGAACAACATCATTTGCAGTATCGTACCTGCCGGAAAGGAGCAATCCCATGGAACAAGAGAAAACGAAAATTCCCGTGGAAGCGGTGGAACTGTACTCACGTTACATTCACGGCGAAATCGACCGCCGTGAATTTTTTGACAAGGTATCGCGATTTGCGGTGACGGGGCTGACCGCCGCCGCGATTATCGAAAGACTCATGCCCAATTACGCATTGGGGCAGCAGGTTCGCAAGGATGACGAGCGCAACAAGGCAAGCTACGATACCATAAAATCCCCGAAAGGAAACGGATACAACCGGAGTTACTTGCTCCGGTCTGTACGTCAGGAAACGCAGGCCTCGTCCCCAACAAAATGTCC